>CAZGHT010000001.1:0-3245 GCA_964525535.1 uncultured Rhodothermaceae bacterium
CTCCAAGGCTGTCATTCAAAGCCGGCAAAACGGGGTGCTGTGCACAACCTGCGTAACATCTGTTACTAATGGATGTTACGCATCTGTGCGTTATCGTTTTGCCCGGACGGCTTTGAATGCGCTCAGATAGCTGAAAAACGGCTCCAAGGCTGTCATTCAAAGCCGGCAAAACGGGGTGCTGTGCACAACCTGCGTAACATCACTTACCACGTTCTACCCCATGGTAATACGTATCTTTTTGATCGACGATCATCCTATCTTGCGGGAAGGCATGGAGCGGCTCATAGACCGAGAGCCTGACATGGAGATGTGCGGTCAATCAGATGGCGATGAACTGACCCTGGAAAAAATATCGAGCACTTCGCCCGACGTCGTTATCCTGGACCTTTCTCTCAGGTCGGCCAATGGTCTGGATTATATTCACACGATCAAAGCCTTGCTCCCTAAGACAGCTATTTTCGTCCTGTCCATGCACGACGAAAACCTGTACGCGGAGCGCGTCTTGAGAGCCGGCGCCTCCGGATACATCATGAAGCAGGAAGCGCCCGGCAAAGTACTGGACGCCATACGTAAAGTAGCCAATGGCAATGTGTACGTCAGCGAACGCATGTCGAAACGCCTGCTCAGAGGGCTGGTCAAGCCCGGCACAGAGACCCCCATCGCATCCCTGAGCGACCGGGAATTTCAGGTATTCCAGTACATCGGGGAGGGATATACCCATAAAGAGATCGCAGATCAGCTGAGCTTGAGCAAGAAAACGATCGAATCTCACGTCGAACGGATCAAAGAAAAGCTTTCCTTGAAAAACGGCAGGGAGCTGCTCAGGCGAGCGGTCGAATGGGTGATACGGAGTCAAGGGCCGACGACCACGATGTGAACACGGACGGCCTGAGCGCCGCAGTCGCTCGACAGACCGGACGAAAGGAGAGCGGGAGCACGTCACGGTAGGGGGAGCCGCAACACGAGGTTTTGGCTCCCCTAACTACCATGCCGTTCCAGGAAAGCGCGTTTCTCCCACCTCCCTAAGCAAGAGAAACGCATGAATGTACCAGAGATACTCCACCACCGGAGAGCATCTCTTGCCGTACATTCTCAGTTCTTATACACCTTGCCTGCCCACATTGCCCAGGAAAAGAGTCGCTCTTTTTAGTGCAATTGAACGTTTTTTATAAATCTCCTGACGGCAAAAGCCGAACCGAGCCAGCCGAGAAAGATGCCGGCCAGTGTGATACTGGCAAACAGGATGGCGAGCATGAACGTCGATATAGCCAGTTGGGGAAGGAAATTCGACAGCATGGAATACAGCCCCCAGACCAGTGCACTGGCGATCAACCCGGCCAGCAAGCCCTGCAACACGCCTTCGATGATAAAAGGCCTTCGAATGAACGCATCCGTGGCGCCGACGAGTTTCATCGTGCGTATGAGCAGCCGGCGCGCATAGATCGTCAACCGAATCGTGTTCGCTACCAAAAAGATGGCTGCCAGCACGACGATAATCCCCAGCGCCAGCGCCGTCGTGTTGATCAGGGCTAAATTTTCCTGCACCTTGGCCAGCAGCGGCTCGTTGAAGACGACCTCATCGACCCGGTTCCAGCTCTTGAATTCGGTTATCAGGGCATTCAGGCTGTCTGCATTCGTGTAGTTGGACTCGACGCGGACCTTGATCGAGGCCGGCAAGAAGTTGTCGTTGAGAAAAATTTCAGCGCCTTCGCCGAATTCTTGCTGAAAGATCTGGATCGCCTGTTCGGTCGAAATGTATTCGGCTTCCGCAACGCCGAGCGTCGCCCCTGCTCGCTCATGGAGGGCCCGGGCCATAGGGGTATCTATTTCGTCGACCAGAAAGATCTCGAGCTCGCCGACACGCTGCCGGAGCCACTCCGTGACCAGCTGGGCTTCGTAGCTCAACAAGCCGAACAACCCAATGAGCACCAGTGCAACCGCCATGGCGCTCGTCGATGTGAATACAGCGAATTTCGCGCGTCGGAACCCTGCGATTCCTTCTCGCACAGTGTAAGGGAGAATAGGCACAATCAGATAATGCGAATAAGTGTAAGAAAATGTCTGTTACTGGTTGCCGGGAGCAGGTCCTTAACCCGCAAATCTGCAAAGACGCCCCGAGGAGATGTCTCCGAACCGAATCGACGATCGTCCAGTACGTGCTAATCTACGAATTTTACTCCAGGAATTTCACCCGGCAAAAAATGCTCCGCCCCTTGCAGGGCAACTACACGGATACGCTGAACCGCCAATTGGCGCGTCCATGCGAACGATAACGTCAAACAATGGCAGCCCGCGGGTAGGAGCCCAACACCTTCAGATCCACCGTAATTTCGCCGAGGTGATCGATCGCTTTTTTAACGGCTTCATCCCGCGTCGTTCCCGCGAGGTCGAGATAAAATATATAGCTGCCGGGGCGCCCGATCAAAGGCCGGCTCTCGATCTTGAACAGGTCGAGGTCTCTGAGCGCAAATACCGCCAGGCTTTTGAACAACGCCCCGGGGACGTTTTCCTTCATTGCATACATGATCGACGTTTTCATCGCTGCCCCCGCCAGCGTTGCAACGGGCCACCCCTCCTCTCCCAGTTCGTCGCCGGTGAGCTGTTGGAGCGCCAGAAACCGGGTGAAGTTCTGGTGATTGCTCTCGATGCCGCTTTCCAGCACTTTCAGGCCATATTCCAGCGCCGCACTGCGGCTTGCAATGGCGGCCACTGTGGGATCGTTCTTCTCGGCGACCATCTTCGCGGCGCCGGCCGTATCGTAAGCCGGCACCGGATCCGCATGGGCGAGATGGGTCTTCAGAAAGGCCTGGCACTGGCCTAGCGCCTGGGGATGCGAGTATACCGCCGCAATCCGGCTCAACGAGCTGCCGGCAGCCGCCAGCAAATGATGCTGTATCCGAAGGTAATATTCTCCAACGATGTGGAGGCCGTGTTTGCTCAACAGGTCGTAATTGACGTGCACGCTGCCGAACAGCGAGTTTTCGATCGGGATGACGCCCCGATTAACCGTGCCGGTCTCGACGAGTTCGAACACGTCTTCGAACGACTTACAGGGCCTCACCGCAGCCTGCGGAAACAAGGCCAGTACGGCCTCCTCACTGTAAGCGCCTATTTCCCCCTGGAATGCTACGGTCATGATCAGTTCTCAGTTCGGGGTTCTCAGTTCGGGGTTCTCGGTTCGGGGTTCTCAGTTCGGGGTTCCGCCTCACATCCTCTCCGGCGCAGAGATGCCCAGCACGGTGAGT
>CAZGHT010000001.1:3345-18280 GCA_964525535.1 uncultured Rhodothermaceae bacterium
GTTCGGGGTTCCGCCTCACATCCTCTCCGGCGCAGAGATGCCCAGCACGGTGAGTCCGTTCTTCAGCACCCGCTGCGTAGCGCGAGCCAACAGCATGCGCGCGGAAGCGAGGTCATCCGCTTCCCCTATGATCCGGCACTGGTCGTAGAATTTCATGAACAAATTAGCGACCTCCGTCAAGTAGTAATTAACCCGGTGCGGCTCGTTGGCCAGAGCAGCGCCCTGAATGACCTCGGGAAAAGCCAGCAACTGCTTGATCAGCGCGATCTCGGCTTCGTGGGCCAGCAGCGACAGGTCCGCGTTCTCACGGACGATAAATCCCACTTCCTCTGCTTTCCGAAGAATCGAGCAGATGCGGGCGTGACCGTACTGCAGATAAAATACGGGGTTTTTGTTGCTCGTCTCTCTGGCAAGGTCGAGGTCGAACTCCAGATGGGTATGAGGGGAGCGCATCAAGAAGAAGTACCGGGTCACGTCGTCTCCCACCTCGTCCATGAGTTCATCCAGGGTAACGAAGGTCGCCTTCCGCGTGCTCATTTTCACCTGCTCACCGCTTCTGACCAGTGTAACGAACTGGTAAATCACGACGTCCACTCGATCCGGGTCGTAGCCGAGCACTTCTATGCCATTCATCACGTCCGGATAGGTTGCGATGTGATCGGCTCCGAAAATGTCGACGATTTTATGAAATCCGCGATCAAACTTGTCGGCGTGGTACGCGATGTCCGGCAGGCGGTACGTGGGCTCCCCGGTACTTTTCACCAGCACCGTATCTTTTTCTTTGCCGAAGGCGGACGACTTGAACCACGTCGCCCCCTCCGCTTCGTACGCCAGCTCCTTCTTCTTCAGCGCCTCGACGACGTCCCAGACGCGACCGGATTCGTAAAGCGTATGCTCGTTGAAGAAGGTATCCATCTTGATGTTGAGCCGGAGCAACGTCGCATTGATGTCTTCGAAGATCGCCCGCTCCGCGGCCGCCTTGAACACCGCTTCATCGGCTTCGCCCAACAACGCATTGCCGTGCTCCTGGTAGAGTTGCTCTGCAATCTGGACGATGTATTCGCCCCGGTACCCTTCTTCGGGGAATGAGGCCGGCACTTCGAGCGGACTGCCGTCTTCCTGACCGATGATCTTGGTCTCTTCGCTCGGGTCGACGAGCGCCCTGTACCGGGCCTGAACGGACTGCCCCAACACACGCATCTGCCGGCCGGCGTTGTTGAAGTAATATTCACGCGTCACGTCGTACCCGATCCAGTCGAGCAGATTGGCGATAGTATCGCCGAGTACGGCATTGCGCCCGTGCCCCACCGTGAGGGGGCCCGTCGGGTTGGCGCTGACGTATTCGACGATCGCTCGATTTCCTTCGGCGATACGCGTGCGCCCATACCGGTCCCCCTCGGCCAGGAGCCCGGCGAGTTCGTGGTACAGATAGGCCTCGTTGAAGCGAAAGTTGATGAACCCCGGCCCCGCCACCTCGACGCTCTCAATGCGATCCGGGTCCAACGGCCGGGCCTTCAGCTTTTGCACGAGTTCGTCAGCGATCTGCCGGGGCGCCTTCCGGAGGTGTTTCGCCAGCCGCATCGCGCTGTTCGTCGACAGATCGCCGTGATCGGCCTGCTGCGGTGTTTCCAACTCGATGTCGAAGTCGTCAGGAATGCCGTCGTATTCCGACAACACTTCACCGATTTCCCGTTTCAGATAGTCTTTCATCCCTTGCAGTTCGAGCAAAAATACCTATTTTACGCGTCGATAACTCCGGCGGCACAACCCTGTCAGATCACAGTGAAAAGCGGAACGCAGCCCCCTGTTTCTGGAATTCCAGCGATTTGTACGTCCTGCGACGACGGGGCGAAGAAAATCGCATAAGATTCACCAAAGCCCCAACCGAAATGACGTACCGGTTGCGTGCCTCCAGACCATGAAACACGAACCCCTGAGCCGATCCAACGGGCTCCTCTTCCTCTTTCTCGTCGGGTTGCTGGCATATATAAGCGTAAGCATAGCCGGCGAGGCCACCTTGGACGAGCGCAAGAGGCTGCTGGCTTACGCGGCCCTGTTCGCCTCGGCGCTATTCGCCACGTCCCTTCCGAACGCGCTCATTCCGGACCCCTCGCTGCCGGCACATCAGTTGATGAATTCGTCCCCCATGGAGCTGCTGAAGGCGCAGATCCGGCGGTGGCGCCTCTGGCTGATCGGCCTCGCCACCCCGATCCCCATCATCGCCCTGACCGACACCATTGCACCATTCGATCCCCTTGGACCACGCCTGATCCTGCTCGTCGCCTACCTGATGACCGTCATTGCGACTGGGCTGTACAGCCTTAGCGTGTATTATTCGATCGGCCCTTCTTCGCAACACTGGCAGGAAGGGCAGGCCGGGAGCTGGTGGAACCGCGTCGTCGAGTACAATCCCGCCTTTCAACCCTCCGTACCACGCGGATTGTTGCCGGCCCTGACGGCCACCGTACAGGTATTCGGCGCCGGCATCGTCGTCGTTGTTGCGTCGATGTACCTGGAGCGAGATGCCGGCCTCGCGCATGCCCTCTGGCCCGGGTTGTTTTTTCTGGTATTATCGGTCCGCAAGGTACGGCGCTTGCGCGATGTGTTCGACCGATATTATTACCACTCTAACGCCTTCTACGGCGAAGTGCTTCGCAGCGGCAGCTTCACCGATGGGGTCAAAGAAACTACTGTATACGAGGCGCTTTACTGGGTCCCTCTGAAATGGCGGCCCCACGTCTGGGCCAGTCTCGTGCAGCTCGAGCGAGCCGTACCAGTAGGTCGATTTCTCTTGATCGCACTCGCGTTCGTCTGGATTCTTTCGATCAGGGATGCATCCCCGGCTCTCCTTTCTGTTTGTTTGCTCTTGATTGTTGCCGGCAAAAACCTGTCGATCCTTTCCTTTAACCGGCCTGACCTCGCGGCCCCCCTGCTCGTCCGTTCGATGCAGTCCCCCTTCGACTGGTCCATGACCCGCAGCTTCGTGAACCTGAAATGGACTTTGCTGTTCATAGTGTGCCTGCTCCCGGTAGCCTGGCTGGATCCCGACTTCTCCGGGCCGGCGGCGGCAGGTTGGGTTCTGGGAGACTTCCTGGCCTCCTTTGTGTTCGCCTTTCTGATCACGTACGGATGGATGCACCGTGAACGATACGCCTTCGCACGCTGACCTCACCTTCGACAACATCACCAAACGGTACGGCCAGGGTCCGGCCGTCATCGAAGGGTTCAGCCATACGTTCGAACGAGGTACGGCTACGGGACTGACGGGGCCGAACGGGTCGGGCAAAACGACCCTCCTCCGGCTGCTTTCGGTCAGTTCGTTCCCCACGGAAGGGCGTCTGTCTTACGGCGACATCGATGTATACAAACACCCGTATGCCTACCTCAACAACGTCGGCATCGTGCACGACGTCGCGTCACTCCCGAACTACATGACGGCCGTCGAACTCCTCGAATACATCCTCCGTTCGAGAAAGCGATGGCTCGCCGAAAGCCCCGATACGTTGAACGGGTTGCTCGACGTGCTCGAGCTCGACGAGCGCCGGCACAATCTGATCGGCACGTATTCGAGCGGCATGCTGAAGAAGACTCAGATCGCGGCCGCCCTCGTCGCCGACCCGGACGTATTGCTGCTGGACGAGCCCTTTCGCGGTCTCGATGCGAGCAGCCTCCAGAAAACACTGCAGTTGCTGCTGGACGCCAGGGCGAAAGGGTGTATCCTGATCGTATCGAGCCATCGGAAGGACGTGCTTGATACGCTGTGTGATGCGTTCATCGACCTGCTCACCTGCCCCCCTACCTCATGAACCGATTGACCGACATCGACTGGGACACCTGGACGGCCGCGGCGCCGGCCACGCTCGTGTTCGTCGTACATGACGGGCGGATCCTGCTCATCCGGAAAAAACGAGGCCTCGGCGCCGGCAAAATCAACGGCCCCGGCGGCAAGCTCGACCCGGGCGAGACCCCACTCGAATGTGCCGTGCGCGAGACGCAGGAAGAAATTGGCATCACGCCGATCGACCTCAAACAGCTCGGCGAGCTCAAATTCCAGTTCGCCGACGGCTACTCGACCCACGTGTACGTCTACCGCGCCGATGGCTACGAAGGCTCGCCCATCGAAACCCGCGAAGCCACGCCCTACTGGTTCGCGTACGATGCCATCCCCTACGACGAGATGTGGGAAGACGACCGCTTCTGGATCCCGATGCTGATCGAAGGGCACTCTTTTGCCGGCCGCTTCCTCTTCGACGACGACGTCATGCTGGATTACGAACTGCATCAGGTGCCGGCGTTTTCCTGAACCCAAACGATACCCACCTCATGATCGAATGTCCATCCTGCGCCCTCGAGGTTAATAAAGACCATGACACGTGTCCGTATTGCGGCTATGAATTTCCGAAGTCGTCCTCAGGGATGAAGGCGTTTGCCTGGCTCTTCGTCCTCCTCCTGCTCTGGCCGCTGTACGAGCTGGTGATGTTTCTTCTATCGCGGTTCTAACCTCTACCGATTCAGGGATTACCATGAAACTCGTCATTATAGGAGGCAGCGACGCAGGTATCAGTGCTGCACTCCGAGCCAGAGAAGTACAACCGGAATCCGAGGTAGTACTCTTTCTGGCCGACGCATACCCCAACTTCAGCATTTGCGGCATTCCTTTTTACATCAGCCGCGAAGTCGCTCACTGGGAAAACCTCGCGCATCGAACTACATCGGACATTGAAGCGCACGGGATTACGTTGCGCACCAACGAATACGTGGTGCGCATCGATCCGGATCGCCGAGCGATTTTCGCTCGGGACTCGGATGGCACGGTCTCGACGCACGAATACGACCGGTTGATCATCGCCACAGGAGCCAGGAGCATACGTCCGCCCCTACAAGGCCTTAACGAAGAGGGTGTATTCACGCTGCGATGGATCGACGAAATGCGGGCTATCGACGCGTATATCGACCAGCAAGCGGTTGAATCCGTACTCATCGTGGGTGGCGGATACATAGGGCTGGAGATGGCGGATGCCCTCACCCTCCGTGGCCTGGAAGTGCACCTTGTCGAATTCGAACCCACCGTATTAACCACCGTTGATACTCCGTTCGGGCACGTAATCGCTGAAAAGCTGGCTGAACACGGGGTACGGGTCACTCCCCGTACTCAGGTTAAAAGCATTGGACGAAAGGGCCGGCGCCTGTATATTGAAGGCGATCCGTCCTTCGACGCGCACGTAGATATGGCCCTCGTCGCAGTCGGAGCACAACCCGAAACGACGCTGGCTCAGTCTATCGGGATCGAAACCGGCATCAAAGGAGCGATCAAAGTCAATCGGTGCATGCAAACAAACGTGCCGCATATTTATGCGGCCGGGGATTGCGTGGAAACCTGGCACCAGCTGACCCAGACCTATGCCTATCTGCCCCTTGGCACAACGGCCCACAAACAGGGGCGCATCGCCGGCGAGAATGCGCTGGGGGGAGACAAGGTGTTTGCCGGCTCGCTGGGAACCCAATCCGTCAAGCTGTTCGACATCGTCGTTGCACGAACCGGGCTGCATGACCGGGACGCCCTTGCCGCCGGTCTATCCAGCGTAACCAGCGACGCCCGCTTCTACGATCACAAAATCTATTACCCGGGAGCCAGCCCATTACGGATACGCCTGACTGGCGAACGGGAAACGGGCCGGTTACTGGGCGGCCAGCTCCTGGGATCGGTGCATGCGGAGGTCTCCAAACGCATCGATATCCTGGCTACGGCCATTATGCATCGAATGACGATCGATCAACTCAACGACCTGGATCTCAGCTATACACCGCCGTTGAGCAGCCCCTGGGATCCCATCCAGATGGCGGCCCAGACCTGGGGCCATGAGACTTAAACGTGCTGATCGATCAATATGGGATTTCCGTCAGGGTCGATCACCACGAAGCTCCCGGGACCCGTTGTCGTCTCATCCACTTCCTTTTCGATGGGAACGCCGCGGCTTTTGATCTCGCGTTGCAATTCACGAACGTCCGTAAACGAATCGACCGGATTGGCGTCCTGGTCCCAGCCTGGATTAAACGTCAATATGTTTTTTTCGAACATGCCCTGGAATAATCCGATCGTATGGCTTCCATTTTTGAGTATAACCCAGTGCTGATCGGGTTCACCGGCAAATACGCTGAAACCCAGTTTCTCGTAAAAGGCCTTTGACACCTCGAGGTCCTTAACGGCCAGGCTGACTGAAAATCCTCCTAATTCCATGGTGTTGTCTATTTTTCAGATGTTAAGTGATGTTACGCAGGTTGTGCACAGCAATACGATAAAACAGGCGTTGAGCGAAGCGAAATGCCTTCGCGGCAGCTCGTTTGCGCACAGATGCGTAACATCCAATGTTAACGTATTCGGCCATCACCGCAAGAATCCTTCGACGAGTCCGCCGTCGACAGTGAGAATCTGCCCGGTCGTTTTGCCCAGCCGGCTGCTCGCCAGCAAGAAGATAGCCTCTGCCTGGTCGGCCGGCAAGATGGGCATCCCGGTGAGCGTACGTTGCGCGTAAAAATCAGCGAGGCGCCGCCGCAGTACCTCGGTCTCTTCACTCTCGGTATAGTCCAGCTCGTATTTGGCCAGCGATGCGATGACCCGCTCCCGGGGAAACATCGAACTGCCCTCCACCACCGTGGCGGGCGCAACGCCGTTAACTCGAATCCGGGGCGCCAGTGAAACGGCCAGCTCACGGACCAGGTGATTGGCAGCGGCTTTACTGGTGTCGTAGGCATGGCTCCCCTTTTTGGACACGACCGCGTTCACACTCGTCGTGATGACCAGGCTTCCTCGCAGTCTCTGGGCGTCCCACACCCGGCTCGCTTCGTCTGCGACGATATAGGGCCCCGTCACGTTGACCCGGAACGAGTCGGCCCACCTGTGATCCGGAATCCGGCCCTTCTCGTCGGGACTGACGTACAGGCCGGCCGTGATGACCACATGATCGATCCCCCCGTAGGCAAGGACGACGTTCTCCAGTGCAGCCTGGACGGCTTCACGGTCCGTGACATCCGCCGGCAGGCCGACGACGTCACCGCACCCGGACAGCCCGGTGCCGGCCACCCCGATCCCCATTCCGATATGGCGACTGATGTCTCCGGCCGTCGCCTCCGCCGCGGTGGCGTCCAGGTCGATCGCCGCGACGACGGCGCCTTCGTCGATCAGTCGCCGGGACACCTCCTTGCCGATCCCGCTGCCGGCCCCGATTACGACGGCCACCTGCCGCGACAGCTCCTGCTCGGGAGGCATCCGCTGGAGCTTGGCTTCTTCGAGCGCCCAGTATTCGATATCGAAGGCCTCCTGACGAGGCAGTGCCGTATATTCGGACACCGCCTCGGCCCCCCGCATCACTTCGATCGCACATTTGTAAAACTCCGCCGTGACACGGCTCTCACTCTTGGATTTTCCCCACCCGATCATGCCGAGGCCCGGGATGAGGATTACGCTCGGATGCCCCCCCCGCATGGCTGGCGAATCCGGACGCTTGCAGGCCTCGTAGTAGGCTCTGTAGTCCGACCTGTATTGAGCAAGTCCTTGCTCGAGGAGGTGCTTCAACCGAATCACGTCTCCCGAGGCGGGATCCCAGTCGACGTACAGCGGCTTGATCTTGGTTCGCAGAAAATGGTCGGGGCACGATGTACCCAGTTCGGCCAGGCATTCTGCGTGCTGGGCGTTGACGAATTCGAGGACGCCCTCGTCTTGTTCGACCGTACTGATCACCCGTTTCTCTTCGCTGAGCCGGCCGCGCATCCAGGGGAGCACCTCGACCAGGATCGACGTGGATTTTTCGACGGGCAAGGATGTGTACTTTGGCCCGCCAAAGGGCTCCTTTCCGCCGGTGTGTTCGGCCAGATACGCAGCGGCCTTTTCGATGAGCTCCAGGGTGAGGAGGTAACAGGCTTTGTCGTCATCGGCCCAGTTGATGAGGCCGTGCCCGCCGAGCATGACTCCCCTCGCCCGGGGATGCTCCTCACAGATCCGCTGCAGCGTCAGGCCCAGCTCGAAGCCAGGTCGCTGCCAGCCTGTCCAGATCACCTCGTCCCCGTAAATCTTCTTCGTAAGCTCTGGGCCGTTCTTCGCCGTACAGATAGCGATGCAGGCGACCGGATGCATATGATCGACGCGGGGATAAGGAATGAAACTATGGAGGGGCGTATCGATACTCGGGGCCCGCGTATTCAGGTTGAACGTGCAGTGGCGGTACATCGCCACCATCGCGTCCTCGGCCGGCGTTTTCGGTCCTCGTTCGTCAAATCGCCGATACACCCCCTGCAGGTCGATCAGTTTGTCTTGATAAAGGGACGCAAAGTTGGCCCGTTTTGCCGTTCTCAGGTCTCCGCCGGAGCCTTTGACCCACAATACCGTGACGTCTTCTCCCGTGATCGGGTCTTTCTCGATCAATTTGGAGGACGTATTCCCGCCGCCCGTATTCGTCACTCGCCAGTGCGTCCCCAGCAGGTTGGATCGGTATACGAGCCGGCCTACGGGATCCAGCTGATCGGCAATCGTATCGTCCCACAGGTTTTCGACGTGGGTAAAGGATGTTGTGGTCATGGTTTGCGGTGTTATACTGTTTCTTGGGTGAGTTTTTTGTGTGAGTGAGGAGTACGGAGTGACGCCTACCTGTACACCCGCAGATCGCTGGAACGGGCAGCGACTTCCCGTATCGAGAGTCCTTCGGGCAGGCGCCCCCGTGTTCTGGCCTGGACGAGCAGGTTACCGAGTGCGGTGGCCTCGACCGGGCCGGCCGTCACCGGAAGCCCTGTAGCCTGATGCGTTAGCTCACACAACAGGGCATTTTGTGATCCTCCGCCGACGATATAGAGGGACGCGATCGTGGCTCCCGTCAACGATTCCAGATCGACGAGGCATCGCCGGTAACTGTCAGCGATGCTTTCCAGGATGGTACGGGCGAGCTGCGCCCTGGAGGAAGGCCTCGGCCAACCCTGCGCATCGTAATAGGCCTGCAGCCGTTGCTCCATCCCGCCGCGGGGCAGAAAACGGGGGTCTTCCAGGTCGATCCATCTCCCCTGCGAGGGCGCCTCACCCGCTTCGTCGATCAGTCTTTCCCAGGACACCCGATCGTGCTCGTTCCATTCGCGGACGCACTCTTGCAGCACCCACAATCCGGTCAGGTTCTTCAAAAATCGGAGCGTCCCATCGAGCCCGGCCTCGTGGGTGAATCCGTGCCGGCATGCAGCCTCGGTAAGGAGTGGAGTCATTCGTTCGACGCCCATCAGCGACCAGGTACCGCAGCTGATGTATGCCCAGTGCGCCACGTCCCCGGCGCCTGAACCGGCAGGCACGGCGGCAACCGCGCTCCCGGTATCGTGTGAGCAGGATGCGATGCATTCGATGGAAGGCGCTCCGAGAACCGGCCCCAGGCGGGTGCCGGGAGCAACGATGGCCGGCCAGTGCGCGGCCTCGATGCCATACGTCCCCATCAGAAACGAGGACCAGTCCCCGGTATGCACGTCCATCAACTGCGTCGTGCTGGCCATGGTACGTTCCACCACCGCTTTACCGCTGAGCCGGTAATTGAAATAATCGGCAATGGTCAGGTACGTATGTACATGGTCGAGGCGCCCCGTCCTCTGGTCTGCGAGAAGCTGGAACAGCGTGTTAAAGGGCAAAAACTGAATCCCTGTATGCTCGTAGATGACGGAAGCCGGCAGGATGTCGAACGCCGCCTCCATCACATTCTCGGTGCGTCGATCCCTGTAGCAGTATGGATTTCTGAGGAGGCGGCCCTGTTCGTCCAGGGGCACGTAATCCACCGCCCAGGAATCTACGGATACGCTTTCCAGCCTGGCACCTGAAGCTGAGGCGGCATGCCCGGCTTTCTGCAGGCCGGCCTGTAATTCTCCCCACAGCGTTTCGGCGTCCCAGAACAGGCTTCCTTCTGCTTCGATCAGCGGGGTCGTAAACCGGTGGATTTCTTGCATCTTCATCCGGTCAGACTCGAGCGTTCCCAGCACGGCGCGGCTGCTCGAAGCGCCGAGGTCAAAGGCGAGATAGCTGGATGCGGGCATGACTACAGGCTTTGCGGGGGAGTGTAGGTCGACGACATCGTCCGGACCTCCTGGACCTGGCGCCGGTACCCGGAACTCCGAAACGCAGCGATGGGATCGAGACTCCCCCCTTTGCGCAGGCGCATCTCCCGCACGAGGGGACGCACATCGGTTTCGTAGGCATCCTTGAGGGTCATTTCGGCCATCAGCACGTCGTTCGTCCTCTGGTAGACCGCGAGGGCATCGCGATCGACCAGGAGTGCCCGGGCGTAGGCCCGTTGCAAAGCCATGACACTCTGGAGCAAGGCTTCGATAGGGTCTTTGAGGTTATGGCTCTGATCGATCATGTAGGCCGGCCTGAATGCCTCCCCCCATTCTTCGCGAGCGTCGACGAGCTCGTTAAAGACGAGAAACAGCTGATACGGACGGATCGACCCCGTCGTAAGGTCGTCGTCGCCGTACTTCGAATCGTTGAAGTGAAAACCGCCGAGCTTGCCGGCCGTGATCAGCCGGGCGACGATCTGTTCGATATTTGCGTTGGGCAGGTGGTGGCCGAGATCCACCAGGCAGGACGCCTTCTCTCCCAGTGCCTGCGCCAGCATCAACGACGACCCCCAGTCTTGCACGACGGTCGAATAAAAAGCCGGTTCGTACGGTTTGTGCTCGGTGAACAATCGCCAGCCGTCAGGCAGGCGACGATAAATGTCGACCAGGCTGTCTTGCGTCCGTTCGAAGCTCTTCCTCAGGTGGGCCTGTCCGGGGAAATTCGTGCCGTCGGCCAGCCAGACGGTGATGGCGTTCGAGCCGATCCGTCGCCCAACCTCGATCACGTGGAGGTGATGGTCGATGGCCTGCTGCCTGACGGCTGCATCGGTATGGCAGAGCGAACCGAACTTATAGCTGTACAGCTGGCCGGCCTGGTCCTGAAAGGTATTGGAATTGACCGCGTCAAAGCCGAGGTGGAATTCGAGCGCGACGTCGATCAATGCCTGGATGTCGTCCGGTTCATCCCACGGAATATGGAGCGAAACCCGCGGAGCAGACCGCGTGAGGGACTGAACCACGGCGATGTCCGCCATCTTTTCGAACACCGAGCGGGGCTCTCCGGGACCGGGGAAGCGACCGAACCGCGTGCCGCCAGTACCCAACGCCCACGAAGGAATGGCGACTTCGAACGAAGCCAGCCGGCGCAAGAGGTCTTCGACGTCGATGCCTCGATCTGCCAGCGACGAACCGAGGTGGTCGAAGTACTCACGGTGCTTTCGAAGACCTTCCTCGTTCAGCTGCGCTATGTAGGTTGAATCAAGCATGGTTGAATCAAGCAGGGTTGAGTTAAGAGTGATGTAACGCGACCTGTGCCCGCCAGTACCTGCATCCCAGACCCATCACATCGGGTTTTCCTTCATCCAGAAGGGCGCCGTGCCGAACCAGACGATGGTCCCGATCAGCATCAACAAGGCATGGGAATCCCACGTGATGGCGCCGTAAAACACAAAAAAGGCAGGCGCCACGGTTAACCCGAGGCCGATAAAGGACACTATTTTTAGTATTCGGGTCATGATGTTTGCGCGGTTATTTCAGGCAGAGGTTGAGTCACGGTCCGATTTCCTTTCTGCTGGATGTAGGACGCAGCGATGTAGATGCCCGTGGCCACGAACCACCCCGGCAGGCCCAGGAAGAAGACGTCGACGCCCCAGACCCGATTCAGGAACAGGCTGACGGCGAGTGTAACGCCCCAGGAGGCGGCGGCCGGCACGCTGAAGAGGATATGCTTCCACTCCGCGTAATATTGCTGCAGCCCCAGCCTGGGGAAGATCCAGAAATCAGCGAAGATGACCGCCCCCATAGGCATCAGCAGGAGGCCGTAGAGCGCCACAAAATCCAGCAGCTTCATCATGAGCGCGGGAAAGAGGGCTGCTATCGTCGTTATTGCCCCGACAGCCAGGGTGACTTTCCAGCGTTTCCACCCGGGCGTCACGGTTTGCAGGGCGAGGCCGGCCCGGTAGATGGTCGGGTTGGCCGTCGTCCAGCCGGCGATAACGACGGCGACGAGGCCGGCGACCCCTGCTCCCAGGTTGGCGATGGGCCCCGGGGCCGGCGAGGTATCGCCCGTCAGTTGAAGCGCCAGGGCTACGAGAATGCCCGAGGCGATCCAGGCGATGAAATGGCCCAGGTACATGCCGAATGCGCTGTGGAACCCGTATTGCCACTTTCTGGCGTATCGGAGGATCGTCATGTCTGCCATGCCGATATGCATGGCCATGTTGCAGAACCAGGCAAAAAACATGACGTGCCAGAAGGTGAACTGCGTTACTCCTTCGGCCGGCACCCCGGTCCAGATTTTCTCGTTGGCCACGCGCCAGAAATCGGAGGGCGCCTGGACCCCCAGCTGGGGCAACACAGCCACGGCACACGCTACGAACACCAGAAACATCCAGGGAGCGGCAATCTTTGAAAAACGGGCGATCTGCTTGAAGCCCAGAATGGCCATGACCGTGACGACGGCGCCCACCGCCATCACGACGACCACCCACTGGACGCTGGTCGGATACAGGTCTTGCAACGCCGGCATGGGCATGCCGAAGGGAATGCCGACCGCCGTAGCGGCTACGGAAATCATCGCACCGGCCAGGAAACAGAACATCAACGCATTCACGATATTGTAGATCACCAGCAAGTAGGGCCCGGTAATTTTGCGCAGATGCCAGTACAGGTTGAGCCGGGTGCGTGTCGCGATAGGGGCGCAGATGAACGCCCAGGACAACACGGCGAGCAGATTTCCCACGAGCAGGCCGCCGATCAGGTCTGCAGCCGTCACGCCGTGCAAAACGAACAACGGACCGATGACAAATTCGGTCCCTGCGACGTGTTCGCCGGCGTAAAGCCCGATAAAATTCCCCTGCCCCTGCAGGTTGTCTTCCGATACCGGTTCCCGGTCGTATTCATTGATCGCGTCAAACCGCTCGGTAAGGGTAGGCATAGGCCGGCACCGTCTGTTAAAAAGCCGCCGTCGTATCCCGTTTTTCCATGGAAGGATTGCGTATGCAGGGCTACGTTCACGGCGAGGTCATACGAAAAGCGCCTCAGGGAATCTCAAAGGCATAATAAATTACGGGTATTCGATTGTCAATTGCGCGCGCGGCTGCTCATGTACGCTACACCGTCCCCCGGGCCAGTTCGTCGGCGGCATAATGGGCGGCACGCGCCGAAAGGGCCAGATAGGTCAGCGACGGGTTCTGGCAGGCCGACGACGTCATGCAGGCGCCGTCCGTCACGAACAGATTGGGCACGTCGTGCGCCTGATTGTGTGCATTGAGTACCGACGTCTCGGGGTCTCGGCCCATGCGCGCAGAGCCCATCTCATGGTTGCCGATGCCCGGGGTCTGGATGGATCGCCGGACCAGCCGGATGTCGGTCGCGCCGGCCGCTTCCAGCATTTCAGCGGCGGTCGCCTCCATGTCCTCCTGCATCACAAAGGCGTTTTCCGTGTACTCGACGTGCATGCGCAGCGCCGGGATGCCCCACTCATCTGTAATTTCGGGATCCAGCGTGCAATAATTGTCATATCGGGGGAGGGTTTCGCCAAAGCCGCGGAGGTACATGACCCACGGGCCCGGATCGCGCAGGGTCTCCTTGAGTTCGGCGCCGAAGCCTCTCAGCTGCCGGCCTCGTCCCCAACTCGGACGCCCCGCCCCGCCCTGAAATCCGTATCCCCGCAGGAATCCATGCCCCGCCCTGCCATCGAGGTTTCGGAACCGAGGGATATAGATGCCGTTCGGGCGATTGCCGTAGTAGTAGCGGTCGTCGAATCCCTCCATAACTCCGATCGCCTGGATGTATGAATGATGCCCCATCAAATAACGGCCCAGGGTCCCGCTCGAGTTGGCGATACCCTCGGGAAACCGGCTCGACGTAGAATTGAGCATGATCTGTGCAGTCCCGAGGGTTGAGGCGCACATAAAGATCACCCGGCCTCGATAAACGACCTCGTTCCCGGTTTCTTTTTCGATGACCCGGACCCCACTGGCCCGATCGGTTTCTTCGTCATAGACGATACTGTGAACGATGCTGTCCGGGCGCAGCGTCAGATTGCCGGTAGCCATCGCCACGGGGAGAGCGACGCCGAGCGTGCTGTAATACGAGGCCGTGGAACACCCTCGCTCACACGGCCCACAGTAGTGGCAGGGCGCTCTTCCGTTCAACGCTTCGGTCAGAACGGCCACGCGACCGATGATCGACCTTCGGTCCGGGAACGCCTGTTCCATTCGTTGCTTGAAGGCCTGCTCCACCGCATTCATCGCCATAGGCGGCTGGAAAATGCTGTCCGGTAATTGAGGGAGTTGCTCTACCGACCCGCTGACGCCGATGAATCGCTCTACACGCTCGTACCAGGATACGAGCTCCTCGTATCGGATCGGCCAGTCGACGCCTTCCCCATCCAGGGCGTTGGCCTCAAAATCCAGCGGGCTCCACCGATAAGATTGCCGTCCCCAGAGCACGGAACGCCCCCCGACGATATCTGCCCGGATCCACGAGTACGGTTTCTCTTCCACGTAAGGACTTTCGCTGTCCTTGATAAAAAAATGACGGGTGGTTGCATTGAAGGTGTCGTGCCGGCTCTGTACCCGGTAGTGTTCCGTCTCAACCGCCGGCGGAACCGCTCCCCGATACTCGAATTGCCAGGGGCGCTTATGCTCGGTGATGTACCCGGTGACGTGGGGCGCATGCCGGCCGCGCTCCAGCAGCAACGTGTTCAGCCCGCGTTCGGTCAGCTCTTTGACCGCCATACCGCCGGCCATGCCGGACCCTACGACGATGGCGTCGTACACCTCGGGCTGGGAAGCTATGTGGATCGACTTATCGGGCAAAGGCATAGGCACTAAAAGGCATAGGCACTAAAAGGCAT
>CAZGHT010000001.1:18380-37000 GCA_964525535.1 uncultured Rhodothermaceae bacterium
AAAGGCATAGGCACTAAAAGGCATAGGCACTAAAAGGCATGGTACGAAGGAGGCTTGAATTACGCGGGCTCCTGCGAATACGTTCATTCAAAAACAGGGGTTACGCGCCGGTTGCACATCGGCCCTGCCAGAGCGGCTTTGCACAGTTCGCGTAACATCACCCAAAAAGATGAACAGCACGACGGTGCTAATTGTTAAGGTCAGGTAAAAACTCCGGGGGCTCACTCAGGCAGCGCGAAGGCCACCAGCGTACCCCCTTTGGTCCGCCCTATCTTGGCGCCGCCGGCAGAGATGACTACGTATTGCCTGCCGTCCACCATATAGGTGCTGGGCGTCGCATTGCCGTCGTACGGCAGCTCGTATTCCCACAGGATTTCCCCCGTTTCCCGGTCGAAGGCCCTGAACATCTTGTCGCGGGTCGCCCCGATGAACAGGACGCCGCCGGCCGTGACGACCGGTCCTCCGTAGTTCTCCGTACCCGTGACGGGAATCCCGCGGGCGGTAAGTTCCGGGTATTCCCCGAGCGGGACCTTCCACTTGATTTCGCCCGTGTTCAGGTCGACGGCGTTGAGGGTGCCCCAGGGCGGCTTGATAGCCGGATAGCCTTCTTCGTCCATCCAGCGCTGAAATCCGCGGAACACGTACGGCGGGTCGTCTTCGCGAGCCAGCGCCCTTTCGGCATTGCCGGGCGCGTTTTCGGGCGTTTCTGGCGGCCCGGACTCCCCGAACAGGAACGCAACGATGGCCTGCCGGCGCTCTTCGTCGAGCTGATCGAAGGCCGGCATGCGGCTGCCGCCGAGCGCCATGAGTTGCAGAACACCCTCCTTCGTGTATCGATCGGAGACGTCCACCAGGGAGGGGAATCCGCCTTGCGGATCGCCGGCGCGGTCGAGCCCGTGGCAGGACGCACATTCGATGCGGTAGGGGCGTTCCCCATACTGCAGCGTTTCGCCTTCCCGGCCGCCCGTAGGGATGAGCTGGTAAAACCACGGCAACTCGTTGATGTTGACGTACAGGATGCCGTCCGGATCGGCAGCCGAGCCGCCCCATTCCATCCCCCCGTCATAGCCGGGAAAAATGATGATCTGCTCCAGGCTGGGCGGCGGGAACGGGCCGTAGGAGCCGGATTTGGCGATCACGTCCATGGTGAGCTGCCGGGCCCTCGAAGAGATGGTGGAGTAGTCGTTTTCGGTGTATCGCTGCCGCATGAGGGGCGGCGGCTTCGTGGGATACGGCTGGGTCGGCCAGGCTTTCATGTCCGGTATGCGCGATTGGGGGGCAGGGCGCTCCTCGATGGGCCACAGCGGCTCTCCGGTGACCCGGTCGAAAACGAAGAGCCGGCCCATCTTTGTCCCCTGGGCGACGATGTCGACCGGCGTTCCTTCGTGAGTGACGGTGAGCAACGTCGGCGGCGTCGGGTTGTCCATGTCCCAGAGGTCGTGGTGGACGAGCTGGTAATGCCAGAGCCGTTCGCCCGTACGGGCGTCGAGCGCGATGAGCGAGTTGGCGAAGAGGTTCTCGCCGTAGCGATAGCCGCCGTAGAAGTCAGGGCCGGCCGTTTCGGTCGAAGAGTAGACGATGCCCCGTTCGGTGTCGATCGCGATGCCGGACCAGTCCGAAGCCCCGCCGGTGTGTTCCAGATACCCTTCCGGCCACGTGTCCGCCCCGTACTCGCCCGGGCGGGGGAGGGTGTGAAAGATCCAGCGTCGTTGGCCGGTTCGGACGTCGAACGCTCGGATGGCGCCGGGGACATCTTCGCTCACGCGCGTTCCGAAGATGAGCAGGTCGTTGTAGACGTAGCCCGGCGTATTGAGGCCCACGTTGGGCCGGCCTTCGACGTCCATGCCGTCCCCGAGGTGAAACCACCCCCCCTCACCGAAAGAAGAGACCGGCATGCCGGTCTCCGCATCGAGGGCGAAGAACCACGGTCCTTTACAGGTAAAGACCCGCCGGTCCTCGCCGTCCTCCCAGTACATCACGCCCCGGTGGGCCATGTTGCGGGGCAGGTCCATCTCGATATAGTCCTCGGGGTCGAACGTCCAGAGCGGTTCGCCCGTGGCCGCGTTCACGGCCACCGTTCTCCGCTCCGGCGTCGAGGTGTAGACGACGCCGTCGACGATCAGGTTGTTCGTCTGATACATGGCGCTGTCGCCCGTGACGTAGGTCCAGGCAACCTCCAGCTGATCCACGTTGTCGACGTTGATCTGGTCGAGGGTGGAATACTGGTTGCTGGTGGGGTGCCCGAGGTAGTGGGCCCAGTCGGCGCCGGCGCCCTCAGGAGGGTTGGACGTACAGGAAGAAGCCAACACGGCGAGGATCGCGAAAAACGATAGAGTGGGCGTATAAGAGTGTGAATGCATGGAGTTATTGGATCTAGCGTACAGTATCGATAAACGAGAGGGGTTACGCGCCGGGTGTGCACAACCCGACAACATGAAACGATCAAATGGATCCCCCATCCACCATGTAGTTCTGGGCCGTGCACATCGCTGACTCGTCCGATGCCAGAAAGAGAACCATGCGAGCTATATAGTGCGGCTCGATGAGGTCGGGCAGGCATTGTCTTTCCAGGTGGCGGTCGAGGGCATCGGGGGTCGCCCATAGCATTTTCTGCCGTTCGGTCATGACCCACCCTGGCACCACCGTGTTCACCCGGATTCGGTGCGGGCCGAGGTCCCGTGCAAACGACCGGGTCATGCCGTGTACGGCTGCCTTCGAGGTCGTGTATACGGGCATGCCTCCCGTGGCTTCCCACCAGGAATTGGATCCCAGATTGACGATAGAGCCTTTCCCGGCCCGAATCATGCCGGGAGCAACGGCCTGTGTGGCGAAAAACATGTGACGCAAGTTGGTGGCTATCCGTTCGTCGTAATAGCTGGCCGTGACGTCCTCCCAGTTATGGCGGTCGTCACGGGCGGCATTGTTAATCAGTACGGAAGCATGCCCCAATTTCTCCTCAAGTGCTGCAAAGCTCTTTTTCAACGCCGGTACGTCACGGAGGTCACACTTTTCGAACCGGGCCCGGCATCCCTGTGTGCGCAACTCCTCGAGCACGGCCTGGCCGTTCTCTTCATCGATATCGACAAATCCTATGGACGATCCCTGAGCGGCGAAGGCATGGACGACTTCTTTACCGATACCGGAAGCTCCTCCGGTGATGAAGACAACGGCCTCCTCCAGTCCCGAATAGGTGGGGTACATTCTGGTCATAGATGCATATAGCGGTGCTACGTTCGGAAAAACCCTTCTAACATAGGCACTTCGTGCATCGAATGCACCCCATATGGGGGGTCTTGTTTTGGGTTAGATACGGATCCCGGACAACGGGTCACCCGCGTCTTTTGCAGTGCAAATCCCTACAACCACTACAGAGTGTCCCCCACAGAGTCACAGGCGCTGCCTCGCTATGTTATTCCTCGCTTGCTACTATTTTCTGTCGCATCTATTCTGAAACACAGAAAGCGTACGAACCCCCGCAAAAGCATGAAACGTTTGCTGTTCTTCATGCTGCACCTGAGCCTTGGCAGTGTGTGTCTTTCACAACCGCTGCTCCTTACGGTAGACGAGTGCGTTCAGCTGGGTCTTTCCAACAGCCATACCCTCAAAGCCTCCGAACTGCAAACGGAGGCCGCCGGTGCCCGATATCGGGAGGCCTCTCGGGCGCGATTTTTCCGCATCTACGGCGTGGGCAACTATCGGAGGCTGAGCCCCAACATCCCCGACTTCGAAATTCTCTTGCCCGACTCGTTTCTCGGCGACGCCTTCGACACCGACCTCTTCGTGCAGCCCGCCATCCTGGATCGTTATAACCTCCAGCTCCGCTTCGATCAGCCTCTTTTCCAGGGATTCCGGCTGGAAGCCGGCCGTCAGGCCGCCTCGTACGGCCTCGATGCGGCCCAGCACCAGTATACGGATACCCGGAACGAACTCAACTTTGCGATCCGCCGCGCCTACTGGAACGTCTACGAGTCGGCGGCCCTGCTCGAAGTGCTCGACACCGCGCTGGCGCTCGTCGAGGAGCAGCTACAAGGGATCCAGAAGCGCATCGAACACGGCATGGCGCTGCAAAGCGACCTGCTGGCCATCCAGACGCGGCGCTCGGAGGTACGCCTCCAGCGCGTCGAAGCCGAGAACCGGGTGCAGGTGGCGCAGCTGCAGTTGAACCATCTCATGGGGCAACCCCTGGATCGCGAGATCGAGCCGGCCTCGACCATCGAGCTCGACGCGGCGCTGCCGGGCGTCGAGGCGTTCGTCGATCAGGCGGTGCGCCAGCAGCCCGGGCTGGAAGTCGCACGCAGCGAACTGGCCGCGCAGACCGCGCGGCTGCGCATGGAACGCGCCGGCTTCTATCCCCAGATCTCCCTTTCAGGCGTCTACGACTACGCCCGCCCCAACGCTTATTTCTTCCCGCAGGAGGACGTCTTCCACGGGACCTGGGAAGCGGGCTTTACGGTCTCTCTAGATCTGTGGAACTGGGGACGAACGCAGGCCCGCGTGCGGGAAGCCCGGGCGACCGTGGCCACCCTGGAAGAGCGCGTCGCCGACGCCCACAGCTCGATCGAACTCGAGGTGCGCAGCCTCGCTCTGGAGCTGGAGCGGTCCACAGAAGCCGTGCGCGTCGTCGCACAGGGCCTCGAAGAAGCGCGCGAGCTCTACCGGGTCATCCAGGAGCAATATCGCCAGGGCGTCGCCATGAACACCGAGCTCCTGAACGCCGAGTTGTCTCTGCGCACCGCCGAAACCGCCCACGTACAGGCGCTGGTCGCTTATGCCATCGCTCGGGCCGACCTGTACCGGGCTACCGGAAACCTGTCGACCCTATGACCGGCTCGCTAAGCTCCATATCGCCGTTCGAAAAGCCGCACGGGGTCGTCTTTCGATCGACAGGTCTGACGAAGGTGTTCGACATGGGCGAAGTCCAGGTGCACGCGCTGCGCGGGATCGATATCGAACTATATGCGGAAGAGTTCGTCGTCCTCCTCGGGCCTTCGGGGAGCGGCAAATCGACCTTGCTGAATATCCTGGGCGGGCTCGATACCGCCACCCAGGGCACCGTATTCTACCACGAGCACGAACTCACCCGGGCGACCGACAGAGAACTCACCGAATTCCGCCGGTATTACGTGGGATTCGTATTCCAGTTTTACAACCTGATTCCGAGCCTGACCGCCCGGGAAAACGTGGCTATCGTGACCGAGATCGCGCGCAACCCGATGCAGCCCGAAGACGCGCTCGCGCTGGTCGACCTGGACCACCGCATGGACCATTTCCCGGCCCAGCTCTCCGGCGGGGAGCAGCAGCGCGTCGCCATCGCTCGCGCCATCGCGAAGAACCCCGCCGTCCTGCTCTGCGACGAGCCGACCGGCGCCCTCGACTCCAAGACCGGCATCGTCGTGCTGGAGGCGCTCGAGCGAATCAACCGCGAACTGGGCACCACGACCGTCGTCATCACCCATAACGTGGCCATCGCCGACATGGCCGATCGCGTGATTCGACTACGCGACGGCATGATCAGCGACGTAACCCGAAACGAGCATAAAAAAGCGCCTGCCGAGATGCACTGGTAAGTACGCCGGCAAATGCCCTGTTGGATCCATGCGACCGATCAACGTCAAATTGTTCAGAGACCTGAGCCAGATGAAAGGCATGGTCCTCGCCATCGCACTCGTGATGGCCTGCGGGATCGGCACTTTCGTCATGTATCTGAGCACGATCGACTCGCTCCGGCAGACGCGCACCTCGTTTTACCAGGAGTATCAATTTGCCGACGTTTTTGCAGCCTTGAAGCGCGCCCCGGAAGAGACGAGGCAACGCATCCTGGACATCGCCGGCGTCCAGCAGGTCGAGACTCGCGTCGTTTCTGCCGCCAGTCTCGACCTCGAAGGCTTCGAAGAACCCGTGCGCGGCCTCCTCATCTCATTGCCGGAGGGGCACCAGCCCCTGCTCAACCAGCTCTACCTGGAACAAGGCCGGCTCGTCAACCCGTACCGGGACGACGAAGTGGTCGTCAGCGACGCCTTTGCCGAAGCCCATGGTTTTTCACCGGGCGACCGCCTGCGGGCGATCATCAACGGGCGGCGCCAGTCCCTTACCATCGTCGGGGTGGCGATTTCTCCCGAATACATTTACCAGTTGAGCCCCGGCTCGATCGTCCCCGACTACGAACGCTTCGGCATCCTGTGGATGGACCAGGACGCGCTCCGGGCCGCCTTCAACATGGAAGGCGCCTTCAACGATATCTCGCTCGCGGTATCCGCAGGGGCGAACATAGAAGCCATCATCGACGAAGTGGACGTCATTCTGGAGCCGTACGGGGGGCTGGGTGCGTACAGTCGGGAGAATCAACAATCGGACTTTTTCCTCACCGAAGAATTTAAACAACTGGCTCAGGGCGCCCGTGTGATCCCCAGCATCTTTCTGGGGGTGGCCGCTTTTCTGCTCAACGTCGTCATCGGACGCCTCGTGCGTACCCAGCGCGAACAAATCGCCATCTTGAAGGCCTTCGGGTACGGCAACCTCGAAATCGGCCTGCACTTCGTGAAACTCGTCACCATGATCACCCTCATCGGGCTGGCCCTGGGCGCCTTGTTCGGCATATGGGCCGGCCAGAGCATGGCCGGGCTTTATCAGGACTACTTCCGGTTCCCCTACCTCGAGTACCGGCTCGAGTTCAGAGTAGTCATACTGGCGACCCTGGTCAGTTTCGCCGCTTCTATGCTCGGCGTTTTGCTGTCCGTGCGAGCTGCTATATCCCTGCCGGCCGCCGAAGCCATGCGCCCTCAGCCCCCGGCGATGTACCGCATCTCCGTCACCGAACGCCTGGGACTCAAACGATGGCTCGACCAGCCGACCCGCATGATCGTACGCCAGCTCGAGCGCCGGCCGCTGAAGTCCTTTTTCACGGTCGTCGGCATTGCCTTCGGATGCTCCATCATGGTGATGGGCCTCCTCTTCTATGGGTCGATCGACCGGCTCGTCGACGTGCAGTTCCGCATAGCCCAGCAGGACGACCTGAACGTCACGTTCATCGAGCCCACGTCGTATCGAGCGATTTATGACCTCCAGGGCCTCCTCGGCGTCGAACATGGCGAGCCCTTCCGGGCCGTACCGGTGCGCCTTCGGTACCGGCACCGAACGTATCGGACCTCCCTGCAGGGGCTCGAACGAAACCGCCACCTGTTCCACCTGCTGGACGTGAACCTGAACCGGGTAAACCTGCCCGACCAGGGGTTATTGCTTTCGGAACAGTTCCAGGACATCCTCGAGGTCGAAGAAGGAGATACGGTGTTCGTCGAAGTGCTGGAAGGCCGCCGGGGCACGTACGAGGCGGTTATCGCCGGCTTCGTCGAACAGTACGTCGGTGTCGGATCCTACATGGAACTGAACGCCCTGAACCGGCTGATCGACGAAGGGGATGCCATATCGGGCGCCTACCTGGCCGTCGACGACCGGTATCGGTCCGAGCTGTACACGGAGCTGAAGTCGATGCCGCGCATCGCCGGGATGACGATACGACAGAGCGCCATCGACGAATTTTACGAAGGTGTGGCCGATACGTGGCTCATCATGGCGTTTTTCGTTACAGTTTTCGCGTCGATCACGGCGTTCAGCATTATCTACAACAGCACACGGATCTCGCTGTCGGAACGGAGCCGTGAGCTGGCGAGCCTCAGGGTGCTCGGATTCACCAAAGGCGAGATCGCCTACATCCTGCTGGGTGAGCTGGGTCTGCTCACGCTGCTCTCTATACCGCTGGGGTTCGCGCTCGGATACGGGCTCAGCGCCTTTATGGTGTACTCGCTGCAGACGGATATGTACAGGATCCCGCTGGTCTTGCTGCCGAGCACACTCTCATTCGCCGCCACCGTCGTCTGCGTGTCGGCGATACTGTCCGGAGTCATCGTGTACCAGCGTATTCTCCGGCTCGACCTGATTGCTGTCTTAAAAACGAGGGAATAAGATCATGAACGGGCGAAAACGAATAGGGCTGATCGCGTTAATCGGCCTCGTAGCCATATTGATCGTGTACGGGTTCATGCCGCGGCCCACGCGCGTATCGAGCGCCGAGGCGTACGAAGGGCCCCTGGAAGTATTGCTGGAGGAGGAAGGGCGAACCATAGTGAAAGAGCGCTTCACGGTTACGGCTCCGCTCGCCGGCGTGGTGGAGCGGTTGCCGTTCGAGGTCGGCGACAAGGTGAGCGAAGATCAGTTGCTGGTCCGGCTGGCCTCGGTGCCTTCCCAGGCGCTCGACCCGCGCAGTCACGCGCAGGCGACGGCCCGCGCGGCGGCTGCCGAAGCCGCCCTCCAGGCCTCGGGCGAAACGATCCAGGCAGCAGTGACCGACTCTTCCCTGACGGCCGACGAATACAGGCGCGTGGAAGGCCTCTTCGAAGCCGGCTCGGCGACCCAGCAGATGCTGGACCAGGCGCGGGCGACGCTGGAACGGGCGCGGGCCCAGCTCCGCTCGGCCACGCTGGCGCGCGACGTGGCCCGCCATGAGCGCGACGCCGCCCGCACCGCCCTCCGCTATTCCGGCCAAACGCAGGCGCTGGCTCAACCCATCGCCGTCCACGCCCCCGTCGGAGGCTGTATCCTCCGCGTCTACCAGAAAGACGCCGGCCTCGTGGCCGCCGGCCAACCGCTGCTCGACCTCGGCGACCCGAACGACCTGGAGATCGTCGTCGACGTTCTGTCCGAAGACGCCGTACGCATCCACCCCGGCATGGCCGTCCGATTCGAGCGCTGGGGCGGCCCGGAAACCCTGAAAGGCGAAGTACGCCTCATCGAGCCGGTCGGATTTACGAAAATTTCGGCGCTGGGCGTCGAAGAGCAGCGCGTCCTCACCCGGATCGACTTTGCGTCGCCCTCGGATCAATGGCGCCGCCTCGGAGACGGCTACCGCCTCCAGGCCCAGTTCATCCTGTGGGAGCACGACCGCGTGTTGCAAATACCGACCAGCGCGCTCTTCAGGGTGGACCAGGACTGGGCCGTGTTCGTCGTCCAGAACAGCAGGGCGCGCGTACACCCCGTCGAGATCGGCCAGCGGAGCGGCCTCAGCGTTCAGGTGCTGGACGGGCTCAGCGCCGGCGACGTCGTGATCACTCACCCCCAGGAAACCCTCGAAGACGGCGCCCGCGTACGCCTCCGGTGAGTGCAGAGTACGAAGTACATAGTACCAAGTACTCTGAACTCCGAACACTGAACTCCGAACTGTACTTCGTACTCATTACGTCGTACCTTCCTGCCATTCCATTCGTCTGTTAACCTGATCCGTTCGTATCCGTGCGCACTCTGCCCGAACCCGACACCCTCCTGGGGGGGCTTTCCATCGAAGCTTTTCTAGAGCACTACTGGCAAAAGAAGCCCCTCCTCATCCGAAGCGCCTTCCCGGGATATACCTCTCCGATCTCGCCCCGGCAACTCATGGACCTCGCCTGCGAAGAAGACGTAGAGGCCCGGCTCGTCCTGGAAAAACACGGCGACTACCCATGGCAACTCATCTACGGCCCTTTCGAGGAAAATTTTCTCGACATGCCGCCTTCCCACTGGACCCTGCTCGTACAGGAGGTCAACCGGTACATGCCCCGGGTCGCCGCCCTCCTCGACTCGTTTCGATTCATCCCCTCCTGGCGCATCGACGATGTCATGGTCAGTTTTGCTAAAGAGTACGGCGGCGTGGGCGCCCACGTCGATAATTACGACGTATTTCTACTGCAGGCGGAAGGGCACCGGCGGTGGCAGATCATGAACGACCCCGTCGAAGAAGAGGTCATCCTGCCGGACCTGGATGTCAGCATCCTCCAGAAATTTCGCCCGGACGAGGACTGGGTGCTCTCGCCCGGCGACATGCTCTACCTGCCGCCCCGCATCGCCCATAAAGGAATCGCGCAGAACGATTGTATGACCTTCTCGATCGGCTTTCGAGCACCCAGCCACAGTGAAATCCTGGCCAGCTTTCTCGGGTACGCCTCGGAACAGTACGACCCCGACCTCCGGTACACCGATCCGGACCTGACCTTGCAGGACCATCCCAGCGAAATCTTGCCTTCGGTGCTCGGTAAGATCCGCACCCTCATCCGGGCTGCCGTCGACGACGACCCAATGATAGATACCTGGTTCGGAACCTACGTGACGCAATCCACCCGGGGATATACGGCCTTCCCCCCCGATACGGCCATTACCCGGGAAGAGCTGCTCGACCGTCTCGAAGAAGGTCACGCCCTGTGCCGCCTCCCCGGCATCACGTTTGCTTTCTTCCGCGAAGATAACGGGGACGCCCAGTTGTTTGCGAGCGGATTTGCCTTTCTCCTACCGGCTCCTATTGCCGGCGCTGCGCCTGTGCTGTGCGAAGCGCCCGAACTGAACCGGTTGAATCTATCTCCCTATCTCGACAGTGAAACATTCCTCGAACTCCTAACTGAAATGGTAAACGAAGGCTTCATCGAGTTCGAGGCATTCATTCGCACCAGTTGAATCGATCTATGACGGATACCGCAACCAACGACGCACCTCAGTTGAACTGGCGGGATCGCACACACGAAATCATATTCGAAGCTGACACACCCCTGGGTAAGGCTTTCGACCTGATTTTGATCAGTACTATTGTCAGCAGCGTTCTCGTAGTGATGCTGGAGAGTATTGCGGGCGTTCGAGGCGAGTATGGCAACGTGCTCTCTGCAGCGGAGTGGGGTTTTACCATTCTCTTCACTATCGAATACGTACTGCGGCTCGTGTGCCTGAGAAAACCGATCCGATACGCCTTCAGCTTCTTCGGCATCGTCGACCTGCTGGCCGTCATTCCGACGTACCTGAGCCTTCTCGTACCAGGGACGCAGTATCTGCTCGTAATCCGCCTGCTCCGTATCCTGCGCGTGTTTCGTGTGCTCAAGCTCGCCCAGTTCGTATCAGAAGCCAGCGAACTGGCCCGGGCGCTGCGCTCGAGCAGCCGCAAGATTACCGTATTCCTGTTTGCTGTCGTCACCCTCGTCGTCATCCTCGGCTCGATGATGTACCTGGTCGAAGGCGAGGAGAACGGGTTCACGAGCATCCCCAAAAGCGTGTACTGGGCCATCGTCACGCTGACTACGGTCGGTTACGGGGATATTTCTCCCCAAACCGCATTGGGCCAGACGCTTGCGTCGATCGTAATGATTCTCGGCTACGCAATCCTGGCCGTACCTACCGGCATCGTGAGCGTCGAGCTGGCCCGTATGGAGCGCCGGCCTGTCTCGACCCAGTGCTGTCGCTCCTGCGGCGCGGAAGGACATGCCCACGATGCCGTGTTCTGCAAAATTTGCGGGGAGCGACTTTGAACGGGATACCGAGAACGCACCTCCCGATTGTTGCACGTGATGCAGGGCTCCCCTCACAACCGACCACTTTGGACTCGATTTTTTCTTCAAAAGTCCGTATCTCCTAAGGGATGCCCCTACACACGCAATCGACCCTCTCATGTATATGGTTAACAAGCTCTCACTCTTCATTGCGCTCCTTGCCGCCTCATGGGCGTTCACCGGGTGCAGCGATTCGTCTTCCTCGTCAGACCGAATCAACGTCGGATACGTCACGAACGGCATCTCCGATTTCTGGGTCATTGCGGAAAAAGGAGCCCGAGACGGCGCCGAAGCGTTCGATGTGGACGTGTCGGTCATGATGCCTCCGGAAGGCGTCGGCGACCAGAAGCGCATGATCCAGGATCTCCTGGCCCGCGGTATCGATGGAATCGCCGTCAGCCCGATCGACCCGGCAAACCAGCGGGACATCCTGAACGAGATCGCCGCAAATACCCGCTACATCACCCACGACTCCGACGCTCCGGAAACCGAGCGAGAGGTCTACGTCGGGATGGATAACTACACGGCCGGGCGCATGTGCGGAAAGCTGGTCAAGGAAGCGTTGCCCGATGGCGGCGAAGTGATGATCTTCGTCGGCCGGCTCGGGCAGCTCAACGCCGACCAGCGCCGGCAGGGCGTCATCGACGAACTGCTCGATCGCTCCTTCGACCCCGAACGCCGCGACCCCAACTCGGGACCGATCGTCGGCGACAAATACACGATCCTGGATACCCGCACCGACCAGTTCGACTTCGCGCGTGCCAAATCTCAGGCCGAAGACGCCATCGCCAAATACCCGGAGCTCGACGCCATGGTCGGCCTCTTCGGCTATAATCCCCCCAAATGCCTCGAAGCCGTCAAAGAAGCCGGCAAAGAAGGCCAGATCAAAATCATCGCGTTCGACGAAGAGGACGACACCCTGCAGGCCATCAAAGACGGGCTGATGCAGGGCACCATCGTCCAGAATCCCTATCAGTACGGCTACGAGTCGGTGCGCATCCTCGCCAGCCTGGCCCGCGGCGACAACGCGGTCATCCCCGACGACAAGTTTATCGACATACCGGCACGAACCATCACCGCCGAGAACGTCGATACGTTCTGGGCAGAGCTGAAGACACTGCGTGGCGAATAAAATTCGGGCGAGCAGCATACGACAGCGGGACATGGTATCTTCCAGATCGGCGTTACTCGACGTTCGAGGGGTGACCAAGCGGTTTCCGGGCGTGGTGGCCCTGGATCAGGTCGACCTCACCCTGCATCCGGGCGAGGTATTGGCCGTCATCGGAGAAAACGGCGCCGGAAAAAGTACCCTGATGAAAATCCTGGCCGGCGTACAGTCGCCCGACGAAGGGGAGATCCGGATCCAGGGTACTCCGGTCGCGATCGACTCCTGCCGTACGGCGACCGACCTCGGCATATCCCTGATCCACCAGGAGCTGAACCTGGCCGACAACCTGTCCGTCGGCGCCAACATCTTCCTCGGACGGGAACCCACGAAATTCGGATTGATCGACCGGCGACGCATACGCCGCGACGCCCGTTCGGTGCTCGACCAGGTGGGGCTGACCGTCTCACCGGATACGCTCATCAGCGAACTGCCGATCGGGCGCCAGCAACTGGTCGAAATCGCCAAAGCCCTGTCGACTCAGGCACGGGTGTTGATCATGGACGAACCGACCTCGAGCCTCTCGACCGGGGAGACGGAGCGCCTCTTTGACGTCGTTCGCGAGTTGCGCCAGCGGGGGGTGAGCATCATCTATATCTCACACCGCCTCGCCGAAGTCATCCAGCTGGCCGACCGAGTGCTGGTGCTCCGGGACGGCCAGAATGCGGGGCTGCTGGACCGCCACGAGATTTCCCACGACAAGATGGTCCAGCTCATGGTGGGCCGAGATGTGTCGAAATATTACGCGAGGACGGCGCATCCGATCGGCGAGGTGCTGCTCGAAGTCGAGGACCTGGTAACGCCGACCTGGCCCCAGCACCGGCTGAACTTCCAGGTGCGCAGCGGCGAAATCGTCGGTGTGTCGGGGCTGGTAGGCGCCGGGCGCACCGAGTTGCTGCACGCTCTGTTCGGCGTCGATCGTGCTTTAGGGGGGCGCATCCGCCTGCGCGGCAAGCTTCTGGAGATCGAGACCCCTCAAGACGCCATCGACGCCGGCCTCGCGCTCGTCCCGGAAGAACGCAAAGAGAAAGGGCTCATCATCGACATGACCGTGCGCGAGAACGTGAGCCTGGCCGGCCTCTGGAGAAACCGACGAGGCCTGGGCGGCATCAACCGGAAGAAAGAGCAGGCCGACACCAACGACATGGTCGACCAGCTCCGGATCAAAACGCCGGACAACGAGCAGGTCGTTCGTTATCTTTCGGGGGGGAACCAGCAGAAGGTCGTGCTCGGCAAGTGGTTGTCTATGCACCCTACGGTTTTGCTCATGGACGAACCCACGCGAGGCATCGACATTGGCGCCAAGGAAGAGGTCTACAAGCTGATGGAGTCCCTGGCCCGTTCAGGCATCGCAATCCTCTTCGTCAGCAGCGAACTGGAAGAGATCCTCGGCATGTCCGACCGCGCCCTGATCATGCACGAAGGCCGTATCACCGGCGAGCTGAGCCGTGAAGTATTAACCGAAGAAACCATCATGCTCCTCGCGACCGGAAGCACGATCAGCCGCAATGGACTTTAACAGGAGTAACCTGGGAGATCGAATGAAAAAAACCGTTGGCATTTTAGGCATCTTTGGCCTGCTCGCTGCAATCGTAGTGTTGACCGCGTTGCTCGAACCGTCGTTTCGCACCCCGTACAACATCCAGAACACCCTCCGCTGGTCCTCTCTGTTCGGGATCATCAGCATCGGCGCGGCCTTCGTGATCATCACGGGGGGCATCGACCTGTCGGTCGGTTCGGTGATCGGGCTGGTGGGTGTACTGCTGCCCATGATGCTCGTCAAGCTGGGCTGGTCCATTCCGGTGGCCCTGCTCATGGTACTGGGGCTTTCTCTGTTCATCGGCCTGCTTCACGGGGTGTTGATCACCAAGATGAGGTTGCAGCCGTTCGTCGTCACCCTGTGCGGGCTCCTGTTTTATCGCGGATTTGCCCGATGGATCACCGGCGATCAGACGCAGGGATTCGGCAACCAGTTCGACGGCCTGCGTCAGATCGCTATCGGACGCATACCGCTGACGGACTCGTTCGGCATCCCGATGCCTCTCGTCGTTCTCGTCGTACTGGGTTTGCTGGCGAGCCTGTTCCTGAACTTCACCGTGTGGGGCCGTTATTTGCTCGCGCTGGGCCGAAATGAGGAAGCCGCGCGCTACAGCGGAATCAACACGGAACGGATGATCATCATCGCTTACGTCATCGGGTCGATGACGGCGGGCATCGGAGGGATTCTGTTTGCACTGGACGTAAATTCGGTGCAGCCTGCGGTGCACGGCAACTTCTACGAGTTGTACGCCATTGCTGCCGCCGTGCTGGGAGGATGCAGCCTTCGGGGCGGCGAAGGCACCATTCTGGGGGTCATCATCGGGGCGGCCGTCATGCGGGTGTTGTATAACGCAATCAACATCCTGGGTATCCCGACGCAGCTGGAATTCGCGATCATCGGCGCCGTGATCCTGCTGGGCGTCATTGCCGATGAGCTCGTCAAGCGGCTGAACGCAAAACGCAAGCAGATGGAGATGAAGATAGCCGGCGATACGTGAGCGCGGGCTCCGTCAATCTCCCAACACCTGCTGGATGACCTTTTTCAGGTGCTCTTCGGATATGGGCTTGCTGACGTACTCGTCAAAGCCGGCCTCGATGAAATGCTCCCGGTCCTTGGGCAGCGCGTGAGCCGTCAGGGCGACGACAGGCACCTTCTCGTAGTGAGGCAGCTTACGCAGCTCTCGGAGCACATCGATGCCGGTCCGGTTTGCGCCCAGGTTAACGTCCTGCAGGACGATGTCGTAATGATTTTCACTGGCCATACGGATGGCATTCTGCTCGTCCTCAGCGATATCCAGCAGGCACGTGGATTGAAGCATCAGGCGGAGCAACGTCCTCATCTTGGGATCGTCGTCTACGATGAGCACTTGCGCTTTCCCGTTTCGGCGCGGCGTACGATTCGGGGCGCGCTTCATGGGCCTGGCGGTTTCTTGCACTTTTTCGTGGGACACCGGGAAACTCACGGTAAACGTGCTGCCTTTGCCACGTTCGGACTCGACGTGGATGGTGCCGTTCATCAGCTTCACGAGGCGGCGCGTGATGGAGAGGCCCAGGCCGGTGCCTTCGTACAGGCGCGCCATACCGCTGCTCTCCTGTTCGAATTCGTTGAAGAGCCGGCTCATGAACTCCTGGCTGATGCCGATGCCCGTGTCGAGCACCTGGAGGGTCACCATAAAGGTGTCGCATCGGACGCGTACGATGACGCGGCCTATGCTCGTGAACTTGATCGCATTGCCGATGAGGTTGTTCAGGATGCGGTCGAGGCAGGCCGAGTCAATCAGGGCAACGCATTGTTCGTCGGGCACGTCGGCGATCAGGGAGAGCCCCTTCTTCTCGGCCAGGGGCGTCAAGAGCGTCGTTTTCTCCCGCACCTCAGCGCTGACGTCGATGGGCCGGGGATGCAGCGAGAAGCTATCCGACTCCAGCATAGAGAGGTCGAGCACGGAGTTGATCGTGTCGAGCAGACGACGCCCGCTTTTTTCGATGAGGTGGACGAGTTCGTATTGGTCCGGGGTAGCCGACTGTTCGAGGATGGAGGCAAAGCCGAGGATGCCCGACAGGGGCGTCCTGATCTCGTGGCTCATGTTGGTGAGGAACGACGATTTGAGCCGGCTCATCCGCTCCGCATTTTCTTTGGCCTCGATGAGGGCCTGCTCGAATTTTTTCCGGTCCGTGATGTCTCGCCCGATCTCGGAGAGCCCTACAATCTGGCCGGCTTCGTCTTTGGTCGGAGAAAAATTGATCGACAGGTTGACGAGCGTACCGTCTTTTCTGCGCCGGAGCGTCTCGAACGGTTCTGAGGGTTTCCCCCGCCGGATCCTTTTGATGATCGTTCGTTCCGCCTCGCCCGTGATGCCCTTGGGCCACAACATGCTGACGTGATGCCCGATCGTTTCTTCCTGGGTGTACTGGTAGATGCGCGTGGAGCCCCCATTCCAACTCGTGATGACCCCGTCGAGCGAGGTGCTGATTATGGCGTCCTCCGACGACTCGACTATCGCCGAGAGCCGGGCCGTACGCTCTTCAGACACCTTCCTCTGTATCGTGAGGATCGCCGTTATCCAGATGGCGAATACGGCGAGCGTCCGGTTCAAGATCGGAAGACCCGGGTTTTGCCACAGTTCGTGCCGGAAGGTGATCGTCAGCCAGGGAAAAGAGGACTGCAGCACGCCATTATAGAAGAGCACAAAGAGGGTGAGAAAGCTCGTCAACGAGGCAAACACAAGGGTATATTTCCGCCCGGGCATCCAGAGCGTCGTCAGTACGACGGCGATGTACGGCACCCCCCCTACGACATACGGCAAGCGGTCTGCAGACTCCTTCAAACCGCCTTCCATCAGCAGGTCCATCATCAGGATGAGTGAGGTGAGAATAACTCCCAGGATAACGAGAAAGGCGTGAGGCATCTTCATGGCATTAAGAAGAGATGCTTATTTCGATACATGGACTCTTTCCAGCCACCGCGACGAGGGCGGCTGTAGAATCAGGACGTAAGCGCCTATCCGAAAACCCCATTCGGGCCTGCATAACAGTGATCGAATTGGCGCGAATCAGATATACTGGTGGAGTCGTCCAGAACTCTACTGATCGAAGGTTGGAAAAGGTACAACAGAGAGAATTACATATGCCACACTAGAGTGCAATCCATGCAGCATGGGCAATTCACACATGGTTGTATCGTCTGGGTTAAAATCCGTAATACAGGCACACGCAGGACCTTATCCCCAAAAGAATACAGATCGATTGGAAATGCATGGTGAGGGTACAACCAGGGATGGGGGCTCAGAGTTTCTCGTCATCGTTTTTTTCTACCGTCCAGAACGAGCGTCTCCGGTTGTACCCACGAGCGGGGTGCTTCATTTCGATGAGCGCCTCACGAAGGATCGCTGAAGATATCGGTCTGCGGGTGAAACGCCGGCCAGGAGAACCAGAAGGCGACATACGCTTCGTCGACCGGTTCCATCTGAAGCCCGCCGGCCGTCGAAACCCCGTTCACTTCAAATTCACTGCCGCTGAGGGTATCGACAAAACGACCGTTCTCGACCTGGAGGCGTACGGCCTGACCGGAGATGGTCCTGGGCCTGAACGCCGCCGCCGCTTCCTTCGACGCATCCCACAACACGACGACCTCTTCTCCTTCGAAGAAGGACGGAACGACCGCTTTCGTCCCGATGTCGTTCAACATTCCAAAGGGAAAGGTGAGAGCCCTGCCTTCTGCGCCGGGAATTCCGAGAACGCGTTCTTTCGGGGGCCGACGATCGTCAATCCGATTCATGCGGAACAAGAGCCGGCCGTTATTCACCTCTTCGTAGTCTCCGTACGGATACCGCGTATAATTTCGGCTGAAACCTGTAGTTTCAGACAAAACCTGCGTATCCGGATGGAGGGCTTTCCAGCCGGCCCAGGTCATTTCGACGTGCGCTATCGTCGTCAGGGTTACCCCCTTGCTCGAGGTGCATCCCTGGCCGATGAGCATCTGAGACCACAGCGCCTCGGTCTCGCTGCGGTCGTACATGATGAGATTATTTTGATACAACAAGCCTGAAACCCCGAGCTCAGCCCCACCTATCGTATTGCGATTGAACACGATGCTCGATCCGGTGAGAGGGCAGTAGGTCACCGCTAAATGGGTGAGCGCGCCGTCGTAATTCATTATTTCGTGCCACCACAAAATATTGTGCGGGACGGCCAGGGGTTTGCCGTCCAGGATCAGGCCGATCACGCGGTCATCGCCCTGCAAGTAGTCGACCTGGGCCGCAGAAACCGTCGGCGGATTGGTCAGGGCCGGTATGCCGTCTTTGCCGGGGCCGCCGTCTACAACTCGATTGCTCGGTAATTCGCAGACCTCTGCCGGCGTGCCCGGCGGCTGATCCACCGAATCGCCCGGGTCGGATCCGCTGAACGTATCGGATCCGCTGCTCGAATCGCACCCAACGGACAGCAGGGCCAGTATAGTCATCAATACACCTGCCCGCAACGCGGGATACCGGTACAACGTGAACGCAAAAGAACCACGCGCTGGTCTACCTGGGAAGTGTCTCATCATACGTACGATTTTGACAGATACAATTTTGACAGATACA
>CAZGHT010000001.1:37100-179987 GCA_964525535.1 uncultured Rhodothermaceae bacterium
ATTTTGACAGATACAATTTTGACAGATACATGGAGGGATTTCGTGAACCGCGTGTTGGATAGCGGACCTTGCAGTCACGGAGATGCATTAACGGAGATGCATAGCCGAGTGGCTGGTTATAACTACGCTCAACAGTTCGCGTAACATCTGTTAGTATGACTGACTGGACATTCGTTACACAATAATTCGCGAAGTCCCGCGTAGGGCCCGGCCTCATAAATTCCTCTTCACATCGTATTTTCCACGTCGTATTTTCCACGCGGTATATTTCACGCGTCGTATATTCCAGGAGTCTATCACAGATTATCTACGGAATCAGAACTACAGTATCATACTGTATCATTTACATCATTATGCCTCGCAAAACAGTCACAACGGGTACCGTTTGGGAAAACGAAGTGGGATATGCCAGGGCGGTTCGCTCGGGTAACCACGTGTACGTATCTGGGACGACGTCAACCGACCCTCTAGGCAATCTGGTCGGCGAAGGCGACCCCTATCTGCAGACCATGCAAACCCTTCGGAATATCGTCTCCGCGCTCGAAGCGGCCGGCGCGACGATCAACGATGTAGTGCGCACCCGCATGTACGTGACAGACATTTCGAATTGGGAAAAGATCGGAAAGGCCCACGGAGAAATGTTCGGAAATATCCACCCCGCATCCACGATGGTCGAAGTGAACCGGCTGATCGACCCCCGGATGCTCGTAGAAATCGAGGCAGACGCATTAATCCCCGAAGATCAACCCGAAGCTGAACCCTATGACGCAGACGTCCGCTAACTCGTACCTCATCAGCCAGCTTGACGCCCTGGAACCTGTCAAATGCCCCTGCGGCTATACACGCCGAGCCTTTGTGACGCCTGAGAACGCCGTTGCCTCCTTACACCTGGTGGAGATCACAGAGGATAGCCGAACCCACTATCACAAGAAAATGACGGAGATCTATCTCATCCTCGAAGGAGAAGGATTCCTCGAGCTGGATGGGGAAAAGGTGCCGGTCCGCCCGCTATCTACCGTACTCATCCCTCCTGGATGCCGGCACCGGGCGGTAGGCGACCTCAAAGTCTCCGTGATTGCCATCCCCACCTTCGACGAGAACGACGAGTGGTTCGATTGACCCGATTACACAGCCCGTTTTTCCCCTTCTCCCGTCGTGCGGACAATCCACGGCTTCAACCCTGGCTCCTCGTCCCCGTATTGTAGCAGAGCTGCATCGTGAAAACCCCAAAAGTACACGATAAATTAATATTCTTTACAACTTCGTAACAATGTGGAGTTGGTGTGTTAACGCTGATGCCTGTAGGTTGGAGACTGCATAGTGGAGTACAGATGTTTCAAACATGACGCGACGCTACCCCTTTTCACCTACCCTTGTCCTGGTTCTATATTTCTCAGGGCTGTGTTTCTCCGCGTTCGGCACACCTGCGTTCCCTTCACGATTCGACCTGTTACTACCGGTTTCCCCCCCTCTATTTTATGTCGAATTGGAAGCGCTTTCGCAGGTAGGGGCTCAACAGGAGGATTTCCCGGCGTTGACTACGCGCCGGCAGTCCCCCTTTGTACATGCCGGACCGGAAGCGCTTACATCTGTAAAGAACAGGTCGGTAAAGGACAGACAAGAGGATTTCCCGGCGTTGACCGCGCGCCTGCAGCAACGCTTATTAATGGGCCAGAATATCGATCAGGATCTGGGGGGGATGCTGGAAGAAGAATTGTACCGGTACAGGGACTATTTGATGGGCAGGGTCGCTTCGGATCCTGACTTCGATGCCTGGGAGGCGCACTATCAATGGCAGAGCCTTGCCGCTCTGGTCTATCACATCGATGCAGATGCGTATCGTACCCAACTCGAGAAGCGTGCTGTCCACCTGGCGGAACGGTACTTCACCCGGGCAGGCCAAGCCTTACAGAAGGAACCGGCCGGTCTCCCCCGGCATTTCAGGGCCCTGACCCTGGATGCGTACAAAACGTTGATCGTCAGTCCACCGGGCGTCACGGACGTTTGTGCGGCCTACCTTCGGGACATAGAGCATGCTCTCAAGCGAATGGAGGTTGACCAGTTACGAGAACTGGTTCGCAACGAGCATGACGTGATATTCGACCGGATCGAAAAACGCCGCAAAAAGGCGTCTCAGTGGCTTGCCGAGCGCGTCAACAAGGACAAACGGTTTCGTCACAGTCGGGGTGTGTATACGTATGTGTCAGCCATGGAGGGGGAGAATCGGAAGTGGTTAGTCGAATTGGATACGGTTTTTCCCGGGGCTGGCTACGATGGTTTTTTAACTTTTCGATCCAAACGCGATGCTAACGTAGCAACCACGATCCGAAGTGACGACTTCGCCGACATGGTGGCCACCGGGGCTATCGATTCGCTCCTGCGCGCTGCCACGGAACAGCAGGCCTATGAAAACACCGCGAGTAGCCATGAGGGAGATCTGTTCCAATACGACCTTCCTGAAGAAGGGCACTCAGCCTATCTCCGATTCCTGCCCAGATCGTACGGCTCGGCTGAGTTCGGTTTCCTGCTGAGTTCTTTTGTGCGATCGGCAGCACTCTCCCATCGCTACGGGGCGCGTGTTTCCAGGACAGAGATCATTTTTACCAACGCGTTGGAGGATTCACTGGCGAGCGTGCTGAAACGCATAAAGGACCAGGACATCTCGTCGGTCATCGTGGAATTTGCCAGCCACGGCGTGCAAAATGGATTTCGATACGGTGAGAAACCACTCAGCCCCGAAGCCATTACCCATCTGATTGTTGCCCATCCAGAGGTCAAATTTCTCATTCGAACTCCGGCCTGTTATGGCGGAAAGCTCCGTGACGCATTGCTCGCAGAGACCGGACAAGATGGCTCCCTTCGTTCGCGCGTTGCCTTTTTCGCACAAAGCAAACCCGACAATCCCAATATACTCTATTACGGTGCTGCACTGGATGCGAGCGTGTATGACGTATTTCTGTTGCAGAATCTCCTCGATGCTGAGATAAAATCCTACGGCGAAGCTGCTGAACGTGCCGGCAGGATGACGCGCAGGGTGTATTGGACACATGCAGAAGCTGTATATCAAGGCCGGTTGATGCAATAATAACATACTCATAACTCCGGCCACGAAACAAAGCGATCACATCTCCTCCCGAGAACGTTTTTTGTCCGTTTGTTTTACAAATCCTTAATCATTTTAATTCTTTTTTTAAAACTTAATCGTTTCTCTTCCCGTATTATATCCTCGCAGGCACTCAGACAGAAGCTTGTATAGATAAACGAGTGACAGCCGAAACATTCGTTGGACTTTCAACGAATAGGAGTGCGTGGACTTAAATCAATGCGGCAACGCCAAAGCGGGTGTTGGTAGCATCCACACGCTGACAATAATTCCCTTTAACATAAAATACTACCATGAAAGCAATAACCAGAACACTCACACTGACCGCTCTTTTAGTCATCTTCACCTTTCCTGCTCAGGCTCAGACCATTCTCGGCGAATCGAATGTCGTCGCTGCTCTCGAAGCAACTCCGGTAGAGCAAGTACAGGTAAGCCAGTTGCAGGATGTCATCTTTCTCGGATTCAACAGCCAGGAAGACTTGAGCGCGAGTGCTCCCCAACTGTTGAATGTGGCTCTGGATCATCCCGATGCGGGAACGCGCATGATGGCTGTGACCGGATTGTATGCTGTAGGCAATGAAGCTGAAATGTTCAAACTGATCCGAGCTGTCGACCAGGAAACGTCGCCCCAGGTACGTGCGACGATGGTTCGGGTCCTGAACGACTTCTTCGATAGCCGCTATACCGAAGACGATCCACGCTATGTCCATGCAGCTCTGCTGAACATGCAGTAAATCTCTATCTACCACTATCATCGTCGAGTTATGTGAATCTCCATCGAGCGATGTAGTGTGTCAGGGAGCCTGTCGTAAACAGGCTCCCTTTTTTTGTCGAATAATACGAAAGTGAGGTATATCCTGCTTCGTTTTATTGACAGATGTTACGCGCCGGATGCGCATGCGTACTGCCGGAAACGGAGTGCTGTGCACAACCTGCGTAACATCACTTATCTATTCCAACCCTAGCTCCTGGCGGAGGGCTTCATCTTCCGGCTGGTTACGCGTCCAGTAGTCCAGCATTATCCGCTCTTTGCGCGTTGCGCGCGTCACCATATCTCGTGCGCCGGCGCCCTGGCCGGAGGTACGCACTTCTTCCCACCCTTCAATTTCGTGCGGAAACACCTTGTTAAACTGGATGCGCAGGGTGCGCCGGGCGTCGTCATACACCAGGGCATATTCCATGAGCTCCTCGCGCCCTTCGACCGGCTCCAGGGTGGCAGAGGCACGAGTCACCTCGAAATCGGTATGGCTGAGCCGCTGATACATCGAACCTGGGATGACCTGGATCGATCCGGTAGGCAGGCTCTCGGGCTCCAGACGGATAATCGTCCAGATCTCGTCCTCCAGGAGAGCAGCATCGAGTTCGAGCCTCTCGTCACCTTCACTCTCAAAATACGAATACACGTGGACGTCGTATTTCTCGTCATCGAGGTTGAACTGGGTAAAGGTATGGCCACACCATTCCTGTGAGGTGGTTGTCACTTTCAACGAACGGGGGTACGACGTGCGGTGAATCGGCGTGAAGACCGAGGACATCATAGAGTAAGGATAGACGCCCGTGTTGAAGTTTTTGGAGAAGTTGAGCTTCAGGACGCCCACTTTGTCATCGCCGGCGCTCGCGGGATTGTCGAGTTTAACCTGCTTCTTCTTCGAAAAGTCTTCGGTGACAAAAATCAGCACGGCTTCCCCGTCATGGATCGAACCGTAACGTACCTGCTCGAGATCGTAACTCGTCAGTTCTGCCTCTCCCTGATACCAGTAGTCGCCAAAAGGATCGGAGACCGAAGCCATGGATACTGAATTGGCAGGTATGTCCTCTCCTGACACGGGCTCGGGGGAGACGTCCTGGTCGAGAGCACAACCCGTACTGAACAGGAAAAGGAGAACAAATCCGATGGCGATATTTCTATTTGTTGGGCTATTCATGCTTCAAGATCATGTTAGTGAGTGATGTTACGCGCCAGATGCGCATAGCCAGGTTATCCCTGGAGTGTGGTCGTTGCTTGCAGCTGTGCTGTGGCATTCGAACGCCGGAATGCGTACCCTCTATGCTGTGAGGCAAGGGACGCAACTTCGCGCATACGAACGAGGGCTCCGCCATCGGCTCATATTGAACCCTGACGGCCTATGTAAAGGAGGGATCCAACAGCGTGAACCAGGGTGTGTGGACATTCATCTGCATCCGCTCTTTTTCGCCGATGTTGCGCATCGCTGCGTACCATTCCTCGCGAGATACCCCGCATCGCGTCTCGGAATGCGCCTTGATCTGCTCAACATCCATCAACAAAGCGCTGGCCGCCGAGGCACACCGATAGTGCACAGATGCGTAACATCCGTGCTTTAAGTAAAAAATCACCATAGAGATGTTTCACGATGCCCACCAAAAAGACGATTGTTACGATTCAAGCACACCCCGACGATGCCGAAATCTATTGCGCGGGCACCCTGTCGCTGCTGGCCGACCAAGGACACCGGCTCGTCATCGCAACGATGACGAGCGGCGGCATGGGCGGCTTCGGTACGAACGAAGCCACTACCCGTGCTACCCGGAAGAAAGAAGCAAAAGCGGCAGCAGCGATTATCGGCGCCGAATACATTAGCCTGGATGAACGCGACGGGTATCTATTCGACGGTCCCGACATCCGTACGCGAACGACCGAGTTGATCCGGTCCAGCGGCGCCGACATCGTACTGACACATCTACCGGACGATTACCATCCAGATCACCGGGCCACAGGCTCTATCGTAGAGGCGGCCACGCTGCTGACCACCTTGCCTAACGTCCCCTGCCAGGCAACGCCTCTCGAACAAACTCCTGTTTTATACCACACGACTCCCTTCACACTAACCAATCACCTGGGGTTGCCGTACAGGCCTACCTGCTACATCGACATTACGCCGGCTATAAAAACCAAAAGGGCCATGATCGACAGCCACACGTCCCAGGTCGAAACCATGCGACGCATGTTCAACAAGGAGCATTTCGTCGAGGACATGTTAAACGATCACGACCGGAAGCTCGGCCAGCAAGCGGGCGTCGAGTACGCCGAAGCGTACCAACTCCATCGAGGCGGTGGTTATCCACAAACACCCTTGCTCGAAGAGCTCCTCGCCGAGGCATGTATTAGTGCCGGATGAAATCGTCAGGCTTCGAAGCCGATGGTCTTGTGCGTTCCGTCGCAGAAGGGCTTGTTGCTGGACGAACCGCATCGGCACAGGGCGCCTTTGCCGCCCTCGACACCCACCGCGCCGTCGGCACTCGCGATGTGAACGGGGCCGTCCAGGAGCATAGGGCCATTGTGGGCCATCAGGACGGTCAACGTCGTGGGGCCATTCGCGTCTTCGAGGGGTTTCAGCTTCGGATCGGGCATCTCGCCCGGATCGACGAAGCCGGCCCGAGTATGACTTCCGTCGCAGAGGGGTTTGTTGTTCGATGCACCGCACCGGCACAGGGCAATCCGGGTGTCCTCGAGCAGGACGTCACCTTCGGCCGATTTGAGGGTGATGTTTCCCCGGACATATAGGGGCCCATCGGGGGCGATCTTCATCGTATTGGTGTCGGGAACGGGTTCTTCGACGTCGTCGTCGTGCCGATCGAACTTCAATGCCCCGGTCGGGCAATGCATCACAACCTCGGAGACCTTCTCTGCTGAAGCCAGATCGGGATCGACCCACGGCTTACGATCGGGGTTAAATACGTCAGGGGATCCTTTCACACACGCTGCAGCGTGAATGCACCGCTTCACGTCGTACGTGACCGTAACATCGACACCGGGGTAACGAAGAATTTTCGACTCCATGTAACCTGTTGTTCATTCTTAGAAGTGACTCTACTGGTTACTAACGTCGCAAGGGATGCGGGGTTCGACGTCCAGGATCTCGAGCCCGTCGTCGTCCCTGTGACTTACCCCCAGAACGGTGCACCCGGCGCCCCGATCCCAGCTTACCCATTTTGGAGGGGATTCAACAACTGGCGTCGTTTGTCCCGGTAGGTGCGGCTCGAGGTCAATTCCGTGCCGTCTTTGAGGACGAGGATACAGTCGCCCGAGCCGAGGGGCTGCATTTCCCGGATGCGGTCGATGTGAACGATGCGAGAGCGATGGATTCGCATGAACTGATTTGGATCGAGGCGTTTCTCGATATCGCTCAGCTTGCTGCGGAGGAGGAAGGTCTTTCCCTGGACGTGCAGACAGATGTAATTGTCCGCCGCTTCGATCCAGTCGATGCTCTCGACGTCGAGGAAACGGATCCGTTCGCCTTCTTTGACGGCGATGCGTTGCAGGTACGGTTCTTCCGACACCGGGAGCCGCCCGGGCTGGTCCTCAAACCGGGCCAGCAACGCGTTCATGCGTTCGGCCAGGACGGACAGGTCCTTCTGGCTTCGGATTTTCTCCTTGGCGAGGTCGATGGCTTCTCTGAACCGCCGGTTCGTAAAGGGTTTCAGAATATAATCGATGGCATGGACTTCGAAGGCCTTCAGGGAGTACTGATCGTACGCCGTAACGAAAATGACGACCGGCATGGCATCCAGGCTGAGCTTACGGAGCACGTCGAACCCGTTCAAATCTGGCATGTGTACGTCGAGCAGCACCAGATCGGGGCGCTCGCTGTCGATGGTCTCGACGGCTTCGTGCCCATCTCGGCACTCGCCGACGAGGGCGATCTGATCGTCATTTTCCAGGAGGATGCGCAAGCCTTGACGGGCTTCAGGTTCGTCGTCGACGATGAGCGTACGTATGCTGGACATGGCAACGGGGTGTTGAATGGGTTAAAGAATCAGGAATGAGCGATGACTTCACCATGAATGGGGGTGGTCGTTGAGCCGGGTTCGTCCTCGAGACGATCCGAGAACGGCTTATCCATCGAAATGACCTCGAAGGGAATCACGATATTCACCTGGCATCCGCCTTCCGGGGCGTTGGAGAAGTCGAACCGATGATTGCCGGGGTAGAGGCGTTCCAGGCGAAGGCGCGTGTTAGCGAGGCCGATGCCGGTCTCACCGCCCAGGGCCCAGTCCTCGGGAAGTCCGACCCCGTTATCCCGTATTTGCAACCGGAGCCGATCGCCTTCGCGGCGGGCGACGATCGCGATCTCCCCCGGCGCTGCGCCGGGCACAATGCCGTGCCGGATGGAATTTTCGACGAGGGGTTGTAACAGAATATTGGGTACTGCGGCTTCATAGACATCCGTCTCGATCTTGAGGTCTACTTCGAGGCGATCGCGGAAGCGGATGCGTTCGATGTCGAGGTAGTGGCTGAGCAGCCTGAGTTCTTGTCGGAGGGTGACTTTCTGTTCGAGCGAATGGTCGAGCACGTACCGCAGAAGCGTGCCGAGGCCGGCCACCATGTCGATGGCCTCATCTTCGCGCCGTTGACGGATCAACATAGCGACTGTGTGAAACGCATTAAACAGAAAATGGGGATGGAGCTGCATCTTCAACGCCTGGAGCTGGACCTCGGCGAGTTTGGCCTTCAGATCCGCCGCTTCGACCATACGCTGCCGGCTTTCGCCGTAATACCGGAATGCATATACCCCAACGAGAATCATGAGGTACAGCATGGAATCTACCCCGAGGCTGGCTGAAAAAACGTGGCTCAGCGTGCTCACGTAGTCGATCGTCAAGTCCTCGGCCAGTCGATTCCAGCCATAGAGCAGTGCGGTGTAGATGGCCGCCATCAGAAGGCTGTTCCAGACAGCAGCGATCATGTGGAACGGGATAGAACGGTACCAGGACGTCTTTGTGATGGGAAAGCGGCGAACCAGCCAGAAGACGATGAGCGTAGAAGGAATCCACAAGTACATCCCCAGAAACCACCAGAAGGGGGAAGAGACGTGCATGGATTGACCGGACATGAATCGTCGATAGAGCTCAGCGGCCATAAACATCAAACCCGCTACGGTCCAAAACCCGACAAGAAGGGCATAGCCATGCCAGCGCTTTTCGAAAGGCATGAATGTCTGTCGGACCCCTGGCATATCTCGTGGCATATGAACGCGGATTCTTGTGAAACGCCATGCTCCAATGACGCAACTCTGACGCAACTCTGCAGTAACGCAACCCTCCAGAACTCGCCACATCCTGGTCGAAGGTCCAGGGCGCCGGCCGAACGACATCGACCTCGCTCGTCTACGAGGAACCGAACCTGCTGCAAGGGGATTTCGTGAACTGCACGATAAGCAATGAGTGTGTACGGATTTAGTCTGGAATAGTTAGCCGGCCCGCCCCTATATAAGGACGAAGCGTTGTTATTTTGTGGCAAATGGATCAAATGGCGCGGCGAACAGGAGAGTCAGGGAGGAATCACAGCGACCCGTAGGTGGGAAACACAGACAACACGGGCCGGGTACGCAACAAACGGCGCGCCTGTATATTTAACATTCGAGCGCCACGCGGATGAGCCTGCTGATGAACCTGCCCGGGCACTATCATCCGAGATACTAATCATTCGGAACCTTAGAGGTATGAAGCTCCATCGATTAACGCCCTTTGTTTTCGTTTTTTTCTTCCTGTCGTCTTGCCAGGCCCAGCCGGAGACTTTGCCCACCGTTACGGTATACAAAACGCCGACCTGCGGGTGCTGCTCGAAATGGGTCGACCATATGAGAGAGGCGGGCTTTACGGTCAACGCGACAGACCTGGACGACCTGTCCGATATCAAAGCTCAATTCAGCGTTGACGACCGGGTGCATTCGTGCCATACGGCGGTCGTAGACGGCTACGTCGTCGAAGGGCACGTTCCCGCCGACCTGGTGAAGCGCATGGTTTCAGAAAAGCCGGCCATCGCCGGCATCGCCGTGCCGGGTATGCCTATCGGATCTCCCGGCATGGAAGTGGAAGGCCGGCCGGCCCAGCGATATCAGGTCCTGGCGTTCGACAAGGCCGGTACACTCACCGTGTACGCCCAGCGCTGACGCCGGGCTCTCGTCGCGGTTTCCATTGCCATATCCAGCCCTGTTCGTCGGCGCGGCCTTTTCCGGGCAGGCTGTTCGTTACGCCTGTTTGTTCAGCCGCCTATTCACAACATGCCCGACAACTCGTCCGAGAGGTGTTGTTGTTGCTCCGGGGTGAAGGTCTCGGCATCAACGAGGGCGTCCTCTTCGATACCGGGTTTCCTTCGCTCTCGGGGCACATCCGGCTTGAGGCGATTTACGAGAAGGGCTGCAGCTCCCGTAGCGAGCGCAGACCATACCAGGGCTCGGACCAGTTTCGACATCGTTGTTCCTCCAATGATGTTATGCGTGCTTTCGAAGCTATGCTTCTGGACAGGGCTGTGAACTGCCCTTAATATAATGCGTATCCTCTTCGATGCTGTTGTACCCGGCGCTGCGACCCGGGTTGCGGGGCGACAATCGGACCCTCGAACTTCGGTCCCGGTTCATCTTGTAAGCGCCATAGCGGATTTACTCCAAACACACTCGCGTATACGGCTTATGATCAAGAATCGCTTCCTCTGGTTCACGCTCTTTCTCGTCGCAGGTCTTGCCCTGCCTGTCCCTGCGTCGGCCCAGGCCTCTACCTCCTTTCAGATCGCTCGCGTGAAATATGGAGGTGGAGGAGACTGGTACAGCGACGATCAATCCCTCATCGAACTCTTGAAATTCGCCAGAGCCAATACGCTGCTGGACGTGGAATCCAGGGAGGAGGCGGTCGAATTGAGCAGCGACAAAGTATTCACGTTTCCCTACCTGTATCTGACCGGGCATGGCAATGTACGGTTTACCGAGGACGAGGCCGAGCGACTGCGCCGATATCTCGAGGGCGGCGGCTTTTTACACATCGACGACAATTACGGGCTCGACCGGCATATTCGCAGAGAGATGAAAAAAGTCTTTCCCGACCGTGAGTTCGTAGAGCTCCCCTTCGACCATCCCATCTTTCAAAGCCATTTCTCGTTTTCGAACGGGCTTCCCAAGATTCACGAGCACGACGGCAAGCCGCCCCAGGGCTTCGGGCTGTTCATAAATGGCCGGCTCGCCGTATTTTATTCGTACGAAAGTGACTTAGGCGACGGCTGGGAGCCCGAGGAAGTGCATAACGTCCCGCCCGAGAAACGGCTCGCAGCCCTCCGCATGGGTGTCAATATACTGACCTTTGCGATGATGCATTGAGCCCTGAGGCATCCCATGGCCGTTTCGCGGGGCTTTGGGAGCTATACGAGCGGTCCAGCGTTGCAACAATATCGACTCACGAACGAATAATTCAGGAGGCTCTCTTTGTAGCCGAAGGAGGCCGGGTCTGAGTAGTTGTAAAATTACCATAAACCAAGCCACTGCCCAATGCGCACTTTTCTCGTTATTCTCTTCGTCGCGATCGTCACGTTGATCATCTACAACCCGACCATGGAAGACTTCGACGAATACGTCGACGAGACGCTCTACAAGGATCGGATGAACAAACAAACATCCGTCATTACACACATGTTTGACCAGGAGACGCTGAGCTCGTTCGACGGCAACCCGGTCACATCCCGAGAGAGAAACAATTATTTCGTCCTGAGTACGTACAAAATTTCCCTCACGGAGGACATTCCTCAGGCCATCCCGCTCGAGAGCAATTATCTGGGCATCGCAAGCATGTTCTTCGAGATCGGGCATTCGAACAACCTGGATGCGCATGCAGCGGACCCCTGATCGATGCCTCTACACGCCGGCTTCTGGGACGACCCTACGGGAACGCAGGGCAGGCTCAGTGATAGTTGCGGCACATACCCGCATTATCCCCGCGAGGCGCCTCCTCCGGGCAGTGTTGTAGGAACCCACGTTAACATCGGTTACCCTTTTATCTATGAGCCATCTAGCGGCGAATGACCCCAGCATATACTCGGTTATCGAAAAAGAGATCGACCGGCAAAATTCAGGATTGGAACTCATCGCGTCCGAAAACTTCGTATCCCGCGCCGTCCTCGAGGCAGCCGGATCGGTCCTGACGAACAAGTACGCCGAAGGGCTGCCCGGCAAACGGTATTATGGGGGCTGTCAGTTCGTCGATATGGCCGAAAACATCGCACGGGAGAGGGCCTGCCAGTTATTCGATTGCGACTGGGTGAACGTGCAGCCGCATTCCGGCGCCTCAGCCAACGCAGCCGTCTATCTGACACTCCTGAAACCGGGCGACAGACTGCTGGGGCTCGACCTGGCGCACGGGGGGCATCTCACCCACGGCAGCCCGGTGAACTTTTCGGGTATCATGTACGAAGCCCATTTTTACGGCGTCGAGGCCGACGGGGAGCGCGCCGGCTACATCGACATGAACAAGGTCTGGGACCAGGCCATGGCTCTGAAGCCGGCCCTGATCTCCATCGGCGCCAGCGCCTACCCCAGAGACCTGGATTACCCGGCTTTTCGCGACATCGCAGACAAGGTGGGCGCCTTTTTATGGATGGACATGGCCCACACGGCCGGCCTGATTGCTACCGGCGTCCTCAACGACCCCCTTCCCCACGCACACATCGTCTCCACCACCACGCATAAAACCCTCCGCGGTCCACGCGGCGGTATGTTGCTCATCGGCTCGGACTACGAAAACCCCTTCGGCCTACAAGCCCCCAAATCCGGACGCATCAAACAGATGAGCGAGTTGTTCGACTCGGCTGTTTTTCCCGGCACCCAGGGCGGCCCGTTGATGCACGTCGTCGCAGCCAAAGCGGTCGCTTTCGGCGAAGCCCTGAAGCCTTCCTTCAAGGAATATTCGAAGCAGGTGATTCGCAACGCCGCTGCCATGGCGGAGGCATTCCTCGACAAAGGATACGAACTCGTCTCCGGCGGTACCGACAATCACCTCATGCTCATCGACCTGCGGAACAAAGGCCTGACGGGCAAAGAAGCCGAGACGACCCTCGAAGCCGCCGACATCACAGTCAACAAGAATATGGTGCCTTTCGACGACAAAAGCCCGTTTGTCACCAGCGGCATCCGCATTGGCACCCCTGCCGTGACGACACGAGGATTCGATGAAGATGCCTGCGTGCAGGTGGTCGACCTGATCGACCGCGTCCTTTCCAACATCGGAAACGAACGCGCCACGGAGGAAGTCCGGCAATCCGTCCACGCGCTGTGCCAGCAGTTCCCCCTCTACGACTTCGTTGTCGCCTGATGGCACAGAACGCGTTCAAGCGTACGACACCCCGAACTCCCGTGCCCGTTTCGGGCATCCCGAAACGGGTATCATACCAGTATTCCGGTATCTGCCTCGCCGTAATTTTTGTTCCTTTGATCCAGGAACGGAACGCACTAAAAGCGGTTCGAAAAGAATGCAAAAAAGCCTCACGGCACGTAGTATTGAACCAGCATGAATCATCACCCCACGTCTAGCACGGCTATACCGACTACAACCTATTCAGACCTGGTTGAATTGGGACGTCGCCTGTATGAGATGTCGTTAGTGCGACGTGAAACGGAGATGATTACGGATCCTCGCGGCCAGCCCATCGGCTGGCTTCTCGATACGCGGATTCCTATGTTGGACGGACACATATTCAAAGAAGTTGGTGACGTCCTCGGAGAACGCCTGCATGCCAAAGGCATCTCCCAGATAGCCGGCTACGGATTCGGGGCCTATTCACTGGTTTGCGCGGTGCTTTCCTCAACGACGCCTCCTCTCTTCAAAGGCGGTTTTATCCGTGACCAGCGCAAAACCCACGGTCGACGCCGGCTGGTCGAGGGCCCGCTCGACCGGGATAAACCCGTGGTGCTTCTGGACGACATTCTGAACAGCGGCCGCAGCGCCGTACGGGCTATTGGCCTGCTTCGCCGAGACGGCTTCGAGGTGGCCGGCCTGACCACCCTTTTTAATTTCACCTGGAGCGGCGGCAGAACGCGTGTAGAGGCCGAAGGGCTCTGGGTCGATTCACTTTTGGATCTTAATTTGCGAGAAAACGGTCATAGCCCTTGAATCCAGGTTCGACGCCGTTGGGATCGGTGGAAACACGACAGGGGGCTCCCTCTTTTTCCCGGTGATCCTCCCTCCACGTCGGACACGTTGTTGAAGTTAACCCACAACACTACACTATGAAGCTATTCGGCCTACGTTCACGCAGAGCCCCCTCCAAGGGCGGGGATGGCCCGGCGCCGCCCGGTATGGAAGGGGACGGAGCTTCGGGCGAGGTGGCCTCCCCCGATGAGGAACTCCTCAACGAAATGAGCTTCCTCGAGCACCTCGAAGAACTGCGCTGGACGCTCTTTCGCGGAATCGGAGGCATCCTCATCATCACGATCGTCTGCGGTTTCTTCAGCAAATGGATCATCGACGTCCTCCTCTTGGGGCCGTCTCGCAGCGACTTCTTCATCTATGAGCTGCTCAACATCGACGCGCAAACCCTGAAGTTCCAGAACAGGATACTCACCGGGCAGTTCTTCGTACACATCGGCGTCATCCTCTCCGTCGGGATCGTACTCGGCTCCCCCATCTTCATCTATTCGTTCTGGAAATTCATCGAACCCGGCCTGTATTCTCACGAGAAGAAAGGGCTCCGCTTCGCCGCTCTGTTTGCCACCTTTTTCTTCATGCTGGGCATCGCTTTCGGGTATTGCATCATCACGCCGATGGCCATCCAGTTTTTCGTCGGCTACGAGATATCTCCGATGATCGAAAACGACTTCGACATCACGAAGTACTTCAGCATGCTCACGTTCTGGGCGCTCGGTACCGGCATCCTGTTCGAGTTGCCCGTGGTGGTCTATTTCCTCGCCAAGATCGGCATCGCTTCTCCCGAAATGATGCGGCGTTCCCGAAAATATGCCCTTCTGGGCTGCCTGATCCTGGGCGCCTTCTTCACCCCCCCGGATCCATTCTCCCAGATCCTGGTTGCCGTACCTCTCTTGTTGTTGTACGAAGGTTCGATCTTCGTCGCCGCTCACGTGACACGCCAGCGAGAGAAAGAACTTCGCAAAGCGCTGGAATAACGTCCGGCGAACACGCGTTTTTTCGAACCCCTCGTTCGGGCATCGCGTAGCCAGTCGCTCCAACGGCGGAACGACGATGGATATCGTTCGTCCATAATGCTGTATATACTCCCTGTTGCGCCGAGGTGGATTTTATGATCTCCAAGAAAAGCATATCGCTCCTGCTCTCGTTTTTGATGGTCCTCGCGGTCGGCTTCCTGGCCGGCTTCTGGATGCCTGCCGATGACGAATATTTCGCGCTCCGCAAGAACTTTCAGATTTTCGGTGCGCTCTACGAAGAGCTGGTCACCGGATACGTGGACCCGTTGAATCCTGAAACGCTGATGCGCTCGGGCATTGACGCCATGTTGCAGGACCTGGATCCGTACACCAACTTTTTCGACGAAGCGGACAACGGCGACATCGACATCATCACCCGGGGACGATACGGAGGCGTCGGCCTCAATATCGGGGTGCGCAACGGCTCCTTTACGGTCGTCTCCCCCGTCGAGGGCGCCAGTGGATACGTGCAGGGCGTCAAGGCCGGCGACATCGTCATCGAAGCCGACGGCCAGGACGTCAGCCAGATGTCGATTACGGACCTGCGCAACATCCTTCGCGGAGAGCCGGGCACCGCCGTGCCCATCGTCATCGCCCGCGAGGGTACGGAAGAACCGATCGAGTTCGTGCTTACCCGCGAGGACGTACGCCTCAAGAATGTGACGCACTCCGGCTTTCTGGGCGAAGGGGCTGGACATGGGATCGGCTACGTCAAACTGGAACGCTTTGCGCAGGATGCCACCCGGGAGACGCACGCAGCGATCAAAGCACTCCAGGAAGAAGGCCATCTGAACGGCCTGATCCTCGACCTCAGGGACAACCCGGGCGGCCTGCTGAGCGCCGCGGTCGAGATCACCGAACTCTTCGTGCCGCATGGATCGACCATCGTTTCCACACGCGGACGCCTGGCCGCGAGCGAACGCGTCTACAAAAGCACCGTGAATCCCCTTGCGCCCGACGTACCGCTGGTGATTCTCATCAACGGAATCAGCGCGTCCGCCAGTGAGATCGTCGCCGGCGCCATTCAGGATCTCGATCGCGGCGTCGTTCTGGGAACTTCTTCGTACGGCAAAGGCCTCGTGCAAATCGTAAAACCCCTGCCGTACAACACCTCGCTCAAGATGACCACGTCTCAGTATTTCATCCCGAGCGGGCGGAGCATTCAGGCCATTGATTATAAACATCACGACGGCAATTTCGAGGAAATCCCGGATTCGCTGCGCCGTACCTACAGGACCGCCGCCGGCCGAACGGTCAAAGACGGCCGCGGCATCGAACCCGACGTCCTGGTCGCCCCGGAAGCGCAGAGCGAACTCGAGCAGGCGCTCACTCGTCGCGCGGCCTTTTTCTTCTTCGCCAACCACTTTGCGGCTACCCATGACACGATACCGGTCGACTTCGTGGTTGACGACGAGGTGTACGGTCGTTTCCGCCAGTGGCTGGACGAAAAAGCCTTCTCCTACCGTACCGCGGCCGAACGGACCGCCGAGGAGCTGGCCGAACACCTCTCGGAAATGACTTACGACGAAGCCGGCGACGAGATGGAGTCCCTTCAAGAAGCTATTCAGACAGAAAAGGCCCTCGACTTCGAACGCCATAAGGAAAGCCTCAAGGAACGGCTTCGGACTCAGATTCTCGCCCGGTACTATGGGGACTCGGCCCAGGTCGAAGCCTCGCTGGCCCACGATGCACAATACGCTGAAGCGATCCGTATCCTGCAGCAACCGGATACGTACGCGGCCTTCTTGGGCAGTAGATAGAGGTCCGTAGGCAGCAGCCAGGGATCCGTGGATGGTTTTATTCTGTCAACTGCCTGCTGTTAGCTGACTACTGACACCCCTGTGCACCATGCCTAACCTCCTCGACCGGGCCAACCAGCTCTACAAACGCCTGTTTGCCCGATGCCTGGCACGCGGAGATCGGTATCAGGATGCCATCTACGGCACGCGCAAAGAGAGCCTGTTCAGAGACATCGAAGGACGCGTGCTGGAAATAGGCGCCGGCACAGGCATCAACCTCCCTTATCTCTCCTCATCCATAGACTGGACCGGAATAGAACCCAACCCGCACTTGCATCGCTTTATCTACGCCAGAGCCGACGCGCTGAATATTCGGGTTCATCTTCATATGGCGCGCGCCGAATGCCTCCCTTTCCAGGACGCCCGTTTCGACGCTGTGATTTGCACTCTCGTCTTGTGCTCCGTATCCGATCCGCACGCCGCCTTGCGGGAAATTGTGCGTGTTTTAAAGCCCGGAGGGGTTTTTTTATTCCTCGAGCACGTCGCCGCGCCGAAGGGGACCCTCCTCCGCGGTGCGCAACGCACGATAAAACCGCTGTGGAAGCTCGTCGCAGACGGGTGCCGGCCCGATCGAGACACTGCGAGTGTCATCAACCGGGCCGGCTTCCGCGAGATAAACATGGAGTCGTTCGAAACGCCCATGCCCTTCGAAATCATCAAACCGCACATTGCGGGTAAGGGGATTAAATAGGGGGCAGTAGGCAGTTGTACTTGGAATTCTGCCTACTGACCCCTGCCTACTGACTTCTACTTGAGCAACGTCATCACTTTGGATTCGCTCTGTTGACCGTTGAGGGTCAGCCGGTAAAGATAAACCCCGGATGCAGCGGTACGGCCGCTGAGATCGTTCCCGTCCCAGCGCACTTCGTACACCCCGGCCGATTGCTCGTCGCTGACCAGCTCTGCGACCTTTTGCCCGAGTACGTTATACACCACGAGGGATACCGACCCCGGTGAAGCGATCTCGTACTGAATGGTCGTGGTCGGATTAAACGGATTCGGGTAATTGCCATGCAGGGCGAAGCGTTCCGGGACGTCGCCGGCGACTTCGTTGGCCACGGCCGTACCGCCGTTGACCGTAACCCGGATGACGTCAGCCACGTTCGGGTACGAGAATCCACCCGGCCCCATCTGGCCGTCGGCAATGAGCACGACCGGCCCATTTTCGTCGTCACCGGTATCCGGCCCGCTCTGGCGGGGCGCCTGGTTGGCCCCCGTGCCCGGCTCTTCGTTCACCTCTGTGCCGGCATCCCAGAGGAACACCTGGTCCGTCACGTCTCCATTGATTTCGACCCCGTTTTCATCGAAGAGCGGAATGCCGTTCCCGTCGGGAGCATAAAAGAGATCGTTCGACTGGATAAACATCGTCGCGAGCGAGAGATAATCGCCGGGGACGCCATACACCGTGAACTCGTAGCCGCTACCCGGGCCGATGGGGCCGGGCGTCTCGGATCCGGTAGGTGTATTGAACAGGTCGCTGGAAATGACACCGCTCAGTGTGGCGAGCGAGCTCTTCAGCATGCCAGGACTGCCATCTTCAGCGATCGCTTCGAGCCCCTCACCGCGGTCGTTCTGTCCGACTGTGAAGAAGGGATCGCCGGCATTGTGAACGGCCCAGGCTCCGGGAGAGAGGGGCACCGCACCAACCCCCGGAATCGTGGTTTCCATAGAGACGTTCTCGAGGAGCACACGAAACGGGGTCGGTTCGGCCTGTGCAATCGTAACGCGAATAGTGCGGGCTACGTCGGGGTACGTGAACCCTCCGGGCCCAGCGGCGCCGTCGGCGATGAGGACGACGTTGCCCCCTTCATCTTCACCCGTGTCGGGGCCGCTCTGGCGAGGCGCCTGGTTGGCTCCCGTCCCTGGTTCTTCGTTTACCTCTGTGCCGGCATCCCAGAGCTGGAGGTAACGAGTGACGTTCGTCCGCCGCGGATTCCCTTCATCGTCGAAGAGCGCGATACCATTGCTGTCCGGGGCATAAAACAGGTCGTTTGACTGGACGAACATGGTAGCGAGGGAGAGATAATCTCCAGGATAGGCTTCGAACGTGAATGGATAGATGCCGCCCGGCATCAGGGGGCCGGGGGCTTCGGCGCCCCGAGGCGTATTAAACGCACCTGAAGAGAGAATGCCGTCGAGGCCGTCGAGCGAGGCTGCCAGAGCGGACGGATCACCGTCTTCGGCGATGCCTTCGAGGCCTAATCCACGGTCCGGCGCGCCTACGGTGAAGAGAGGCGCCGGTTCGTCGTGTACGACCCAGACCCCAGGAGAGAGGGGCACCGGGCCTCCGGCAACGGCATCCTCAGCACCTACGTTTTCGATCCAGGCATAGAAGGTAACCGGCTCGATGGGTGTGACGGTCACGCGGATGATATTTCCGACGGGAGGGTACGTAAAGCTGTCGTTGTCGCCATCCACGAGAACGATAACGCCGGCTTCGTCTGCACCGGTATCTGGACCGCTCTGGCGCGGCGCCTGATTGAGCCCTACCCCCGGCTCTTCGTCGACTTCCGTGCCGGCATCCCAGAGATCGACCCGATCCGTGATGTCACCCTCGATAGGGTCGCCGTTTTCGTCGAACAGAGGAATACCCGACCCTTGAGGCGCGTAGAACAGGTCGTTCGACTGGATGAACATCGTAGCGAAGGAGAGCCCATACCCGGGCTCGGCATCGACGAAGAAGGAATAGCTGCCGCCGGGACCTATTGGTCCGGGACCGTCGGCGCCAGCGGGTGTATTGAAAGGCCCGACACTCTTGACCATCTCGACACCGGTCAGGGCATCGACGAGGGGCATGGGATTGCCGTCTTCGGCAATGGCTTCGATACCTTCGCTGGCAGCTTCCCCTTCGGTGAAGAAGTCAATTTCGGGCGCATGCACGGCCCAGGCCCCTGGCGACAGAGGCACCTGTACACCGGTGAGGGGTTCGAGATCGGCATCGTACACACCGGGATCGCCGTCTTCGGCGATGGCCTCGATGCCGGCCGGTGCTTCAGCGCCCGGCTCGAAGAACGAAACGGCATTGGAATGCACGACCCAGATCCCGGGAGACAACGGAACGGTGGCGGTACCCTGCGACGTTTGCAAGAGGCCTTCGGTGGACACGTTCGTTAGGGTCACCGTGAATTCCGTCTCACCGTCGTGGGCGATCTCCACACTGATCACGTCCGTCACGTTCGGATAGGTAAACCCACCCGGGCCGGCGGTGCCGTCCTCGATGCGGGCGACGACCCCGCCTTCGTCCATCCCGGTATCCGGGCCGGACTGGCGCGGTGCCTGATTTTCACCGACCCCGGGCTCCTCGTTCACTTCCGTGCCGGCGTCGTAAAGAAAAACCTGGTCGGTCACGGCTCCCGTGACGGGCGTTCCCGCTTCGTCGTAGAGCCGGAGCCCTGCTCCGGGAAACGTGTAGTAGAGGTCGTTTGACTGAATGAACATCGTGGCCAGGGAAAGGTAGTTGCCGGGGCCTGCCGTAAAGCTGAATTCGTAGGCCATACCAGGTCCGATCGGCCCCGGATCCGATGCACCGACCGGTGTGTTAAAAATGCCTTTTTTCAGGACGGGTAGTTCAGGACCAACATTTTCGATGGTCACTTCGAATCGCTGACTCTGTGCCCAGGCTGTAGAAACGAACAGCAGGCACAGCGTCACGAGGATAGTACTTATTCTCATGATCTGGAGAGGATTTATGAAAGAAGATTACTGTCTCAGCGCGGAGGGCGCGCTAGAAAGGCTTGCAGTGCCTTCAATATCCATTTCTCCCCCCTCCCCCTGTATCACAAAACTATAACGAGAAATAACAACCCGATAAATTCGGCAGCCCGTTTGGGCTTTGTCCTCGTTTTTATTACCGTATTTGTTATCGAGGTGATGTTACGCGGCCTGTGCACAGCAGCCTGGTTTACGCGGCTTTGCAACCGTGCACAGCCGCTCTGGCAGCACGTATGCGCATCCGGCGCGTAACATCTGTTATCGAGGTTGAACAACGTTAAAAGGTCGGACCCACATCATGACTAGCATACTCGATGATTTCGACGATGCCCTCATCGCATCGTTAGGAAAAAGAAACATTCAGGCGGGTGAGACGCTGTTTCACCAGGGAGACGTGGGCTCCAGCATGTTCGTCGTCCTACAGGGTCGCCTGGAAGCGCGCGTACGACAATCCAACGGCTCGTTCTTGAAGGTCGGTGAGATCGCAGAAGGAGACCCCGTTGGAGAAATCCAGCTCCTCACCGGAGGTCGCCGAACGGCGTCGGTGGTTGCCCAGACCGATACGCTGCTGCTGGAGTTGCTCGCCCATCAAGTCGAAGGCATAGCGCGAGAATTCCCTGACTCCTACCAGGCTCTTCGCCAAAAAATTCTCCATCGACTCCGCCGCAATCAGCTCATGATGCTCTTGCCCAACTTGATGGAGGATTTTGGCGAGGCTGAACTTCAGGAGCTGGAGTCGCAACTCGAATGGATTCGGCTGAAAAAGGGTGAAACCCTGTTACGGCAGGGCGACCCCGGGGACGCTCTTTTCATCGTCGTCAGCGGGCGGCTCAGCGTCGTTCACGAGCACCCCAGCGGCGTGAGAGACAAGCTGCTCGAGATCACCCGGGGAGAAACCGTGGGGGAGCTGTCCTTTTTGACCGACGACAACCGCTCCGCCAGCGTCTACGCCATCCGAGACAGCGTACTGGTCAAGGTGTCACGGCCGGTCTATTACAACATCATTGTCCGGCATCCTTCCTTTCACAACCACATTACACGCGGGGTGATGCGCCGGCTGCAATCCGCCGCCCAGGTCAAACCGGCCTCCGAAGAAGTCACCAATATCGCCATCGTGCCGCTCGATCCTCACCCCACGATACAGGGGTGCATCCGAGCGCTCACCCGGGCTATGAGCGTCTTCGGCACGACGCTCTACCTCAACCGAGACCAGCTCGTAAAACAACTCCACCTGAAAGACCCGCGGTACGGGAACGATCGATCGACGGCGCTACGCGTGTCTACCTGGCTCGACGAACAGGAGCGCAAGTATAAGTACGTATTTCTCGAAACGGATCCCTCTCTCACCTTCTGGACGCGTCGCGCGATCCAGCAGGCGGATCGCATCCTGTTTATCGGGTTGGGGAGTGCCGACCCCTTCGTAAGACCCATCGAGCGGGAAGTGTGGCAGGAGGCCGGAGACACCCCGCACGTACTGGTCCTGCTCCACGAACATTCAGCAGAAAGGCCGGCGAAGACGATGGAATGGCTGTCCGGCCGAAAGGCGGATACCCACCTCCATATTCGCGTCGAACTGCCTTCCGACATCGACCGCCTGGCTCGCTTTGTCGCCGGGCGATCGATCGGTCTCGTTTTTAGCGGCGGAGGCGCCCGGGGATTCGCTCATATAGGGGTCGTACGCGCCCTGCAAGGATCGGGCATTCCGATTGACATGGTGGGCGGTTCCAGCATGGGCGCAACCGTTGCCGCCCACGTAGCCATGGACCGATCCTACGAAGACACGTTGACCCGCACCCGGGACGCCTTCGTCCAGGCCAAACCGTTCCGCCGCCAGATCCCGGTCTACTCGTTTTACAAAGGAAAAAAACTCGATGAAGTGACGCATGACATTCTGTTTCAGGATCACCTCCTGGAGGATATGTGGCTGCCGTGTTTTTTTGTCTCCTCCTCGTTGAGCACGTCCGAGCCCGTCGTTCACGACAGGGGCGCCGTATGGGAGGCTATCCGCGCCAGCACCGCGCTCCCCGGCGTCATTACACCGGTGTCGCTGAACGATCACCTGCATGTCGACGGCGGGTTGTTGAACAACCTGCCTGTCGACGTCATGCGAAAGCGATGCAAGGGGAAAATTATCGCCGTAGATGTGTCCAACCTGAAAACGCTGCCGGCACACTTCAAAAAGGCCCCAAACCTGCTCGACGTGTTCTCCAGCCGTGAGCTGGGCGAAGATCAATCCGAAGCGTTCCCCAGAATCATGGAGGTATTGATGCGTTCCATGCTGCTCGGCAGCTCCCAGAAGACGCTCCGTTCTCGCGAGGACGCCGACGTATGCCTCATCCCTCCCGTCGACGACTTCAGCCTGCTGGAGTTCGAGGCCATCGACCAGATCGTGGAGGCCGGTTATCAATACACGAAGGGAAAAATCGCCATCGGGATGCTGCAAGAGCAACTCCTCGGGTAGGTGTTGTAAGCGCCCTGTCTACACTGTTATTCGTTGGGAAGAAATCGCCATCCAGAGTCAGGCGGGGCTGGCCTGGTCCAGCAGGGCATGCAACAGCACGTTGGCCCCGGCCTCGATGTGTTCGGGACGGGTATATTCCTCTACGCTGTGACTGATGCCCCCCCGGCTGGGTACAAAAATCATGGCTGAAGGCCACCGGGAAGCCATGATCTGGGCATCGTGGCCGGCGCCGCTGGGCAGATAGGCGTATGCATACCCGAGCCGGCGGGTTGCCTGTTCGATGCTGCCCAGGCACTGTGGAGCGAACTCAACGGGATCGACCCGGGCGAGCTGTTTCTGCACGACGTCGACCCGCTCGGCGGCTGCGATCTCGTGTACGATCGCTTGAAGCCGTTCCTCGGCTCGTGACAACGGGTCTGCATCGGGGTGTCGCATATCGATCGTGACGGTAGCCTTTCCAGCGATGACGTTGATCAGATTCGGCTCCAGTGTGAGCGTGCCTGCGGTGGCTCTGAGTCCCTCGATTTCGCTCGCCAGGCGCCGCACCTGGTAGGCGAGAGACGCCGCGGCGAAGCCGGCATCTCTACGCCGATCCATCGGCGTGACGCCGGCGTGGTTCGTCTGGCCGGCAAAGGTAACTTCGCGCCAGGAAATGCCCTGCACCCGGTCCACGATCCCGATGACAGGCCCCTTTTCTTCCAGGACAGGGCCCTGTTCGATGTGAAGTTCGATAAAACACCGGATGGGCCATCTATCCAGAGACGCAGAGCCCGCGAATGCGTGCCGGTCTATACACTGGCCGATCGTTTCGCCACCGGCGCTGTGGATGCGACGCACCTCACCGAGCGATATGTGCCCGGCCATGTAGTGACTGCCCATCATGTCGGGCATGAAGCGGACACCTTCCTCGTTCACAAACGAAACGACGCCAATGGGATGGTTTGTCTCGATGCCGGCGTCATTGAGGGTTTGCACGACCTCGAGGCCGGCCAGTACCCCCAGGCTCCCATCATAACGCCCACCAGTAGCCACGGTATCGGTGTGTGAACCCGTCAGTACGACATCATCGTTGTGTATGCCCGGCCTGACCCCCATGAGATTGCCGATAGCATCGATGTACACGTCGAGGCCTTGCTCACGCATGACCTTCTCCACGTAGTCTCGTCCGCGCCTGTCTTCTTCCGAAAATGCCAGCCTGCAAACCCCGTCACCAGGGATCGCCCCAATTCGGGCGAGTTCCTGGAGGCGGCCCATCAGCCGATCTGCCCGAATGGTAACGTTGCTTTTCACGACGCAATGTCCTTAAGTGCCTGATCCATCAATGCCTTTCACACACCTTCACTCGCACCTCAGGATACGATTTGCATCCCTTACAGGCAACGACTCAGGCGACATCGAGGCTACGCTGGGGCGCTGTATTCAGCGCATCGACGACGTAGTGAACCATTTCCTGCGTCTCCTCGACGGCTGCCGGGATCTCCTGCGTCAAATAGTCCATGTTCCACTCCATGACGTATTCAGCCAGCGTCATGATATGTTCATCGACTACGTGGCCCGCTTCTTTTTTGTCCAGGATTTCGAGATTCTTTTCGACCGCTCCGCGAATACGTCTCACTGCTGCATCCAGGAAGTGAATATTGTCGCCAATCGACTGGATGGTTTCGATGATATCCGATGATAAAAAGGAAGCTTGCGCAGAAAGCGGATCGACAGAATCGAGCAAAGGCTGAGGCTCTTCTCGTTCAGGCTGAACGACGAGCGTTTTTGCGACGATGAAAACCCCGCTTTCTTTAGAGGCATCTTCGGTTATGGGGGATACGATCACTTTCAAGGTTCCGACATGGCCATCGGCGCGTGTATAATGAATGCGATCCTCCTGGATCGTTCCCGTTTCGCGGCAGGCTTCGACCATGTTTTCCACACGGCCTGTATTCCAGGGTATGGCGGCTTTATCAAACGGAGTGCCTAGCATCTCCTCTTCGCTGAACTCGAACAGCTGTTCGGCCGTCGCATTCCAGCGGATCACGCGACCGTCCCGATCGATGCCGATCAATGCCGCCGAAACCGAGGCAAGCAGCTCGATGGCGTTTCGATGCGCCTCTGCGTGCCGCCTTCGGACCTGCTCGTAGTCGGTAATCTCAATGCAGGAAAGGAAACCGAACCCATGGTTCGCCACGCCTTTGAAAATAAGATCGAAGTAGCGCTCGTGTTTCCTGCCCAGCAGGCGTAACGATTTATTCTTGCGGATCAGCTCTCCAAAATCGATGTTGCGCGTAAATCCGAAAGTCGAGTATACCGATTCGCCCGGCAATACCGTCGCTCCCCACACCTGCATCGACGCCTGATTGACGAACATCAACGTCCCCTGTTCATCGAATCGCAGGATGGGAACCGGCAACCGGTCGATCATAGCACCCATCCCATCGAGGGTTTTCTGAGACTGGTACAGTGCATTGCTCTTCGTATTCAGCAGGCTCTCGGCTTTTCTACGGGCAAATCGTTCTTTGTGGAATCGTTCCTTGATGAGGTTCAAATCGCTCATATATTTGTAGTCCTGATCGGTAGTCTGTAGAGGTGTTCGGTATCGGATGTAAGCATCGGCTTTTTTTCGCGTCTCTTAAATGAACACCTCGAACCGAGGAGTTCAGCGAACGGCAGGGGGACTCATTCCGTATGCATCATACCGTATGCAACAGCAGGCAGACGGGCTCGTAAGGAAGGGATATGCATTTAGCGTTTGGCATCAGAAACAGAGCGCTTCAGACCACGTTTTTTAGGATATCCACACAACCATTCGAACGTAGTGAGCGAAAAGCCTCGGCACACGATGAAGCGATTATTGATTCTCTGCACCTTTCTGAGCGTTTGCGGGTGTAATTCGCGGGTCCAATCCCAGCAATCGACAGAAGTCCCACCCTCCCCCAGCGAAGTCCCTGCCGTATCCCCGATCGATCGGGTCAACGACGCGTTGTATATGGATCGGCGAAACGCGATCACGCGCGCCGTCGAAAAGGCGAGCCCGGCCGTGGTGAGTGTCAACGTAATCGAGGTGCTGCGGTACACCGATCCTTTCGCGGGGGACCCGTGGATGGAGTTCTTTTTCGGCCGGCGGCGGTCCCGCGTATACGAAAGGCAGGTGCAGAGTGTGGGGTCAGGGTTTTTGATTTCCCCGGACGGATACATCGTCACGAACGAACACGTCGCGCGCAACGCGGCTAAAATAACGGTGGCCTTTTTCGACGGATCGACGCTCGAAGCCGAACTTATCGGGCGCGACGAAGCGACGGACCTGGCGCTCTTAAAAGTAACCCCCTCTTCCCCGCTTCCTTATTTGAGCTTTACGGAATCCAGCCAGCCCATACCCGGTGAATGGGCCATCGCCCTGGGCAATCCGTTCGGGCTGTTCGAGGCGTCGGAGCCCACCGTCACCGTCGGGGTGATCAGCGGCGTCGGGCGCGACTTCCAGCCTCAGGAGAACCGCATCTATCGGGACATGATCCAGACGGACGCGGCCATCAACCAGGGCAACTCCGGGGGGCCGCTCATCAATGCGCTCGGCGAGGTGATCGGGGTCAACACCTTCATTTATACTTCGACCAGCGGGGGAGGCTCGATCGGGCTGGGGTTCGCGGTGCCGGCCGACAAGGCGCAAGTCATCGTCGATGAGCTGCGCGAAAACGGACGGGTGGACCGGTCGTATTACACGGGTCTGCGCGGGCTCGACGTGAGCGAACGCATTGCAAAAGCGCTCCGATTGCCGGAGAACCGGGGATTCATCGTGCGCGACGTGGATCCACAGTCGCCCGCCGAAGCGGCTGGCTTCAGGCCGTACGACGTCATCGTTTCGTTTGAAGGGGAACAGGTCGACAGCCAGCTCGACATCACCGCCCGGCTGTACGATTTCCGCCCCGGGGATGTGGTCCATTTTTCGGTCATTCGCGACGGCAACCCCGTCGAGTTGACCATGCGGCTGGGCCGGCTCGAACAGGTCAATCGCTGAGCGCGTCGAGGCGTTGCCTGACGGCACGAGCCTGCGGGTGCTCCGGATTGAGGGCGAGCAGCCTGTTCAGGGTCGCCTCGGCTTCTTCACGCTGACCGGCTCCCATCAACGCGCTGCTCAACAGGAACAGGGCCTGTTCGTTCCCGCCGTCGAGAGCGACCGATTCCCGAAGCGCCTCGACAGCGCGCTGCGACTCTTGCTGGAGGTGCAATAGGTGCCCTTTGAGCGCCAGCCCGTCGGACGTCCTCTCGCGCTCTATGCCGGCCTCGGTATAATTGAGCGCTTCATCGATTCGTCCTTGCTGGAGCAGTATCTGCGCAGTGGTCAGATAGGAAGACGCAACGAATGGAAACTCCTGGACGATAGCCAGCGAAGCCTTCAGCGCGTCGTGATAGGCGCCCGTCGCTTCGTAATGTGCAACGAGGCGGTTGGTGGCTTCGTACCACCCGATCTCTTCCCGGAACAGGGCAAAGGCGATTTTTTCTTCGGTAGACCGGGGAACGATGTCCACGGGCGCCGCCGGCACACCCGCCGGCTGAAAGGGCCAGCTGTTCATCAGCTGTTTGACGCGGTACTGGCCCACCAGGGAATCTACCGGGGTCAACAAGACCTCCCGCCGTGCCGCCGAAGCCGGCACCCGTCGCTCCCAGGGGCCTATCAGTTCCTCTTCGTAAATAGCCCGGTAAAACGCATCTGCCATCGTGAAATACCCTTCGACGTTCGGGTGAAGGTGCTCCAGCATGAACTCCCGTCCTATGATTCTATGGAGGGTTCGCTCGCGGAGCGCAAGCTGCACGTCGACGACACGAGCGTCGTGGCGTTCTGCCAGCTCACGGATCACCTCGTTGATCTCTTCGGGTGCTCTGAACCGGAGCTGATCCCGATCTTTTGCCTTCAGGAAAGCTGCTCTCGCCGATTCGTAGTTCCCCTGATCGAAGAGCAGTTTCCCCTTCGCATAATATGCGATAGCCTGAATGGTGTCGAGACGAATCACCTCATCGAGCGCAGCGAGGGCCCCCAGCGAATCCCGCTGCGCAAGGTTCGCCAGCGCTTCCTGAAAGACAGGCCGCCAGTTTTCCTCTGCCGCCCTCGAAACGGGTTCGCTCACAAACGGAGCCTGATCTTTTTCGTTGCTCGCCAGTGTGCCAATGAGCACCGGGATGCCCGCTCTCCGGTAATTTCTCAGGAGCGCATCCATATTTCCCCGAAATTGCCGGACGCCCAGGTCGTAGATCGGGGACGCATACGGAATCTCTTGTTCTTCGACGAGGCGGCTCATCAGCGTGGTACCGGGCGGCTGCCCATCGTCCCCCCCGGAAAGCCGGGCGGCCGCCGCCGTCAGGATGCGCTGCAGGGCCTGCATGACACGAAAATGCTGCAGGCGCAGGTAGAGATTCACCAGACCCCGGAAACGCCCCAGTGACTCCGCAGAACCGACCCCGAGCGAGCCGTAATACTCATTATGCCCTGCGTAAATGAGAACGAGGTCGGGCTCCTGTTCGATAATCTCGTCGACGAGGTCGAGGAGCGTATACGAGTTGACCGCAGCCATCGCCGTATTGATCACCTCGATGTTCTTGCCCGGAAAACTCTGCAAGAGCCGCTGCTCCAGCATGCGGGAGAAGCTGCCCCCATAATACAGCGGATACCCCGCTGCGCTGGATCCGCCCTGAACGAAGATACGGAACGTATCCGGGGCTTTCGTCGCCTCGAAATAGTCTCTCTGACTGGAAGGTACCTGTTGCTGCCTGTTGAAATATCGCCGGGCGACCTGTGGATTCTGATAGAGATACGAGCTATCGGAGGCGACAGGTTCGAACAGGGGGTAATCGTCCCCGAAACCGGCGAGGCGCAACCCGCCTTCCAGGCCTACGAAGAACAATACTGGAATCAGGAGGGCAACCGCGTTCAGCAGCCATCGGGTATAGTTCATGGTGTGCTCGTAACTGTTCTGCTCTCGCTCCTAACCCACCATACCAGCCAGAAAAAGGCCGGTCGTGGGCATGGGAGCCGGGTAAAGAAACGATGGATAATCGGAGACGTATACGTAGCTCACCGGTCCAGTGTTTGCTATCTGGTGTTTGTTTTCCGGTGTTTGCTTAACGTATCTGTCTGGCTTCATGGCCCCGTGCCGAACACATCGCAACTCCTTTACGTTCTTATGCACGCTTGTGCTGTTAGGCGTATCAGGGTGTCTTCCTTTTTCGTGTCAACCCCGTGAGTCGAATGCCCTTTATCCGTCCGACTCCCTCTCGCGGCGCGTTGCCCAGGCCAGCCCGGTCGACACCCTGACCCTGGCCTGGGTGACGCAGGGTGAAGGCGGCGAACAGCTCGAGTATCCACGCACCCTGCGCTTCGGGCCGGAGGGTCGGATCTTCGTCAGCGATATTGAGAAAAACCAGATTTTCGAATTTTTGCCGGACGGCATCCTGCAGCGAACCTACTCGTCCCTTTCGTACGACACCCCCTATCTCGCCGGCATCCAGAACGACACGTTGCTGGTATTCAACCCGAAGGCCGGCCGCATCGACATGACGGTAGGCGAAGAGTCGTTCGTCTACATGGAGCTTCCTCCCGAGAGCACCGATCCCGACCTGCTCAACTACGTCGCCGGCACGTCGAACCGGATCTATTACAAGGTACTCGGTGAAGGCTTCGATGGATACCTCGCCACCCTCGACCGGAACGGCGAGGTGATCGCCAGAACCCGCCTCACCGAACCGTTCTGGCGATATGCCGGCATGCTGCGGCTGTGGGGCTCCTCCGTGGTTAGCCTGAGCGCCTATCGGCCGGTCGTCGACGTCCTTCACCCCGAGGGACGCCTGGACTCGCTGGCGCTGCGCGGGTTCGATTCGCCGATGTTGCCGCGGAGCCGGGCGTTTGCGATGGGCCGCATCAATCAGCCGCCGATGTTGACGTCGTCGGCCGCCGCCGCCGGAGCGTCTCTGTTCGTCTTGAACTTACGCCCGGGCTGGCTGCGCATCGATGTGTTTGGAAGAGACGGCCGGCTCGAGCGCCGGCTGGTCCAGGCCAACCCCGGATTCGAGCGAAATTTTTATCCGGTCGACCTCGACGTACGGGCGCCCGAAGCAGGCCGCTACGAGATCGCCGTGGCCTTCTATAAACCGGAACCTCAGATTGCCATGTATACCTGGAACACCCGATGAGGTACTCCGGGGAAAACCGCTCAACTCTTTCTCATTTTGGGAACTGCATTCGCATGGTCGCGTGCTACCCATCGATACTTATCCTCTATTACTTGCTTTTATGGATAGCAGTCCCTACACGAAAATAACAACTTTAGGCCAGCTCAGAGCGTCGGGATATACACCTCGTTCCATCAAGGACGAACTGCGCAGCAATCTGATCGCGAAACTCAAGGCAGGTGAAACGATCTTCGAGGGCATCATCGGGTACGACCAGACCGTCATTCCACAAATCCAGAATGCCATACTGGGTCGTCACGACTTGATTCTCCTCGGGCTGAGGGGACAGGCCAAAAGCCGCATCATCCGAATGCTTCCGTCGTTGCTGGACGAGGCCATCCCCATCATCCAGGGCAGCGAGATCAACGACGACCCGATCTGCCCGATCTCCAAATATGCACGCGACCTGATCGAGGAGCACGGCGAAGACACGCCGGTAGAGTGGCTGCCCCGCTCGCAGCGATACGCGGAAAAACTCGCTACCCCGGATACCACGATTGCAGACCTGATCGGCGACATCGACCCCATCAAGGCTGCCAACCTCCGCCTCACCTATGCGGACGAAGAAGTCATCCATTTCGGGATCATTCCCCGAAGCAACCGCAGCATCTTTGCGATCAACGAGCTGCCCGACTTGCAGCCGCGCATCCAGGTAGGTCTCCTCAACATCATGGAGGAACAGGACATCCAGATCCGGGGATTCAACATCCGCTTTCCCCTCGATATCATGATGATCTTTTCGGCCAACCCGGAGGACTACACCAACCGCGGAAACATCATTACGCCGTTAAAAGACCGTATCGATAGCCAGATCATCACGCATTATCCCAAAACAATCGATATCGGTATAGAAATCACCCGGCAGGAAGCCTGGCAAAACCGCAAAGGTGAGTCCGTTACGGTACAGGTCCCCCATTATTTCCGCGAAATCATCGAACAGATTGCCTTCGAAGCCCGCAACAGCGAATATGTCGATCAAAAATCGGGCGTGTCGGTGCGTATGACGCGGGCTGCGCTGGAAGACCTGATCTCGGCCTCAGAGCAGCGCGCGCTCATCAATGGCGAAAAAGAAACCACAGCGCGCATCAGCGACCTCTTGTTTGTCGAGCCGGCCATTACAGGCAAAGTCGAGCTGGTGTACGAAGGAGAACAGGAAGGCGCCCAGAATGTAGCCCGGCTGCTCATCGGCAGGGCGACCAAAACCATGTTCATCCACTATTTCCCCGACCCGTCGGACAAGAAGGAAGGTCGTTCCCCGTACCAGAGCATCATCAACTGGTTCTCTCAGGGCAACCAGGTGCAGCTCAAACATTCGATGTCGCAAAAGGAATACGAAAAGGCGTTGAACCAGGTGAGCGGGCTCAAGGAGCTCGTCAAGAAGTATTCCACCCCGGAGTCTGATGCCCACCTGGCTTCCGCGATGGAGTTCATCCTGGAGGCGCTGCACCAGCATTCGTTGATCGGGAAAGATCACATCGACACGGATACGCGATATAGCGATATGATGGGATCGATGCTTTCGTCGATCGGTCCCATAGACAGCGACGACGATTTCGACGACGATGATTTTTACAACAATTACCGGTAGGGAATCGTCCTGATCGCACAGGAGCATGGACCGGGGGTCGCTGTTGCCCCTTACGCTCGCTGCTTCCGGATTCTTTAAACGTGCACCGACGCCTGAATGGCGCCTCACCCGGCCAACGCTGATGTCATTCACGATCCGCCAGGCATCGCCTGAGGATGCGCCCACCCTCGTAGCGCTGATCCTCGAACTCGCTGATTACGAAAGGCTATCCGACCAGGCCCGCCCTCAAGAAGAGGCGCTCCGGAAACATTTATCCCCTCAAACGAACCCAAGGTGTGAAGCCCTGATCGCCGAAGACGCGGACTCCGGTCAGGTCGCCGGCATGGCCCTGTATTTTTGCAACTATTCCACGTTCTTGACCCAATGGGGCCTGTTTCTGGAGGACCTCTTCGTGCGGCCCTCTTTCCGCGGGTGTGGAATCGGTTTTGCGCTGATTCAGCGGCTGGCAGAGCTGGCGGTTGCCCGGGGCTGTGAACGCCTGGACTGGAACGTCCTGGACTGGAACGACCTGGCTATCGATTTTTATAAACAGTTAGGCGCTGAACCGCTCGAAGAGTGGACTACTATGAGGCTTTCCGGTGACGCCCTGATGCGTCTAGGCGCAGCGCCTCAAACTCCCCAGGCACCCTCTTGATAGATACCTCCTCGCTAGACACCATGCACGTCCTGGTCATCATTCCCGCCTTTAACGAAGCCCGTTCCATCGGCCTGGTTGTCAACGACCTTCCGGACGAGCTGATCGACGAGGTGGTCGTCGTTAATAATGCCTCCACGGACGAAACGGAAGAGAATGCGCGCGCGGCAGGCGCCACCGTCGTACGAGAAGACCGCAAAGGATACGGGTGGGCCTGTTTGCGAGGCATGGCCTATGCGGAAACGAAAACCCCGGACGTAATCGTCTTTCTGGACGGCGATTACAGCGATCATCCGGAGGAGATTGCTCGCTTGCTCGACCCCATATCTCGTAACGAAGCCGACTTTGTCATCGGCTCCCGCATGATCGGTCAACGCGAGCCGGGCGCGATGCTCCCCCAGGCCATCCTCGGCAACCGGCTCGCCTGCTGGCTCATGCGCCTCTTCTGGGGGGGTGCATTTACCGATCTGGGGCCGTTCAGGGCTATTCGATATCCCCATCTGAAGGCGTTGGGCATGGAAGACAAAACCTACGGATGGACTATCGAAATGCAAATCAAAGCCTTGAAGGCCGGGCTCCGGTACTGCGAAGTGCCCGTCTCGTACCGCAAACGGGTGGGGGTCTCTAAAATTACGGGCACCGTCTCCGGCACGTTAAAAGCCTCCTACAAAATACTGTGGACCATCGCGCGGTACGCTTTTTCGAGTCCTTCCATCGATACCGCCTCGCTCAACAAAAAGGCCTCCGCACAGCATTGAACATTTCGGTTTTGGTGCCGTTTGTACCTCTTGTTTTGACGTTCTTCCTTAACGTAAATACGGATGCCCTATGCAGCACGAAATCTGGTTCAACGGCAAACTGGTTCCTTACGAAGACGCTACAATCCACGTCTTGTCTCACGTCGTTCATTATGGATCTTCCGTTTTCGAAGGGATACGTTGTTATGATACGGAGCAGGGGTCGGCCGTATTTCGCCTGACCGAGCACGTGCGCCGGCTTTTCGATTCTGCGAAGATCTACCGCATGGAGATTCCGTACACGGCCAAAGAGATCGAGGACGCTATACTGACTACGATATCGCAGAGCGGCTTAAAGGCGTGTTATATCCGCCCACTCGTATTTCGTGGAATGGGTGGCCTGGGCGTCAATCCATTGAACAATTCCATAGATACCGTCATTGCTGTGTGGAACTGGGGCGCGTATCTCGGCGACGAAGCGCTCGAACGCGGCGTCGAAGTCGAAGTAGCGTCATGGAATCGGATGGCGCCGAACACGTTCCCATCGCTAGCCAAGGCCGGAGGCAACTATCTCAATGCATCCCTGGTGAAGATGGACGCTATCATGAATGGGTACCACGAAGGCATCATGTTAAACACCCAGGGGTACCTGGCCGAGGGAAGCGGCGAAAACCTGTTTCTGATCCGGGACGGCATCCTCTATACCGCTCCCACGAACCTTTCGATCCTGCCGGGCATCACGCGCGATGCCGTTATTACGCTGGCCAGAGACCTCGGATACACGGTTCAGGAACAGGCCATACAGCGGGAAGCCCTGTACCTGGCCGACGAGCTGTTTTTTACGGGAACGGCTGCTGAAGTGACCCCGATCCGCTCCGTCGACAAACACATCGTCGGTGAAGGCCAGCGAGGGCCAATTACGGAGGTGCTGCAAAATGCGTTCTTCGACGTCGTCCATAAAGGGCAAGACAAGCATAACTGGCTGACCAGCGTGCCCGAAGCCGTTTCTGCCTGATCGATTCCGTGCGCTTCTACGATCCGGTAGCCCGTATCGATGATGGTCCTCCGGGCTCTCCTTCACGCCGCGTCGGATGCCTCGGCCGCTTGTTCGATCATCTCCAGAGCCGTCTCGTGCCCCAGGTATCGGTCCATGATCCAATGAACCAGGTAGATCACGGGCGTGATGACGACAGCAATGACGAATTTGTAGAGATAATTGAACAGGGTGACGGCGACGACGGTCTGGAAGTTCATGACCCCTGTGGGTAGAAACGCGATGCTCAGCACTAGAAACGTATCGAGAAACTGAGATCCGAACGTGGATCCGGTGGCGCGCACCCACAGGTAGCGGCCTTCTGTGAGGTGGCGCAACCAGTGAAACAGCGTGATATCGACCAGCTGACCGACCAGGTACGCGACGAGGCTGCCCAGGATGATCCATCCGGTTGCGCCGAAGACCGTGTCGAACGCCTCCTCGGGTACGGCGGAAACAGGATCGGTGGGCACCATCATCGCGACCTGCAGAATCAGAAATTCGAAGATGATCATGACCATGCCGAGGAAGGTCACGAATCGGATCCCGTCCTTTCCGAAATACTCGTTCATCAGGTCGGTAACGATGAAGGTGATCGGAAAGGCAATGACGCCTGCCGTCATAGTGACCCGGGAAAACTCTTCACCGAGTATATGGATGGTGAAAGGCAGCTCGAAGGCGGTGAACAGTTTACTGGCCGTCGCTTCGGCAACGACGAGCGCTGTGATAAAAACGGCAGCGCAGATGACGTAAAGCTTTTGCGGCCTCGATAATACATAAGCGTCTCTAATCATGGGGCTCCACACTAACTTCGGTAGATGTACGGCATTGAGGGCAGCATCGCACGGCGAGCGGCAGCGTCAGCTGGATCCGGTGCCGTTAGAATGCTGCAAGGCATGAACCGACGCGAGCGTGAAGCCGAACGTCGACCCGTGACCCAGCTTACTCTCGACAACCATTCGGGTTTTATGGGCGCTCAGGATGTGCTTCACGATGGCGAGCCCCAGCCCAGTGCCACCCTGTTCGCGAGACCGGCTTTTGTCCACCCGGAAGAAGCGTTCTGTAAGCCGTGGGATGTGTTGGGGGGCGATGCCGATGCCGTTGTCCACCACCGAGATCTTCACCTCGCCGGAGGGGAGCAGGCGCCCGACGACCTCGACCGTACCGCCCGGGTTGCTGTATTTGATGGCATTATCGACCAGGTTGACGAGCACCTGGTTGATCCGGGATCGGTCCCCGACGATGGCCGGCAAGTCTTCGGAAATGGCCTGCGATAGAGAAACCGTTTTGGCCTTAGCGAGGTGTTCGAGGGTTTCGATGACCTCGTTGGCCACATCGATCAGGCTAAACGGCTTGAAGGCCATCTCGAGATCGCCGGTTTCGATCCGTGAGATCTCGACGAGGTCGTTCGCGAGGTTGCTGAGTCGAGACGTATTAACGAGGATTTTCTGGAGGAACGTCTTGTTGACCCGTTCGTCTTCGAGCGCACCGCCGAGCAGGGTTTCGACGAATCCCTGTATCGTGAAGATCGGCGTTTTCAATTCGTGGGAGACGTCTCCCAGGAACTCCTTGCGGTAGTTTTCCATTTTCCTCAGCTCCTGAAGCTCTTTCTCCATGGCGAGGCCTGCCCGATAGACCTGCCAGATGAGCCCGTTCAGCTCGTCCCCTTTGGGCAAATGAGCGGCCTCCAGGTTGTGGAACTGGTGCTTCCGCATCTGCTTGAGCGTCGTGCGCGCCAGCTCCAACCGCCATACCAGGGTCCGGTACGCCCCGGCGTAGATGACGATACCGATCCCCAACGGAATTACGATGTGCATCCAGAGGGGCAGCGGCGCAAATAATACATCCAGGGCCAGCATCGCAACCAGGACAGCGAAGATACCCCAGCTAGAAATCTTAGCAGAAAGCCTGTTGAACCAGAACCGTCTGGGATATGCTCTTTCTGCCAGATTTGCCCTCATAGGTCACGCTTTAAACTTATACCCTACACCTTTCACCGTTTCGATAAAATCAGCCCCCAGCTTCTCTCTGATCTTTCGAACGTGTACGTCGACCGTTCGATCCACAACGTACACGTCGTGTCCCCAGACCTGATCGAGCAATTCCTGGCGGGAGAACACCTTACCCGGGTGGGACGCCATGAAGTAGAGCAATTCGAATTCTTTGCGCGGCAGGCGCACTTCGTCCGACCTTTCGCCGTCGCGGACATATACCAGGTATCGATCTCGATCGATCTCCAGGTTATGAACGGCGAGCATATCGGGCGGCGTATCGACGCGGGTCGCCGAGCGCAGGAGCGCCCGAATCTGGCTGGAGAGGATAGGGATAGATACGGGTTTCGAAAAGTAGATGTCGGCTCCGACGTCCAACCCTTCGACCTGCGTCTCTTCTTCAGTCCGAGCCGTCAGCATCAATATCGGGGTGTGCCTCAGGTAGGCATCCTGACGGAGGCGCCGGCATACTTCGATCCCCGTCATGCCCGGCATCATGACGTCGAGAATGATCAGATCCGGCTTTTCCTGACGGGCTAATTCGATGCCGTCGATGCCGTTCGACGCGGCCAGGGTTCGATACCCTTCCTGCTCCAGATTGTACTGGAGAAGATCGACAATGTCGTCTTCGTCGTCTACGACGAGAATGGTTTGCGTGTCTATGCGAGATGACTGTTTAGGCGGAATGTCGGTAGTCACAGGCGTAGGGGGACATAATATCCCGTTTTGTCTGATGAAATAGGCATGATCTAGCAATACAAAGGTACATCGATCGGCCTTCGAATGGTGTTACGCAACTATTAAGATAAAACGCTCGCCGGATTGGTGCTTAAGAAACAGAAATTTAGGTCGAATACAGTAGTAGGCCTTACGCTTCCCTAAGAGATCCCTCTCTCCATCTCATGTCCAGGATAGGCCCCTGCACAACCAGAACATCAATGATGTGAGCAACCTATGATCCCACGCTCCTCCACCAGACGCATTCGCAGCAACAGAAATTTCGCCCCATCGCGCGCCAACCCGGTAACTGCACGTCTCGACCGGTGGTTCAAGCGAAACGCCATCGGCGAACAGAAAGAAAGCGAAGGCAAGTTCGACGATGCGATTCGCCTCTACGAAGCTAATGTCGAGGAAAACGCCGACACCATTTTTTCATACGAACGCCTTTCTATCCTGTACAAACGGAAGCAAGACGAGGCCAATGAGATACGCGTCATCCGCAAAGCGATCAAGAAGCTACGCGAAAAGGCTGAGCGCAAACCTCTAGACAATTTTCAGGAAAATCAGCTGCGCGTGTTCCACCGAAGGCTCGTGGAATTGACGGGCGAAGATCCCAATTCGATTCGACCCCTCCGTCAACGCATGCCCAGAATGTTGTAATCGGGCCCTGTTAGCTCTCTGGCGGGGGGCATTGTGCGCCAAAAACCCACCCCGCGCCTGACAGGATGCGCATGCCGGCTATCGATCGCTTTGTTTAATTACATGCTTCCAAGTCTGGGTAAATGCACGTACTGGGCCCTGGAGGCGATCGTGACGGCGGCGCATCTGGTACACTCTTATCGGCCTCAATCGACGGGGCCCGCCTTCGTTCCCCATAACGGTTCTCGCCATACGTCGTATTCCTGATAGCATATTCAGTGTGCATAGATACACAGACGTGTATTTACAGTCTTTAACCCCGCACGGTGATGTGCAGACTGCTATCGATCGCGACCCTAACCTGGCTCCTGACATCGCTGCCTGTAGTTCCTTCCGCAGGCAACTCGCCTTTCGTAATCGCACCGATACCGGACCAGGTACGCAGCATTCTCCTCCCGCCGTTGACGATCGACCTCGAAACCATTTTCGGGACCCACGACGGTTCGGAGTTGACTTACAAGATCCGCAACAGCAATGAGGCCGTTGTAGAGGTCGATCTAAAGAATAACAGGCTGGAACTGACTCCCAGGCAGGTAGGCTCGGCGCTCATACGCGTAATCGCAATCGACGAGGAAGGAGAGCAGGCAAGCGATCGATTCGAATTGAAGATACGCGACAACGCTCCGCCCCGGCTGACCCTTCAGGCGCCCCTGGCCGATCAAAAAATTTTCCTCGGGGCTGCTCCCCTGACCCTGAACCTGGCGACCCTCTTCGAAGATCCGGATGGAGATCCCCTGTCTATCGAGGCGTCGTCCAGCAACGAGAGGGTTTCATCCCCTGCCATCGACGGCGATGTGCTCGTCCTTCAGCCTCAAGCATTGGGGTCGACGCTCATTACGATAGCGGTAGACGACCTGCAGGGCGGTTCGTTGGAGGTCGCCTTCGAGATTGAAGTCCTGCGTTCGTATCCATCCGAGATGATTGTCGGTTTTAGCGTGCCTTTCGGTCCTCGCGAATCAACGCAGAGCTACCGCCTCGTCGCCTTACCCGGTAATGCCTCGATGCATTTAGCTGAAGCCGCCGATGGGCTTCCTTTCCGGGACTGGATCGCTTTCGCCCCGGACACTTCCGGAAGTGGAGCGCTCATTCCCTTCGACACCACTCGGGCATTTGTTCTGTCCCCCGGCAAAGGGCTGTGGTTCCTGTCGGCCGGCCCCTGGAACGTTCCTCCGCAACGAATATCGACGGTCAACATCGACCATAGAGGTACGTTCGACCTCCCGCTATACCCTGGTTGGAATATCATTTCCAATCCGTTCGACGTAGACCTGATGTGGGACGAGGTAGCCCGGCGAAACGGGCTATCCCAGCCGCTATGGGCCTGGAATGGCGCCTACGAACCGGTCGACACCATGTCGACCGCAAAAAAACAGGGGGAGGCTTACTACTTCTACAACGCGGAGGGGGTAAACATCCTGGAGCTTCCGTATCCAGGTATCGCGAGTCCATTTTTCTCCAAGACAGCTCCCTCACTCGCTGCTCCACTCCTCCAGATCACTGCGGAGGATGAATCCGGAGCCCGTTCGGACGTCCAGGCTGGCACGACGCCCGGCGCCCGAGAAGGGTTCGATCCCGGCGACCGGGTTGCCCCTCCAGCCCACTTCAGCTCCCTGAGCCTCCGCCTCGAGAACGACGATCCTTCCCTGCATGGGCATTCGCTAGCCCGGGAACTCAAGCCGTCTTCCAACGACGTATCCCGATACGAACTCCGGCTCACGGCGATATCGAAAAGCCCCGTCTCGGTGTCGATACGCGGCCTGGAGCATTTTGCCGGGCAACACATGTACCTCGTCGACCGGCGCAACGGCTCGATGTACAACCTGCGCGAACGAACCGAGCTGGCCATCCATCCTTCTAAAGGCGACGTCCCGCTGCTTCTTCTCATCGGGGCCGATTCTTCGATAGAGGAGATCGCTCGATCGGTCATTCCGACACAGGTTACGCTGAAGCCGAACTACCCGAACCCGTTTCGCACCTACACGACGATCGAGTTTTCGACCTCGGAATCGGGGTATGCATCGCTCGAGATCTTCGACGTCCTGGGCCGGCGCGTCCAGACGCTAGTGGATGGATATGTCGAGGCGGGACTCCACCGCACTGTATGGAAACGCGAGGACATGCACCAACACCGGGCGCCTGGCGGCGCCTACTTCATACGGTTGAAGTGCGGAGACACCCTGTTGACTCGAAAAATGGTGCTTTTACGCTGATCGTTTACCGAACACCTGGAGCCTGATCGATATGCTTCACATATTGACACAAACCGCAGTGATACGTCGGATGTCGGCGAGTGGGGACACAGCGAGGCAAAGCAGGGGGCGCAGGCTGCCCGCGATTTCGTCGTGTGTATTGCTGGCTGGTTTGCTGTTGAGTGCGCCCGGGGCGCCTCTGTTTGCTCAGTCCATCGGTTGCGATGACGTATTGAAGCAGGCAGAGCGCGCTTTCTTCAATGGACGTTTTGATGAAACGACTACCCTGCTCGAGCGCTGCCTGAACGAAGACTCGTTTGACAGGGAGAAGGAAGCGTACCTACTCATGGCCCGCGTATATTACGCTACGCAGAAGGCCCGAGAACTCGAAAACGCTTTCTCGAAACTGCTGGATCTGGATCCGGACTATGAGCTGGAGGGGATGCTGCCGCCGCCGTTTGTCGCCCTGTTCGAGGAAGTTCGCAGCGAGCGCGCCGACCATCTTCTGATAGCAGAAAAGCTGCGCCCCGCGCCCGAATACAACCGTCCAAGAATCAATTTACGGGCCCTGGAGCCCCACTGGTATTGGATTGGAGGGGGGGTCCTGGCTATAGGCACTGCTGCAGTGCTCGTCGATGGAGAAATCGACCGGCCGGCTGTGTTCCCGCCGCCCCCCGGACCACCCGGGGATTGAGGGGCACTCGCCGGCTCAGGCAAGGATCTCTTCGATGACGTGGCCATGCACATCCGTGAGCCGGATATCCCGGCCGCTGAAGTGATAGGTGAGTCGCTGATGATCGACGCCCAGGAGGTGCAGCATGGTCGCATGCAAATCGTGAATCGTCCGGGGATGTTCGACTACGCGATACCCGTATTCGTCAGTCACCCCGTAGATCGTCCCTCCCCTTATGCCGGCGCCAGCGAGCCAGATGCTGAATGCGGAAGGATTATGGTCGCGGCCGTCGGCACCCTGGGCAAACGGGGTACGGCCGAACTCGCCGGCCCACACGACCAGCGTGCTATCGAGCAAGCCGCGCGCTTTCAGGTCTTTCAGCAGCGCGGCAATGGGCTGGTCGACCGCCATCGCATTGAGCTCATGACCTTCCTTCAGCTTCGAGTGTTGGTCCCACCGGTCGGCAGCAACACCGGGGCAGGTCAGCTCGATAAACCGTACACCCCGTTCGACCAGCCTTCGTGCGAGCAGGCACTGTGCGGCGTAAGATCGCGTGTGTACGAATGGGGCGTCCATGCCGTACATCTTCTTCGTCGCCTCACTTTCCCCTGACAGGTCCGCTAACTCGGGCACCGAGGCCTGCATCCGAAAGGCCAGCTCGTAATTAGCGATGGAGGACTCGACGAGGTCTTCGTGCCCCATCTGCCCCAACAGGGTGCGATCCATTCGATGCATCAAGTCCAGCTTGTTTTTTTGGAGCATGGGATCCGCCTCCAGGGGCTGGATGTTGGCCAGCGGCTGGTCCTGCCCGCGAAGGATCGACCCCTGATACGAAGCCGGCAAAAAGCCGCTGTTGAAGTTGTCGAGGCCGCCCGGCGGGATGAGCCCGCCATCCAGAACGACATAACCGGGCAGGTCTTTGTTGGTGCTGCCGAGCCCATAGGTGACCCAGGCTCCCATGCTGGGTCTTCCCTGGATGCCTATGCCGGTGTGCAAAAAATAGTTCGCGTTGGTATGTTCGGGAAAATCGGACACCATGGACCGGACCAGCGCCAGATCGTCGACGCAGGTTGCGATGTGGGGAAAGAGTTCGCTGACCGGCATCCCGCATTCCCCGTACCGCCGGAACGACCAGGGGCTTTTCATGATAGTGCCGATATTGTTGAACTGCGTATCGTCCACTTTGAATTTTTTAAACGGGCTCTCGCCGTGCTCTCGATCCAGGCGAGGCTTCGGATCGAATGAATCGACCTGCGAAACGCCTCCGTCCATGTACAGAAAGATGACGCTCTGTGCTCTGGCGGTGAAGTGAGGTACGAGATCGGGCCCTGCCGGAGCGGCCAATGATTCAACCGTTCTACCATCGGAGGAAGAGCACCCGACCAGGGAGGGGCCGGCCAGGCCCAGCAGCGCCAGCGAGCCGAAGCCGTTCCGGCACAGACTCAACATCTCTCGGCGAGTCATGGAGCAATGCAGGCGGTGACGATTCATATCAAATGGATAAATTCTTTCATGTTGAAGATTACATGGCCAAAGTCTGCCCAGGGTCGTGCGTCATTGAGCCACCGGGTTTCAGCCAGGCCGTAGGTATCGGCCTGGGTTTCCAGGAAGGCGAGGCCGGCTGCGACTTCGGCGTCTGTAGGTTCCCGGGAAAGGGCCGATCGGTACATATGCCGTATCCGTCCTGCGGCATCGAGCTCCTTGAGTGCAACCATCTTGCGAGCCCAGTACACCGCCTGCTCGGCTATGAAGGGGTCGTTCAGGAGAGTCAGCGACTGTGCGGGCACTGTACTCGTATTACGACGACCAAACGTGGTAAAGGGTATGGGCATGTCAAATACGAGCATCATGGGAGGCAGGAAATTTCGCCGGACTGCGATGTATATACTGCGCCGCCCGTCTCCATCGAGGGGGCCCGAGATCTCCGGCCGGCCCCTCCCCTTCATAAATGGGGACAAATGTACCGGTACGCTTTCCCCGTACAGGGTGGTATTCAGCTGGCCTGACGCAGCGAGCACAGCGTCCCTGATCGCTTCAGCCTCCAGGCGACGGGTAGGATAATGCTGCAGCAGGCGATTTTCAGGGTCGATCTCCTGCGCCTTTTCCGACGCGGCCAGGCTTCGCCGGAACGTCTGGGAGAGCACCAGGGAGCGGATCAGCGACTTGATCGACCATCCGTCCTCTATGAATCGTAATGCGAGAAAATCCAGCAATTCGGGATGAGAAGGGAGCGCACCCTGAATCCCGAAGTTATCTACGGATTCAACCAGTCCGTACCCGAACACGTGATGCCAGACCCGGTTGACCATCACACGGGCCGTCAATGGATTCGCCGGATCCGTAACCGACGCCGCCCATTCCAGCCGGCCGTCTCCTTGCGCTTCGAACGGCGTCTGTTCCGGATCGTAGAGGGTGAGCGCTCGTCTCGGCACCGCCTGTTCGCCCGGTGCGCTTACGTTGCCGCGTAGGAATACGGGATGATCCTGTCCTTCTCCTTCGACCACCCCCATCATGACGTCGGGCAACGCAATCTTCGACTCGGACGCCCGGCGCTCCGACGCAATATCTTCGAGCTGGCCCGACCATGAATCCGTCGAAGTCGTCAGCAGACCTCGATACATTAACGCATTTATGCCCCGGATATCCTCCGGGGTGGAGCTGGCCTGCTCCCAGCGGTGCACCATCCTGAGTGCTTCATCGTGTTCTATGGCACGATCTCGCGCAGCACAACGGCTTGTAACCTCCTCGTCCAGGGCTCCATCATGACGCACCGCATATTCCGCTTCAACGTAGGAGGTGTCGTCGACGAAAAAGTCGTGACGATCGTACCACCCCGGCAACAATTCGAGGTAGGCGCGGCGCCCTTTCCACATGCGGAGATCAAATTGGACATCGTGCATATCCGGATCGTCGATGTTCTTCTCGAGTCCCCCATAAATTGGATTCCGAATCAGCTGGAAATTATCGATTACGACCCGGGCTACCGATTTCCTGCCTGCAGCGCGAACCGTGATATAGTCGTGTGCAATTTCGAAGTCTGGAGACCTCAGCGCTCCCATGAGCCTGCGGGACAACGCGGCGCTCGAAGCGCGGGGCCGGCCGATCGAGCCGACCCGTCGACGCGTTTCGTCAAACTGAAGATCGCCGGATAAGGGGGCACCCCCGAAGGCCAAGCCGTTCGCATACCATCCATCAAAGCGGCCTCCGCGAAAATCGCCAAGCACGAGCGCCGCCGAAGAGTCTACAGGGCTGCAGCCGTACCCTGTTTTCTCCTCGCTCGTTGAAACCTCAATGGGAAAATGAGCGGTCTGTCGCTGGAGATCCTCTTTCCACCGGGTGGCCACGACCCGGCGCATGGTGGCATCATGCGCCTCGATAGTGGATATAGCGGTGCGCGTCTCCCAACCGACATTGACGGCCAGCGGTGCAAAGCGCGTGCTTTTGATGATCCCGTACCAGGCATAATAGTCGGTCGTCGGGATGGGATCGAATTTATGGTCGTGGCATTTGGCACAGGCCACCGTGAGTCCTTGAAACGCTTTGCTGCTGACATCGATGATATTGTCGATGCGTTCGGCTTCATCGACGACGAGATCGACCGGGCTGTGTTTGCCTTCGCCCAGCGCAAAAAAGGCGGTGCCCAATCGGGATTCATCGAATCCGTGTTCGGGGTTGAGGCGCGGGGCCGCCAGGAGGTCGCCGGCGAGGTGTTCGCGGACCAGCTGGTCGTAGGGAACGTCCTCATTGAAGGCCCGAATCAGGTAGTCCCGGTATTGCCAGGCGCCGGGAACGGGAAAATCGAACTCATGACCTTTAGTATCGGCATATCTAACCACGTCCATCCAGTGGCGCGTCCAGCGTTCACCAAAGTGGGGAGACGCCAGGAGCCGGTCGACCAGTCGTTCGTACGCTCCCGGCGAGGCGTCTGACAGGAACGCGTCGAGCCCGTCGGGGGTCGGCGGTAGGCCCGTGAGGACAAACGAGAGCCTCCGGATCAGTTTTTCTTTCGATGCCGCCGGGGCCGGCTTCAGCCCCTCCCGCTCCAGGCGGGCCACGATGAATCGATCGATCGCATTGTCGACGTAACGAGTCCTTCGCACCGCGGGGATATCGTTTCTTTCGGGCGGCACCAGCGACCAGTGTTTCTTCCATTCGGCGCCCTGGTCGATCCATCTTCTCAATAGATCGACCTCCTCCCGGGTTAATACCTTCTTGAATTCTGCCGGCGGCATGCGGTCTTCCGGGTTGGCCGCCGTGACCCGCTGGATGAGTGCGCTGTGGTCCGCATCGCCCGGAATGACGGCCCGTTCTCCACTTTCGAGCTCAACGATGGCGCTGTCTCGAAGATCGAGCCGTAGACCGGCCTCACGCGTGCTGATGTCGGGACCGTGACAGACGTAGCAGTTGGTGGACAGGATAGGACGGATGTGGCGGTTGAAGTCGACATACTCCGAGTCCCGGTCTCCCGGTGGTCCGTTCTGGCGATACAGGTACCCGCCGGCTGCCACGAGAACGACCAAAAGCGCTGCCAACAGGGTTACAGAACGGAAACCGGGGGTGAAAGATCGGGAGGACATCATGTAAAGCTGATCGGGGAGCTGGCATTGTTGTTCACCTCTAGATAATTAACGCATTATCGTCGCTTAACACAACCTGTTCGTGAACTCCGCCAGGCAAACGGTCGAAGCGCCGTGTTATCGCGTCTCTGCAACGGTGACCGTCACATTCCCGCGCGTATCTTCGCTCCTGACTGTCAAAACGATACGGTTCAACGATTCGCCCCAACCGGACCGCAAGCGGGAATCCTCGAGTGGGATGGACTCTATGGCCGCTTCGAGCAGGGCCGGATCGTATTGCACGACCACATCCTCGGCCGGCAGCTCCAGGGAACGATCTGGTGCATCGAGGACGATCTTTCCAGGCTCGATGAGTTTCGCTTGCCGGGGCGTCATGTAATTCAGCGTAGTCGGCGACGTATACGCCTCCAGCTCGAATTCATCTCGTACTTCTACACGATCGTTCCGAATCAGCGTGACGGTCCGAACCCAGGAAAACAAGGCGGCTTCTTCCGGATAAGCCCGCTTCAGATTGGTCATAAACTGGGCTCTGTCGACGCTGCCCTTCATGGTGGTCTGGTGGGCTCTGTAGGCACCGCCTTCCTTTTGCTGGACTCCGTTCACCGTGGGTACGTTATGGTACTGCGACTGCATATTCCATATGGCGTACCGGTCTTTGCTGAAAGTCCGGGCTGTGTATTCGCCGGCTCCGACGTCGATCAGGACGGGGTACCCATTATGGTACACGATAACGTTGCCGACGTCGTTATGATTGTGGCTTTCGTTGTTGTGGCCGCCTTTGGCAGCGAAATAAAAGCCTTCTCGGGAGTCGTTGACCGATCGGGACACCTGGACCTCGATGTCGCGGAGCCAGTAATCTCTCAACAAAGGTTCTTCCGGCTTCGTGTTTTTCAAATCCCGGGCCGCAAACAGGGCGGGCAGTTGCCGGTTCAGGTGCCCGAACTGACCGGGAATATACCCTTCGCCCCACTGTTGCTGCGCGGCAGCGTAGGCGGCAAATCCAGTCATCGTCGTATCTTTCACGGCCTGACCGTACCGAAAAACGAGTGCTGGATCGATCGTTATCCTGGCGCCTGCATCGGCGAAATTGATGAAGTACGGCCCGGCGATATAACTCCGATAGATAAATCGGCCCATCTCGCCGATCAGGCGGCGATCGAAGATGTCGACGCCGCCTCCGGTCGCGTGGCGCAACAGATCCAGGGTGTCGAACATGGATCCGGCCGCCCGGCTCCAGTACCCTGGACCTTCGTCGCACCCCCCGTCTTCCGGATAGCTGTTGATGAAGAGGTCCAGGCTGCGCATAATTTTATACACGGCCTGTGCTCTCCGTGCTTCGTCGCTCTCGACCAGCAGTACCGCGGTTAACCAGTTCGAATTGACCCATGGGTTCCAGTTGTTGATTCGGCCTCCCTGGAACCCCATCCACCAGAAGTCGTCGCGCTCCAGGTTAGGGGTCAGGATACGCCGGTCGATTTCGTACCGTATCCGGTCGCGAATCAGCGAAGACACTGCATCGAGCCGATCTCCGAGCAGGTAGTCTACCCAGGCCAGCAAACTGCCGGTTTCCGCTGCAAAGAGGTCAACTGTAGGCTCAGCGACGTCGGGCAGTCCCGGGCCGGCTTCCTGCAGGCTCAGGTGAGCCGGCACGCCCCAGTACGTCTCTTCACATATCGACCAGATTCCATTTACGATATCGTCCAGGAAGCGCCCCTCATCCTCGATCGCTTCGGCCAGCGCGAGTTTGGCCAGTGTAGCGCGGCGGGCATAAGACAGGCTCTGGTAGTTGCTGCGATTGCCGGTACGCACGTATTCCAGAAACACCGTTGCCGGTAACGATTCCCATTCTGTCCCGATAAGCCTTTCCCCTTCTTCGATATGGGCCCGTCGAATGGGGGCCGGCACGTCCTCCCAGCCGGATTCACCGGCTTTCGGGTAAGGATGCCAGTCTGCCCTCGCGATAAGCGCCTCCTGTACGTGTTCGATGGAGTGAGACTCTGTCAGAAAGAAACGATCTCGGCCGAGCCGATTTTGTGCTTCTGCCGGCATGAGGTAAAAAAACACGCTCACCACACTCACTACCCCCAACAGTGTACATTGCCGGCGACACCTTGTCATGTATCCCATGGTTCTTTACTCACCGTGTTATATACGTGTACGTCGCATCGGGTGCGACGTAGTTATTCATTCATGATGACGGAACGATCTCTCGGATAACGCAAGGTATACCGGAATTCAACCCTTTCGGTTTGCGCCGGCGGAACGGTTTTATCCCAGCGCAGGAAGCCGGTCTCGTCGTCGAAGGCCGCCCCGTCGTCCTCGACCAGCCGCACCTCGATGTCGTTGTTGGCCGAGACGGGAATCTGGTCTTCGATGAGGATAGAGATCGGCACGGACTTGGTGTTGCGGACCTCGATCTCGAAGGCGAACTCGTCGACGCGGCGGTTTCCCAGAAACTGCTTTCGGGTAAACTCCTGCACTGCGGTCCGCTCGACCACGATCCCCTGATCTGACCCGAGTGAGATATACAGCGTATCCGACACGTTGTTCATATCGAGCATCGTGCGGCCGACGAACGTGTTGGCGAAAAACAGATTCGCCGGCCCGTTCAACAGGTTCAGACGTTCCCAATCCGTACCCCGGGCCGTCAGGAAGACCTCCTCGATCAACCTCGGCGCCGTGTAGTACTCGTATTCGACCTCAAGCTCGTGCTGAGCGATATCGACCAGGGAGGGCGCTTCGCCGGAAGGGATGGAATAAGGGACCGGGATATCGAACTCGATCGACGTGGTATTGGACCGGGTTTCAACGGTCAGCCGGTTTCGGGCCGGAGCTTCTTCGGGAGCGGCCGGCGCATCGGCGACTTCGGCGCGACCCACGACGCCGGCTTCGTCCAGCGTCATCGTTCTCCCCGAAACCTGGGGAGGGGGCATGCTCGCCAGGAATCGAGCCCGCTGAGGCCGAAGGGTGGGTTTCGTGGCCCGGCGCGAGGGATCGGCTGTCGACAGGGTGAGCCCTGTGTCGCTCCAATCCTCCCCCGTGCTTTGTCCCAGCTCGGCCTTGTAAAACAGCATCATGGGCTCCGCGATGTCGCTCACACGTACGTCGTACAGCGGCGACCACCTCGCATTTCGGGTTACGTAGCTGAACTGAAACTCAGCCTCTCCCGCCGTCTCGGCCTCTACCAGGACCTCGACCTCAGACACGTACCTATTTCTGAATGCAGACATCAGCGTGGTGCGCTGCCGCTCGAGGGCTTCTTTTTCTTCGACGAGCTGCTCTACGCGTTCCCGACGGGCCAGCTTCTCCACGTGAATCTGGGTCAACCGCTCCCTGAAGAAATCGGCCATAGCCGCGAGTTTCTGCAGATCCACCCCCGCTTCCGTACCACCGACCGACTGGTTGGCCATCAGCATCGACTCTTCCCTCTCATACACATTGAACAGGCCTTCCTCTAGTGCGATCGAATCCTCTTTGACCTTGATCTGGCGGATGATCTCTTCGACCTGCGCCGTAGTCAACGCGGGCTCGAGAAAATTCCGCTTGTGCGAGACGGACAATATCAACGGACCTCCCGTAGCGCTGAACTGTATGCTTTCCGGGTCGAGATCAGGGTCGAGTTTCAAGAACTGCACGGTGGACCTGCCCGAGGGGAGCGACACCCGGCCGGAACGGGTCACCTGGGCGCCGTTGAGAAACACCGTAACTTCATCGATCGCCGACTCCACGCGGAGTGCGGCGTCTTGCGCCCGAACGGGGTGAACGAGAAGGATCGAGGGGAGGAGCATCAAACCGAAAATGTAGCGAATCATAGGACTCTGAATTTCTGATTAATGGATGTTACGCATCTGTGCTCCATCGTTGAGCCACGACGGCTTTGAAAAGGTTGAAACAGACGAAAATCGACCGCAAGGCATTATTTCAAAGCCGTTATACCAGCATGCTGTGCACAGTTCGCGTAACCTCACTGATTAAACGTGGCGCGATAGAAAAGTCGTGTGAACGAAAAGCAGGGTCGGGGAATAAATCTACTTCCCGGGTTGTCTAGAACGTGTTGACTGTTACCGTACTCTCTTATACAGCTTGCATCCTCCCTCGTGCGCGTCCCCATGCAAGCATTCATCACAAAGATACATCACCATGAAACGTTTCCGCTCGATTTGTTTCTTTCTTTTTCTGATCGGTTCGTTCGCCGGTCTGCACACGGCACAGGCCCAGGGTGTGGACCCCGGTCTGCATCCCGAGGTCCGTCACCGGATCCAGCAATCGATCGACCTCCTGCGCGATCAACTTCGGAACGACCCGAGGGCCGACCTGGCCGCGTTCGCATCTCCTGACAAGGCGTCCCCTTCGACGTTCTCCGACTCGACGGAGCTGGGTGGCATTGCCGGCAAGATCGACGGCCTCACCGGCGCAGACTCCGCCTGGGTACTGGCCATCGCAGCACACCTGACCGACACCCCCACGGCCTGGTCCCTGGGCCAGATCCAGGACGACGGCTCGTACCTGATCCCGGGCCTCAAGACGGGCACCTATATCGTGCTGGCCGGTGCGGATGGGTATATGCCTCAATTCTTCCCGGAGGCCTACCACGTCTGGGAAGCCGCGCCCATCGAAGTGCCTCCGTTTGAAATCGTCTCGGGCATCGACTTCTTCCTGGAGGCCCTCGAAACCGGCAGTGGAGCCATCACGGGCGCCGTTACCATCCAGCAAACCCGTGAGCCTATCCGGGGAGCCCGAATCCGGGCCGCGTCCGTAGACAATCCGTTCCTCCAGTACTTTGCCAGCAGCAATGACGACGGCACGTACCGCCTCACCGATCTCCGACCCGGGCGTTATGTGGTCAGCGCTTATGCCGAGGGGTTTTTCGAACAGTATTACGACGGAGTGTCCAATCCGAGGAATGCTACCGTCATCTCCGTAGCAGACGGCGAAGAAGTAACGAATATCGACTTCCCTATGCATCGAGGCGGGACGATTTCCGGGCGTGTAGTCGACGGCGAAGGTGAACCCCTCGCCGGCGTTGGCATCCAGGTGTACACCCCCAACACCGACGACACCGACCCGACCGGAAGCAATTATTACGGGTGGGCCACGACGGATTCAGAAGGGTTTTATTTCGTCTCCGGGTTGAATACGGGCCAGTATATCGTCAGCGCGAACCTCTACACCTCACACTACAGCTTCACTCTCTGGTACGACCAGGCCGTACGCCCCGAAGATGCAACCTTCGTCGACGTTGCAGTCGATGAAGAGGTTGACGGCATCGACTTTGTATTCGATGCGTTGAACGAAACAGGCAGCCTTTCCGGTCGAATCGCCCGGTCGGATGGAGAACCCATCTTCGACGCGCTGGTCCGGCTGGAATCCCTCACCAAACCCGGCTATGCGTTTTATGCATACGCCCGCCCCGACCAAAACGGCGACTATCTTTTCGAAAGCGTCCCTGCTGATTCGTATCGCGTCGCGCTGGAGTACTGGACGAACTGGTTTTACCACGTCATCTGGTACGACGACGCTTCCACACCCGAAGAGGCCACGCCGGTGGAGGTGGTCAAAGACCAGCAAACCGAAGGGATCGACTTCGAGCTGCCGGACACGGACGGGGTCATCGAAGGGACCGTCACCGACGAAAACGGCGCACCCATCTCCAATGCATTCATCCAGATCAGCTCGGCAGGCATCGGCAACTATTACGGGGATCGCGCCGTGTGGGCGCATGCGACGACGGATTCCGAAGGGAAGTATCGCATCGATCACCTGCCCGACGGGGAGTTTTATGCGTCCCTGTTCTACTGCCATATCTGGGAATGCATCGAACAATGGTGGCCCAATGCCACCACCCGGGACGAGGCAGAATCCATCACGATTGCGGACGGCGTGACCTCCCCCCCATCCGTCGATTTCTCGCTGTCCCTGCAGCTCGGCCAGGCGTCCATATCGGGTGTGGTAGAAAATACCGAGGGCAAACCACTGCCCGGCGCCTACGTTATGGTGATGCCCATCGAAGGGATCACGCCCGGCGGCATAGATCCCAGGTGGGTGGGTTCGCTGCACACCTCCGCCGACAGCGCCGGAGCCTACTCGTTCGATACGCTGCCGGCGGGCACGTTTGTCGTATACGCCAGCTACTGGGGAGACGGCGCGTTCGCTGAACAATGGTACGACAAGGCAATCTCTCCGGCGGATGCCACGCCCATCCTTCTCGACGAAAACAGCGCCGTCGACCAGGTCGACTTCTCCCTCGACGTGCGCCCGCTGTACGGCACGCTGGCCGGCCAGGTCACCCGATCGGACGGCCAGGCCGTGGGCCGGGCGTTCGTCAAGATCAACCCCCGGTTGCGAGACACCATACAGGACCTCGCGATCTGGCAGGATTGGTTCGCCGTAACCGAGGAGGACGGCAGCTTCACCGTCGACGTGCTGCCCGCCGGAGAATACGCGCTCGAAGTGTATGCCCAGGGCGCCATCAGCGATCCCGACTCGACGTCCGGATGGCGCACGGTATCGGTCGAAATTGTGGGCGGCGAAGTCACAGACGTCGAGCTCCCCGTGCGTCCCCAGCAGGAGGGGCCGGCCGAAGCCTCCGGCCTCGTACTCGCTGAATGGGGCGACCCCCCTCAGATCGGCGTGGTGTTTGCCATTCCAGCTACCGACCAGGCCGGTGACCCGTACTTTACGGCCATCGTAGACCCGGACGGCCTCTATCGATTCGAAAACATCCCCGAAGGAGACTACTTCATTCAGGCGACCGCGCCCTATTTTGTCTCCGAATATTTCGACAACACGACCGACCCGGCCAATGCCGAACTGGTCTCCCTGCTGGCTGAGCAACCCCGCGACGGAATCGACTTCTCGCTCGAACCGCTCTACCATATCCTCGCCGACGCGGACTCGGACCTCGGCCTCGCCAACCAGGCGAGCGCTGTCGTCGGGCGCGTCTCAGACGAAGCCGGCAACCCGATCGCTCAGGCTTCCGTCTATGTCGTGAACGAAGAAGGAGACGCGTTATTGTCGACCCAGACCCTGGACGACGGGACCTACCAGATCTCAGGGATTCCTCCGGGCAATGCGTACCGGCTCAAGGCGGCTCGCGTGGGGTACGAAAGCGTGTTCAATGCGGAGCAGCACCGGATGGAGGATGCCCCTCCCCTCCAGATGAGCAACGGCACCTACTCGGTCGACTTCGTCTTGCCCAGGGCGTCATCGCCCACTGGCAACGACGATAGGCCCGCCGTACCGGGGCGCCTCTCGCTCGAAGGCAATTACCCCAACCCGTTCACGACTCAGACCTCCATTGCGATTTCGATCCCCGATGGCGGACACGTTCGGATCACGATATACGATGCCATCGGACGAGAGATCGACCGCATCGTCGATCAGTACCTGCCGGCGGGCTCCCATCACATCGACTGGGACGTGTCCTCCAACGGCGAAACATTGCCGAGCGGCCTGTACTTTTACAGCGTCTCGAACGGCACGGAACAGGCTACCGGGACAATGATTCACGCGAAATAGGTGGCTGACAGTTGACAGGAGTCAGTAGACAGTCTCTGTCCTCTGCCTACTGACTCCTGTTAGCTGACTATTGTCAGCTGCCTACTTCTTCGCAATGACGATCGCTCGTTGAGGGGCCGGATACCCCTCGATGGTTTTTGTCGGATCCGCTGGATCCAGAAAGTCAGGGAGCGATTCGAAGGTCATCCAGGGGGTTGCGCGTTGTTCTTCGATTGTGGTAGTAGCAACGTCGACGACAACGACCTCCTTGAACCCGCACCGTTTCATCCATTGCACGAGCGTACTCGGAGAGGGAACAAACCATACGTTGCGCATTTTTGCATATCGTTCTTCGGGCAGCAGGCTGTAGCCTTCTTCACCGTCCACGACGAGCGTTTCGAGCACCAGCTCCCCGCCTTCTCTGAGAAGGCTCCTTGCCTGGAGCAGGTGCCCCAGCGGAGACCTGCGATGATAGAGAACGCCCATGGAAAAAACGGTGTCAAACCCGGTCAGTGACGAGGGCAGTTGCTGCACCTTCAGCGGCGCCACGTACACCGGGTGGGGCCCGAGATACCGTGTGAGGGCCCAGTGCTGCATGACGAAAAGATGCATCGGGTCGATGCCGACTACGAGCCTGGCTCCCTCCCCTCTCATCCGCCAGGCGTGATATCCATTGCCACATCCGATGTCCAGCACGATGCGCCCCTCCAACGGCTGGATACGGCCGGCCAGGCGGTCCCACTTGAGGTCGGACCGCCATTCCGTATCGAGGGTCAGACCGAATACCTTGTACGGCCCCTTTCGCCAGGGATGAAACTGCATCAGCGATTCACCCAGCCGGCTCCGCTCATCCGCCGTACAATCGGCTTCCATACCCGCGCGTATGGCTGAAGCCTGTAGGTCAACGCTCGACGGCGAAAGCGGGGGCAATGCATCGATGAGCGCTTTCCACCTGATCAGATCTCCGTTTCTTTCAGGATCCAACGCATGCTGGATGTCACCCCGGAGTCGATCCAGCCAGCGGCTCAGCCGCGTGCCCGACAACCGGTCATACAGGGACTCGTATTCTATCATGTGTTATTCTTTCACGGCCAGAAATGAGGCAAAGGGCATACACTGAAACCAGACCGTGCTCCTGTTGAAACCGACCTTTTCGAATCGCTGCAGGTGCCTTTCGATCGTCTCCGGGACCAGGACATTTTCGAGCGCAGAACGTTTCTGGCTGACTTCCAGGTCGCTGTATCCATTATCCCGTTTAAAAGCATGATGCAGCTCGACGAGGAGCTCCTGACTCGGCAGGTCTTCGGACGTTATTTTCTCCGACACCACCAGCGCCCCTCCCGGGAGCAAGGCATTATGGATGGACTTCAGCAATGCGTCGCGTTCGGCCAGGGGAATAAATTGCAGGGTATAGTTCAGCACCACCAGGGAAGCCGGCTCAAAGGCCAGAGTACGTACGTCGCCGAGCTCGATCTTAATTCGCACACCGGGGACGTCAGCCGGCATTTCGTCCCGAAACCGTTCGATCATCGCCGGTGCGTTATCCACCGCAACGATCCGATACGGGAGGACATGGTCGGAGGAGGCCAGGCTCTGTTGAATCACGCGAGTGGTCGCGCCCAGCGAGCACCCCAGGTCGTAAATGACCCCCTCCGGTCTGGCAAAATAGCGAGCCAGTGTGCCCATCATACGGATCACCGTTGGATAGCCCGGTACAGACCGTTCTATCATGTCGGGAAAAACGTGCGCTACAGCCTCGTCGAAAACGAACGGAGCTACACGTTGAATCGGTGTTTCGTATAACCGATCCGTCCCTGGAGCCTGAGGGGGTGAGTCTGATTTCGGGCGCATCATAGGGCTGAGTTCCACTTCAACACATCGGGGCGCCCCTGATAACCCACAGGAATACAGCATCGTTTCACACAATGTTGTAGATTATGCGCCAACTTCTCCCAAAACCCACCGGGCAACCTCATGGAATTTATCAACACCCTGGACTGGATCCTGATTGCCATCTACTTCGTAGCCGTCTTCGGTGTGGCATTCGGTATAGGGCGCAAAGAGAGTACCACCGAAACGTCAGCCGGATATTTTCTGGCCGGCCGAAACGCCGGATGGTTCGTAATCGGGGCCTCGTTATTTGCATCGAATATCGGCGCTGAACATATCATCGGCCTGGCCGGCACAGGCGCTAACAGCGGCGTCGCCGTCGGTCAATTCGAGATTCTGGCTTCGTTGATTTTGCTCATCCTGGGGTGGGTGTTCGTCCCCTTTTATCTAAAAAGCGGGGTTTTCACCATGCCTGAATTCCTGGAGCGGCGTTATAACGAGACGGCGCGCTGGTATCTGGCGCTGATCTCTATCGTAGGGTATATCCTGACCAAGATATCCATCACGATTGCAGCCGGCGGCATCGTATTCGAAACCTTGATGGGCATCAACTTCTGGACGGGGGCGCTCATCGTAATCATCGCCACCGGGGTATACACCGTATTTGGTGGATTGCGCGCTGTGTTGTATACGGACCTGCTGCAAATGTTCGTACTGATCGGCGGGGCTATCACGGTGACCTTCATTGGGCTCAACCAGATTGGCGGATGGAACGCGATGTACGATGCCGCCGAAAGCAGTTTCTTCACGGTATGGAAACCGATGTCGGATCCCGACTTTCCCTGGACCGGCATCGTATTCGGGGCTCCCATCCTGGGCGTCTGGTACTGGTGTACGGACCAGTTCATTGTACAACGGGTCCTGTCGGCTGCCAACGTCGACAACGCACGGCGCGGCACCATCTTTGGCGGTCTGCTCAAACAGCTCCCGCTGTTCATCTTCGTTATCCCCGGCATCATTGCCTATGTGATGTCGCAATCCGGGGCTATCACGCTGGACGAACCGGACCAGGCGTTGCCCACCTTGATCGGAGCGCTGCTTCCCGCCGGCTTTCGCGGCCTGGTCGTGGCCGGCTTGCTCGCCGCGCTCATGAGCTCGCTCTCCTCGGTATTCAACTCGTGCTCTACGCTGATCGCCTGGGACATCTACAAGAAAGTCCGGCCGAACACACCGGACAAACAACTCGTCCGCGTCGGACAGTTCTCTACCGTCGTGATGGTCCTCCTCGGCCTTGCCTGGATCCCCTTCATGGATCTGCTATCGGGACAACTTTTCGTGTATTTACAGAACGTGCAGGCCTACATCGCCCCGCCGATCGCCGCCGTATTCTTGATCGGCGTATTCTGGAAGCGGGTGAATGCCAGAGGCGCCGTCGCGGCCTTGATTTCGGGATTCGTCCTGGGCATCGGCCGGTTGATCGCAGACCTCAACAAGGATGCCCTGAGCGGAGTGTTGTACGCGTTGACGGACATCAACTTCCTGCACTATGCCTTTTATCTCTTTGTAGTCTGCACGGCCATTCTCATCATTGTCAGCCTGGCAACGGAAGAGCCTGACGAAGATAAAGTGCGTGATCTGACCTTCGAAACGGTGGATCATGCGACAAAGCTTCCGACGGACCCGCTGTGGAAACAGCGCGACATCTGGGGCACCATACTGCTGATCGCCATCGTAATCGGCGTGTGGATCTATTTCACCGGATGATCGGTCCACCGGTAGATGGCAGGACCCGCGGGGTGGTCGGCTCGGGTCCTGCCGGTTTTCGAGGGCGTGTGGATCTCTATTGCTGAATCGACCGCAGGTATTCGACGACCTGGCTGATTTCTCTATCGACCTCTTCTTCGGGGCGGGGTACACCGTCTTCTTCGATCCAGATGTTACCCCAGAATGGCATTTCGCGCGTGCCGTGAGCAACGAACGCCTCACGGCCGTCGATGGAGCGGTATACTCGTTCTGCCGGAAACTCACCTTCGTTGTTCTGAGCGAGCAGCGTCAGGTTTGTAGGGGGGCGAGAAAGAATCTCGGCAGCCGGCCCATTACCCTGGGCGTCCTGTCCGTGACAACTCATACAATGTTGTTCGAAAGTCTCCCTCCCGCTGGCAATGGGGTCTGCCTGTACTTCCCGGTAGGTTGGTTCAACGACATCGTCCGATGTCGTCTGCCCCGATTCCGTCGTACATCCTGCGATCAGTAAGACCAGTACGATGAGTGGAAATTGATATCGATTACACATGAAACGTCCGGGAATTAGAAATTTCAAAGGACTCTACAACTGGAGGCCTGGTCTGTAGGCCTGGCATCCAGATTCACCTTAAAGGTATATGTCCTCATGTCAGGGATGTGTAATCGATTCCAGGATTGCGATACCGGGCAATTACCTACAGATTGCAGGGCAATCCGTCCTTTTGATTGACTATCTCTGGTTCTTTGGATGATATTTCTTCCAGCGTCGATTTTTCGTTGGGCCGTGGAGCGATAAAACACAGGATACCGATTATAATGATTCACCAGAGCACAAGAATATTATCCATCTGTTTATGCGGGTTCCTATTCGTTTCGCAGGCGTCCGGTCAAAAAGAAGACTATTTGAGCTACATTCAGCAAGCAGCGGAGGCCGGCTGGGCCTCGCACGAAGCGATCCTCGACCGATGGAGGAATAACGTTGATCCCAGCGTCCTCTGGGGATACAACTCGCCGGCGCACCCGATCTACCTGGCGGACGTCCTGGGCTTCCTGTATCAGCAGACGGGAGAGGCGCACTATGCAGCGCGAGCGGCCCGGCTCTTGTTCGAATACGGCGACCTGCGGAAGGCCTACCCCGACGACTACTACAAAACACGCGTCGAATACGAAGACGGCGTACCCGCCCTGGCCAACTTTTTCTTCCTCCCCCCTTACTCGCGCGCTTATCTGCGCATCAAAGACAGCGATGCTCTCGAAGCAACGATGCGTGCGGTCATCGAAGAAGATCTCGCGTACAGCCTGGACTTTCAGTTTCACTTTCCGGAATGGGGCGCGCACAACCGGGCCATGCTCCGCGCAGAAGGTTGGTACTACGGCTCTCTCGCCATGCCGGATCACCCTCACGCCGGACGCTGGAAACAAATGGCGGAGATTGTCGCCCGGGACAACCTGTGGCAATGGGAGATCGAAGATGCCTCCGGATACCAGGTCGTGTGGCTGGTATCGCTCTTTTCCTACGCCCAGATCACCGGGCAGGAAGAGCCCTTCTTCGACTCCCCGATCGTCCGCTATTACGCGGAATATTTCAAGCAGTTGTTCACACCCGCCTCCACGATCGCTGCCTTCGGAGATTCCAACTGGAACCCCGGATGGGACCGGTTTATCGCCGTCTTCGAGCGGTTCGCTGCCGCCTACGAGGACGCCGAGTTGAAGTGGATTGCCGGGCAGTTGTTCGACAAAGCCGTCACGGAAGAGCGGTATGGCGTCGGCGCAGCCTCCCACATCGCCCTGGCCCATGCGTGGACCGATGAAACGATCGATGCCCGGCCCCCCACCTCAGGGAGCCGGGAGGTGCTCGAAGATCTGGCCGGCAAGAAGATCGTCTTTCGCAAGGGCTGGGACCCGGCCAGCACGTTTCTGCTGCTCAACTACCGGGACGAAGGCGACGGCGGAAACCCCCATCGACCCTACCTGCGCCACTCCCTGACGGTCGAGGAAGAAAAGATGCACCACGGCCAGGCGGACGAAAACGACATCGCCCTGCTCATGTCGGGCAACAGCGTCCTGCTCCATAGCAGCGGCTATCGCTCCGGCCTGCCGAGCGGACCCTTCGGCGCTTTCCGCGCCGATTATTTCCACAACCGGCTCGTCGTCCGCAAAAATAAGCGGGATACTCACCAGCCTATAGAAGACTTTCTCAGGCACGCTGGAGCGTATCGCCCGGTGCGCACGCAAAAAATAGACTTTGTTTCCTTCGATCAAACAGACATGAGCCGCACCCGGATCATCGACGAGAAGCTCGGCTACACCTGGGACCGGATCGTCACGTACGTGAAGGAGGACAACGCTTTTATCGTTGTCGATGCCGTACGAGCCGATGTGACGGATTACTTCACTTACACGACGTTATGGCACACGCGCGTCATCCACGACAGGGACGAGCACGTTTTCGATACGTCCATCGACTCGATTCGCGCCGTTGCTCTGCCTGACGACACCCGATTGCTCATCCAATTCCTCGAGACGAACGCCAAATCGGAAGGAGTCTACGACGAGGAACGCCACTTCCAGAACGAGCAGGCGATCTATCAGACCCAGTCCAGCCACTACCTCGCCGGGGATTACGAGGTGTTCGTGACCGTACTTCACCCGCACGACGCCGGGACGCCGCCGTACGAGCTCACCGGCCGATACCGCTTGATCCAGCCGGACTCCTACCCTGAAGGGCTCGCCATCCAGATCGACAGGGAGGATGAAACCGCCTACCTGGGACTCAAAATCGACCTGGAATCCGAGCTGGCCCGCGAGAATGTCCGGCCGCGCTACACCTGGGAGCTGGGCCGCACGGCATACGGACCTGTGGAGACGGATGCCCACTTCATCTACGCCGTCGAGACGGCAGACTCGCTGTATTACGAGGCGTCACAATTCATGAACGTCATCTACGAGGGCCGGCCCATCCAGGAGGCCCTGCCGAACACCCACGGGCTCCAACCCGACGGCAGCCCGCCCAGGGTGGGATTTACGAAGTGGCGTGCCTGGAGCGATCGGGTTCTGCGATAGTTTGTTAAGGCCGTATCGCCAGAGAACACAACCCCTGATTTGTGCCCGCTGGCAGTCTGTACCGTATCATGAATGGTATAGAGGTTTCAAATGACCCAGAGCAGGCACGGGTGTACCTTGAAGTGTCCATCGAGGGGTTTTAAGCAGATGATAAAAGAGAACATGTCCTGATCCCCCTTCGCAATGTAATGCGAAGTACAAACCCGGCCAGAGAGGGGCCGGGCCGGTCACCGTTTCCGGTGCGAGGAATGCATCGGGAATCAGCATAACTTTTCTCATATTTGGGTTATATTGTGGAATGGAAAAGAAATTCGATTACGTAACCAGGCTCGATGTCAAATTCAAGCATTTAGAAAAAATAGACATCCGCGAGGAAGTAGATGCAGTTACCGTTCCGTGGTTCAATCAGACGTTGACCAGGGTGAACGAGAGCGTAGTGCGGCTGGGGGTCGTCGAGGGAGAATACCACTGGCACAAGCATGATGACGACGATGAATTCTTTTTTGTCATCGAGGGACAACTGTTCATCGATACGGAAAAGGGAACGATTGAATTGAATCCCCATCAAGGCATAACCATACCTAGAGGGATGATGCATTGCCCCAGAGCGCCCCAGAGAACGGTTATACTTATGATGGAAACGAGCACGATTGAGCCAACCGGGGATTAGCTTCTCAGTCCCGGCCCCCTGGCGCCTTCGTGCATATACGTGGGTGTCGCTTAATAGATGTGGAGAATGAACCAGTATGTGTATTCCGGCGAAGTCAAACGTTACATTCATAGGAAGCGTCATCACATTCCTCGCGAGATACTCCGCATCGCGTCTCGGAATCCTGTCCCGCACTTGATGCGGGAACGCCTTGATCTGTTCAACATCCACCAAAAAAAAGCGCTGGAGGCCGCTAAATGTCCACACGCCCTGATAATACTGCACGAGAAATCTCATCATGCGCAAAAGCCTCTTGTTATTAGAAATATTTTTCATCATTGGGTCTGGAGTGACGCACGCACAGAAGCTCGTTCACCCTCGAGTTGAGAATATTGTGATCTCAATTGAATCCGGTGTCGAAGAACATGGAGATCTAAAGCAGAAATGGATCGAAGCCTTGCTCACCTGGGGTGATGTTAATGTACTCCCACCTGAAGTCTATGAAGGTGCACATCCTTTGACAACAGCAGAATCCGAGTGGGTGCATTTGATTATGAATAGGGAGGAGAAATGGGTGTCGATGATCGACTCACTTCGGATCCCTTTTGCAGATACCAGACCACCCTCATCGGTGCATATCATTCTGGGTAATTCCGGTGGGCAGGATGCGTTTACCTTTTCAGATTCTACGATTGGCTTTGACGTGCAGCGCCTTCTAGAATTATATGGACCCGCATCAGAAGGGCAAAATGCCGATAGGATAGACCGCTTTTTTGCTCATGAGTTCACCCATATAATGCACAAATCGTGGAGAAAAGAAAATACCGTAAACCTCGAAACACCACTGGATCGAGCATTATGGGACTGCCTTGTTGAGGGCCTGGGAAACTACCGTTCGCTTTCTTCAAAATGGGTAAGCGAGAATGGAACACTTACCGAACATGCTTTGGCAACGCTCGATCGGCTTCAGATCGTGTTCGTAAATCGTCTGACAGCTCTGGAAAACGCCACTGAAGAAGAAAGTGCCGCCCTCATGAACGGGCTTTCGATGGGGCCTTTTGATCAAAAATGGGGGGCCTTGACGGTTGCACTATGGTTAGCCAGATTTGCGAAAGGTGATGAATACAAATTGCAGCGTTGGGTAGAATCAGGGCCTGAGGGCATCTTAACACTTGCGGAAATGAACCTGCCGGCTGAATTGAAGCAAACCCTTCCTGGCAAAAGTGGGCGATGAATATGTGTTTCTTATTCGGCAGCAAGGCCTGTTTCGCTCTGCACAAGGGTCTTTCGCCGAAGATGCCCGTTTCGAAGCAGCAACCCTCCCGGGAGCGCCCCTCCTTCGGTGCGGGTCAGGGCTGGATGAGCATCCAGCGCCGGAATGCCTCTACACATCACTCGTGCGGCTGATACGGCCCGCCGTACCGGTCGCGTAATTCATCGGTTCTCGTTCTCATCCGTTTCAACGTATCGGCGTAGGATTCGTCCATCGCCAGATTGGTGGTCTCGAGAGCATCATTCTGCAGGTCGTACAGCTCCTCGTACACCGGGTCCTGCTGAAAATACCGGGCGTATTTGTATCGCTGGCCTCGTACGCCTTCATGTTTGACGATCTGGTCGTGCTCCATCAGGTGCTCGACGAAGAAGTCGATTCGCCAATCGCTTGCATTTCCCTCCAATACCGGCATCACGCTTCGTCCCTGCATTGCCTCGGGGATTGCAACCCCAGCGAGATCCAGCAGCGTGGGCGCTATATCGACGTTGAGCACCATCGCTTCCGGGCGCAAGCCGGCGTACTCGGGACGGCGAGGGTCGTACAGCAGAAAGGGGACCCGTATGGAGGGTTCCAGCGGGAGCCACTTACCGGCGTAGCCCCGTTCGCCCAGGAAATACCCGTTATCTCCCATCAGAACCACCACCGTGTTGTCGAACTGTCCCTGCGCTCTCAGGTGATCGAAGACGCGCTCGATAGCAGCATCAACGCCGCTGATCATGCGATAATACCCCTTCGTCATGTGTTGCGCTTTGTCAGGCGTATCGAACCGCCAGAACCAGCGATACCGGTTCAGGTTTACGTCCGGGTCGCGCAAGAATACAGGCAGCGATTGATGAAACGCCGGCTCAGACAATGGCGGAGGCTCGATTACCAGATTCTGGTAGAGCGTGTCCATGGCTTCCGGCCAGATGTACTGCCGCTCATCCGAGTCTTCGGCGTGCGGGGCGTTAAAACTCATCGTGAGGGCAAAAGGCACCCCTTCGGGAACGGCATCGATAAACGCGATGCTCCGGTCCGCCGTTATATCCGTCAGGTGGCGAACGGAGCCGTCGTCCATCTCTTTGAAATACGGGTTTCTGTTGAGCGGCTCGAACACCGTAAACATCGAATCGGCCGCGCCCTCGTGCAGCTCGACGCCAAACTTGCCCACGTGGCCCGTCCGGTACCCGGCCTCCCGAAGAAGGGTGGGGTAGCTGGCATCCACAAAGGCTGCTCCCAGAGGAGGCGTCCGGAACGTATACCGGTGCGTACGCTCGACGACGCCGACCAGCAGGCTGGCCCGGCTGGCTGCACAGATGGGGGTCGTCACGAAGGCGTTTTCGAAGCGTACGCCGTTTCCGGCCAGCCAGTCCATCGTGGGCGTATACAGATCGGAATTCATGTTGCCCATCATATCGAATCGCTGATCGTCGGTGACGATGAACAGGAGATTGGGCCTGCTGAACTCTTCGACAGGGGGTTCACAACCTGCAGCAAGAAGCAGAAATACAATTACAATAAATATCTTCGAAGATGTCCTTCCCATCCCAGATATCAGGCATTGAGTTTGGCGACCAGAGATCATATCATGCTCGAGCGGTTAACAGTAAAAAGCAGTGTACGCCAAACTAAGCATTCGAGAATGCAATGTATAATGTTCATACGTAATGACTCTGGGACAGCAATGCTCACGCATGTAATTCGATCACATCCACCTACGATCTCCGCATACCCGATGCTGCTCATCCTCTCGGGACTGTTCATGGTCTCAACCGTCGCAGGACAGGACCGGACAGCGGCCGGCACTCTTTCCCGCGCTTACATCGACGGCAGCGGTCCGGGCTGGCGCGCGCTCGGCGAGGCCGACTTCGCACCGGTCAACGGCGACGTCGAGACCTGGCAGTGGACCGACGAGGTCTTGTATTCGACAGGCACGCCGATCGGCGTCATGCGCACGCGAGAGTCGTTCAAGAACTTCGAGATGGTCATCCAGTGGCGCCACCTGAAATCCGCCGGCAACTCGGGCGTCTTCGCCTGGGTGCCTCTGGACGCCCTGTCGGTCCTGAAACCCGGCGAATTGCCCGACTACGGGATCGAAATCCAGATGCTCGATCACGGCTACAACGCGTATTACCGCGAACGAACGGGCAAGGAACCGGATTTCTTCTCCACGGACGGCGACATTTTCCCGGTCGGGCAGTCCCGGCTCACCCCCTTCCCGCCGACCTCACCCAATGGGGCGCGCAGTTTTCCGAGCGAAGCCCGGTCCTTTAGCGCGGGCACCTGGAATCACTATTACGTGCGCGCCGTCAACGGCGAAGTGCGGCTCTGGGTCAACGGCAAAGAGGTCTCTGGCGGCACCGGGGCTGAACCCTCAGAAGGTTATCTGTGCCTCGAAGCCGAGGGATCGCCCATCGAGTTCCGGCAGATACGCATCCGCGAATTGCCCTGACGGAGTGCGGCGTCACAGGCGGCATTCAGCCGGTCGATGCGTGTGATGCCCTGCCTACGCCGCCCCCTCGCTATCGAGCGGTAATTGGAGCACGAATGTTGCTCCCGGCCCGTCCATAGGTTCGATAGTCAGGTTTCCGCCGTGACCTTTCACGACGATGTCGTAGCTCAGGGACAACCCCAGTCCCGTACCGGCCCCCGTGGGTTTCGTCGTAAAAAAAGGCTCGAAGATTTTATCCCTGATCTCTTGCGGAATACCCTTCCCGTTATCGCGGATGCACACCTGCACCGCGCTGTCAAGACGCTTCGTGGTCACCCAAACACGCGGCACATAGGACTCGTCCTCCTGGTGTCGTCTGTGGCCCACTGCATAGAATGCGTTGTCGAGAAGATTGATCAGAACGCGGCCGATCTCCTGGGGATGCACCTCTACGTGGGGAGGGGGCGTCTCGTAATCGCGATTCAATTCGACCAGAAAGCCCCCTTCTCGGGCCCTAAATCCATGATAAGCGAGACTGGCGTATTCATCTACGAGCTGGTTGATGTCGATGCGCCGTCGGTCCCCGAGATCGGCCCGCGAATGCTCGAGCATCGAGTGGATGATTGCATCGGCCCGCCGGCCGTGCTGGTTGATCTTCTGTGCGGCCACTTTGAGGTCATTCAGAAAAGTCTTCAATTCCTCGGCGTTGCGGCCGGGAAGGTATGTTCCCTCCTCTTCCAGAAGCGCCTGTACTTCCTCCGTTATTTCGGCCGAGATCTGGGCGAAGTTGTTGATAAAATTGAGTGGATTTTTTATCTCGTGTGCGATACCGGCCGTAAGCTGACCGAGAGACGCCATTTTTTCGGAATGGATCAGTTGATCTTGCGTGTCGGTGAGATGTTTGAGGGCACGCTGGAGCTCATTGTTGGTGATCTCGAGTTGTCTTGCTTTCTCCAGTTCGAGTTCTTTGCGCTCGTTCTCCGCCCGTAGCGCGCGCGTCAGTGCCGTTGCCTCGCGTGAAAGCGCCTGTGCGGCTTCGGCCTCCAGCCTGGCCTCACGGATCTGGGCTCGCTGCCGCTCCTTTCGCAGCCAGCGCCGATGCTGGAGGCGATAGGCCGTCAGAATGCCCCCTGCTCCCAACAATCCGTACGCCAAATACGCCCACCAGGTACGCCACCACGGAGCGAGAATGCGAAAGTCGAACAGCGTATCTTCGCTCATGACGCCATACGCGTTTCGAGCTCTCACACGAAACGTATACCTCCCTTCATGCAGGTTGGTATACGCTCGCCAGGCATCCTCGGACAGGCTCGACCAGCCCTCTTCATATCCCTCCAACCTCGATTGATACAACACCCTCTCAGGCATGTCGTACAGGGGCGCTCGATAATCGAATCGAATCGAGTTGTCTTGGTACCGGACAGAAGGAAGAACGCGTTTCTTGCCTGTGAATGGAGCCCCTGGGCCCCCGAAGAGCAACGAATCGGGCCCTACGGTGACCCGATGGATCAGAGGAGGACGCGCCACTTCATACGGCCTGGGGACCCGCTCGTCATACTTCACCAATCCGTCGATTCCTCCAAACCACACGATCCCTTCAGGATCGGTATGGATGGAATTTATGGTCCAATCGGCAAACCGTAGAAAAGGCGCGGACTGTATGGCGTACCCCCCGTTCGGATCGGGTAGGGCACGGTAAACCCCCTCTTTTGCGGCAATCCAGATATCGCCGTGTAATCCATCGGAGAGATCTGCAAAAACGGCTGCGTCTTCGAACGAAATACCCGGAAACAGGCTGTCGACGCGAACGAACGTTTCGTTTTCAGGCGCAAAGCTGTGTAATCCCTCATTCGTAGCATAGAAGAGCGTGCCTGCCGCTTCGTACACCCAGACCGAACCCTCTGTCAGGCCCTCTTCCTCACCGTACCTGACCATCTCGGGGGTAAGCAAGGTGCTGTCCGTATACGTCAGATGGATCGCGCCATCGTTCAAGCCGAGCCTCAGTTGGCCGGCCTGAATCTCCCGGATCGAATTTACCTGGCTGTCTATGCCGGGAATACTACCCAGCAGCACCCATTCGTCGAGGCGGTCAAGCTGGTAACGAATCACATCGAGCCCTTCCCGCCGGCCGACAAACAACACTTGCTCGTCCAACGCGGATTGGTGGATTGAAAACGCCAGGTAATCCTGAGTCGCCTGTTGCCTGAACAATTCCCAATACCTGACCTGCCGATCGCGAATCAGATACAGCCCTCCGTTTGTAGTAGCGAAGAGCGCGTTCGGCGTGGCCAGCATATTCCAGATCGACTTCGAAGCCCCTTCAACCGGAGATATCGCGTTGTTTTCCTCATCCACGACGAACAACCCCTCTACGGTATGCGCATACAGCACCCCCTCGTACCTCTCCAGACCGAGTATCGTCTGAGGCAGCCCCATTGAATCGTCGATATAGGAGAGGGGCGACGGGATTTCGAGCCGTGCAATCCCATTGCTATGCGCCAGCCAGAGTCCCTGTTCGTTGTCCTGATAGACGTAATACACGCGGTCGGTCGGAAGCCCGTCGTTCTGCCCTATGTGCTGAACCAGACGCCCCTGCCGGTCTATGATCAGCAAGCCTCCATCCATGGTATTCAGCGCAATCGTCCCGTCGTCGAGTATGGCTCCGGGATAATAGAGCGTATATTTGAGAAGATACTCGTCCACTTCGGTCGGGAAAGGCTCAAACCTTGAGCCGTCAAACAGGAAAAAACCCTGGTCACGGGTCCCTAGAAAGATTCTCGAATCGTCGAAGGGCAGCATCACGAAGACCCATTCTTCAGAGAATTGCTCGCTGCCGGGAACGAATACGAGCGAGTCGTTTTCCATGCGCAGGAGCCCCACGCCGTAGCTATGTACGTACAGGGTATCTCTCACGAGGGCCGACGTGTTGAACCGGACTTCCGGGCGCCACACCTCCATTTCGTTCTCCGACCACCTGAACAGATGGCGGCCACCCTGGAAGTAGACGCCTCCCGACGCGGTATGGGTAAACCAGATGTCGCCAAACGCCCGATCATTCTCTGCAATGTGGGCGAGGAGCGAACGATACCGTAACAGACCCAGCGAATCAGGCGCCAGATACCCCAATTCGTCTTCGGCACCTACGAATATCGTTCCATCGGCGGCCATCGCGATCGAGCGAACCGTCGGCTGGTTGTCGACTTCGATCAGGCGCCAGTCATACCCGTTGTATTCCAGCACCCCCTGTGCATTCCCGACATACATCACGCCTCGATGATCCTGCAATACGGCCCAGTTTTGTGTACTCGCGTTATAGTCCTTTCGGCTGAACGTCTCTAAGAAATTGCGGGTAAGGACGCGCGGCGCCAGCGACTGCGCCGCCAGCGAATGAACAAACCCAAAACCGATACACAAAAAAAACGAGACGATATGTACGAGGTGAAGCCCCATGGCCAATAGTATACGTAAAAGAATGTCTCTCGAACAGCGCAGCCGGCAGTTTGCCTGACACGAGCTATCGAATCATGCCTACCCGATTTCCCGAACGCATCGTTTGCCTTACCGAAGAAACCACCGAGTGGCTCTATCTGCTCGGCGAGGAAGACCGTATCGCAGGCATCAGCGCGTATACCTGCCGCCCCCCACGAGCAAAAGAGGAAAAGCCGGTGGTCTCAGCATTTACGGGCGGGAGTGTCAAAAAAATCAAAGCCCTGCAGCCCGACCTTGTCATCGGATTTTCCGACGTGCAGGCGCAACTCGCCCACGACCTGGTCAAAGAAAACCTCCAGGTCCTCATCACCAACCAGCGCTCGGTAGCCGACATTCTGGATACACTGCTCTTGTTCGGCCGAATGCTGGGCGCCGAGGAGAGAGCCCGGAAACTCATTGCGTCGTATCGATCGCGCCTGGACGATATCGAACGGCGGGCGGCAACACGCGTCCGGCGTCCGGCCGTATACTTCGAGGAATGGGACGATCCGATGATCAGTGCAATCCACTGGGTCAGTGAGCTGATAGAGATCGCCGGCGGTAGAAATATCTTCGCGGATCGGGCGAGTCAAAAAGCATCCAGAGGCCGTTTCGTAACCGCAAAAGACGTCATCGACCGGTCTCCGGACATCTACATCGGGTGCTGGTGCGGCAAGCCGCTCGACCGGGCATCGGTGGAGTCGAGGCCTGGATTCGAACGGGTTCCTGCGATACGTCACGGCCGAGTCTACGAGATGGATCCGGCCCTGATCCTCCAACCCGGCCCTGCATGCCTGACCGACGGGGTTGACGCTCTGGTCCGGATCATAGACGATGACTGCGAGTGACCCGGGCGTACGGCCGTTGGTATGGCAACCGATCAACGGCACCGTTCCAGGCCGCGTTCCGACAGCGCCCGCCCCCTTTGATCGCCCATGCGAGTCTGGATGGACAGAGCGCGCTCGTAATGAACGGCCGCATCGCGTATGCGCCCTTCCGCTTCGGCCACCCATCCTGTTTCGTATTCTGCCCAGGCGAGGCCCCAGGGCGTATTAACCTGCTTCCAGTATTCCACGGCTTCCTGAAGTAGCGCCGCGCTTTCTTTCAAGTGCCCCAACCGGGCATGGGCGTGCGCCAGCCCGGTCATCGACCACGCCACGCCCGAAAGGTGGACGTGTGCTTTCCATATGTCCAGGCTTTCTTCCAGGGCAACAAGGGCCTCTGTATACGACGCGTTCTCGTTGAGAATCCACCCGTATGCCGTGAGCGTCCAGCCAATGTTCGTCTTATTTATAGACGCCCGTGATTGTTCGAGGACACTTGAAATCCGGGCCAGCGCCCCGCTAACATCACCCCCCATGGCTTCGACGTGGGCCAGGTTGGCGATGGCAAAGATTTGCCCGAACCGGTCCCCGATGTGTTCCCGTGCGGTGAGGCTTTCAGCATGCAGCATCCGGGCCCGATCCGGATCGCCCCGATACATGGCAATCCAGGCGAGGTTATTCAGCGCCAGCGCTCGTCCTCGACGATCGCCAAGCCTTTCACACAGGGCCAACGCCTCTTCAGACAGGGAAGCGGCCGTCGGTAGGTCGCTCAATTCACAGGCCACCCAGCTCAGGTTATTCAATACCGTCGCTATGCCTTGCTGGTCGTTGAGGCGCCTCCAGATTTGAAGACTTTCTTGCAAGTAATCGCGCGCGCTTTCGTTCTCGCCCAGGTTATGCGCCAACGTGCCGGCGCCGTTCATCGCGCGAGCCCGTAAGGCCGTGGGCTCGTCGTCGCCGGCGATCTCACAAAAATGCTGGATCTGGTCCAGGCCTTCTTGCAGGTACCCACGGGCCAGCCAGTACCGCCAGATGGCCCCGCTGATTCGCAACCCCAGCACCGCATCCTTCATGAGCTTCGCATACCCGAGCGCTGCATCGATATTGTCGTGTTCAACGGCAAGTCTATCCATCGCTACGGTTGCGCCGGGCCCTGTCAAATCGACTTCGAGTCTGTCCGCCAGACCGGCGACACAGGCGGCATGGCGCGCCCTGACAGTGTCCGATTCCCCCGAATCCCGCAATCGCTGCCAGGCGAACGTTCGAATCGTCTCGAGCATGTAGATCCGCGTGGTTCCCCGCCGCTCTCGGGTCTGCAACAAGCTATGATCCAGAAGAACAGAGACGGCTTCGAGCACATCCAGCGACGCGTCCTCCTCGCGCAATACAAATTCAGCCATATCCAGGTCGAACCCGCTTCGAAAAACGGAAACCTGGCGGAAGAGGCGTTGGAGAGGCGCATCCAGCAGCTCGTAACTCCAGGCGATGGCCTGTTCCAGCGTTTGCTGCCGGGCCGGCCGGTCGTGTGCGGAGCCTTTGAGGAGATCGAGGCGATCGACGAGCCGGTTTCGCAGCATCGCGGGCGTGAACAGCTTCACCCGCGCGGCGGCGAGTTCCAGTGCCAGCGGCAACCCGTCGAGGCGGCGACACAGGGCGGCTACGTCCTCCGCATTATCCTGCGTGAGCGCAAAATCCGCCTTCACGGATTGGGCCCGATCGACGAACAATCGAACCGCTGTGCTTTGAAGCAGTACGGTTGGGTCGTCCACGGACGCCGTCTCCTGAGGGACATTCAGCGCCGGCAGGCTGAACTCGTATTCTGCGGATATAGACAGGGGCTGCCGGCTCGTCACAAGCATCTTTACGCCCGGGCAGTGCAGGAGCAATTCGTGGACGACAGAGGCAGCGGCCGTGATCTGCTCGAAGTTATCCAGAATCAGGAGTATCTCTCGATCCGAAAGGTATGTAATGAGATCGTCCAGCGAAGAAGATGCTGACGACTCGACCATACTCAAGGCATAGGCCAGGGCCCGGGCAACCAGGTCGGGGTCCTGCACCGAAGCCAGGGACACAAAATGAAGTCCATCTCGGTATTCACCCTCCAGGCGGAATGCAATTTCACGGGCCAGCCGCGTCTTTCCGATCCCGCCGGGCCCGGTCACGGTGACCAGGCGAACACGCTCCATCAGCCGTACGATCTCGTCCATCTCCTGCTCCCGCCCGATAAAGCTCGTCAGGAAGGTAGGAATCCTGGACGCTCTATCCGGGGATAACGCGGTCCAGGCCGCTTCAAGGGCTTCGAGAAGATCGGGGTACCGGCTCGCTGGAGCTTTCGATAACATCCTGAGGATGACACGGCTTAGAGCCAGAGGAAGATCGGTGTTGATGCGATGAGGCGGGACAGGTTGATCGTGCATGATCCGATACAATATGGACGAATCCGTTTCGCCATGGAAAGGGCGCTTTCCCGTTACCATCTCGTACCAGAGCACGCCGAGGGACCATTGATCCGAACGCTCGGAAACGCCCTTTCCTTCGACCTGCTCCGGAGGTAAGTAAGCCGTAGTGCCCAGTTGAGCGCCGGTACGGGTAATCTGGGATGACTCTCTCACACGAGCAATGCCGAAATCGAGTATCTTGACCTGCCCGTCCTTCGTGATCATGATATTGGCGGGCTTGATATCCCGGTGTATGATGCCGGCTCGATGCGCGGCCTTCAATCCGCTGGCCACGTACCGGATGATCTCGACACTTTCCCCGGGAGAAACGATGCCTCTATTGAGGCGCTCTTTGAGCGTTTCGCCTTCGTAGTAGGCCATAGCCAGATAGAGCCGGCTGTCGCCGTATTGCCCCACTTCATAAATCGTACACACATTGGGGTGATCGAGCGCCGAGACAGCCCTCGCTTCCCGCAAGAACCGCCTTCGAGCCTCCTCGTTCGAAAGCATGGACGGAAGCAATACTTTCAGAGCCACCGGTCTTTTCAACCGGTTGTCCCGGGCCAGATATACCTGCCCCATCCCGCCGCGACCGATCTCCCGCACGACCTCGTACGGCCCGACATACGTACCTGGCGGAAGACCATCCATTAAACGAGCCTTCAGTGGGGAGAGCCATTCTTGTTGAAGCCGATCCAGAGAATCCGCGTCTTGATGGGCCTCGAGCAACGCACACACCTCCCTGAATAGATCCGGCTTTCCCCCACAGGTTCTATTGAGAAAGGGTTCTCGTTCGTTTTCCGGCACCTCAAGCGCTTCGGCGAATACTCGTTTGACCTCCTTCCACAACTGAGGAGTCATTATCCTTTATTCGGGTCTTCATGATGGGTGTGCCCACGGGCGCCGACCAGCTCTCGGGAAAGCCAGGCTCTTGCCATCGTCCAGTCGCGGCTCACTGTAGCCGGGGACACGCGCAGGGCGTTAGCCGTCTCCTCGATACTCATGCCTCCGAAAAAACGACATTCCACCACACGGGCCAGCCGCTCATCGAGTTCTTCGAGCCGGGACAGGGCGTCATGAATGGTCAAGAGTTCGTCGATGGGTATTTCTGTGCCAATCTGCTGCTCGTCCAACGAAACGACGGCAGCCCCGGCTCCCCTTTTTTTCGCCTTCCTTCGATTGGCGTAATCGACGAGTATGTTTCTCATGCACTGCGATGCAATGGCGAAAAAATGATCCCGATTCTGCCAGTCGATCCGGTTGAACGAGGACAACTTCAAATACGTTTCGTGAACCAGCGCCGTCGTATTCAACGTGTGATCCGGGCGTTCACCTTTCAGCCGTCCGTGGGCAATGCGGTATAGTTCGTCGTAAAGAACAGGCATAAGGCGATTGAGGGCCTGCTCATCCCCGTTGCTATGTGCGTCGAGCAACCGGGTAATGTCGTGATGGGGATTCATGGTCAGCATCCAATGGTCGTATGGCGGACAAAGTTCATGAGGTAAAAGGGGGCGTTTCTCCTCTTATAGGTTAAGTATACTACCGAAAACTATACGAGACCAGATCGATGCAGATTCATTCGCATAAACATCCATCCTATTTTCGAGCTCAGAAACCGAGTAAGTACGACCGTCTGGAAGAACTGGAGCAGGACGTGTGGCTGGGATTTCACCGCCTCGCTACCGACACAGAACGTCAGCGGGCCGGCCTTGCGACCGATACGACCGGCTCCCTCGTCGCGCTGGCAGCCGCCGAGATCGATGTGCTCATGTTCAACCGAGTCATCGGGCTCGGCTCCCGAACCCACGCCGCCTTATCGGACATCGACCGATTCGTCGACTGGTACCGCATGCTCGGCGTACACCGGTTTTTTGTCCAAACGGCGCCCTATGCACAACCCGAAGCGCTCTCAGCCTGGCTGACCGACCGGGGATTCAACCATTACAATAACTGGGCAAAACTGTTCTACGAAATAGATACCCGCTCCTTGCCCGAATACGCGTCTCCTTTCACGATCCATCTGGCGGACAAACGGTATTCCCGTTTCTGGAGTACGAGTATAACTCGAGCGTTTGACTGGCCGCCTGCTCTCGAGCCCATAACGTCACGGTTGTTCGACGAACCCGGCTGGCATATCTACGTGGCTACCCTCGAAGGGACTGTTGCTGCAGCGGGCGCTCTGTACATCAGCGACCGGGCCGGGTACCTGGGGCCAGCCACCACATTGCCAGAATTTCGCAATAGAGGCGCCCAGAGCGCCCTGATCACACACCGCATCCGAGAAGCACATAAACGGGGCTGCACGTTGCTGGTCACCGAAACGGCTGAGGATACGAAACAGAAGCCCTCTCCCTCATACCGCAACCTCCAGCGCCTGGGCTTCGATCTGGCATACCTGAGGCCTAACTATCTGTTCACCTTCTCGCCCGAGAGCCGGTGAAGAGAAAAAAGTCCTTCCCATGAGGGACAGGCTCGCCGAATCCAGCTTATAGCATATCCGAAAGGATTTTTACGAAGGCTTTTTTACATAAAGACATCCTTATACATCATGAAATATTTATTCAACGTATCATCCCGAATGGTAATGGCATGGATGATATATCTTACACCCTTTTTTGCTTCATTCGCTCTTTATTCCGTTTCGGCCCAGCACGCCCATCTGGACCCGCGTGCGCTCGCGGTCGACCCGGTACTGGCTGATGAGCCGATTGCCCCGGTCTTAAAAGGGCTGGGCGAGGTATCGTTCGATGTGACCACATCGAATGAAAAGGCTCAGTATTTCTTCAACCAGGGACTGCGGCTCACCTACGGATTTAACCATCAGGAGGCGCTGAGATCATTCAAGGAAGCGGCCAGGCTCGACCCGGATCTGGCTATGGCGTACTGGGGCTGGGCGCTCGTGCTCGGCCAGAATATCAACCTGCCTATGAGGGAAACCGTTATGAGCCAGGCGTACGAGGCCGTGCAAAATGCGATGGCGCTCCGGCACAACGCGACTCCGAGAGAACAGGCGTACATCGAGGCGCTGGCCGCGCGCTATGCCCGGGACCCTGGAGCGGAGCGGGCGCCTTACGACCTCGCCTACGCCAACGCCATGCGGGATCTCTATGCAGCGTACCCAGACGACCCGAACGCGGCCACCTTTTTCGCTGCATCCCTCATGAATCTCTCGCCCTGGGGATACTGGACGAAAGACGGGCGACCCAATCCCGATACCCCGGAGTTGCTGGCCGCTCTCGAGCATGCGATGCAGATCGACGGGGTCCATACAGGAGCCCTGCACTATTACATCCACGCGGTCGAAGCGGTCGACCCGGCCCGGGCTGAACCTGCGGCCGATGCGTTGCGCGGTCTCGCTCCCGGCATCGGTCACCTGACTCACATGCCCTCCCACATTTACATGCAGCGTGGGCGATATGCCGAGAGTTACGAGGTCAACCAGAACGCCGTCGAGGCCGACGAGGAGTACATTACCCAGTGCCGGGCTCAGGGTATTTACCCGTTGGGCTACTATCCGCACAACGTCCACTTTCTGGCATGGGCGGCCGTCATGCAAGGGCGCCAGGCCGAAGCCATGGCTGCCTCTCGCAAGGTGGCCTCGGGTGTACCCGAAGACCGGCATGGCAATGATTGGGCTTTGTATCAAACCTTTCTGAGCCTGCCGATCGTCACCATGGTCCGTTTCGGCCTGTGGGATGAAATCCTGGAAGAGCCTGAACCGCCGGCAGAAAGTCACTACTGGCATGGCATCTGGGAGTACGCCCGGTCGCTCGCACTCCTGCACACGGGACGTCGCGAAGAGGCAACCGAGGTCTTCGAAGCGTTCGACGCCTTTGTCTCCCGACCCGAGCTGCCCGAGGTGTTCGTCGGCTTCAGCCACGCCGGCCAGTTACTCACGCTGGCTCGCGAACTCCTCGCGGGAGAAATGGCAGCTTCGTCTGGAGAGTATCAGAAGGCCATACGCCACCTTGATCGTGCTGTACGGCTCGAGGATGGACTGATCTACAACGAGCCCCCCGACTGGTTCTTCCCATCGAGACATATTCTCGGGGCCGTATTGATCGAAGCAGGCTATCCCGACGAGGCGGAGCAGGTGTACTGGGACAGCCTGGAGCGCTACCCGGATAACGGGTATGCCTGGCTGGGCATGGCGCAGAGCCTCTCCGCGCAGGGACGCACGGAGGAGGCGCACGCAGCGATGAAGGCCTACGAAGATGCCTGGAAAGACGCTGACGCGCCGCTCACCACGTCTCGATTCTGATCGTGCTCCCCAGCGGGCGACATAGAATAGACCGACAACCCATAAGGCCCGGAAGCGACCGCTTCCGGGCCTTCTCATCGCATGATTCTTTGCGCGCTCTAACAATTCATCGCACGTCTTGCGTTCGAACCATGCGGTTGAAATACCCGGGGAAGAACCGCTTTATGTAGACGCCCAGCGTTTCCGCCCCTCCGATCAATGCTTCGTCCTTGCCGTCTTCCATGGCGCGCACGATGCGACGCGCGCAGGATTCCGCCGATAGTCCGTTGGCCTGTCCTTTGTCCATCGTGCCCTGGGCCGTCCCATCCCCCGTGAGAGCATTCACCGAAATATCCGTCTTGATGTAACCCGGGCAAACGATCGTCACGAAGATCTTATCCCGCCATATCTCCGCGCGCAGTGTGTCGAAGAATCCATGCAGCGCGTGCTTGGAAGCGGCATATCCGGACCGGTAGGGTACGCCGAACTTTCCGGTCAGGCTGCTCACGACCACGATATGCCCCTGTTTGCGAGCCTGCATGGACGGCAAAACGGCCTTCGTTAATGCGACAGGGGCAAAGTAGTTGATATCCATCAGGTCGCGATCGACGTCGATCGACGTTTCGTCCGCCCGGGCCCGCTGGCTCACGCCGCCGTTGTTGATCAGGATATCGACCCGGCCTCGAAACGAGAGAGCCTGGCCGGCTTTCTCCTTCAACCCGTCGACCTCCTTCAGGTCGAGGGGCAAAATTTCGTGCCGCTCCGGGTGCTCGCAGTTTTGGCGTACCTGTTCTAACTTTTGTACTTTTCTCGAGGACAGGATCAACAGCGCGTCCTTTTTGCTCAATGCATAGGCCAACGCTTCGCCGATTCCCGAAGAAGCCCCGGTAATCCAAACGATTTTGTCTTTTAAATACACTTGTGCAGCTTACATTCATTTACGAAACACGATGGGATACGACGACGGCGTCCGGATCATAGGTTCCTGAACCCGCCCTCCTTCATCCCGCCCCCCTCACCTGAACCCTGAACCTGTCATGCCTCACTCGCGAAGAACATTCCTCGGACATCTTGCCCACGGCATGGGCGCAGCCACCCTCGCGCACACCGTGCCGGCCCTGTTCACACCCTCCCTGTCTACTCGAACCTCCCGTGCGTCGCTCGGGTTCGCCCTCGTCGGTCTCGGCAACTACGCCACGCGGATGGCGACGCACTTCGAGCATGCAGAACATTGCCATCTGGCCGGCATCGTCACGGGGACACCAGACAAAGAGAAGACGTGGGCCGAAAAGTACAACATCCCGGATGCAAACATCTATAACTACGACAACTTCGACCAGATTGCCAACAATCCGGACATCGACGTGGTCTACGTCGTGTTGCCCAACGCTATGCACGCGGAATTCGTCATCCGGGCCGCCAACGCGGGCAAACACGTCATGTGCGAAAAGCCCATGGCGGTCTCGACCGCCGAGTGCGCTGAGATGATCGCAGCCTGCGAAAATGCGAATCGGAAGTTGTCCATCGGATATCGCTGCCAGTTCCATCCGGTGCATCGGGAAATCATGCGCATCGGCCAGGAGCGCGTGTACGGCCCGATCAAAGTCATCCAGGCCGGCTTCGGCTTTCGTATCGGCAACCCGAACCAGTGGCGCCTCAAGAAGGCCTTGTCCGGCGGCGGCGCCCTCCAGGACGTCGGCGTGTATGCCATTCAGGCAACCCGGTATGCGACCGGCGAAGAGCCGGTCTCCATCACGGCCCAGGAGATCAAGACGGACCCGGTCAAGTTCAGGGAGGTCGACGAAACCATCCTCTGGCAGATGAAATTCCCGAGCGGCGCCATCGCCTCGTGTTCGACGAGCTACACCAGCGGATTTAATCGATTTTTTGCGTCCATGCAAGGCGGCACCATGAGCATCGACTCGGCCTACGGGTACAGCGGCCAGGCCGGCCGTACTCACGAAGGCCCCATCGAGGCGCCCCCCTCCAACATGTTCGCCGCTCAACTCGATGACTTTTCGCTATGCATCCAGGAAGACCGTAACAGCATCGTTTCGGGTGAAGAAGGGCTGCGCGATGTACGCATCATGGAAGCGATTTATGCATCGATTGCTAGCGGTCAATCGGTGGATCTGGTATAAAACGCACCGCGAAGCACCCTTTCCGCTCGATGTCGCCGAAAAATGCATCGCAACTGCAACAGAAAAGGATTGCCCCCGTAAATATGTGCATTATATGTATTTCGATCTTTTTTCTGCGCATGACGCAGGAGTAAAGATCGAAAATCACCAGGTTCAACGTTTTCAGGAGGCAAAAACCTATGGCAACATCAACCACCGCCGGATCATTCGTCTGGCACGAACTCATGACCACCGATCAAGACCGTTCGATCGAATTCTACAAAGATCTGTTCGACTGGCGCATCGTAGAAAAGGATATGGGGCAGGAATCCGGCGCCTACCGCATGTTCTATTCCGATGACGAAGGGGTGGGCGGTACGATGCCGATCGACCCTTCGGACGAGCTCCCGTCCCACTGGATCACGTATATTTCGGTCGACAACGTAGACGAAGCCTGCAACCGGGCGAAAGCGCAGGGCGGCGAGGTGGTGCAGAAGCCGTTCGACGTCCCTGAGGTTGGACGCATGGCGGTCGTCAAAGACGCAACAGGCGCGTTTTTTTCTCCTTTTAAGGGCAGTGACGACCGGGCCCTGCCCACTCCCCGCGCCGGATTGATATCCTGGCACGAGCTCCTGTCGACTGACGTAGAACGAGCGAATGCCTTCTACGCTGACGTCGTCGGCTGGTCGCTGAACAGCGTGGACATGGGCGAAAACGGGACGTACTGGTTATACCGTAAAAACGACCAGGATGCAGCTGGCGCCGTGCAGATGCCCGATAAAGCCGGGGGACCGTCGAACTGGCTGCCCTACATCGGGGTGACAGACGTACCTGGAACGGCGGAGCGTGCCCGTGCGATGGGCGGAACGATTTACGTTGAGCCGACAAAGCTCGAGGAGCCGGCCAACGTTCACTTTGCCGTACTTGCCAGCCCGGACGGAGCCATGTTTGGTATTATGGAGATGAGTTAAATCCCTTGACGCCCCGTATCCGTCGCCCGGTGTTGCCGTAGCACACTCGACTCATACCCGGTGCACTGTACACCGGGCGCCGTACCTTTCCCTTTTTTTGTATCTTCGGCAGAGCGCCGTTTGTAGAATCCGACGAAGATACACGAATGTCTGAAACGAAACGATTAGGATGGGGCCTGATCGGTGCGAGCACCATTGCCCGGGAATGGATGATTCCGGCCATTAATACACAACCGGACAGCCGCGTGGTCGCTGTCATGAGCAGAAGCGCTGAACGGGGCCGGCAATATGCGGCTGATAACGACATCCCGCACTCGTACGACCGGCTCGATGCGCTGCTCGACGATCCTGACGTGGATGTCGTTTATATCAGCACAACCAACGACAGGCACAAAGAACAAACCCTGCAGGCCGCTCGTGCAGGTAAACACATCCTGTGCGAGAAACCCCTCGCTTTATCCCTGCGAGACGCCCGTGAGATGGTAGAGGCCTGCTCCGCGGCGGGTCTCGTCCTGGGCACCAACCACCACCTCCGTAATGCGGCGACACACCGTACCCTCCGACGCCTCATCGGAGAAGGCGCCATCGGTAAACCCCTCGCAGCACGCTTGTTTCATGCTGTCTATCTGCCTGCGCATCTCCAGGGATGGCGTATCAACGATCCATCTACGGGAGCCGGCGTCATTCTTGATATCACCGTGCACGACACGGACACCCTCCGGTACGTCCTGGACAGCGAAGTGGAGGAGGTCACCGCCCTGTCGGCCCAACAGGGGCTTGGGGCCGGCGAGATCGAAGACGCTGTCATGGGGGTCATGCGCTTCCAGAATGGCGTCCTGGCCCAATTTCACGATGCGTTCACGATTGCCCACACCCCTACCGGACTCCAGGTGCACGGGACCGAAGGATCGCTGCACGCGGAAGACGTCATGACGCAATTCCCTAAAGGACGTGTATTCATCCGCCGGGGCGCCGATCAGGAAGACATTGACCTGGGCAATCAGGAAGACCTGTACTCGCACGCCGTGCATCATTTCAACCGGGCTGTACGAGGCCAGGGCGAACCCTGGGCTACCGGTGAGGACGGAATCAAGTCCCTGGCTGTCGCACTCGCCGTACTGGAGTCGACAAAAACCGGCCGGAAGGTACAGGTGACGTATAGCTAAACACATCCATCCCTGAACCAACTACTCCTGAATAAGGCCATGAGCGTTGAACTAAGCCGCGACGAATTCGTCGCTACGATCACCCTGAACCGGCCCGAGAAGCTGAACGCATTGACCCTCGAGATGCTGGGACAACTGGAACGTCATCTCACCGAACTCGAAAAGGACAGCCGGCTGCGCGTTGTCATCCTGACCGGCGCCGGCGACCGTTCCTTCTGCGTCGGGGCGGACATCCATGCCTGGTCTGACCTGGACGCCATCGGGATGTGGCGCAGCTGGATCCGGGAAGGGCACCGCATTTTCGACCGGCTGGCCTCCATCAACCTGCCTACCCTTGCCGTCCTGAATGGATACACGTTCGGCGGAGGCCTGGAACTGGCCCTGGCCTGCGACCTCCGGATCGCTGCGGACGACGTCGAACTGGCGCTTCCAGAGGTTAAACTGGGCATCGTTCCGGGCTGGGCCGGCACGCATCGCCTTCCTGCGTTGGTCGGAGCCGCTCGTGCCAAACAGATGATCTTCTCCGGCGATCGGGTGCCGGCCCCCCAGGCCGAACGTTGGGGCCTGCTCAACGAGGTCGTATCGAGAAACCAACTGGCCAAACGCGCCCGAGCCATGGCGGATACAATTTCGAGCAATGCTCCCCTGGCTGTGCAGATGGCCAAGCAACTCGTCGATGCAGGGCAGCGCACGGACTCCGGCTATCGCCCGGAAGCCCTGGCGAGCGGGTTTGCCCGATTCACAGAGGATGCCGCCGAAGGACTCGCTGCATTCAAAGAGAAACGCGAGGCTTCGTTCAAAGGCCGGTAATGCCCGCTGTATCCTTTTTGCGGATCCCACAATAGACCGGCTGCATATTCGTTGTTACCGTACGTACCCCCCTACCCTACATCCATTTCCCGGGGCACTTCGATGAAAGTACACGAAATAAAACAACTGGTTGTGATATCCATCGTGAGTGCCATGTGGCTCGCCCTGTGCTTTGTGGCGCTCGGGTTCATCTATATTGGCATTGGATATCTCTTCGATCCATCAGGACTTATGCAATTTGAAGACAGATGGGGCCATTATCACCTCGCCGGCCGCATGTCCATCCCCAAATTATCAGTCTTCGTCTATGGGATTGCTATGTTTATTGCCTCCCTCCCTATAAACTACTACTGGATTCGACGGCGGGAGTAGTCAGTCCTCTCCCCCTTCACACTCGTTCTACCCTCAAGGTATACAATGTGACGGTTTTTCGAACAGGGTAGCGGTTTATCTGCTCCATTCCGCCTATATGGATAAAGGGCCCTCCCTTTGCGATCCCATACCTGGCAACCCGTTTTACCCGTAAGAACCATGTCAAAGAACAACTCACCCCTGGCCCAGATCTTCGTCGGCGTGGCTGTGGCCGTTCTCTCCACGACCATCCTGATGAAGATGGGTATTCATCCCGAAGGGACCCAGGGCACGTCTTCTACACCTCCTAATACTGCATGGCAGCAACCCCAGATCCAACCTCCGGACCATGCCGGGTCGGTTCAACCTGCCGAGCCCGCGTTCGAACCGCTGGTATACGGACTGTATACCGGGAGTTGTTTTAATCAAACCGCCGGCGTCGGAGCCCACATGTCCCTCATCCTGGAGCACCTTCCGTCGGGCGCCGTGACCGGCGACGTGACCATTACCGGAGCTCTCTCCGGTTCCGGCCGTCTGGAAGGGTATATCGAAGGACATCGCCTGACGTTTACTACACGGGAAGCCTCGAGCGATATCAGCATTACGTGGACCGGCGTCATTCAAGGCAATGTGTTATCCGGCGAGTATGTCGTCTCCATGCCCACTTATTTAAAGGCGCAGGGATATCCCGATCAATTCGGAAAATGGGAGGTAGGCAGGTGAGAGGCTGTTGAATTTTTGATAGCGCTGGTTGATATTCCATGAGGGATCCTGGCCTCAGGTCAACCGGGCTCATCGCCTGGCGTGATTTTGGCTCATAGTCATTCACGAAGCAACTGCAGGTCATCGATCTTTCATTCCACGATTAGCGGATTTCGATTTACACATGGCAAGCCAGTCTCCTCCTTCTGAGCCAAGAGCGTATCAGATGCTCATTGACGGGCAATGGGTCGAAGCAAAATCGGGCGAACGGTACCAGAGAGATAGCCCCGCACACAGTGTCCCGGTGGGCACATACCCGAGAGCAGACCAGGAAGACGTCGATGTGGCTGTCAAGGCTGCCCGGAGAACCTTCGATCAGGGATTATGGTCATCGATGCCTGGATCCCGACGAGCGAAGATCATCCACCGGGTCTCCGAAATTATCCGAGAGGATGCAGACGAACTCGCTTACCTGGAGACTGTAGAGAGCGGAAAGCCCATCACGCAGGCTCGCGGCGAGATGGCTTCCACCGCGGAATTGTGGGAATATGCGGCGACGCTGGCTCGGCATACCTATGGCGACGTATACAATACACTCGGTCCTGACATGCTCGGGCTCGTCCTGAGGGAGCCTATCGGCGTTGTCGGCATGATCACACCCTGGAATTTCCCCCTGCTGATCGTCAGCCAGAAGCTCCCTTTCGCCCTGGCTGCCGGCTGTACGGCCGTCATCAAGCCGAGTGAACTCACGCCGGGTACAACCCTGCGCCTCGGCCGCATTCTGCAGGAAGCAGGATGCCCTGACGGGGTTGTTAATATCGTCTCGGGCTTTGGCGCCCCGGCCGGCGCCGCCATCGTGGATCACCAGGATGTAGACATGATCTCGTTTACAGGGTCTACGGCGGTCGGGAAACAAATCGTCGCTGCCTCTCAAAACAATCTGAAGAAAGTTTCGCTCGAATTGGGCGGCAAAAACCCTCAGATCGTCTTTTCTGACGCCGACCTGGAAGCGGCTCTCGATGCCGTCGTATTCGGTGCATTTTTTAATATGGGGGAGTGCTGCAATGCGGGCAGCCGGTTGCTCGTACAGACAGCCATTGCCGATCAGTTTCTGGAAAGGGCCCTCGAGATTGCACGAACGGTGCCTGTGGGGGACCCCCTGGATGAAGACACCAAAGTCGGCGCCATCATCAATCAGGACCAGTACGACAAAATCCTGCATTACGTCGACGCGGGGCAGAAAGAAGGTGCCGTCCTGGCGTCCGGCGGGACGCCTAAAACAACGGAAAAAGGCCGGTACATAGAACCCACCATTTTTACGGGCGTGCAGCCCGACATGGATATAGCCAGTGCTGAGATCTTCGGACCGGTACTTTCCGTATTGGAATTCGATACTCCCGAAGAAGCCATCCGGATTGCCAACAACACCTTCTATGGGCTTTCGGCCGGCGTCTGGACAACCCACATCGACCAGGCCCTCAAAGTCGCGCGGGGCGTCCGCGCCGGCACAATATGGGTCAATACCTATATGGACGGCTTCCCCGAACTGCCGTTCGGTGGCTATAAAGAAAGCGGGCTGGGCCGCGAACTGGGTCGATTCACGCTGGATGAATTTTGCGAGCTAAAAACAGTTCAGCTCCATACAGGTCCCCGGACCAACTGGTGGCACCGTGACGAAAACTGACCGGTGCGCTTGCGGAGCGGCTTCCCCCTCCGCCTATTGATCACTATATATTCCTCCCCACCTTGGAAGACGGGTTCGACATTGTCATAATCGGCACAGGGGCCGGCGGCGGCACCCTGGCCTATGCCTTGCGCCACAGCGGGGCAAACATTCTCCTCGTCGAACGAGGCGATTTCTTACCCGCAGAACCGGAGAACTGGGACCCGGAGGAAGTTTTTTCCAACCACCGCTACAAGACGACAGAGATCTGGTTCGACGACGGGGGGAATCCTTACCGACCGGGCGTCCACTATTTCGTCGGGGGGAACACGAAAGTATACGGGGCCGCTTTACCGCGATTCAGGAAAGAGGACTTCGACGCCCTGGAGCATGAAGGCGGGACGTCTCCGGCGTGGCCGATCACCTACGAAGAACTGGAACCTTACTACGTAGAAGCAGAACAGCTGTACCGCGTGCACGGCGCAGCAGGCCAGGATCCTACCGAACCGCCCCGCTCAGCGCCGTTTCCGTACCCACCCGTTCCGCATGAACCCTACATATCGCGCCTGTCCGATCGCCTTCGACAACAAGGGCTCCGCCCCTTCAGCTACCCCATGGGGATCGATCTCCGCGAAGGGGGAGCGTGTATTCGATGCAAAACGTGCGACGGATATCCATGCAACGTGCACGCGAAGAGTGACGCCGACATATCCTGCATTCGCCCCGCCCTGGAAAGCCCGAGCGTGCACCTCTGGACCAACACCTACGCCGTCCGGTTGATCACGGACTCCTCTGGAAACGCCATCGCTGCCCTGGAAGTAGAGCGGGACGGGCTTCGCGTCAACGTCCATGCCGGCCTCTTTGTCGTGGCCTGCGGCGCCGTCAACAGCGCGGCGCTGTTGCTCCGCTCGGCCGACACCAAACACCCGCTCGGCCTCGCCAATTCATCCGACCAGGTTGGCCGAAACTATATGGTCCACAATAATTCCGGGCTGGTCGCGGTCAACCCCCGGGAGCGCAACGACGTCGTGTTCCAGAAAACGCTCGCCATCAACGATTATTACTTGAAGGGCCCCGAGTGGCCCTACCCGCTGGGCAACCTACAGCTCCTGGGCAAAGTCCAGGCCCCCATGATCGCCGGCTCCCGATCGTATGTGCCGCGCTTCCTGCTCAGTGCGATGACCCGCCGTAGCGTCGACTGGTGGGTCATGTCCGAGGATTTGCCCGATCCGAATAACCGCGTCCACCTGACGAGAAAGGGAAAGATCCAGGTGCAAAGGAAAGCCAATAATATGCGGGCCCATCAGAAACTGGCGGAGACGGCCAAACACATCATGAAGGAAGCCGGCTATCCGCTCGTGTTCGTCGAGCCGATGGGTATCGCGACAAACTCACACCAGTGCGGCACGATCCGGTTCGGCAGCGATCCTTCGTCGGCCGTGCTGGACCCCTACTGCAAAGCGTACGATCTGAGCAACCTGTATGTCGTCGACGCGTCGTTCTTTCCATCCTCGGGCGCCATGAACCCGGCCCTCACCATAGCGGCGCAGGCCCTCCGGGTCGCCGAGCACCTGACCCGGTAAATCCCGTCTACTCCCGGTGTGCGGGGGCGTTGTGAGCCCGGTACGGTTCGTCAGTATTTGGGAACGCCGGGGTCGATTTCATCGCTCCATGCCAGCGTGCCGCCTTTGAGGTTCAGCGCACGCCCGAAGCCGGCCTCTCTCAGGATGCGAACGGCCTGGGCAGACCGGGCGCCCGACCGGCAGTGCACGACGAGTTCCTCATCGCGATAGGCCTCCAGCTCTTCCAGGCGATCCGGCAACTCGTTCAGCGGAATCAGGCGATCAGCGCCGATATCAGCAATGTCAGCCTCGTGGGATGGCCGTACATCGAGCAGTACAGGCCGCACTGAGCCTCGGCCCTGAAACTCATGCACCGTCATTTCTGGCACAGCGTCCTGGTACATCTGGCCCTTGTACATCTGGCCATGAACCGCCGTGCCGCAAAATGCTTCGTAATCGATGAGCGTGGTCTGCACGGGGTTCTCGCCACAGAGCGGGCAGTCAGGATCGCGAGGGACGTTTAGCTCCCGCATGCGCATCGATAGAGCGTCGATGAGCACCAGGCGCCCGATCAAGGGTTCTCCAATACCCAGAACGAGCTTGATCGCTTCGGTTGCCTGCATGGTACCGACCATGCCGGGGAGGACACCCAGAACCCCCCCTTCGGCGCAGGACGGCACCAACCCCGGCGGCGGCGGCTCGGGATAAATACATCGGTAACAGGGCCCGCCCTGCATCCCGAAGACGGATACCTGACCCTCGAATTGAAAAATGGAACCGTACACGTTGGGCTTTCCCGTTAGCACGCAGGCATCGTTGACCAGATACCGCGTCGCGAAATTATCCGTCCCGTCGATAATGATGTCGTACTGGCCGATCAGATCGAGCGCATTGTCCCGGGAAAGCGCCCGGGCGTGCAGTTCGAAGTGAACGTGAGGGTTCAGGCGTCGCAGGCGATCTGCCGCGGCCTCCAGCTTGAGCGTCCCCACATCCTCGGTGTCAAAGAGGACCTGGCGCTGCAAGTTCGACGCATCGACGGTGTCGAAGTCGACGAGGCCTATTCGACCGATGCCGGCGGCGGTCAGGTACATGGCCACCGGGGCGCCGAGCCCTCCGGCGCCGACCAGCAGGACAGACGCTTCTTTCAGCTTCTCCTGGCCGGCTATCCCTACCTCCGGCAGCGTGATGTGCCGGCTGTACCGTGCGAGTTCTTCTCTGGTCAGTTTCACTGTTTCTGGATGCTGGGGGCTGGTTGATGGGCTCCGGACACGGGATGTCTCTGCACGACGCATCGTACGACTGTAACTTCAAAGACAGCTTTTACGTCTAGACTATATCGGCCGTTTTAATTCAATTACCCTCACCTGGATACTCATGTTACGATCTACTGCAACCCTGTTTTTGTTTGCCGCTTTTCTCCTGGCGCCGCAATACCTCGTCGCACAGAATTACGACTACGAGGAAATCATCGAAGACCGTTTTGACATAGGCAGTGGTGGATTGCTTACGTTAGACTCAGATCTCGGATCCATCGAAATCGTAGGAGGATCGGGCGACGACGTCTTCCTGACGGTGATCAAGGGAGTCAACAACGGCAGCGAACGAGAGGCGAACCGGTTGTTCGAACGGTTCGAGCTGGACGTCGACCGATCGGGCCGCGGGTTATCCATTACCGGCAAATACGACAAACCGGGCGGCCGCATGAACTGGAGAAAAGGCCTGCGGGTGAATTTCCAGCTCACAGTGCCCCAAACTACGGAATTAGACATCCGCACTGCAGGCGGTTCGATTCAGGTCGAAGACATCGATGCCGAAATCAATATCAAGACGTCCGGTGGATCTTTGACGATGGAAAATATCGAAGGGGTTGTATTCGCACGCACGAGTGGAGGTTCGATCAAAGCTCGCCAGTTGGGAAGTTCGGTTGACGTCAACACATCCGGCGGCAGCATCACTATCGAAGAAGCGGACGGCGACGTCAACGCCAGAACCTCCGGCGGATCCGTCAGCATCGCTGATGCCATCGGGGATGTCGAAGCCCACACGTCGGGCGGCAGCATTTCATTAAAGGCGATCGAAGGCTCCGTAAATGCCAAAACGTCGGGCGGCAGCATATCCGCCGAAATATTCGGCCAGCCGGACAAGGACATGACCCTGCGCACCTCGGGCGGCACTGTTACGATCTACCTCGACGACTCCGTTCGGGCTGACATCGATGCCCAGGCCTCCGGCGGATCCGTCAGCACCGATATCCCGGTCGCCATCCGGGGCACCAAGAAACGATCCCGGCTTTCGGGCGAGATGAACGGCGGAGGCCCCCTGATCACACTCCGCAGCTCCGGCGGGAGTGTCAAAATCAAAGACAATTAGACGGCCGAGAATTAGACGGCCTGGAAGATAGATAGCGCCGCATCCCTTGAATTTGAATACGCTGCAGGCGTTCTTAGGGTAATACACCATGACCTTAAGAACGCCTGTGGAATTTAGTACATTCTGGGTATGGGAATTTCTGGGACGGCTCCACCCACTCATCGTCCATTTTCCCATCGGCCTCCTTATCGTAGCGGCCTTATTAGAACTCTTTGCCTGGAGGGGGGATCGCCCCGGCCTTCGCGACGGCATAAGCGCCATGCTGATTATCGGTGCATGTTCTGCTGTAGCGGCGTGTCTGGCCGGGCTCCTGTTGGGCAATTCGGGGGACTATGCCGGGGGGGCTACGCTCACCATTCACCAATGGACGGGGATTGGCACCGCCCTCATCGCGCTGATTGCCTGGTTCTTGCACTGGAAAGCGGTCCGTACCGACACACAGGGCGCGTGGGCCGCATACCGCTCGACGCTGGCCGCAACCGTTGTGACTATCGCGATTGCCGGTCATCACGGCGCCGCACTGACCCACGGATCGACTTATCTCACCGAGGTGCTTCCCTGGAACCAGGCCGATCCGGCTCTGATGAGCGATGCCGCAGACGTTCTGGCAGACTTCACCCGGGTTTCTGCAGAAGCGTATTCCTCCGCCGAGCTGGATCGCCTCAACCTGGAAGTACGGGCTATCTTCGCCCACTCCTGCTACCGGTGCCATAGTACGGAAAAGCATGAAGGAGGCCTGCTCCTCGATACGAAAGAAGGGGTGTTCACAGGAGGAGATTCCGGCCCGGTCCTTATAGCTGGCGAACCGCAAAATAGCGAACTGGTACGCAGGCTCAGCCTGCCCCGCGCTCACGAAGAGGCCATGCCCGAGAAAGGCAAACCCCTGACGCCGGCCCAGATCGAACTGATCAGCCTGTGGATCGACCTGGGCGCTCACTGGGCAGATCGAGAACTCAAGATTTTCCCTGAAGCCGAGCTCGCTCTGAACAGGCCCGCATTGCCCGCTCCACCTTCAACACAACACCCCATCGACCAGCTCGTTAATGCCTACTTCGAAGAAACGCGCCAGCCGTGGCCGAACGTAATCGACGACCGCGCCTTCGTTCGCCGCGCATACCTCGACATTATCGGCCTGCTGCCCTCCCCGGAACAGGTTGACGGCTTTGTGTCCGACCCCGACCCCGCAAAGCGAGAACACTTGATCGACCATTTGCTGGATCAGGATCATGCCTATACGCAACACTGGCTCAGCTTTTGGAACGACCTGCTCCGCAACGATTACTCCGGCACCGGATTCATCACCGGGGGACGAAGACAAATAACGGACTGGCTCTACACCGCCCTTTTCGAAAACCGGTCTTACAACAAGATGGCGCGCGAACTCCTGAACCCCGACGATCGGTCGTCCGGGTTTATCAGGGGCATTCAGTGGCGCGGCGACGTCAACAACAGCCAGCGGATCGAAATGCAAGCGGCCCAAAACATTTCGCAATCGCTGCTGGGGATCAACCTGAAGTGTGCGTCGTGCCACAACAGCTTTGTAAGCAACCTGACCCTGGATCAGGCCTATGGATTCGCGACTATCTTCGCGGCAGACACCCTCGAAGTATACCGGTGCGATAAGCCCACAGGCCGGATGTCCGAGCCGGCTTTCTTGTACCCCGAACTGGGCCGCATTGAAGGAGCAACGGTGGAAGAGCGGCTCGTCGAGCTCGCAGATGTCATCGTGCAGCCTGCCAACGGACGATTCTACCGGACCATCGTCAACCGATACTGGGACCGGCTGCTGGGGCGCGGCATCGTGATGCCGGTTGACGAGATGGACCAGCCCCCCTGGAGCCAGGACGTTCTCGACTGGCTGGCTGCGGATTTCGTAGAGGCTGGAGCCGATCTGAAACACCTCATCCGGCGTATTATGACGTCACGCACCTATCAGCTCGAAGCATCGCCCATCTCGACCGAACAGTCTCTGGCCGCCTCCGGGTATACCTTTGAAGGTCCCACGCTGCGACGGTTGACGGCAGAGCAATTTGCCGATGCCATGAGCCAGATTCTGGGGCCCGTGTATCACAGCGTTGCGTTTGATCCCTTCGACTACGTTTCGGAGGCGCAGTGGATCTGGCACCCCGAACGGGTCGTCGACCGCATCGTCCTGCCCGCCCCCGGCAAGAGGTACTTCCGCCGGACCTTCGAGTTGGCTTCCGAGGCGCGCATCGTAGAGGCGGAAGCCCTGATTACCGTAGACCATGCCTTTTCTCTATTTATTAACGGCTCACGCGTTCAGTCGGGCGACGACTGGCGCAAAGTGCATCGTTTCGATCCACGCCCTTACCTGCAGCCGGGGCCTAACGTGATCGCACTCGAGGGAAATAACGAGGGCGAGCTGCCCAACCCGGCCGGGGTGCTGTTCAGCCTGAACGCGCTTTATGAGGACGGCACGGCACAGACGCTGGTATCCGACGATGCCTGGAAATCTACCGACGAAACCCCTGGCGAGGGCTGGGAGGACCTTGAATTCGACGACAGCCTCTGGAGTTCGTCGAGGCGGTACGGCCGATTCGAGCGGAGCCCCTGGGGCCGGCTGATCGACTTCCGCCACACAACCGCCCCCCCTGCCGGGGCCGAACGCCTCGCATACGCGCGGGCCTCCCTGGTGACCCTGGATCCCTTTCTTAAGGCTCTCGGCAGGCCGACCCGCGAGAACGTAACAACGCGTCGCAATAACCAGTCTACGCTCCTGAATGCGCTCGAGTTGACCAACGGCGAGTTTTTCTACGACGCCCTGTTGGATGGGGCCGAGCAGTGGCTCGACCGATATCCTGACAGTCCGCGCGAGATGGTTGAGGCCTTATACCGGGCGGCCCTGGGTCGTTTTCCATCCTCGGCCGAAACCCGGACCGCCCTCGCCCTCCTGGGCGAAGCGCCCGGAGTAGCCGAAACCCAGGACCTGCTCTGGGCCGTTTTTATGCTTCCAGAATTTCAACTGATTTGGTAAGTTGTACTCCGATCCTCCATCGACATCAACAGCCTCTGACGATCCTATGTCTGTTACCTCCCGCCGAGAATTCCTGAAGCAGATGCAGGCCGCCGGCCTGGCAGCTATGGCGACGACCTTACCTGCCGCCTCTTATTTATCCGGCTGCGCATCATCGCGCAGGATGCCTTCTACTGCCGATGCCGTTATCCTGCTGTACATGGCCGGCGGCATGGCGCATACAGAAACGTTCGACCCGAAGCGATACACCCCATTCGAGAAGGGAATCGAAAGCAGGCGAATCTTGAGCACGTTTCCCTCGAAACCGACGGCGCTCGACGGCGTCTCGTTTTCGGAGGGCCTGCAGTCGATCGGTGAGGTGATGGACCGGGGGGCGATCATCCGGTCCTACCGGGCCGGCGATCTCGGATTCATCCTGCATACCCGCCACCAGTACCACTGGCATACATGTTACGAACCGCCCCAGACGGTGCAGGTCCCACACATTGGATCCTGGATCGCCAGAGAACTAGGCCCCATCAATCCGGCCGTCCCTCCTTTCATCAACATCGGACAGCGGTTTACGGTAGGCGAAGGGGAGGAGCTCAAGGCCTTTCACTCAGCAGGCTTCCTCGGGAGTGAGTACGGCCCCTTCTTGATTCCGAACCCGACGAGCGGCCTCGAAAGCGTGCGGCCGCCGGTCGGGATGGGTGAAAAACGATTCGCGCGGAGGCATGAGCTCTACAGGGAGCTCATCAAAGAAAGTCCGATGGAAGACCCCGGGAGCGATTATCAAAAGGAATCGCTGATTCGCTCTATGGAACAGGCTTACGCGCTCCTGAATTCGCCCGAGGCCCGGGCTTTCGATCTCAGCCTGGAGCCGGCGGAGAAGTTTGCCCTGTACGATACCGGCCGTTTCGGACAGGGATGTCTCCTGGCTCGACGGCTCATCCAGAATGGGGCTCGTTTTGTTACCGTCACCACCGAGTACGAGCCCTTCATTGGATGGGACACGCACGAGAACGGCCATACCCGCCTGATCCACATGAAGCAGGCGATCGATCGGCCGATCGCCCAACTGGTCAAAGACCTCGACGAGAGCGGCCACCTGGACCGCACACTGATCGTTCTGGCCAGCGAATTCAGCAGAGACATGGTCCAGGAAGGCCGGCCGGGCGCCGGGGTAAAGGATCAGGTCGACGTGCCCGACGTCGTAAACGACCTCACGCAATACGGCATGCACCGCCATTTCACGGACGGGTGCTCCCTGCTCATGTTCGGGGGCGGCATCAAACGAGGATTCGCCTTCGGCGCTACGGCAGACGAACGCCCCGCCAAAACGATCGGTGATCCGGTCTATATCGAAAATATCCACCAGACCATGTATCACGCACTGGGTATCCCACCGGACACCCACTACGAAATCGAGGGACGCCCCTTTTACACAACCCCCGATGGCGAAGGAACGCCCATTCTGGAATTGTTCGCATAGGACGCCCTGAGGGAAAGTCGATGGGGGCTTCGCGATCTCAGCGTATGACCATTTTCTCCACGAGGCGGTCGAGGGCCGCATCCAGATCTTCGCAGGCTCCGGCATGTACCGCTGAAGTCTGGATGATCGTGCTCCGTGGCGCACACAACCAGTGGAACCGTTCCCGAAACGAAAGGCGTCCAATGGGGCCGGCCTGTTCGCCACCCTGGCAAATGACAGGGATCGTCTCCAGGTGGGCCCGTACAGCAGCAAGGTCTGCCCCGGGATGTAATCCCAGCAATCGTTCTTCGTCGAGTGCGATACGCGCCTTTAGATATCGATTTTCCGGGCTGAACAGAATGACTCCGGCATTGACAAACTCCTCTCTTTCAACGCGCGGTACTACACGAACAACTGCATAATCATACGTCTTGCTGGCGCGCATGGAGAGCCTCCTGCAGAAAAAGATGCGAAACTTGCGCTCTATGCAGCAAATAGGTGCGATAAGCATCCCGGTGCTCTTCCAGGTCAGGAAAAACAGGATCGCCGTCCAGCCATTCTCCAGGCACCGCCTCCACGACACGACCGATCAGATCTTTCGTGAGCACAGACTTCATCTCCTGATCCACCCGGTTCAGTTCACTGGCGTACGGAAGGAGGACGTGCTCTCTGATCATGGAGAAAGGAGACTCGCTCCGTTTGACCAGCTCTTCATCCCAGGAATGATGGACATACAAAGCGGCCCCGTGATCGATGAGCCACAGGTTTTGATGCCACATGAGCATATTTGTATTACGCGGCGTACGATCTACGTTCATCACGTAGGCATCGAACCAGACGATAGCCGACGCGAGGGCGGCGTCCAGTTCATCGACAATCGGGTCAAAGGTGACCGACCCCGGAAGATAGTCCAGGCCGATGTTGAGTCCGGCGCTCGCCTTGAGTAGATCCTGGATTTCTTGATCGGGCTCGGTTCGACCCAGCTCTGGATTCAACAGCACAAACACGATGTCAGGTACACGCAGGCCCATGGCACGGGCAATTTCCCCCGCGATGAGCTCTGCGATCAGCGCCTTGGGGCCCTGGCCGGCGCCCCGGAACTTCAGAACGTACATGCCGTCGTCATCGGCCTCGACGATAGCAGGCAGCGACCCCCCTTCGCGCAGCGGCGTTACGTATCGCGTGGCCACGACCGTTCTCAGCAATTTTCGATGAGGCGCCCTTCGATCCTGCATTCGCATCGTTAGTTGGCTCAACGCGACGAGGACAGGGCGTATCGGACCTGCTCAAGAAAACGGGGCAGTTCCTCTTCGGGATCGCCAGGCGGCAGGACCTCGAGCGGAATATACCCGCGATACCCCGCCTCCTGCATGACGGCAACGAGCTTTTTCATATCCGTCTTCTCCTGGACTTCGGAGCGATAAACGTGCTCTTTGATCTGCCAGGTGTACGCAAACGGAGCCAGCAAAGCTATTTCGCTGTAGGGATCACCCGTTCGGAGGCTGCCGATGTCGACATTGAGCCCAAACCAGTCTGAATTGACGCGCTCGTGTAGGTCCAAAACGTCCGAGGCCGTTTTCAGTACAGCGTTGTGATTTTGCAAGACCAGCATCACACCCTGTGTTTTCGCGTAGTCTACACAGGAACGGATGCTCTCGACGACCCACTGCAAGACGTCCGCCCTATCGTGTTCATCAAAAAGCGCTGCGTCGGGATGGCCGGCGAAGATGCGCAACACCGGAGCATCCAGGGTTGCAGCTACGTGTACCCATCGCTTGACGAGTTCTTCTTCTTCACGACGAGCTTCCGGATCAGGTAACGTGAAGTCGTTCCGCAGGCCGGTGCCGCTGATGTCGAGACCCCGTAAAAAGGCGAACTTCTTGATGTGATGAATATAGTCGTCTTCGGGCACGTGCGGGTACCCCGGAAAATAATAACCGGTCGGATCGACGGCATCGAACCCGAGATCGGCACAGAACGCAATGGCTTCTTCGAGGGTCATCGCCCCATCCCGAAGCAGCTCGTTGAAAGAATAGAGGTTGCAGCTCAACTTGATCATAGAGCGCCCCGCTCCCCCCAACTCAGAAGCATGAGAGACGGCAAATCCTGCGGGAAGACCCAGACCGAACACAGGCACCGATGTGGCCCGGGCCAGGAATGCCCTCCTGTTTTCTCGAAAGCCCATCATCGATAAAGGGGGATTATCAGGTAAGTGCTTCACGGCAGAATTCGACGCATTTTTCGACTTCTCGCCGCACCGTCGAACCCTCCGGGACCTCGTATTCCATCTCAATCATGGCCGTAATCGGATACTGCTCTTTCTGAAGCAGTTGTAATACCTCCCTGATCGGGGTATCTCCTTCTCCCCAGGCCACGTTATCCCCGCCGTTTTCTCCTTTCTTACGATCCTTGAGGTGCAGGTGGGTAATACGGTCGTGGTACTTCTGTATGACAGGGATCGGCGATTCGTTGGTCCCTGCTACGTAGTGGCCGATATCGAGGTTCAACATGTTATAGTTGGAGTACGAGAGAGGCACGTCGAAGCTGAAGCCTTCTTCGCCTACCTGTGTATGGTTGTGCATACCCACATACAGTTCGTGTCTGGTCGCAAACGGAGCCATGCGCTCTGCCGCTTCGTTCGAAATTTCGAACGAAATACCCCGCGCGCCCACCGCTTTGGCCGCCCTGAAGGCATAGTCGATCTCCTCGTCGGACCATTCCGGCCGGCCCAGCTTCAAAATATCGATGGACACGCCGGCATCGTCATACAGCTTTTTCAGATCAACGAACTTATCCATTGATGCTTTCAAGCGCCAGGCTTTCACTTTCTCCTCATACACTTCCCTCTTTGCACGGAGCTTTTCGCGTTCTTCTTCGGACAAATTGCGCCACCCTCCTCTAGGGAAAGGAGGAGCCTCAGGAGCGCCGGCGAACTTCTCGGCCGGGCCGCCCATCATCTCGACGACGTCCATTTTCGCTGACACGAGATACTCCAGGATTTCCCTCGCGTCGTCCGTGACGGCGCGATAGCTGTACGTGATCACACCGACCTTCACGCCTTCGATGTTCATGATGCCGCCGTAGGCCATCGATTTTACGCCAGGCCATGCGAGGCCGGCAAACAGGGCAGAAGCCGTAGTACCGATAAAACGACGACGGGATAATCTGGAAATACGGGGAGTCGGTTTTTCTGTGTATTCGTTCATGAGGCTCCAGCAAATTTGGGGTAGAAAGATAGACGTTGCCTCTGGGAAGCGGGGTAAATACATCCAGGAGACATTAAGGCGTGTGGACATTTAGCGGCAGCCAGCGCTTTTCTGATGGATGTTGAGCAGATCAAGGCGCATTCCAAGACGCGATGCAGGGTATCTCGCGAGGAATGTAACGCAGCGATGCGCAACATTGGCGAAAAAGGGCGGATGCAGATGAATGTCCACACGCCCTAATACAGCAATATAAAGTATCCTTTTTTTTCGTCTCAGGCAACGACGGATATTTTTCGAGTGGATGTAGAGCTGGAAGCATCGGTGGAATCATGGTTTGATCGAGCCAGCACGAGCAGAGAGTATCCGCCCAGAATCTTCGAAGCGAGCGAGGGACTGACCATAGATATAAGCTGCCGGGGGACATTAGCCACTTTGCGTTTCAACCCACCTCCTGTTCCTTCGAGCGATCGTGCCGTGAAAAAATAGTCTTCAATCCGATACCCGCAGTCCAGGAGCGTAGCGATCGCAGTACCTTCCGTGAAATAATGGAGATGACCGACCTCTTGCCTGGCGTGTAAGAGGGGGACGTCCCGAAATACGGTTTGGACGGAAAGGTCGAGTGGGATGTGGAAGATAGCCCATTGCGCTCTCGCGCTGAGCGATTTCAAAAAGCCGAGATAATCGGCAACGTGCTCGAAGACGTCGATGACGAGAAGTGTGTCGTACCAGACCTCCTGCGAAGTCAGATCTTTCAGTTCGTAGCGAAGCCTGGGTTTCTGGCGCTCCTGAGCCAGCCGGTAGGCCTGAGGGGAGATCTCGTACCCGAAGAACTGCGTCGTTTCCGGCAGCGCCTCATAAAGCTGACTCAAAATCTCCCCCGCCCCGCATCCCACCTCTGCGATGCGTTCCCGAGGGAAATCGTGTTTATGCATCATTTTCAGGATCTGCTGTGCTTTCCATGCAGAATCTTCGATATGCCAGGTGGGGTTATCTTCGAGATATTGACCATTGAGATAGGTCGCGTTCGAATTCATGCCGATCAGGTCCGTCTGTTCATCTCATCCCTCGATTTCTGCTGCAGTATATCGAGGGCTGTATTGTTAGACACGTGTAAACCAGTGCGAAACGAGCCTGAGCATGAGGTTCAGGTACCGCTATAGAAGAACCGTTCTTCCATGACCTGCCCGTTTTTCCAGCGCTGCAGCGTGACCTGTTCTCTAGAAAAACGTGTGCCATCTTTGAGCGAAACATCAAAATAATACACGATCATGGAGATACCTTCCTCTTCGTTTGTCGTCACAGCCCGTATCTCTATGTCGTTCCAGGAATCGATCGAATCGATAAACGCTTTTTCGTAGGCATAATTGGCGGCTTTGCCGATTCGAGGCGGGTCCTGGTTTTCTTGCATCACTACGTCATCGTGACAGTATTTCTCGAAGGCTTCTAACAGCCTTCCATCGAGAAGCATCTGATTCAACGCATGCAGGTCTTTTTTGAGGGCCATACTTCGAATGTATCGTAGGTGGAGAATAGGTTCGGTGAAGTTTATAGAGAATGGTGGTGGGGACGCACTCGAAAGCAGATCGTCTCAAGGCATCCAGGGGAGGCCGGCATCGATGAGCCAGTCGACGACAGGGTCGAGATCCTGCTTTTTACCCTTCGCGATTCGCAAGCGAGCGCCTTTCTCGAATTCGATAGCGAGCCAGAGGGGACGCCGGAGGGATAGGTCCACGTTGAACAGGTCGATCGGATCGCTCATCAATCGAAAACAACGTATGTTATCGAACGATAGGCGCCTGGATTGATCTGCATTTCGTATTTCTCTCCGAGATTTATCGAGATAAAAGGTGCCCATCTGCCGGTGACGGCGGGCGCCGAACCACTGGAGCAGGACAGCTGCGCCGAACACAGCCACGCCTGAAGCCAGCGTGGGTACATGGATCTCACCCCTGCTCAAACGCCAGACGAGAAGAGTGACGCTGAGATAAAGCAGCATCATTCCGATCAGTAGATATACGATCTTTCCCCTTCTGTCCGAGGTGGTGCATACCAGCCGGTCTTCTTCTAAGAGTACTACCCGGCTGGTCCGATTTTGGAGTAACAGAGAAGAGGCTGCCTTAGAGTCGTGCATGAACGCAATCGAAATTCATCAATTCCCGGGTTTCGATCGTCGAAACCCGGGAATGAAGCCACTAACTTTGTCCCTGCTCAGCGATCTGCGCGAGACGCTCCTGGATCTCCAACTCCGGCAGCCAGACACCGCGCACCATGACCCCTGCTCGTTCTTTTAAGTGCGAGACGTCTTCGAGCGGGTTCTGGTCGAGCAGGATCATATCGGCGCGTTTACCAGGCGCAATCGTTCCGAAATTGTCCTGATCTACAAAATATTCGCCGACATTGTAGGTGCCGGTCCGGTATACCTCATAAGGCGTCATACCGGCTTCCACCATCCGCTTCAGCTCCTCGTGGATCGAAAAGCCGGGAACGCTGAATTGCTGGGGGGCATCCGTACCCATCAGAATGAGCACGCCCGCGTCGTTCATGGCCCCCAGCAGCTTCATACGGTTGTCGATCCGAATCTGGCTGGCCTGCAGGTCCAGATTGGGGTTCTGCAATCGTTGCTCGTGCGTTCGGATCCAGCTATCGACGGTGGCCGTGGGCATATATTTGAGTTCGGGAAGACTACGCACCCCGTCGAGATCAGAGATGCCGTACAGGGTTTCCCAGAGGACCATCGTAGGGACGACCCAGGCGCCGGCTGCCTTCGTCATGGCGATGACCTCATCGATCTTCTCATCGGACACGGGGGTGCTTTCCCCTCCGAGGTATTGAATATACCCATCGATGTGATCGAAGGTCTCCTGCCCCATGTCGATCGCGTGTTTCAGGCCCACGTCGGCCGGAACGTGCCCGCCGAACCGTATGCCCAGCTCATTCGCCGTTTCCGCCATGGCGTCGTACTCTTCGAGGGTAAGCCCCGGATGTACTTTGAGCAGGTCCCAGCCTTCCTCAACCTGCCGGCGCACCTTCTGGACGGCCTGCTCGGGCGAGCTCACCGAGTTTCCGTTGAAACTCGGGCCGGCCAGATATAGCGTCGGAGAGATAAGCTCCCCTGTGTTTGCCCTGCGTCGCAGTTCGAGCTGCCCGTCGTGGCCGAGCATACCCCGCACGGTGGTGATGCCGTTAGCTACGTACATGAACAATACCGACTCGATATACTCCTGCGGCTGGCTCGGAGGGGGGATATGCCCGTGCATCTCCGCGAGGCCCGGCATGAGATACTTCCCTTCCCCTTCGATACGCTCGGCCTCTTCGGGCACCTCGATCGAACCGGCATCGCCCATCTCCGCAATCTCCTCACCCCGAACGATAACCGTCTGATTTTCGAGCACCTGTTCGGCGTCCATGGGAACAACGTGCACATTGACAAAAGCGTATACGGGATCGGCAATATCCGATTCGGCCCGCGCCGAAGCCAGATCGTCGCTGCAGCGCAACGAGATCACGGCCAGCGTAATCAACAATAAATGTTTCATGATGGATAACTTTCTTTTGGTCTGTGTTAGCCTGATCGTGTTAGCCTAAACGGTATGGAACGAACGATATAGGGTGTCTTCCGATCGAAAACCTCACCGGATCGTCTATGAATGGCACGTTCGGTGAGATATCGCACCGGGGAATCGTTCAACTTATGACCGGATGAACCACTTCTCCGTGAACATCGGTGAGCCTGAAGTCTCGACCTTGAAACGGATACGTGAGCCGGGTATGGTCGAAACCCAGTTGATGCAGCAGGGTGGCCTGCAGGTCATGGACGTGAACGCGGCCGGCTATTCCCGTGTAGCCAATTTCGTCGGTTTCTCCATAGATAAACCCGCGTTTAAAGCCACCTCCGGCCACCCACATCGTAAAGGCGTCTCCCTGGTGATCTCTGCCGACGTAAGGGTTGTCTGTACCGCTTCGATTCTCCAGCATGGGAGTGCGGCCAAATTCACCGCCCCAGACGACAATCGTGCTGTCGAGCAACCCTCGTTGTTTGAGGTCTTTCAGCAGCGCGGCCACGGGTTGGTCCGTCTCTGTGCAACGCTCGACGAAACCGTTCAAAAGGCCCTCGCTCTTACTGGCTCCGTGGGCGTCCCAGCCCCAGTGAAATAACTGTACAAACCGAACCCCTCGCTCGACGAGGCGTCGTGCCAGCAAACAGTTGTTGGCGAATGAGGCCTTACCCGGCTCCGTGCCGTACAACGAGTGTATGTACTCGGGCTCTTCCGATAGGTCCATCGCCTCAGGAACCGACATCTGCATGCGAAAAGCCAACTCGTACTGCGCGATCCGGGTCAGAATCTCCGGGTCCTGGACTTCGTTGTGCTGTATTTCGTTGAGCTTGTTGATCGCCTCGATCGATTTTGCTCGAATCGAACGGCTCATTCCTTCAGGGTCGGAGAGATACAGAACGGGATCTCCTTCCGAGCGACACTGCACTCCCTGGTACACGGTGGGCAGAAAGCCGCTGCCCCAGACGCTTTTGCCGGCACTCGGCTCGTTGGCGCCCGATACGAGCACGACGAATCCCGGCAGGTCGTCATTTTCGGATCCCAGGCCGTAACAAATCCACGACCCCATACTGGGCCGGCCGAGGCGGCCGCTGCCGGTATATAACAACAGTTGGGCCGGCGCATGGTTGAATTCGTCGGTATGCATGGCTTTCAGGAAGGTGATCTCGTCCACCAGGCCGGCAAGGTGCGGGAGGCGTTCCGACACCCAGGCGCCCGACTCGCCATGTCGTTCGAACGAAGCCTGAGGGCCCAGCATCTTCGGGACGCCTTTGATGAAAGCAAACCGTTTTCCCTCGAGAAGGGAGGGCGGGCAGGGCTTCCCATGGAGCGATGCCAGAACGGGTTTATAGTCGAACAATTCGTGCTGCGAAGGGGCGCCCGCCATGTGGAGAAAGATGACGTGTTTAGCAGGAGCTGCAAAATGGGACAGCTTTCCCCCGAGATCTGCCCCTGACAGGGACCCGTCTGGAGAGGGCGCCAGGTCGCTGGCACGGCACCCCACGAGCGTACCCAACGCAGCTGCGCCAAGCCCCGTCGAGCAATGTCTCAGAAAATGGCGGCGGGTAATGTACTGTAATTGCCTTTGTTTCGCTTCCTGTTCAATGTTCATGATCGTGTGACGAACTCGTCGAGATTCAGAATGGCATTGGCGACAACGGTATAGGCATCCAACACGGGATCTTCGGCCTCTTCCGGCTCAGAGAAAGACAGCGATACCTCTTGCCGAGATGGTTCTACGTAATCGAAATAAGCGTCTCGGTAGAGGGCCGTCAACACTTCCATCTCCCGGGGCAAGGGATCTCGGAGCAAAGCTCTTTTAAAACCGTACCGTAGGGCTGCATCCAGCTCCCTCACGCTGCCGTTGGTATCCCCTACGCCTTTCATTCGCTGCGCCAGCCGTACAGCCGCTTCAACGAAAACAGGATCGTTCAAGGTAACCAGTGCCTGCAAGGGGGTATTGGTAGGGATACGCCGAGACACGCACACCTCACGGCTCGGGCTGTCGAAGGTCACCATCGAAGGATAGGGCGCGGACCGCCTCCAGAACGTATACACCCCTCTACGGTATCGATCCTCTCCCTCGCTGGTCGCCCAGGTCAGGTTGCTGTAGGGCGCCTGCCAGATACCGTCCGGCTGGTAGGGCATGACACTCGGGCCGTACATCTTGTCGCTCAACAACCCGCTTACTGCCAGGGCCTGGTCTCTAATTTGCTCGGCAGACAGGCGAAGACGAGACGCCCTGGCCAGCCATCGATTGCGCGGATCATTATCGAGATGTTCGGGCGAAACGTCCGAACTCTGGCGATAGGTTCGCGTCATGACGAGGCGCTTCAGCAACGCCTTGACGCTCCAGGACATGTCGTGCATGAAGTCCAGGGCGAGCTCGTCCAGGAGGGCCGGATGGCTGGGCGCCGCTCCCTGAGAGCCGAAGTCTTCCAGGGTTTCGACGAGGCCCGCTCCGAACAGCTCAGCCCAGAAGCGGTTGACCACAACGCGCGCCGTCAGCGGATTATCTTCGTGAACGATCCACCGGGCCAACCCCAACCGATCCTTCTTGTATCCTTCGGGCCAATCGTGCATAACCTCGGGCGTTGCCGGCTGCACTTCCTCGGTTTTATCAAGCCAGTTCCCCCTGTTGAAGAAGTAGGTGCGACGCCGTACATCCTCCGACAATTCCTGCATCACAGGGGTATCCCAGATGCCGCTTTCGATCGCCGGCAGCTGACCTGCCTGAGCCACTTCGCCGGTATCGAACAGGACCGTGTCAAACACAGCCGACAAGGTAGGAGATTCGTCCGGTGTATCCTGATCGGCGGTGTTGTTGAAGAAGGCCAGGAACTGATAATACTCCGTTTGCCGGAAAGGATCGTAGGGGTGGCTGTGGCATTGCACGCACGCCATGGTCGTCCCCATCCAGACCTCCCAGGTCGTGTTCACCCGATCGATGACGGCGGCCGTTCTAAACTCTTCGTTGTCCGTTCCTCCTTCGTCATTGTTCATCGTGTTTCGATGGAAGGCCGTAGCGATGACCTGCGAGGGCTCCGCATCAGGGAGCAGATCGCCCGCCAGTTGTTGCATGGTAAACCGGTCGAAGGGTACATCTTCATTGAAGGCCTCGATGACCCAGTCCCGAAAAGCCCAGATAGTACGAGGTGCGTCTTTTTCGTACCCTTTCGTGTCCGCGTATCGCGCCAGGTCGAGCCACATCGAGGCCCATCGTTCGCCGAAGCGCGGCGACGCGAGCAGGCGATCGACCTGAACCTCGTATTGATCTATCGAAGGGTCCTCGCAAAACGACTCTACGTTTCCGGGCAGCGGAGGCAGCCCGACGAGATCCAGGCTCAGACGCCGCATCAATGTGCGGCAATCGGCATCCGGAGAAACGTTGAGCCCCTCCCGTTCGATTCGAGCCAGCACAAACGAATCGATTTCGTCATACGCCCAGGACGCGTTTTTCGTCTCGGGTACAGGCGACCGGACGGGCGGGCTGTAGGCCCAGTGCGTCTCCCAGGAAGCGCCCTCCGCAATCCAACGCTCGAGCAGTGCAATCTCGTCCTCGCTGAGCGGTTCGCTTTCATAGGGCATACGTTCTTCGGGATCTGTGTACCGGAGTCGTGCGATGAGCTCGCTGGAATCTGGTTTGCCGGGCACGATAGCCGGCCTGCCCGACTCATTGGGCTCGAGCGCCTCGGAAGCAAACAGCAGGCTGAAGTTCCCGGACTGGCGCACGCCGCCATGACAGGCCAGGCACTCTTCGTTCAAGATCGGGCGGATGTCCTCGTTGAAGCTAACCGGCACTCCTCGCTCCAACGGCCATTGAACCGTGCCGGTGTGTCTCAGGCCTACCGCCAGCACCGCGACCAAAAGGGCGGGCAGTGTGAAGACCAGCAGGCGATAGACGCGATGCCATCCGACACGGTGTGAGTCTTGGGGTGTACGCATGGGGTATCTATTGATTCAGGGCAGGATAAATATACGTATTCCTTGCGCCCAATGTTAAAAAACAGATAGGTACGTGTTATTTAGAAGGCTTTTATTATTTTCGAAACGGGCCATCGGGTGAACTCAACGTTGATTTCGCTTTTTTTGCTGAGTATGGAACGATGCGTACAACCAAACGCTTAACTGCTCGTGTTGAGACTTTATCTATGCACATCGATTCGCTCGAGGCCCTATTTTCGTGATAGCTGTTCACAGTCATCCGTTCGTTGTGCCGGGTTTTGAGGGTATCTACCAGCCGGCGCAGCCCGGTTCGACCCCAGAGATCAATCGAAACGACCTGAGACAAACATGGAGCTAAAGAAAAAAACTATGCAAATCGCCATGATCGGCCTTGGAAAGATGGGCGCCAACATGACGCTGCGGCTGCTCAACGACGGCCACCGGGTCGTCGCCTACGACCTGAACGAGGATGCCATCAAACAGGCAGAAGAAGCCGGCGCCACAGGCGCCCGCACCCTCGACGAAGTTGTCGAGCACATGGACGCTCCTCGCGTGGCCTGGGTGATGGTGCCGGCCGGCGACCCGACCGAACAAACGGTACAGGCGCTCGGCGAGCGGCTCGACCGGGGCGACGTGATCATCGACGGCGGCAACAGCAACTTTCACGAAACGATGCGGCGCGGGCAAGAGGTAGAGTCCAGAGGCATTCACTTCGTCGACGTAGGCACCAGTGGAGGCGTCTGGGGCCTCAAGGAAGGATACAGCATGATGGTCGGCGGAAGCGAAGAGGCGGTGAACCGGGTTCGTCCGGCCCTCGAAACCCTGGCCCCGGGAACAGACAAAGGATGGGGGCACGTAGGGCCTATTGGATCGGGCCACTACGTCAAGATGGTGCACAACGGCATCGAATACGGCATGATGCAGGCCTACGCGGAAGGGTTCGCTCTGATGAAACGCCGCACCGAGTTCGACCTGGACCTCCACCAGGTCGCCGAGATCTGGCGTTTCGGCAGTGTGGTACGCTCCTGGCTGCTCGACCTCACCGCCGAAGCCCTCGACGAAAATCCGGACCTCGATGGCATCGCGCCTTACGTCACCGACTCCGGAGAAGGGCGATGGACCGTCTTCGAAGCCATCGACCAGGATTTATCTGCCCCGGTCATCACGCTTTCGCTCCTGCAACGGCTGCGCTCCAGAGAAGAGGAAGGGTACACCGAAAAACTGCTCTCCGCTATGCGCAACAAGTTCGGAGGACATAGCATCAAAGCTGCAAAATCGGAGTAAATCGAACTGCCGGGCAAATAGCGTGAAGGACCTGGACCCATTCATTTTCATATGACCCTCGCAAACATGCAATCTCAGCACGTTGACCCTCATATATTTGTCGTCTTCGGTGGCACGGGAGACTTGATGCGCCGAAAGCTGCTGCCTGCCATCTACCACCTGTATAACCGGTATTCCCTGTCAGAGGGTTTCAAAGTGCTCGGCATCTCGCGAAGCACCGACCTGGACGACGAAAGTTATCGCGCTTTCGCCCAGGATGCGTTGAACGAGTTCATCGGAGAATCTCCCGAAGCCACCAGTTCATGGTGCAATTCCTGCCTTCACTTCCAGTCTATCGGCAAAGGCAAACCCGAAGATTTTGCCAACGTCAAGGCCAAAATCGAAGCGATCGAAGAAGAAGCCGGGCTCCCGGGTAATCGCGTGTTTTATCTGGCGCTGGCGCCCATTGCCTTCCCCAGTACGACCACAGGCCTCGGCAACGTTGGGCTGAACAAGAGCCCGGGTTGGACGCGCATCGTAATCGAGAAACCCTTTGGCAAAGACCTGGATTCCGCCCGAGAACTGAACGCAACCATTCATCAGCATTTCGATGAATCTCAGGTCTACCGCATCGACCATTACCTGGGCAAAGAGACGGTCCAAAACTTACTCGCCTTTCGATTTGCGAACCCCATCTTCGAGTCGATCTGGAATCGCGATCGGGTGCAAAACGTGCAGATTACGGTCGCCGAAGAATTGGGAGTAGGCACCCGCGCCGGCTATTACGACAAAGCCGGCGCCTTGAGAGACATGGTCCAGAATCACCTCACCCAGCTGATGACGCTCACGGCGATGGAGGCGCCGGCCACCTTCGACGCCGACGCCATCCGAGACGAGAAGGTGAAGGTGCTGCGTTCCATCAAACCCATCGAATCCAGTGACGTCATCTTCGGCCAGTACGGCCCCTTCTACAACAACGGCCAGACCGAGCCCGGATACCTGCAGGAGGACGGCGTGGCGAAAGGGTCCCGAACCGAAACGTTCGTCGGGCTCCGCCTCGAAATCGCGAACTGGCGCTGGCAGGGCGTCCCTTTCTACATTCGAACGGGAAAACGCCTGAGAAGACGAATTACCCAGATCGTTGTCACGTTTAACAAACCCCCTATTTCCCTCTTTCAAAAGTACGAGGGCTTCCACATCGATTCGAACCGCCTCATCCTCACTTTACAGCCCGACGAAGGATTCGACCTTCATTTTGATGTCAAAACCCCCGGCCAGGGCATGAACCTGCAAAGGCAAAACCTGCGGTTCCGGTACGCAGACCAGTTCGGCGCTCTTCCCGATGGATACGAAACGCTGCTCCACGACATTATGATGGACGACCAGACACTCTTCGTCCGCGGTGACGAAGTGGAGGTGGCCTGGGAGTTGTACGAGCCGCTCCTCAACCTGTCCGTCCCGCGCTTCCAGTACGAGGTGGGAGATTGGGGGCCGCAAGAAGCCAACCAACTCGTCGCAGAACGTGGACATCGCTGGGTCGTAGGATAATCGCATGCATACAGACAACCCTTTTCCCATCAAAGTTTATCCCGACAAAGAAACCCTGAGCCGTGCCGTAGCGGAAGAACTCGTCGCTTCCATCCGGGAGTCCATCGAAGCACGAGCGAACGCCTCGATCGCCCTTGCCGGGGGAAGCACGCCCAGGCTTCTGTATACCCTCCTGGCGGGTGACGACTATGGGGCCGGCATTCCATGGCCGGACCTGCTGCTGTTCTGGGGAGACGAACGGTACGTACCCCATAACGATGAAAAGAGCAATTACAGGATGGCGAAGGAAACCCTGATCGATCATGTGCCTGTCCCCGAAGATCAGGTCTTCCCCATACCTACCAGCGCCACCAACCCGCATGACGCGGCCAATTCGTACACGATCACGTTACGGAATCGCCTCGCACCGTGTGACGGCCGATTCGACATCGTTCTGCTCGGCATGGGTGACGACGGACACACGGCCTCCCTGTTTCCGGGATCGCCGGCACTGGACGAAGACGAACTCATGGCCGTCGCGGCGCCGGCGCCGGTCGAACCCAGGCAGCGTATCACGCTAACCTATCCCGTCTTGAACGCAGCGCGCCACGTGCACTTCCTGGTTTCCGGGGCCAACAAAGCCCCCGCGCTGGACTGTGTGCTCGGACGTCCGTCGGAGGTAACCGAATGCCCGGCGCGTCGGGTCCGACCTGGATCGGGCACGTTGACCTGGTGGCTGGACGAGGCCGCAGCTGCGAATATCCAGCAGTAGCCCGAACGCTTCGCGTAGCTGTATAGGCCCACGATTACCCATACCACAATACTTCATCGTACTAAACCCGCATTACACCCATGAATGGCAAAGCTGCAGGTACATTTGAGGTCAAACTCATCCCTCTGCCAAACGACGTAACGCCCGATATAGATACGCTGGGGCGCATGTCCATCGACAAAACGTTCCAGGGGGATCTGTCTGGCATGAGCAAGGGCCAGATGTTGTCCGCCAGGACCCCTGTCAAGGGTTCGGCCGCCTACGTGGCTATCGAACGCTTTGAAGGCACCTTGCATGGAAAAGAAGGCAGCTTTATACTACAGCACACAGGGGTCATGAAGGGCCCGGATCAATCTCTCACCATTACCGTGGTGCCAGATTCGGGGACGGATGAGCTCAAAGGCCTGACGGGCCAGATGGCTATCATTATCGAAAGCACCGGTCACACGTACGAGTTTGACTACACGCTCGCCGAATAATGGCCGTATCAATAACCTATTTGGTGAGATGCTCCCTCACGAGAAGCCTCTCAGACGAACTGAGCAATGAAAATACACCTCCCACTGCTCGCGGTTTTCCTGCTCGCCTCACTGCTGGGCTGCCAGCCAGCAGAAGAACGCCCCAACATCGTGATCGTCATGGCCGACGACATGGGGTACTCCGATATCGGGCCCTACGGCGGAGAAGTGCACACGCCCTCTCTCGACCGGCTGGCCAATGACGGCGTTCGGTTCACTCAGTTCTACAATATGGCCCGCTGTTGCCCGACGCGTGCTTCTCTGCTGACGGGCTTATACCCGCACCGCGCCGGCATCGGTCATATGGAATACGACGGCGGATACCCGGGCTACCGGGGAGATCTCAACGAAGAGTCGGTCACGATCGCTCAGGTCGTACAAGAAGCGGGATACCGGACGTACATGTCCGGTAAATGGCACGTCACCAAACACATGGGGCAATGGACCGGTGTGGACAGCCTGACGTCGACAGACAACTGGCCTATGCAGCGCGGGTTCGATGCGTTCTTCGGTACTATTCTGGGCGCCGGCAGTTTTTACGACCCTGTCACGCTCACGTCGGGAAACATCCCCGTTACCGCACTTCCCGACGAATTCTATTACACGGACGCGATCAGCGATTCAGCGGCCGGCTATATCCTCCGCCACCAGGCCGATTTCGCCGATCAACCCTTCTTCATGTACGTGTCTTACACGGCCCCCCACTGGCCCTTACACGCGCTCGAAGAAGATATCGCGACGTACGAGGGGCGTTACGATGCAGGCTGGGATGCGATCAGGGACGAACGCGTTGCCCGTATGAAATCCATGGGGTTGATCGATCGAGGCTGGGACCTCACAGAACGCGATCCCCGCGTGCCTGCCTGGGACGACCTCGATGAGGAAGACCGGCTCTGGTATCGAAAAGCCATGGAGGTCTATGCCGCCCAGATCGACCGCATGGACCAGGGCATCGGCCGTATCCTGCAGGCGCTGGAAACCACCGGCGCACTCGACAACACGATGTTTTTGTTTCTTGCCGACAACGGAGGATGTGCGGAAGTGTTGACCCCTGCCTGGAGAGGTCTTTTTCTGCCCGAGCAAACGCGAGCGGGCGAGCCGGTCGTCATAGGCCGCGACACGGCGAATACGCTGCCTGGCCCGGAGGGGACGTACATGAGTTATGGACGAGGGTGGGCCAACGCCAGCAACACGCCCTTTCGTATGTATAAACACTGGGTGAACGAAGGCGGCATCGCCACCCCGTTGATCATCCACTGGCCGGCCCGAATTCCTGCTGGCGGCCACCTGATCCAGACTCCGGGGCACGTCGTGGACCTCATGGCAACGGCCGTCGACGTAGCGCGGGCTCCGTATCCGACGGATAAAGCACCCATGGCGGGCCGCAGCCTCGTCCCCGCCATCGAAAACCAGCCTGTAGAAAGGGACTATATTTTCTGGGAGCACGAAGGCAACCGGGCTGTCCGACAGGGCCAGTGGAAGCTCGTTTCGAAGCACGACGAGGCCTGGGAGCTCTACGACATGGACACGGACCGCACGGAAACGGAGGACCTCGCCGGAGACATGCCGGACAAGGTCGCCGAAATGTCGACGGCGTACGATCGATGGGCTGCCGAAAACCGGGTTCGCCCCTGGCCTATACGATAACCCCTGGCTCATGCTCAACGAATTGCAGTTGCATCTCGAGAACCTGGGCGATCCCAGCGTCGCTGCCCATTCGCAGCGATTTTTCAAGACGGGTCCCGGTGAGTATGGCGAAGGCGATCTGTTCAGGGGCATCCGTGTTCCGGTACTGCGTAAGACGGCCAAAGCCTACCGGCGTATGTCTCTGGCCAATACGATCACGCTGCTTCATTCCTCCTACCACGAAGATCGACTCACCGCGTTGTTCATCCTCGTATTGAAGTATCCTCAGGGATCCGCATCGGAGAAACAAAACATCTTCGACGCCTACCTGGCTCATACCCTCTTCATCAACAACTGGGATCTCGTCGATGCCTCCGCAGACAAAATCGTGGGGGCCCACCTGATCGATAAAGACCGCTCCGTGCTCTACCGGCTTGCGGCAGCACCATTGATCTGGGAGCGACGGATCGCGATCATGGCCACGTACCACTTCATCCGGCAGGGCGAATTCAGCGACACCTTGAAACTGGCAGAGGCGATGCTCGATGACGACGAAGATCTCATCCATAAGGCCGTGGGATGGATGCTGCGAGAGATCGGGAAAAGAGACCTCAACCTCGAAGAACGCTTTCTCACATCGCATTACCGGAAGATGCCGCGTACCATGCTCAGGTATGCCATCGAGAAATTTCCGGAAGAGCGGCGACAGGCCTATTTGAAGGGCGGCATTTAGCCAGACGTTGTCCATGTGCAGAACATGACGTCAGCCACCGATTGCCTGTAGCGGATGCGGATGAATGTCCACACGCCCTAACACCACCCGGCAGGATCGTATGGTATTTTATCGATCTTTTCCTTTCCTTACAGTATCGTTACCACCCTCCCTCCCAAAACTCTTCGTGTATTTAACCAGGCTGTTCAAAGCATCTATCTGGGCACTCGTTCTCTCTCTATGTGCCTGTTCATCAGACAGCACACCCCCTTCTGTCGACGAACAACTGGAGGCCCTGGAGACGGTCGACTTCAATTTCCACGTCAAGCCGATTCTGTCTAGAAACTGTTTTGCCTGCCACGGCCCTGATCCCTCCACCCGTGAAGCCGACCTGCGCCTGGATGTCGAAGAAGCGGCCTATGCCGAGCGCGACAGTTTTCCGGCCGTCATGCCGGGAATAGCGGAAGAAAGCCTGGTCTACCTTCGCATCACGGCTGGCGACCCGGAAGAGGTTATGCCGCCTCCAGAGTCCCACAAAACCCTGAGCGAACTGGACGTCGGCATCTTGAAGAAATGGATCGAACAGGGCGCGGTTTACAAAAAGCACTGGGCCTTCATCCCGCCAGTACAACCCGAACGTCCTTCTGTATCCAGAAAACGCTGGCCCCGCAACGACATCGATTATTTCGTGCTTGCCGGGATGGAACGGCAGGGGCTTTCCCCGAGCCCCGAAGCCGATCCGTTCACGCTGGCCCGCCGTCTTTCTTTCGACCTGACGGGGCTCCCTCCCGACCCTGCGGAGGTAGATGCTTTTCTGTCTAACCCCACCGAAGAAACGTACGAAGCCCTGGTCGACCGTTTGCTCGCCTCCCCCCGGTTCGGTGAACGTATGGCGCTCCACTGGATGGACCTCGCCCGGTACGCGGACACCAACGGATATTCGATCGATGGCGGACGCCACATGTGGCTGTGGCGTGACTGGGTTATCAACGCGTTCAACACGAACATGCCATTCGATCGGTTTCTCACCGAGCAGCTGGCCGGAGATTTGCTCGAGGCCCCTTCCGAAGAACAACGCATCGCGACCGGATTCAACCGCAACCATATGATTACCCATGAGGGGGGGACCATACCGGCGGAAAATCTAACGAACTATGCGGCCGATCGAGTCAAGACGACCGGCGAAGTGTTTCTCGGGCTCACCATGGGCTGCGCACAATGCCACGACCATAAATTCGACCCGATCAGCCAGAAAGACTATTACCGGTTTTTTGCCTTCTTCAACACGATCGCAGACAAGGGGCTCGACGGCGATCGAGGCATCAATGCTCAACCTTCGATCATGGCACGAAGTCCTATGCTGAATGAGGCAGAAATTCAAGCGCTTCGCCAGAAGATCGAGCACCTGTCCTCGGCGAAGGACACGCTCCTCGCCGAGCAGCGTGAGTGGGAGCGCCAGGAACGCTCCCGGCTGGCGGAGCTCGGCACAAATTTTCGGCAATACCCCCTCCAACCGCTGAAGATCACGACACCGAACCGTGGAAACACCGGCGCCATCCTGCCGGACAGCTCTCTGCTGATCGACGAAGCCGGCTGGCTGGCCGCCTACAACGTGTCTGCCCGGATCGACGCCGACAGGATACCGGCGCCTATCACGGGCCTACGCATCGAATTTTATCCCCACGAAGTCGCTGGTGGGTTCCTCGGGCACAGCGCGGAAGACAGCCTCAACGGCGCGTTCGTTCTCACGGCGCTCACCCTCAGCCACGGAGATCTCCCCTCGGACCAGGTAGACCTGTTCCGCACGGTCCCAATCGAGGCCCTCACGGCCAGCACGTCAGCCCCGGAGTTTCCTGTGACGGATGTGTTCGACGAACGCAACCACAACGGCTGGTCTCCACATCCCGAGAACAGCGTCCGGCAGCATATTACAGCGACGTTCGAGGCCCCCATCGATCCTGCTGAGTCGCCCTATATGACTGCCATGCTCGTCTTCGGAAAAGGGTCGAACCTGATTGCCGGCCATTTTAAGTTGTTCGCGATCACGGGCCACGATACCGATACCAACTGGCCGGTCTCTTTGCAAGCGGTCCTGCAGCTCGAGCCCGGCCGTAGAACGCCGGCACAGGCCCGCGATCTACGGGCGTATTTCCTCGCTACGTCTCAGGCCGCAGCTCCTGTGCGCATCCAGCTGGCCAACTGGGAAGACCGGCTGACTGCCCTCACGCAACCCTTTCCGACGATGGTGATGCAGGATGCGGAGGAGCCCCGGCAGACCTTCGTGCTCAACCGCGGACAATACGATCAGCCCCTCGAGGCGGTCGCCCCCGGGCTGCCCGCCCTCTTCGCCGGCAACCCCGGCGCTGAAACAGCCTCCCGGCTGGATCTCGCACAGTGGCTGACCTCCCGAGAAAACCCGCTGACCGCCCGGGTGACTGTAAACAGATTCTGGCAGCTGCTGTTCGGAACCGGGATCGTCGCCACGCCGGCCGACTTTGGGTCGCAGGGTGCGTTGCCCTCGCATCCGGCCCTCCTGGATGCCCTGGCTACCGGCTTCATGGAAACCGGATGGGACACCAGGGCGCTTATCAAACAGATGGTCATGTCGGCCACGTACCGGCAAAGCTCCGAATCCACACCACGCCGGCTCGGCCGGGATCCCGACAACAGGTATCTGGCCCGCGGCCCCCGCTTTCGCTTGCAGGCTGAGTTCGTCCGGGACGCTGCGTTACAGGTGAGCGGGCTCCTGTCCAACCGGATTGGCGGCCCCAGCGTTAAACCGTACCAGCCCCCCGGCTTGTGGAAAGAGGTCAGCCATTACGGCAGTACGCCGGCTACGGCTCAGGTATTCGTACAGGACCACGGCGAAAAGCTGTACCGGCGGAGCATGTACACCTATTGGAAACGGACGGCGCCTCCCCCCTCCATGGCGGCCTTCGACGCACCGAACCGCGAAGTATGCACCGTTCAGCGGGAAATCACCAATACACCCCTACAGGCGCTCGTGCTGTTGAACGACCCGCAGTTCGTCGAAGCCAGCCGGCACTTCGCAGCCCGCATTTTAGCGGAAGGCCCCGACGAGGAGGCCGGCAGGCTCGAGCTGGCCTTTCAACGCATGCTCACCCGGCCTGCCGACGAGGCCGAACTCGACGTCCTCGCCCGTCGATTGGCCGACGAAAAAGACTACTACGCCGAGCATCCGGAGCAGGCCGTACGCCTGCTTCGGGTAGGAGAATCGCCAAACCTTCCGGGGCTCGATCCGGTAGAGCACGCCGCCTGGACCGTGATCAGCAATCTTCTGATGAACTTGAGTGAGAACATCACCAGAAGCTGACTCGGTATTTTCCCGGCGTCCGCCTGATGATATCATTAACCTGTAACATTATGTGCGCCTGTAACGAACAAACGGCTCCCGTCCCTCCGGGAGAGTCTCCGGTGACCGACCCAGGTTCTCCTGTCTTCGAACACGAAAGGTGGATCACCAGACGCACGTTCATCGGCCGTTCTGCGCGCGGCCTGGGCCGGTTCGCCCTGGCCTCACTCGCGATGCCGGGGTTATTCGGCGGCAGGGAAGCCGCTGCCCGAACAGCCTTCCAGGCGGACGACGCCCCCCATTTTGCGCCGAAAGCCAAACACGTCATCTACCTGTTCCAGTCGGGCGGTCCCTCTCACGTCGACCTGTTCGACTATAAGCCGGCGCTGCAGCAGCTTCACGCCACCGAGCTGCCCACATCCGTGCGCGGAGACCAGCGATTAACGGGCATGACGGCCAACCAGAGCGATTACCCGGTGGTGGCGCCGTTCTGGGGGATGAAAGCCTGCGGCGCCCATGGCACCTGGATCAGCGACCTCCTTCCGAACATTCAGACCATCGCAGACGACATCTGCATCGTCAAATCGATGCATACCGAAGCAATCAACCACGACCCCGCGATCACCTATATCAATACCGGGTCGCAACAGGTGGGGCACGGCAGTCTGGGCGCCTGGTTGAGTTACGGCCTCGGCAGCGAAACGGAAAATTTCCCGGCGTACGTCGTTCTGCTCTCGCAAGGCACGGGAAAAAACCCGGGGCAACCCATCTTCTCCCGGCTGTGGGGCAGCGGGTATCTCCCTTCGAACCACCAGGGCGTTCTGCTTCGCCCCGGCGTCAACCCGGTGCTGTACCTGAGCGATCCCCCCGGGGTGTCTCGCACGCAGCGTCGAAAGATGCTGGACGACCTCAACGTGCTGAATAACCGGTACGCTGCAGAGGTCGGAGACCCCGAAGCCCTCGCTCGAATCGAAGCCTACGAAATGGCGTATCGGATGCAGTCCTCCGTTCCCGAGCTGACCGACTTGAGCGACGAACCCGCATCCACATTCGACATGTATGGACCGGAAGCGCGCAAACCCGGGAGCTTCGCTGCGAACTGCCTGCTCGCCAGGAGGCTCGTCGAGCGAGGCGTTCGGTTCGTGCAACTGTTTCACCGCGGTTGGGATCAGCATATTGCCATCCAGGCCCAGCTGCCTGCGCAATGCCGCGATGTAGACCGGGCGTCTGCCGCTCTCGTGAAAGACCTGAAGCAGCGGGGGCTGCTGGACGAAACTCTCGTCGTCTGGGGGGGCGAGTTCGGCCGCACCGTCTACAGCCAGGGCGCCCTCGGGCATCCCAGCTCGGGGCGTGACCATCACGGACGGTGCTTCAGCATATGGCTGGCCGGCGGCGGCATCCGGCCGGGCATCGAATACGGCCGTACGGATGACTTCTCCTACAATATCGCCGAGAATCCCGTTCATATTCGAGATATGAACGCTACACTGCTGCATTGCCTGGGCATTGACCACAATCGCTTGACATTTTCTTTTCGGGGGCTGGATCAAAAACCGACCGGCGTCGAAGAAGCCCACGTGGTCCGGGACATTCTTCTGTAACAACGCCCCCTTTCGAGGTACTCAGAAATACCTGTACGCTGAAACCCTCATCATTTCATTATCTATAGGCCGCCATGTGGGATTCTTTTGTAACCTGGTTCATGAGCCTCGGTGAACAATACGGTGTCAACCCGATTATCTTCGGGAGTATCTATGTGGGTGCGATCCCTTTTTTCTCGCTGAGTGTTGCCTGGCTCGTCCGAAATGCGCGAAAGAAGAAATCGATCGTGTTGCCCACCCTGTCTGCCGGGTTCTTTTTCATATCCGCCTATCTATACCTCTTGATTGCAGGCCACAACATACCCTGGTGGGTATACGGCCTCATCGTCGTGCTCGTCGCGTACGGCGGATACTCGACGTTCAACAACATTCGATCCCGGGTACCCGCCCCGATGACCGACCCCGACGACTCCTCCTCTCCCACCGTCGAAGAAAACCCCTGACCGGAAAACACGTTATCCCCTTCCCACCCTCAAACAAATTATTATGGCATACGAGTACGACGTTATCGTCATTGGAGGCGGTGCGGCCGGCCTGACCGCCTCCGGCATCGCAGCGAACTTCGGCGCAAAAACCTTGATGATCGAACGGCACCGGCTGGGAGGAGATTGCACCTGGACGGGGTGCGTACCCAGCAAGGCCATTCTGAAAGCGGCTAAAGTAGCCCACCATATTCGGGAGGCGAATGCGTACGGGTTAACCGATCCGGTATTGGAGGTGAACTTCAAGGCCGTGATGCAGCGGGTTCATCACATCAGGGAAGAGGTGTACGAAGACGCCGACAAACCCGAGATCTACGAGAGGATGGGGATTGACGTCGAAGAAGCCCGGGCGTCCTTTGTCGACGAGCACACCCTCGAACTGGTCACGCCCCGGGGCTCGCGCCGGGTGACGTCGCGTTATATCGTGATAGCGGCCGGCGCCAGCGCCTTCGTTCCTCCGATCGAAGGGCTCGATGCGACGCCGTATCTGACGAACGAATCCCTCTTCGAAATAGACCGCCTTCCCGAACGCCTGGCCATTGTGGGCGGCGGCCCGATCGGCACAGAAATGTCGCAGGCGTTCCAACGCCTCGGCAGCCAGGTTACGGTATTCGAGATAGACGAACACATCATGGGCAAAGACGACCCCGAGCTGGCAGCACTCCTTCAATCGCGCCTTTCCGAGGAGGGCGTCCAATACAAGCTCCAGGCCCGTGTCGAAAAAGTATCGAACGCGTCGAACGGCATCGCGATCACGTATGCGTCGAACGGCACTACGGGTACGCTCGAAGCTGACCAGATATTACTTGCTACAGGACGCCGGCCGAACCTGGACGACCTCAACCTGGACGCCGCCGGCATCGAATACAGCCGCCGGGGCATCACCGTCGACGACAGATGTCGTACGAACCGCAGGCACATTTACGCTATTGGCGACATTACAGGGCGGTATCAGTTTACCCACATGAGTGAGCACATGGCCAAAATAGCGGCCACCAACATGCTCCTCAAAGTCCCGATGAAAATCGACACGGCGCACGTACCGTGGGTGACCTTTACCGATCCGGAACTCGGGCACGTTGGGGCTACGCAAAAGCAGCTTCAGGAACGCGGTGTGACATACGAAACCTATACGTTCCCCTATACCAAAGTCGACCGGGCCGTTACCGAAGACGAGTCGACCGGGCTCATCAAGGTGTACGCGAAGGAGTTCAACGGCAAGATTTACGGCGCGGACGTACTCGGGACGAGCGCCGGCGAACTGATCAGCGAGTACGGCCTCGCCATGAAAAACGGCATCTCGCTTCGCAAGATGGCGGACACCATCCACGCCTACCCGACCTACGGCCTGGGAGCGCGTCGCGCGGCAGATCAATGGTATGTACGCAAGCAGTCTGCGGCATTCGTCAAACTGCTGAAGTTCGTCTTTCGATACCGCGGCCCGGTGAACGAATACGTCCCGGGCACGGTAATCTGAACCGGAATGACGTCGCGTGGTTACCCTCTGGGACGCAGAGGGCGCATCATCACTTCGGATATCAAATAGTTCTCGGGTGTCTCGACGACGTGCAGGAGCGTCTTTGCGATGTCGATCGACTGCATCGGATTGGGCGAACCTCCGGAGCCGGCTACCGCGCCGAAGTTGGTGGCCACCGATCCGGGATATATACAAGTCACCTTGATGCCGTCTTCGCGCACTTCTTTCATGAGGGCTTCGCTGAAGCCGCGCAGCCCGAACTTAGTGGCATTATAGGCAGAGAGGCCGGCGTTGCCGACCAGGCCCGCGACCGATGCAATGTTCACGATGTGCCCTCCGAAGCCTGTTTTCTGGTTCTGCGCTTTCATCGACGGCAACACGGCACGCGTGCACAGGAAGACGCCGCGAAGGTTCGTTTCCATCTGCACGTCCCATTGCTCCATATCCAGTTCGTCGACCGGGCCAAACTTACCGAGCCCTGCGTTATTTACGAGCACATCGATCCGCCCCTGCTCTTCGAGGGCCTGCCGTACTCCCCGAGTGACCTCTTCTTCGTCTCGGACGTCGACTTGCACCGGATGAAAGGCGTCGCCCAGTTCACCTCTCAACGCCTGCATCTTGTCCATGCTTCGAGCAAATCCGTACACCTGTACTCCCTGCTCGATCATTACGCGGGCGAAATCGACGCCCAGGCCAGAACTCGCTCCAGTAACGATAGCTACTTTGTCTTTTAAATCCATGGGGTATGTCGTCTGTTGTCTTCAAGTATTCATAATGCGTCGTGCGAGACGATACGCATTTCCTGACAAACGACAAAATGCCGGCGCGATCGAGGAATGTATCAGTCGAAGTAGCCGGCAGGCACTCCTTCGTTGACGGTCAACTCCTCGATCACCATCGCTATCACAATCTGGTCTTCTCCCAGGGCACTCATCATCTTCCTCATCTGCGCTTTCTGCTCTTCCGGCAACTGATCCAGCATCGACTCGATTTGAGCCTTCTGCTGCTGCATTTCGGACCGTTGCTCGGGTGTCATCGGGTTTTCCATAACGGATTTCATAGCGAATGGGTAATACAGCGAACCCACACGTCGAAAATCGCTGAGGGATACATCCATGTTCATTTTCCGCTGAGCCCCCCCCGGCTCTTTCATATCCATGACCATGGACATTTTTCGGACCACCCAGTGCTCGGCATCAATGTATATGCGCGCATCGGAAAAATCGACCTTCTCATTCTGAACGTCGTATTGCTGCGACGCTTCCTCCATGAGTGCCGTCATATTGGGGACGTAAATGACGTGCGACTCGGCCCCGTCTACGGTTTCCGTGCCTTCGTAGGTCGCCTCATCCTTCAACTTCTCGTACAGTTGAGTTCCCATCGAAAACATATCCATCGGGCGTGCGGCGGAAGCCGAATTGACCATTTCGCCGAGGCCCCCCTTGAACTCGGTATACGTCCGAAACGTCGGCGACCCTTCTCCCTCCTCCTTTTTGTAGTAGGTGATCATCTGATCGAAAGCACCAAAATCGCCTTCCGGACGTATGACCATTTTCATGTCGTCAATGTCGGCCATCGCCTTCTCGTAGGTTTCAGAGGTCATGCGAAGCACACGCTCTGCATTCTGAGCGAATACAGGTCCGGCAAATAACAGGCCGATGAAAATAATCGTAGGAATTCGTGTTAACATAGTTTTTCTGAATTAGTGGATGTGACGCATCTGCACGCCATCGTTCAGCTACGACGGCTTTGAAAGGACTGAAACAGACGAAAATCGACCGCAAGGCATCATCTCAAAGCCATTATAACGGCATGCTGTGCACAACCTGCGTATCATCACTGAAGTAGGTGAGACCTTTTGGCATAGTGCGAAATTGCACGATCGATAACGACACCTTTCATCACAATGTAAGACATGGACATACATCCCGACCTGATTATAGAGCGACTGGGTGAATATATTTCCGAAAATCGATCGAAACGCATTGAGTCCGTTCTGGCCCATCGCACTCATACTGTCGTCACAGTTGTCGAAGGCCTGGTGAATCTCGGGAATGTAAGCGCCGTGATGCGCAGTGCCGAGGCACTCGGATACTATCAATTCCACGTCATCGAAAACAACGATCGCTTCAAACATTCCGAGAGGACCAGCAAAGGGGCGGAAAAATGGCTGGACGTTCACAAATGGGCTGATGCCGAACAGTGTGCCTCTTATCTTCATGAAAAAGGATACCAGATTGTAGTCACGCATCTGGACGCAGAGGCAAAACCGATCGACGAGATCGACTTCACCCGACCTACAGCACTCGTTTTCGGCAATGAACGGGCAGGCATCTCCGAAGCCATGTTGTCACTGGCCGATCAACGCTGCATTATCCCTATGGTCGGTTTTGTGGAAAGTTTCAACATTTCCGTCGCAGCCGCTGTAGGTCTGTACCATGCCTATCTCGACCGCGTTCGCAAGCTGGGCATCGACGGCGACCTGTCTGAAGAGGATAAGAAAACGTTAAGAGCCCGCTACTATTACCGGAGCGTCAAACAGGCGGATCGAATTCTGGCCGGCTGAGGGCCGCTTCGAGATGATTTGCGGAGCTATTACCGCCCTTTGTGCGTATATATCTAAGCGTGTTATCATCGAACGAGAGTCCGTCATCTGTCAAGGAGAATGACAACACGCTCCAGTTCGATAATCATCCCAACAGGTACGTCCATGAAACTGGAGCGCATACAAACCATCCAGCGATTGCCGATCGGTGTAGAAGAAGCCTGGGACTTTTTTATCAACCCCCAGAATCTCGCCGCAATGACGCCTGCCTGGTTAGATTACCGATTGAATCACGCTCCGCCTGAATACGTTCACCCTGGCGCGCTCTTCAGCGCCGTAATCCGCCCTATTCCCGGCCTTTCTCTGCAATGGCTGGCAGAAATCAAACATATCCGCCCCCCGATTTTTTTCATCACAGAACAACGAATAGGCCCCTTCAAGCTCTGGCATCACGAACACCATTTTCGCGAAATCGATGAAGGGGTAGAAATCGAAGACCTCATCCTGTATGGGCTGCATTTAGGCCCCGTAGGCGCTTTTTTCCACGACATATTTGTGCGAAAGAGACTGCAAGAGGTGTTTACTTACAGGGCGCGTTCCCTCGAACATCGGTTCGGGTCGATCCAGAAACCTCGCCAGCCCCAGCAGGCGCCGCCGCCCTCTCCCCATATGCAGAAGCCTCAACCGCGGCCCAGGCCTCAACCGCCGCAGCGACGCAAACCGCAGCAACAGGATCCTCCCCAAAACCCTACGAATACTCCCGGCAAAACGATAACTATAGATGATATATTTGGCGGTACAACGGACGACTAAGCAGGTCCCTTCGATGATAGTATTTCGCGCAGCGTGTATGCTTTGCGCCCTTCTTCTAACTACAACCGGCTGCCTGTCCACCTCCAAGCGGTTTGAGCGAGCCCTTTCCTATGAAGAAGCCGGCGAGTATGCGCGGGCGGCACGGGACTACCTGCAAGTTCTACAAAAAGAACCCGATCGCAAGGGCGCCAGGGATGGCCTGGCCCGCGTCGGCGCCATCGCCATAGGAAATTACCTCGATGAGGCCGGCGAACGAGAACAGGCTGGCGCATTCGAAGACGCTATCAGCCTACTCGACGAACTCGACGAGCTCCGTACAGACGCTTACGGTGTCGGGGTCAACCTGAGCGTCCCTCCCGATTACGATCAGTATCGGGAGGACCTGGTCGCCTCAGCACTGGCAGCTCTTATCGGGTCGGGGGAACGCGCCGAACAAAACGGTAGCTGGCAAGAAGCCATTGACCAGTACGAGCGCGCCCTCACGAATTACGACGTGACTGTCGACCAGGCAGAGGCACTTCGCCTGGCGATGGCGCGCGTGTTCGTAAAATGGGGCGAGGAAGAACGACAACGCGAATATTTCCGCAGCGCTTACCGGCTGGGCGGTGAAGCCATTAGCGTGCTCGGGCTGGACCACCCACGCGCCATCAGCGCCATCGAACTCCAGGATCGGGTGCTCGCCGAAGGGACCCGGTACGTCACCTTTTTCCCTATTCAGATTGACGAGAGAACCTCCGAGAGCGCACCGGCAGGAGTACTGCAAGAACTCAATGACATGATGCAGTACGAATTCTGGAGCGCGCCGCCCCCGTTTGTTGCATCGACGGACCCCGTTCAAATGCGGCGGGAACTCCGCAGAACGGATATCCGGAATCGTATTCCTCTCCCCGAAGCCATACAGATCGGCCGCATCCTGGAAGCCGATTATATCGTGCTCAGTCAGGCAATCACGTTGAACATGGAAGAAAGCCGCATTCGCGATAAGACCATCGAGACGCGGACACGGGGCCGTAACAGCCTGGACACCACCTTTACGGAACGATCCTTCACCGCTGAGCTCAACGCAGAAATTTTGTACCGCCTCATCGACGTGGAGTCGCAGCGAGAGATCGATCAGGGTACCGTGGAATTGGACGTTTCCAGGCGACTGGCGAAAGGGATCTACGCTGGAGACTTCCGGGATCTCGACCTGAGCTACGACCAACGCCGCCTCTTTGACGAGGAAGAGCTCAACGAGGAACTCCACGCGCTCGAGGATGAGCTTCTCGACGAGCTGGGACCCAAATATGCCGATACCGTGTTTGAGGAGATCTTGAAACAGATCAACTGATCTTGCTCTAACAGGTCAGAGGGCGGCTCCTCTACGAGGCCAGCCCTGTTGTTCCATCCTAATCTGTACAGATCGCCTTGTGAAGTGGATCAAACACGTTATCATCGACCTCGCCATCGCCTGCATCATCGTTCTATGGACGTTCGGACTCCTTCCCGACGCCTGGAAATGGGTCATCTATCTGTATACGCCCCTCATAACCGCTATACGGCTGCTGGCCCTCACAACCGGTCTGGATCGGATCAAACAGACCTCTACTGGACATGAACCGCCGGGCGGGTTTTATCACCTCCTTTTCGTGATAAATATATCTTGCCTCGCCTATTATGCAGTCACTTACCGTCACGTTCTGGCAGGCGTCATGGCCGGCCTCTGGCTGCTGACCTGGATCCTATCCTCCATTTCGGAGCGCAGAAAAAGGGGGCGCCTCTGACCGCTTCCATGCATCCGTACCTATCCGTACTACAGGCATTCCGGCTTCATGATCACCAACTATTACACGCTGCGCGCCCTGGTTCACGAATGGCGCGCCCGCCTGGCCGGGTGTATCGTGGGTGACGTTTACTCACAGACTCGGGACGAACTGACGATTGCATTTGCTTCGAAAGAGACTACCTGGATGGTCAGAGCCAATGTGCGTGCTCCCTTCCAGTACCTGTTTCTCAATGAAGGATACAACAAAGCCCGCCGGAACGTGGCTACCTTGATGACGGGCGCCTTCGATCAACCCGTAGAACACACGCGTCTCGCTCACCGGGACCGCATCCTCTATATCGAGCTGGGGAATCAAAAAACCCTCCAGTTTCTCCTTTTCGGGCCGAGAGCAAACGTGCTGCTCGTAGATCAAAACGGATTCATTCTAGACGCTTTTCAGCGAAGAGAAGCGCTGATAGAGACCCGAGCGCCCGCACCCCGCCCTGCACCGTGGGTAACGTCCTTCGACGCCTTCAAGGACAGCTGGAGTAGCAATCGCAAAACCATCACCAAAGCAATCTCCGCGTCTTTTCCTTTTTTCGACGCCATACTGGCACGAGAAGTGCTCCACCGGGCCGGAGTCGCTCCAGGCCGGCCGGATCGGTGCACGACCGACGAATTGTACAGCCTCTTCGAAACGGCTACCGCGCTATCTGAAGAGCTTACCGCCCCCATCCCTCGCATATACTGGAATAACGAACGCGTCGAAGCCTACTCCCTTACGTTCATCAATGCTTTTTCGACGTATCGCGAAGAACGATTCGATTCCGTCGACGAAGCGGTACGCGTTTTCGTACGCCGGCGCCTCGGTCAGACGGCCTTCGAGGAAGTATATCGACCTCTCGAAAAGGCCCTGCTTACCGCGATTGAAAAAGACGAACTCCGGCTCGACTCCATGATCCAGGCCCTCAGCGAAGAGAGCCGAGCGGATAAATACGAACGCTGGGCGCATCTTTTGATGGCCTCCCAACATCAGATCCCTTCACACGCCGACTTCGTGGAGCTGGACGACCTTTTTCAAGACGAGCAGCGAGTCCGTATCCCACTGGATCCCACATTGTCGGGCATCGAGAATGCAGAACGTTTCTACGAAAAAGCCCGCAACACCCGGCTGGCCCGAACCCACGCCGAAGACCGTCTCGCGGATATTGAAAAACGAATAGAGACCGCAAAGGAGCTACTGGATCAGCTGAGGGCGTTAAACACAGCGAGTGACGTCAAGAAGTTTGAACGATCCATGAAAGACGACTTGATGCCTTTCCTGGGGCAGAGCACTGCGGCCACAGCCGAACAGATTCCCTTCAGGCGATATACTCTGGAAAGTGGATACGAAGTCTGGGTCGGCAAAAACGCCCGTCAAAACGACGAGCTCACGTTCAAATATGCACGCAAATTCGATTACTGGCTCCACGCCAGGGGGGTACCCGGATCCCATGCAATCCTCCGTCGCCCGGGCCGAACGTCACAACCGCAGAAAATCACCCTCGAACGAGCCGCAGCTATCGCCGCCTTCCACAGCAAGGCGAGGGGTAGCGGCCTGGTCCCTGTTATTATCGCCGAGAGAAAATACGTCCGAAAACCCAGGGGGGCACCGCCCGGTGCGGTACTCGTAGATCGAGAAGAGGTACTCCTGGTCGAGCCGGCACTCCCTTCATAACGTTTGTATGCAAAACCTGCCGGGGAATACCGTTGCCCTGCCGCATCGTGACGAAGTAATCCCAGACATTGATAATAACCATTATACTTATATAAATGACCTGGTGGGAAGCAGCGTTACTCGGATTAATACAGGGGCTTACAGAATTTCTACCTATCTCTTCATCGGGCCACCTGGTGCTGGGGAAATATCTGTTAGGCCTCAATGAACCCGGTGCAGACGACATCGCCTTTGAGGTGTTTGTTCACTTCGGTACCGTGCTCAGCATCCTGACCATTTATTACAAAAAGATCCTGGATCTCGTGCAGGCGGGGCTTGCAGCCCTCGTCGAGCCGCACCGTGTGGTTGCACACTACCAGGATAACGAGTCCTTTCGAACCGTGGTGTACATATTGATCACTCTCATCCCAACTGGAATTGTGTACGTGTTGCTGAAAGACTTTCTGCAGGAAAAATTCAACGATCCGAGATTTGTATGTAGCATGCTGATCGTTACCGGCATATTACTCCTTTTAACCCTCCTGCGAAGGCGCCCCAACGGCAGGATGACGCCCTTAAAGGCCTTCGTTACCGGAATCGCACAGTCTGCTGCGATGATGCCGGGCATTTCGCGTTCAGGATCGACCATCTGTACTGCGTTGTACCAGAACGTGTCTCCTCGAGAAGCAGCCGATTTTTCCTTTTTGATGTTGCTGCCCGTTGTCATTGGCGCTACTTTGCTGCAGGGCATAGACATGGTACAGGAAGGGTTTGGCATCCAGTGGGCCCCCATCGTCATCGGCACATTGGTCGCTTATGTATCCGGTATCATCGCCATAAAAATCGTGTTGGATTTTGTCCGACGGGGCAACCTGCAATATTTTGCGTACTATTGTTTTGCGGCAGGCGGCCTGGGGCTCATTTTGATCTCTGGCTCCTGACCTCTATACCACAAAAAACCTGAACTCCGTGATTATGAAGCTGGAAAGCCCTATATTTTCTGGCTCTTGTCACCTTTTATGAAACATGCAATGGCCGCTACTCAGGGGCTTCCCGATGTTTTTTCCCTCTTTAGATGCGGTTACGTTGCTGTGCTATTGCAAACTGTCTGGCCATAGACCCCGGGCCAGGATTAGGTATTTTCTGTTTTAATGCATATAAAACCAGTAGTAGAGGCTCGCATTATTGAAGTAGCGCCAATCTGAAACCCGCTTTGAGGCCTGTACCCGGCCGCACGAACCTGGAACGAAGTATTCGGAAGGCCCCTACGCCAGCCCAATTTAGTTTTCCCCTCGCAAACCCTCTTTTTCTTATGGGATTTCGCATCTTCGTCGTTGACGACGATCGCCATTACGCTCGCATGATTAGCTACCATCTGGATAAAAATCCAGATTATACCGTTTCGGTGTTTTCCGACGGTCAAGAAGTGCTCGACAAGCTGGAGGAAGGCCCTCACCTGATCGTCATGGACATCATGATGCCCGGCCTCGGAGGTATTGAAACGCTGACGCGCATCAAAGACCACAACAAGGATTTGCCCGTCATCATGGTTTCGGCCCAGGGTGTGGTCGACACCGCCGTCGAAGCCATGAAAGAGGGAGCCTACGATTACATCACCAAAGGGCGCGACGATCTCAACAAGCTCTCCATTGTAGTCAAGAACGCACTCGAGAAGGTGTCGCTTTCTCAGGAACTCGAGAACCTGCGCGCCGAAGTGTCTTCCAAACACGGTATCGAAGGCATCATCGGGGACAGCCCGCCCATGAGGTCGGTGTACCGGTTGATCCAGAAGACGCTTCGCGGGGACCTGACCGTGGCCATCCTAGGTGAAAGTGGTACGGGTAAAGAACTTGTAGCGCGTGCCATCCACTTCAACTCGTCGCGAAAGAGCGGCCCATTCGTGGTCGTCAACTGTGCGGCCATCCCTCGCGAATTGATGGAAAGTGAGTTCTTCGGTCATGAGAAGGGCTCATTCACCGGCGCCCATGCCCGAAAGATCGGCAAGTTCGAACAGGCCGATGGGGGCACCATCTTTCTGGACGAAATCGGAGAATTGGACCTGGACCTGCAGGCCAAGCTGCTGCGCGCCCTACAAAATTACGAGATCCAACGTGTTGGAGGCAACGAAACGATCAACTTCGATGCACGCGTCATCTCGGCAACCAACCGGGACATCATCCCGATGATTCGGAAGGGCAAATTCAGGGAAGACCTCTATTACCGGTTATTCCAGTTTCCCATCCAGCTGCCGCCTTTGCGCGAACGCGGCCAGGATATCCTGCTTGTCGCCCATCACGTATTGCAGGACTACATCAAAAAACACCCCGAGTTCAAGAACAAGACCCTGTCCTCCGAGGCCCGAAAGGCCATCCTCAATTATCCCTGGCCGGGCAACGTTCGCGAGCTCAAGAGCGCCATCGAACGAGCGATTCTGATCTCGGATCAGCCTGAAATCAGCAGCGACGACCTCATGCTTCATGAACGCACGATGATCTCCCCCTGGGCCGACCGCGCACAGCTACAATCGTCCGACGGATCGTATTCTCCGTCCCCCGCGCAACCTCTCAATGGAGAAAACGGTATAGACAAAGATGAGGAAGTTGTTGCCGGGGTGACCCTGGGCCACCACTCGGATTCCATCGTTCCGCTGGAAGACTTGAAGCAGCAGGCTGTCGAACGCGCCTATCGCATCTGCGACGGCAACGTCGATAAAGCGGCCGTGGAGCTCGGTATCGGCCGCGCAACGATGTACAGACTTCTCAAGAAGTACGAAGTCATCGGTTAATTCGGTAGCGTACATGCGACTTACCCCCTATGAAAAAGAAGTGCGGCGCGAGATCGAACGCTGGCAGCACGGCGAAGCAAACCTGTTGGTACGGGCATTCAACTGGGCGATGCAGCCTATGGACTGGGTCGTCGAGCGCGTGGTACCTACCGATATCATCGACCAGGCCAGTCATGCCATCGAACAATTTCTCTCGGTCCTCAATAATGCCTCCGAATGGACCTACGACGCTCAGGACATCCTGCGAACGGCCAGGGTGAGGGAGTTAGATGTCGACGACATCGAGGACTTACGCGACGAATCTCTCGAGACGCTCGACGAAATCGCCAGGGGCCATTTCACTCAAAACGCAGTATTGGCCGCCGTCGAGGGGGGTGGGACGGGCCTCGGGGGAGCTTTTTTCATCGCCGCAGACATACCGCTGCTCTTTACGATCAATCTCCGGCTCATCCAACAGATTGGGGCTACCTACGGTTTTTTGCTGCGAGGCCCTGAGTTTCAACCGCTCGTCTTATCCATTTTTAATGTCGCCTCCTCTAACGAACAGCGAGCCAAGAATGAAGCGATACGGGAAATCAGTGTTGCCGCCGCCGCCTTCGCTAACAACCTCGCGTACAAGGGGCGCACCTCCGGCATGTTCCAAAATCAAAACCGACACCTCCCCCGCGAAATTGCAAAAAATATCGTAGGCCGAAAAATTGCACAGACCATTCCGATAGCCGGGGCAGCCGTTGGCGCCGGCATCAATTACTGGTTTACTACAGAAACGGCGCAAACGTCGTATATGCTCTTTCGAGCCCTTTATCTCGAGCGCAAGGAGCGGATTTAACCCAAACGCACGGATTGTCCCCATGCCTCTTGTCGCCATTGTAGGCAGGCCTAATGTCGGTAAATCTACCCTGTTCAACCGCCTGACAGAAGCGAAGCAGGCTATCGTGCATGACGAGCCGGGGATCACCCGGGACCGCATCTACGGGCAGGTGGAATGGAACGGGGTGGTGTTTTCCATCATCGACACAGGCGGCTATGTACCCAATTCTGCGGACCGCTTCGAGGCGGCCATCAGAGAGCAGGTTGAAATAGCCACTGAGGAGGCCGACCTCATCCTGTTCGTAGTGGATGTAGAAACAGGCATCACAGATCTCGACCAGGACGTAGCCCATATGCTCCGCCGGACAGCGAAACCTGTGCTGTTGCTGGCCAACAAAGCCGACAATCAAGAAAGACGATGGAATACACATGTCTTCTACCAGTTGGGCATCGAGGAATTATTTGCGGTCAGCTCGATTAATGGTTCGGGCACCGGGGAACTCCTCGACGCCATCGTCGACCGATTGCCCGGCCCACCGCCGGGTGAAGAAGAAGATACACGCCCTCATTTTGCCCTGATAGGCCGGCCCAACGTCGGCAAATCATCTCTATCGAATGCGCTGTTGAACCAGGATCGTTCTATCGTCACCGAAATCAGCGGTACGACACGCGACTCGATCGACAGCGTGCTGAAATACCATGGCCAGGAGATCGTGCTGGTCGATACAGCCGGGCTGCGTAAAAGGGCACGGATCAATGAAAACGTCGAATTTTATGCAAACCTGCGGACAGAGCGCGCGATCAAACATTGCGACGTAGCCATACTGCTCATCGATGCTACGTTAGGACTCGAGTCCCAGGATATTCGGGTTCTGAAACAGGCAGAAACCCTGAACAAAGGCCTGGTACTCGCCATCAACAAATGGGACTTGATCGAAAAAGACAGCAATACAGCCCGAGATGCCATGGCTGAGATCAAAGAACGACTCAAAACCCTCGATTACGTCCCTATTCTCACCGTTTCTTCGCTAACTCGACAACGCATCCACAAACTGCTTGACGAAGCGATACGCGTATTTGAGCGGCGTTCGTTGCGCATCCCTACCCGTCGTCTGAACGAAGTGATGCTTAAAGCAATAGAACGCACACCGCCTCCCACTTACCGCAACAGCCGTGTCAGAATCAACTTTGTCACGCAAGTGCGCGTCCGTCCTCCCGTGATTGTCTTTTTCTGTAATTACCCTCAGGGAATCAAAGAGTCGTACCGGAGGTTTTTGGAGAATCAGTTGCGCAAGTCATTCGATTTCATGGGCGTGCCCCTCACGCTCACATTCAAGAGTAAGTGAGACGCTGCCCCTTTGCACCAGAGTGCCTGTCCCAATCGAGCAAAGCTCGCCACCCTACCCGCCCGGCTCATGTTAATTTTGTTCAACAACTTGAATAGAGTGTGAATTAGACTTAAATTATTAGCCCAGGGGCCGCCCAAATTTTAAAAAACACAATGGACACCCTTATTTTTTAACTTTTTTAAAGGGTTCATACGAAAAAAGGGAGGCGTATCGTTATACCAGGGCGTGTAACGTAATCCCTGATGGACCGACTAATTAGGTGTTGCCTGTCGACCGTGTGTACTGTAATCGAAGAGAATTAACCTGTTTATGCCATCTAAAGGCCTCACATACGAGCAGTTGGATACCGCATTCAGGCATGGCAATTATAAGCCGCTCTATTTCTTATATGGTCAGGAGCGTTTCTTGATGGACGAATTGCAGAGGGGTTTGATCGAACATGCAATCGCGCCGCATGAACGTGATTTCAACCTGGACATCGTATATGGGGCGGATGTGGATGCCAGCCAGCTTATCGCTTTATGTTGCAGCTACCCTGTAATGGCCGAACGCAGAGTCATCATTGTGCGAGACTTCGAACAGGTCAAGGACAATAAACGGTTTACGTCATACGTTGAACATCCGAACCCACAGGCGGTTGTGTTGCTGCTGTGTGGGCGCAAACCGAATCTCTCTTCTCATCCATACCGGGCTCTCAAGGCTTCCGCTGAGTGGGCAGAACTGAAGCCCCTGTACCAGAACCAGGTGGGAAGCTGGATCCATACACGATTCAAGATCCGGGGGCTGAAAGTAACGCCTGAAGCCGTTGAGCGGCTTGTGGATTATCTAGGCACTGACCTGCAATCCATAGAATCCGAGATTGACAAACTGGAAACCTACTGCGGTACGCGAACGGAGATCACCGGGGAAGACGTAGTTAAGGCGAGTGGCCAAACTCGTGACTTTAACGTCTTTGAGCTGCAACGAGCCATTGGAGAGGGTCGCTATCCAGCGGCTCTCCTTATCACGGAACGGTTGTTGCGCCAATCCACAAATACACGCAGCGAAGCCCTGATGATCGTGTCTGTACTGACGTCATACTTCAATAAGCTATGGAAGCTGTCATATTTACAGGGCAGACAGATGCCGGAGAAATCGCTGGCCACCCGGATAGGTATTTCCCCCTATTTCATCAAGGAATACCTGCGCAGTTTACGCCGATTTAATAGAGAGGATATTGCAAAGGCATTTGCATCTTTGCTGTCCGCGGATTATGAATTAAAAGGAGGGGCAAATCGAGACGCACACCTGATACTGACTTTACTGATACGGCGTTTGATACCTGACGCCGTACCGCACATGGGTACGAATACCGTCGCTACAGCGTGATGTAACGATATGTAGTTCACATCGTACACATATTTCACCTACAAACCGTGTACGCACCGTACAGATTCCCAGCAGCCGGCTATGCCTAAAAATTCCTCAAATAAAAACAGCAAGAATGTGAATCGGATCACAAGCCCGAACAGTCATTATGACATGCTTGCCGAGATGAGCGACGAGGATCTCATGTCTTATTTCCAGGCTGGAACCGTCGAGGCTTTTGATCTTCTCGTGAATCGATACAAAGATCCCCTTACGAATTATATCTATCGATTCCTGGGGGACATGAAGGAATGTGAGGACCTTCTACAGGAAACCTTTCTCCGCGTTTATAGAAATCGGCACTCCTACCGGCGAATTGCCAAGTTTTCTACCTGGTTGTACACCATTGCGGGTAACCTCGCTCGTTCAGAATACCGAAAGAGAAAGCGACGCAGGTTGTATTCGCTTCAGTCGGTCAACAGAGACGAGGAAGAATTCGAGCTCGAGATCCCCGATGAAACATTCTCACCTGATAAGCATACCGAAAGTACAATCCAGGATCGTTACATTCAGGAAGCGCTCAAACTCATACCTGAAGAATTTAGAGAGGTTGTTGTATTGCGAGACGTCCAACAGCTGGCTTACGAAGAGATTGCCGAAATCACTGGATTACCCATGGGTACAGTCAAGAGCCGCATTAATCGCGGCCGTACCAAACTTCAAGCGCTCCTGAAAGATGTATATTCACCGCATCCAATGGGCAATTGATCGTTAAGTTCATAGGAGGAGGATCCATTCAGGGCTCCTCCTTCCCTCTCCTTTCAGGATTTGTTACCGGGCAATTTTTAAAGGGCAATCTCTTGCATTTTGCTTATGAACGACGGATACGAGAATTTCGGAGAATCTGATTTTTCCGATCTGGATGAGTGGCTGTGCGAATATGTAGACGGTACGATCGATCCAGTTGTTCGCGAAGCTCTCGAAGAATACATGCAGGCCAACCCCGAGCTCGCTGCTCACGTTGAGCGCCTTCGAGAAACGCGGCACTTGTTATGCCACTACGGATGCCAGCACAAAGCGCCCCGTGAGCTTCAACCGCGACTTCGACGCCTGCTAGCCTGCGAAATAGTTCAGGAATCGGAACCTTTCCTCTCTCGATATAGCCCTTACCTTACCACGCTCGCCACCCTGTCTTCCTTTGCAGCCATGCTCCTCCTCGTGGTAACGACCACCTATCCAGCTGAAGTGGCCACCTTCCTCACCTCTACCCAGATCGAGGCTGAAGCTACCCTACAAAAACCTGTACACCGGTCTTCGGATCTACATTCTTTTCAGCGATCCGAGCTCATCCCGCCTCTATGGCGTACCTCGCCTCACTCTGCCTCTTCAGCAGGGCAGTTCACGCTGACACCGTTACGAGTCGGGAGCAACAGCGACACGTTGGGGGCCCTCAGTCATACGTATTCTACCGCTTCGACTCCTTGATCTTTTCCCCGGGATGCTTCCGATTCAGCCCGAAAAATATGGCGATTACCTATTGAACCTTCTTGACATTAGCCCGGTCAAGTAGTACTATTTTCGCTTCCCTCTTTAGCTCTTCAGTTCCTGATTCCGATGATAGCGTAGTTCTCCATCCGTGATAACAAGTGCCTATCCGAACACCTGCTCTGAGGCTCGAGTGTGAGAGAAACCATCGCGGCCGGATCGAGCAAGCCCGAATGAGGTATTCAGATAGGCGCTAACCCTCCCTTACTGATATAGATTAACCGCTTGACTTATGGCTTCAGGGATCTTTCTCGTAGGAACTGACCGAGATGTCGGCAAAACGATGGTGGGTGTAGGGCTCGTTGGATTGCTTCGCAAGAAAGGGATCGATGCGACGTTGATGACGCCGATCGCCACCGGAGGCTCGGTGGAAAGTGCGAGTAATCTGTTGCGTCAGATCGGCGTAGAGGAACCCAAACGTTTGCTGAGTCCGATTTCTTTCGAAACGCTGGCGTCTCCCTACGTAGCGAGTCAGGTGGAGCACCTTACGATACAACTGGACCGCGTGTGGAGTGCCTATCGCGAATTGCAGAGTGAAGGTAAGTTCGTTATCGTCGAGGGGGGCGGCCTTATGGTACCCATTACGCGCCACTACGCTGTCGTCGATCTTTTAAAAGACTTTAATCTCCCGTCGATCATTGTAGGAAAAACGGCGAGAGGCACGTTGAACCACTGTCTGCTCACACTCAGGATGATGCTCGTGATGGGCATTCAGCCTCTCGGATTTATCCTGAATGGATTTGGCCAGTTCGGCGAAGGGTTCGCTGAATCCTTGAATCCTGACGTGCTGGAAGAACTGGCTACGCCTCTCAAAGTACTGGCGACACTGGAATGGCGCCCTGAATATCCGGAGAACGTGAACGCCTTTATCCGCGCCCTCGAACAACAGGGAAATCTGGCATCTCTGCTGGACCGCATTGCTGAAAAACATAGCTCATTACCCAATTAGAATATGGAGACACTTCGCGATCAGGTATACGCGACACAACCCAAACCCCTTCAGCGGCAGATCGAATACCTGCTCCGCGCCTCTGAGCAGCCCAATATACAGGAAGACATCCTCGCTATCATCGTACCCGATACCAATTTGTTACGAACCGGAAACGTAGCGGCGGATGTGTTCAAGTCGGTCTCGGGGCAACAGTACGATACGGTGATCGCCGTTTCTCCCAGCCATATGGGGGCATTCGGTCGTATGACTATCTGCGATCTGGACGTGTACCAGACTCCATTGGGAACGATCCAAATCAATAAACGCGTTTGCCATGAACTCTGCGATGAGGACGACGACATTTTTCTCGATAACACGGGGCATTTTCACATCCAGGGCATCGACGTACAACTCCCCTTTCTGCAAAATATCCTGACCTCATTCGATGTCGTACCTATCGTTATGGGTGAAGAATCGCCCGACTTTTGTAGGGAGTTGGGATCTGCCATTGGCGCCATCATGTTCAACAGAAGAACACTGCTGGTCGCTTCGGTGGACATCATGTCAACAACAGAAGAAGGACTTCGGACTTTTCGAGACGCCTTCGAGCAGGGCGATGTCGCAACGCTCATGCCTATGTTACAAAGCACAGAAGTAGATATTCTTGGCAAAGGAGCGCTCCTTGTGACGCTCATAGCTACGCTGAGCCGGCGTGCTAAAACCTTTCGCGTTCTCTCTCTGGCTCCTCCTCAAAACGGCACACCCGGGCACCTGGGCGCCGTCATCTCGAGATGACCGTTTCCAGCCTGAACTGAACCGCCCTTTGCCTCATACCGCCCTTTGCCTCATGACGCACAAGATGACCGGGCCCCATCCCGAACGCCCCCGGCGCCAAACTGCACTGGTGGGCACTGGCTCTATAGCCGAGAGCCTGGCCCTTGTTATGGCGTCAACCGGGTATCCGATCCACAGTATCATCAGCCGGCAGGCAGACCGCGCTCGGGCGCTCGCACAAACTGCACGGGCTCCCCACGCACTGACGCTGGGCGACCCTCTTCCTGAAGGTATCGAGCTCCTGTTCTTGTGCGTTCCAGACGACGTAATCGAACCCCTCTCCAGAACGTTGGCGCAACACTCGTACGATTGGTCCTCCGTAGTGGTAGCGCATACATCTGGAGCTCGTTCGTCGGTCATTCTCTCCGATCTGGCGCAAGCCGGAGCGTTCACCATGAGCTTTCACCCGATGCAGACCTTCAAGCCAGGCGGCGGCACCGCTTTCGAGGGTATCTACGTAGGCCTTGAAGGGCACCCTGAGGCTGTCGAGGTAGGTCAGCAGATCGCTCGACATCTGGGGAGCATCCCCGTCACGTTATCTACGGAAGCGAAAATTCGGTACCACGCGGCAGCAGTGTTTGCCTCCAACTTTCTGGCAACGGTTGCCAGCCTGTCCTGCGACCTGCTCGCCTCGACGGGCATCGATCGCTCAGACGCCTTGAATATGCTCCGTCCCCTCATCGCTCAGACCTGCTCGAATATAGACGCCCTTTCACCGGATGACGTGCTAACGGGGCCGGCGGTTCGTGGCGATGCGGATACGATAGACCGGCACAGAGAAGATCTTCGCCTTTATTCCTCCCGGCTGAAACGCCTGTATGAGCTGCTCACCGTCGAGGCGCTCGACATCGCAATGCGTACCGGTCGTCTTTCTGAATCCAACGGCCGTACTTTATTGAATCAGCTACACCCCGGTAATACATAAGCCTTGTAGATATCGTTACATAATTATCACCAGGTTGGGTTCCTATTTGAAGAAACCATGTAGTACCCTTTTAAGGCGTGTGTACTTTCATTTTGATCGCTATCTTCCGCCGATTTCGCGCAACACGGCATTACCTTTCTCGCGAGATACCCTGCATCGCGAGTCGAAAGCCTGTCCCGTACTCCAAATGGGAACGCCCGGATCTGCACGAAGTCCATCAAATGAATACCTGGATCCCACTGAATGTATACACCCTTGTGAGCCCGGTCCGCATCAAAACACGTGAAAATGCATGGATGAATTAACACAAATCCAGGCGCTTCTGGATTCCGCTTCCGTTGAGAGTACGGCTTTCCAGTCGGTACTCGTCACATCGTTGCTGACCCTGAACACCGTCAGGGAGCAGGAACTGCGTACTGAACAAGCGGCCATATCCCTGGGCCAGCAAATGAAGGTTCGCAACCTGATCCATGCTATCGAGTCCGTTCAATCCGTCCTTCGGAGCGGGCTCAACCGGCAGGGTCAAAAGATCCTCATACTTCAGAAAAAGAAGATCCATATCGGAGACACCAGGTGTACGTCGTGGTGGGATTGCATCGCTGCCGCCATCGAAACATTAACCCGTGGAATTGATTGTATTGGCTCCATTATTAATGGACAGACCAAAAACAGCCCTGCTCGAAATTTAGGTCTTCTCGTTAAATCCGTATTGCTCAATCACCACAGAGAACTTCTGGCAGAGTCGGACGAAGCACTCACCCAATGAGTACTCGCGTGGAACACATCCTTGCTACTGACGAAGACGAGGTGAACCGGAGGTGGAGTGTGTTGCTCCAGTGGCTAGAGGAGCGTTACGGAAAGCAAGCCAGCATAGAGTCGATCCTGTTCCTGATCGGCATACAATCCCGGGGGCAGGGGTATCAGCCCAGGCTATCGAAGCAAGCGAAGCAGGACCTGATCATGGAGGGCACCTATCTCATATTTGAAACCCTGGGACTTTACAAACGTGTCGGTATTGATAGCGAAGGCCGCACTGTCTGGGAACGTTCCAGCCAGGCCGTACCCAGGCTTTCCCTCCCGGAGCAAGAAAAGGTACTCAAGGTCGCCATTCTCACCTACTTCGAGTCCATTTTGAACGAAGTGTAACTTGCGTTCAACGTAGCTCAGTCCTATGCGTAGACATCAATCCACAGTAGTCCTGACGATCGCCTTTGCCGTCGTTGTCCTACTCAGTTCGGCGTGTGAGATCAGCGTGCGCAACAACGTTGAGCCTCCCATTACCGTCAACCGGGATACGTCTCGATCGTTTTCGATCGGCAGGCTCACCACACGCCCTCCAGCCACCACCCCCCCGCCGGATACCACTGTCGTATCAAGCAATGTAACCGAGGGGCCGGAAGAAATATTCGTCTCTCCACAAGACTTCATCGCCCAGAACAACACGTACGACATCACCACCCCTCTGGGTACCATGCGCATCCTCTTGTACGACGAGACCCCTCGTCACAGGGACAACTTCAAACGCCTCGTCGAACAAAACTTCTACGAAGGCACCACCTTTCATCGGGTAATCACCAATTTCATGATTCAAGGCGGCGACCCGAATTCGAGGGACGACAATCCCTTTAATGACGGAAAGGGAGGGCCGGGATATACCGTTCCGGCAGAATTTAATCGATCCCTTTTCCACAAAAAAGGGGCCGTCTCGGCAGCCCGGCAGGCCGACTCATTCAACCCTCTTCGCAGCTCGAACGGAAGTCAATTTTTCATCGTCCAGGGCCAGCGTTTCGAGCCGGCCAACCTCCTCGAGATCGAGCAATATGTAGCAGGCGCCATTTCTGACCCAAATTTCACATTTACACAGGCTGCACGTGAAGCATATACGACTCGTGGAGGGTACCCTATGCTGGATATGCAATATACGGTGTTCGGTGAACTCGTGGGAGAGGAAAGCTTCCGCGTACTCGACAAGATTAGCTCTGTATCCACCGACGCCAATGACCGTCCTATCGACGAGATACCCATGTCCATTCGCCCCGTAGTTGCTCAATAATTTCACTCCATGCTCATCATGCCGGAACTGACGGAACAGGAGGTGCGCCGCCGTGAAGAACGCGCGGCCCTGGAAGCGCTCGACATCAATCCTTATCCTTACGAGTGGAATGTCACTGATTACGCCTCGGACATCCTGGAGCACTTCGACGATGCGCAGCATCAACCCGACGAGACTAAAAAGCCCGAGGACCTGTTCACGGTATCTATCGCCGGCCGCATCATGAAGAAGAGAGTTATGGGGAAGGCGGCGTTCATCGATATCCTCGACCATACGGGCACTATACAGGTGTACGTGACCCGGGACGACCTGCCCGATGGGTTTTATAACACCGTGTTCAAAAAACTCCTCGACCTGGGCGACATCGTGGGCATCGAAGGATACGTGTTTCGGACGAAAACCGAGCACATCACAGTACACACAACCCGCCTCGAACTGTTGTCCAAAGCCCTGCGCCCCATCCCGATCGTCAAAGAGAAAGAAGGCGTCGTCTATAACGAGGTGCGTGATAAAGAATTTCGTTACCGGCAGCGGTACGTAGACCTGTTCGTCAACCCGGAAGTACGCGAAGTATTCGTTCAACGCGCTCGCTTGATCCGGACTATGCGAGCCTTTCTCGATGACCGAGGGTATCTCGAGGTAGAAACTCCTGTCCTGCAACCGATTTACGGGGGGGCCACGGCTCGCCCTTTTACCACCCATCACAACGCGCTGGACATGGAGCTCTTTCTGCGCATCGCAGACGAACTGTATTTGAAACGACTTATCGTTGGCGGCTTCGAAGGCGTTTACGAAATCTCCAAAGACTTCCGCAACGAGGGTCTCAGCCGGTTCCACAACCCGGAATTCACCATGATGGAGCTGTATGTGGCCTACAAAGACTATCGCTGGATGATGGAACTGGTGGAAGAGATGATCGAAACGATCGTTCTAGAGCTGCATGGCACGCCCAGCGTACAGGCCGGTGATCACGTTATTTCCTTCGTGCGCCCCTGGCCTCGCATCCCCTTATTGGAAGCCATCGAGGAAAAAACAGGGTACAACCTCTACGGCAAAGAAAGAGACGAACTCGCAAAGATTGGACAGTCTCTCAACCTCGATATCGAAGCATCGATGGGCAGCGGCAAAATCATCGACGAAATTTTCGGGACTTTTGTCGAGCCGGCGCTGATTCAACCCACTTTCATCACGGATTACCCGGTTGCATTAAGCCCACTTGCCAAAAAACACCGCGAAAAAGAGGGCCTGGTCGAACGATTTGAGCTGATCTGTAATGGAAAGGAAATCTGCAACGCGTTCAGTGAACTGAACGACTCCGAGGATCAGCGGGCGCGTTTCGAAGAACAGAACCGACTGCGGGAGGAGGGCGACGATGAAGCCATGAACATCGATCTGGATTATCTGCGGGCGCTCGAGTACGGTATGCCCCCCACGGCTGGGTTAGGTGTCGGGATAGACCGGCTCACGATGTTGATGACTGGTCAGCCGTCTATTCGCGACGTCATTCTCTTTCCGCTTCTCCGCCCTGAGATCCAGGAGCCTCGCGAGGAAAACGAGCCGCAGGAATCCAGTTCCGTGACCCGTTAGAAGAACGCAGCCCCTCTGATGCGTACACGTCAATCCCCCGTGAGGTAGGACTACACAGCCTATGCCCGCTTCATATCCCCAGGCCGGCTACCTCGAGCTTATACGCGTGAACGTCAACTTTCGCCGGCTCTGGATCGGCACGTTGATTTCTCAGCTCGGCGACTGGTTCAACACGATCGCGCTCTACCACTTGATCAATACCCTGACCGGGTCGCCGCTAGCGATGGGCGGGGTTTTTCTCTTCAAGCTCCTGCCCTGGGCGCTCGCATCGCCGTTATCGGGTATCCTCGTCGACCGGCTCAATCGCCGCCAGGTCATGATCGTTTCAGACCTGCTGCGGGCTGTAGTCGTGCTGGGCTTCCTGCTGGTCGAAACGGCAGAGCAAGTCCCTCTGCTGTATATCCTTATTACGCTCCAGGTTCTCCTGAGCTCAGTCTTCCTGCCCGCAAAAAGCGCTTCCATCCCCAACATCACAACACCGAGAGAACTGCTCACAGCCAATGCCATCTCATCGGCCACCTGGTCCATCATGCTGGCGCTCGGAGCCGGGCTCGGCGGCATCGCAACCGAGTACATAGGCACCGACGGGGTGTTCCTTCTGGATAGCGCAACCTATGTCGTCTCAGCATATTTCATCTACCGCACGAGCATTCCACAGGACGCCGATGCCCCTATGCACGCCGGCCTCATCGCATCGGCCTACAGACGGCTGATGGAGGGATGGAGTTACCTCGTATCGACTCCCAGTATAGGTCGCATAGCACTGGCTAAAGCCTCGTGGGCCGTCGGAGGGGGCGCCACGGTATATATGTTGACCCTGTTAGGAGACGACCTCTTTCCAGAGGCTGAGGCAACAGGCATCGGCCTGCTCTTCTTTGCCCGCGGCCTGGGCACCGGCATAGGCCCGATCCTGGCCCGTGCTCTATTTAAAGATCAACGATTCTGGCCTGCCGTTCTGGGCTTTTCAGTGATTGTGAGCGGCCTCTTTTATGGAACGCTGGGATTCATATCCTGGGCTTCCTGGATCGTACTTGCAGTCGTTTTTGCTCACGCGGCCAGCGGGGCCAACTGGGTCCTCGCTACGGTCCTCTTGCAGCAACGCGCTATAGATCGGCTTCGTGGACGCGTTTTCGCCTCCGAATGGCTCTTTGTTTTATTCACGGAAAGCCTCTCCATTTTTTGCGCCAGCCTGCTGCTCGAAACCAACACACTCGAACTCAAGGATGCATTTCTCGCCTTCGCCTTCATACAGGTCGTTACCGGCCTGGTATGGCTGTTTACCGTCGTGCCTGCGGAGAAAAAAGATCCATCCCTCTCGATATAATACCCGTATCTATTCAATCTCTTCACCCCTTACCGGGTTAGTGTTTCTGGCGTAACCCGGCTCTACTTCCCCCGACGTATCGCGTCTCGCTCCCTTCGGCGGGTGCATCGAGCAGGCTCATCGTTCAATTTGGCCCTGTATTTGATCGGCTTTCATGCAATAAGTCCTATCCCCCCTATGTTCAATTCTGCCCGTCATGGTGTTCTCGAGGTGCAAGTATTACCCGACACATATCAGAAATCTACGTTTGCCCTTCCCGAGCCACCGGGAATTGCCCTCGCCAGGGTGGATCCAACCGGCACCGTTCAAGGCATAAATGCACTCGGAAATGCCGTCTGGGGGTGGAAAACCGGGGATCAGCTGCCCAGTTCTACACGAACTCTGCTGACAAAAAATGCCCGATCCATACCGGCCCGGGTGGCTGACGGCCAGAGCATCGTAAACACATCAGTACAGCAACAGGATGGGTGGTTATTGATCGGTCACATTGAGAAAACGACAAACTCTCATGCAGAAAAGTCCAGCATTAAGACTCTAATTGAGAATACCCCCACCCTTCATTACTCATTTGCCGAACATTCCCCACAAGGAATCCTCTTCCTGGATCGCTCGGGAAAGGTACTGTACACCAACAGGAGATTCAAATCCTTTTTCCAGCTAGACGGAGACTCGACCCCTGTTGAGACTCCTTTACACGACCTCGGCTTCGATGCATCGCTCAATCTCAAGATTCAGTATCTTCTTCAAGAGAAAATACCATCGATCCAGAGCACGATATCCCTTCAAGAAGACTCGAACGACAGAGAACTGGAAGTACATGGGACGCCTGTTTTTGACGAAAGCAATTCGCTGATTGGCGCCATACTGAGCTTTGAACTGCGGTTCAAGCCCGAAAGCACCGACAATGAGGAACTGACCGAATTGCAATCAAGTCCCCGCCTGACTCAGTTGAAGAATCTGTTTGTCACCATGATGAGCCACGAAATTCGCACCCCTCTGGGCGTGATGAACGGATACGCGGAAATTCTGAGTGACGAACTCTCCGAGTACGAGTCCAACACAGGCCACGAGCTGCCGCCTCAGATCAAGGAATTTGTGTCGGCCATACACGAAAACACACAACGCATTCTGGGCCTGGTGAATGAGTTATTCGACCTCTCGAATATGCGTCACTTGACGCTGTTCCCGGTCGATCTGCACGAGGCCATCCTATCCGTTGTTTCAAGAACGCGACAGCAACTGAGCGCAAAAGGAGTCGCCTTCAATTTGCAACTGGCTCCTGAAGACCTCATTGTCCTGAGCAATCCCAATCGTCTGGTTCAGGTCCTGCACAATATATTATCGAACGCCGTTAAGTTCACCCACCATGGCTCAGTGAGCCTGCGGACCTACAGATCAGCCTCCGAAGCTGTCATTGAGATCAGCGATACGGGCGTCGGCATTTCGAAGGAGTACCTGGACAAGTTGTTCACCCCGTTCCTACAAGAGGATATGGGGCTGGAAAGGAAATTTGAGGGGGCCGGCCTGGGCCTTGCCATCGTGAAGCTACTTCTTGACCTGATGAAAGGACGCATTGAAGTAGATAGCGAGAAGGGAAGCGGTTCGACCTTTCGCATCTTCCTGCCAACGACCTGATCAACCTTCTTCTTTGCCTGTCTTATCCCGATCGGGAGTCCCCCTTTCGACCTGCTCCCGGACCATACGCACATTACGCATAAAACCCTCATACTTCGTTCGTTTCACCGGATTCTTACGAAACTGCTTTCTGAACGCTTCCAGGTCCAACTCGACCCACTCGTCAATCCTTCGCTCAACGATCCCCTCCCTGGGCTCATACCGGGGTTCTTGCGTGTGCTGCTTGAATTTATTCCAGGGACAAACATCCTGGCATACATCACAACCGAAGATCCAGTTCTCCAGGCGCGCCTGGAGAGCGGCTGGAATATCGTCTTCCCGATGCTCGATAGTCAGATAAGAAATACAGCGATTTGCATCAACGGCATAGGGTTCATAAATGGCATCTGTCGGGCAGGCGTCGATACACCGCGTACAGGTGCCGCAGTAGTCCGCAATGGCTTCATCCTGCGGCAATTCGAGATCGACGATGAGCTCTCCGATGAAGAAAAACGAGCCAACGGACCGGTTGATCAGGTTGGAATGTTTCCCGATCCATCCAAGGCCGCTTTTCCTGGCCCAGGCCTTGTCCAGCACGGGAGCAGAATCTACAAATGCACGCCCCTTCACTTCACCGATTTCTTCTTGCATCCAGTTGAACAAGGCAAAAAGACGTTCTTTCAGGACATAGTGATAGTCATCACCCCACGCATACCTGCTGATTTTTGCCGCATCGCGACGCGTCGAATGTTCCAGGGGGTAATAATAGTTATGTATAACGGAGATGACTGACTGGGCGCCCTCGACGAGTCTACGGGGATCGATGCGCTTATCGAAGTTCCGCTCCATCCACCCCATCGTGCCGTGCCGGCCTTCATGGAGCCAGGTTTCAAGGCGCCACGCCTCTTCGTCGAGCGGCTCTGCCTTCGAGATACCGCAGGCCTCGAAGCCGAGACGAGTCGCTTCATTTTTAATGGCCCTGGCATAACGCTCGGCGGCATTCATAAGACGGGGAGTGTGAATTCAGGAAGCAATGCGTTCAATTACGGTAACCTGGAAACGTATTGCAACTCACCATAGTCGATTCAACCCTTCGGTGAATCGCGCACTCTGGATCCTCCTTCCGGAGACAGGGAAGGGCGGTGCCATACGGGCGGATGGCAAGCCGATCACTTGTGATCCCTTCGTTCGTATAAAAATCGAAGACGGAAGTCGCCCTGTTCCTGGAGCTGGCAAGCGCTTCTTCTTCCGTATCGGCGCCGTCCGTGTATCCTTCGATGAGGGCGCAACAGGCCGGACTGGCTGCGAGTGCCTCGACGTTTTCGTCGAGAAGGTCGATCATTTCGGAGGATAAACCCGCAGAGGAATCAGCGGGAAAGACGAGCGCATTCATTTCCAGCAACAGACATTCGTTCTCCGGGTATTCCGCAACCGGTCCGGGCGGTGAATACGGCGGAATCGGCATGGGATCCGGTAAATCAACCGGAGGCACCTCTTCGACGACGCGTTCAATAGTCGCCATATTCATACGAAAACCAAACAAGACGAGCGAGGTGTTGTGCGGCTGCCTCCCCCCATCGTTACGGCCCACATAGTTGAAGTTTAGCCGAAAACTGACATCGGCAAATACGGAGAACTTCGGCGATACCGGATAATCGATCCCCATGCCGAGCGGCAACGTAAATACTGATCGATCGGGACCCGGCGCACCCAGATCAGGTTGATCGAGCCGGCGCGTGGCCCCCCCGAACGGATCGGCGACTAGCGTCCCGAAGCCAGTGTATATATAAGGCAGCACCAGGCTCTTCGAGCCTTCCAGAAACGTGTATACGACCTGCGGCTCGAACCAGAACAGTTCCCGGTTGAGAAATTCGTTGTTTGTCAGTTCCCCTCCCGTACCCAGAGCACTGAAATTTGAAAGGCCCACCATGCCTCTAAAGAAGAGCCGATCCCGGATAACGGGAAACGAACCGAATAGTACCGCTGCCGGATCGCTCGATCTCGTGAAGTTGCTGCTGCTCCGTGTGTCACTCAAATCGATACGCCCATGGTACGTAAACACACCGAGACCGGCGCCGAAGTGCGATTGCGAGCCTCTGAATTGCGTATTCTGGCCCATAGCATTTGAATGGGGAAAACATGCAGCAAAACACAGAAGGATAAATACGAGTGTGTAGTCACGAGGGCTTTTCATAGCGAGACAGAGTGGCTGAGAGGATGCAAAACGCCAGCAGGATGCAGCGCAAAAAGGGGCACCGTGTAAAGCGGCTGCAAGACAGGCTGTAGCGAAAACTGTAGCAAAAACAGCAGCAAAAACGTTGCCGTAGGAACGCGATCCCGGGCGCTTGCGAAAAAAGAGTGTGCTGATAGCTATATGCGACAGCTGCACAGGATGTATAAAGGGCGCGTCGTCGAGAAATGAGAGCCTGCGACACGACCAGGCCATGGTATGACGTACTGAGAGGTAAGTTTCAGATAGAGCCTAAACCGGGACAGGGCAAACCTGCTGGAGGATTGCCCTGTCTCGTAGCTCAAATATCGGTGCGCAGCGGCGTAGCCGGAATCGCGAGATCCCGATTACGAGGTGCGTGGATGTGGGTTACCGGAGCGGGATCGTGTCTACACGACGGTACTGCTCGGCACCTTCCTTCTTGCTGGTAACGCCTTGAACGAGGCCCTGACCGATAGCCATCACGCGGCTTACTGCGATGCCATTGTCGGCATAAAATTGCTCGACCGCTCGTGCGCGATCTTCGGACAGGCTCTGCGCGTTGCGTTCGCCGGGAGCGGCAAACCCTTCGACACGGACGTTCGTATTGGGGCAGTCGCTCATAATCTGCAGGTTGTCCTGAAGGGCAGCCCGCGCTTCTGCGGTGAGCACGCTCGAGTTACGCGCAAAGTAAGCGGCGTTCATTTCGACTACCTCGGAGCAATAATCCGCTTCGTACTCGCTGACCGTGATGGTCATAGAGCGGGAGTCGTTACCGGCATTGTTGGACGCGCGGAGGGTAACCGTATAGGTACCGGCCGTATCGAACGTGTAGGTCGGGTTGGCGGAAGTACTGCTGCCCTGATCGCCGAAAGACCAGCTGTAGGTAATCGGAACATCACCGCGTACGTTGGAGGAGAAACTGACCGGCGTACGCGTATCAGGATTTTGGGGGTTGGCGCTGATGGTAACCACTTCAGCCGGCACCGGCGGGCGAAAGACGACGACGCTGGTTTCTCCGGTGTCGGGGCCCTTCTTGTTGGACGCCGTGACCGCAACGCGATACGTGCCCGGCTGGCTAAATGAGTGCGTTACCGTTTGGCCGATGCCAGTTCTGCTGTCGCCGAAATTCCAGTTGTATTCGACCGGTTCGCTTGCATCTTCGTTTACTACTGCCATAAACGTGGCGGTCTGGTTCGTCCGTAAACTGTCTGGGCCATCAACGGACAGAACCTCAACAGCAGTTTTACAACCGATCAAGCTCATGGTACCCACGAAAAAAGCGGCTGTTAGCAGGAGCGAGGAGCGTAGACGTTTCATCATGTTGTGCATTTTCTTGTATTTGGGAAAACCAATAAAATTGGGTCGCGTGCCGAACTAATTAAGTTCACGTGCCATATGGCTACTTCATCAACGGGAAGTTAACGAATCGGCACCCGAAATTGCCACTATGAACTTAAAATCGTTTTATTCTAAGGATGCTACAAAATAATGTCTTTTGCCGAAAATAATCCAAAGAATCAATGAAGATCTCTGATGAAGGGGAGCGATAACACCATGAGATCCCATCCGTATCTTCACAGCGTTGGGCATCAAGCAAGTCGATTGACTTTCTTCTCCAACGAGCTCTTAAAATTGGCAGCCTTGTTTTTGTGAATGATGTTTCGCCTCGTGAGCTGATCCAGGCAGGATTTCACCTCATTCAGCAACGATTGCGCCTTTTCTTTATCTTCTTCCTGTTCCAGGCGCTTGACAAGAGTTCTCATTCTGCTGCGATGATAGCGGTTTCGCAGGCGCTTTTTTTCGCTCTGACGAACGCGCTTCATCGCCGACTTATGCTGTGGCATGCTGTTTCGATTAAAACAAGGTAAGTGATGAAGTTTGCTTTTTCATGGGCCGACCATAAACAAATACGCCGGAATGAATGTTTCATACATCCCGCATTACGTCTGAATTACCCCGGTTCAACCAAGAATTCGAGAACCCGTTTTAACAAAAACTTAACACGAATGCCGGGAGATTCCGTAAGATATTTGATCGACGCTTCCAGCGGCCGGCCCCAAGTTGGTTCTCTGGATCCATTGAAACACGAAGGCGTGTGACCTATTTTGCAGTGTCACTTTTG
>CAZGHT010000001.1:180087-207406 GCA_964525535.1 uncultured Rhodothermaceae bacterium
TTTTGCAGTGTCACTTTTGTAGTGTCACTTTTGTAGTGTCACTTTTGTAGTGTCGCTTTTGCAGTGTCGCAGCCCGTTGTATCCTCAGCGCAGCACCTCCGTTGCGTCGACCTTCAGTTGCACGGACGTGGGCTTCCTCTTCCGGTTACTCGCTATCGGCCCATGGTCACCTACTGTCGTCGGTTGCCCTTTCCAGACAACCCCTAACCGGTTTACCCGTCATGTTATTCAGTTTCCTTTCCGAATTTACACGAGGGCTTCGCAACACGTATTCCATCATCGTGATGGATGAACGTCAGATCCAGGACCCTCGCCAGTACAGGATCAAATCGATTCACATGCTTCAGTTCTGGTTTTTCTCGCTTTTTCTAGCGTCCCTGATAGGCATTAGCGCCGTTGTATTCACTCCACTCCGCGATTTTATTCCCAGCGAAGGGACCGAAGAAATGCAGCAGAAGATAAAGGAGCATGCGCTCAGGATCTCAGCGCTGAGAGATTCTCTGGACCGCCAACAGGCGTATGCGACCCAATTGCGCAACCTGATGATGGGGCAAGTCGATTCGGCAAGCATCACTTTCGTCAATGAAGAGCCGACTCGCATCGCGGTCAGTACAAATTCCCGCACCCCCGGGTCGGAGGCGCGGCCGATGCCGTTTTCCACGGATCACCAGCAGCCGGCGCTGCCCTTGCCGCGGATACAACCTGACGCCCCTGTTTTCCCGGTTCGAACGGTGAACGTGGGCGATGGATATGTATCCAGCCTGCAGTTTCCCGCTCTTCCTCCGGTGGAAGGATATCTTACCCGGGGCTTCGACGCGAGAAGTGGTCATTACGCCATCGATATCGCAGTCGACGAAGGATCGGTGGTTCGGTCTATCGGCGATGGGTACGTCATCCTGGCGGATTGGACCCACCAGGGCGGTTATGCCATCGCCGTACAACATGCTGACGGGTACGTCTCCGTCTACAAACATGCTAAACAATTATTAAAACGCATCGGGGATCGCGTTCGCAATCGCGAGGCTATTGCATACAGTGGTAATTCTGGCGAGATTACTACAGGCCCGCATCTACACGTCGAAATCTGGCATAATGGTCTTGCCCAGGATCCCCGATACTTTTTTGTCGGTTGGTGACTCAGGCCATCCCGGCGTTCATCAACTCATACCTTATTACTACTCGATATGGCACTTTTTGGCAACAACAAAGAAGATATGGCACGTACTCAAACTATTGGACCCTCTACCAGTCAGATTAATATGATCGGAGAAGGCACCGTTTTCGAAGGCACCTTACGTTCTGAGAGCGACCTGCGCATCAGTGGACGGATCGTCGGAAAGCTGGATGTAGGAGGCAAAGCCTTTGTAGCGAAAGAAGGCGTCGTCGAGGGCGAGATGATCGCCACCAACGCCGAGATAGCCGGCAGCGTCCAGGGGGAAATTCGCATCCGTGAGTTGCTGGTATTGAAGGGGTCGGCCCGGATCGACGGCAACATCGAGGCGACCCGGTTGATCGTTGAAGAAGGATCCATCTTCAACGGAAAGTGCCAGATGACGAAGGACGCGGCCAAAGCCAGAGTTCATCCCGTCAGCAAGGCCGCCTCGAACGCCAATGCGAACGAATCCAAGCGCGTAGCGGCCGGCCAGTAGGGCGGTCGTTTACCGCACGTACCGGTCCATTCGGTGGAAACTCCTCCCTCCCCCCATCGCCGTTCTCCGGATTCGGACACATCTGGCTGGTTGTCCGGCATGGGCGGAATGCAAAAACATCTGACCACAGGGCTCCAGGCCGGCCTTTCCGTCGTAGTTTACCTCGTCGCCGGCCTTTTCCTGGATCGCTGGCTGGGCACGTCCCCCTGGTTGATGCTTCTCGGAATTCTCGTCGGCGTCGGCGGCATGTTCGCCCTGTTCTTCCGTATGGCAAAAGAATTGGACAGCCCGGAAAGGAACAGCGAAAACTTGGAGGATCCCTAAAATTCGGACTCCGTGTTGATGAACGCGTGAAAACTCCAGGCAACCTGCCGGCGGCGCTTTCATTCAGAATTCATTGACATCAAGGGCATGACGGGGGGCTTTCTGGCGCTTTATGCGTTAACACTGCGATTTTGCTCTTCTTGGGATGAGTACAAAACGATGCCTAGCTTGTGACTATTTCGCCAGATACTTGGCTAAGCCTGCTTGTGGGTCTGGGTGTAGGAGGGCTATACGGCTTAGCCTTTTTCCTGACATCCGCTTTCGCCTACCGCTTTAACGACAATCGTTTTCTAGTCATCATCTTCGGCGGAATGCTTGCCAGGATGGCGCTACTCCTGATTGTCGTTACTGCTATCGTGCTTTACGTGGATGCCGTCAAGGAAAATGTATTTGCGTTTGCAGCCGCCCTGGTGAGTTCACTGTTGCTCTCTCTGTGTATCGAAGTCTGGATTCTCTACAGACGAATGCAAACAGTATCAAACGAAGAAAATAACACGCATTCCTGACTATAGATAAATGAGATTGTTCGAGGCATTTACGTATTTCCGGTGTGCATACAGACAACTCACAATATGGATGGGTATTCTGGTTTTCGCACTTGCATTTTCACCCACTATGGTGCTCGCCGCCGACGAAGAGGAGACCGGCGATCCGGATGCGGTGGGTCATACGGCGGACGGTTATTACCTGTCCATCCCCTGGTTTAACAGTAAATTCCTCAAAAATATAGAATTGCCACGTTTGCTGCTCGTTAATGAGGCGGCAGGCGGATTCCGGCTGGATGTATTTCCTTCGACTCACATGCTGCTCGAATCCGGCAAATACGCTTTGATGGATTCTCGGCTCAAAGAACCCCTCCCGTTCTCTAACGTAGAGGTCGAAACGTTTCTGGCTGACAGTCACCATCCGTATCTCTATTATCCCGTTAAGCCGGTAGACGGCACCATTGCCATCGATTTTTCCATCACACGACAGATTTTGTTCGTATTCATTGCGGCTCTCGTTCTCGTCATTATGATGCTTCGCCTCGCCGGTCGTTACAAGAAAGGCATTGGCAAAGATGAAGCTCCGCAAGGAACGTGGCAAAACATGATGGAAGTTATGATCGCGTTCATCCGCGATGATGTTGCCAAAGCAGCCATTGGGCCAAAATACAGAACCTACGTGCCCTATCTACTTACGATGTTTTTCTTCATCCTCCTCGGCAATCTCATCGGCCTGGTACCCTGGGGAGTAACGGCGACCTCCAACATCATGGTGACCGGTGCGCTGGCCTTTTTGACCTTTATGACGGTCCAGTTTTCGGGCAACAAAGAGTACTGGCGTCATATCTTCTGGCCTCCTGGCGTTGCCGTCCCGATTAAATTCATTTTGATCCCGGTAGAATTCCTCGGCATCTTCACCAAACCGATCGCACTGGCTTTTCGCCTGTTCGGCAATATGGTATCCGGTCACCTTGCCATCGTGAGCGTGCTCGGTCTCATTTTTGTCGTGGCCGCGAACATCAGTCCCGCCTGGGGGGGAGTCTTCGTCCCCTTCAGTATCGTGATCACGATGTTCATCTACTTTTTGAAATTGCTCGTCAGCTTCATTCAAGCGTATATTTTTGTCATGCTATCTGCCGTATTCATCGGCATGGCCGTAGAAGAGCACGACCATCATGATGAACACAGTGAACACCTTGCAGACGCGCATGGACACACCACAGGGGTCAAAGAAGGGGACGTAGCTATCGGTACACTGCACGAAGGGTCTGGAAATGGCAGCATTACGCCATCCCCCCAACCTGCACTGACTCCTTAATTCGAGCTTTCGAACGACTTTACACCACTTACATCCGTTATAAACAAAGAAAAGATACAGAGAGCATATGGGTAATTTAGGCTTAGCTTATCTCGCAGCAGGTTTAGCCATGTTAGGCGCTGTCCTCGGAGCTGGAATCGGGATTGGTCGAATCGGCGGAGCCGCCGTGGAAGGTATAGCACGCCAACCTGAAGCCGCCAACAACATTCGTGGAACGGCCATCCTTTTGAGCGCATTCATCGAAGGAGTCGCGATTATCGCGGAAATCCTGGCATTCGTATTCTTCTTCGTAGCTCGCGCTTGAGCGGCCAACAGAACGTGTCAAGCAAATATCCCGGCTGTTTTCAGTGAATGGGCCGGGATATTGTTTCCCTTTCACTTCAAACGCAGCGATCGACTATGGTAGCTACTTTTTTTCTGGGGCTGCTTGCCGATGAAACGCCGACCCCTTCGATACTCCAAGTGGAGCCTGGTCTCGCGATATGGACTTTGATCACGTTTGGGCTCGTGCTGTTCATCCTCTGGCGTTACGCCTGGCCGGCCATCACCGAGGCCATGGAAACGCGCGAGACCAAGATCAAGGAATCCATGGAGCGCGCCGAGAAGGCGCTCGCCGAGGCCAAGCAGATTCAGTCGGACAACCAGATCGCCCGACGCGAAGCCGAACAAGAAGCGCAGCGTATCCTCCGCGAGGCCCGCGATGGAGCGGAAAAACTCCGGGCTGAAGAGCTGGAAAAAACAAAGGCGAGCATCAAACACGCCCAGGAACTGGCCCAGGCCGAGATCGAACGCGAAAAGCAATCGGCCCTCGAACAGCTACGCACCGAAGTCACCGACCTGGCGATCCAGGCGGCGAGCAAAATCCTGCAAGAGAATATGGACGACGCACGCCAACGCAAGCTGGTCGACAAATTTATCGATGAACTCCCCCAAAACTGACGGACCCTGATCGATGAGCCAAACTGTTGCCCGACGCTACGCCCGCGCCCTCCACAAGGATGCCGAAAGTAAGGAGGCCGTCACACAGGTCGACGACGACATGGAGATGATCCAGGCCAGCCTGGAAGGCTCTGCCGAGCTTCGCCGTTTCTTCGACGATCCAATGATTCCCAGCGACAAAAAAACGCGCGTCCTGGACGCCCTCTTCGAAAAGCGCATCCACGCTGCTACCCTGACTTTTTTGCAGCTCCTCGTGAAAAAGGGCCGGGACAACATTTTGCCCGCTATCGTCGCAGCGTATAAAACGTTGCGCAACCAGCAGCAAGGCATCGTCGAAGCACAGGTGCGTGCTGCACTCCCCCTCAACGAAGCGGAGAAGAAAAGAATTATCAGCCGTATTGAATCCATGACCGGCAAGAATGTGAAGCTGGATACAGAAATTGACGCCTCCATTCTCGGCGGATTGATCATTCGCGTCGGGGACATGGTTTACGACGGCAGCTTGAACCACCAGCTCGAGACCTTGAAGGACCGGCTGGAGTATTCGACCTACATGGCGAATTAGTGTTACACATTATTTGTGACTTCATTTTTTGCGCGACAGGGTTCCATTCGAGCTAAAACAGGTACTGCCCTTCCAGCGCACTGACATGCAATTTTCAATCTTGAAACTCCAAGGCAACTATGGCAACGGCGATTCGACCTGATGAAGTAACCGAAGTTTTACGCAAAGAACTGGGTGGTTTTGAGGCAGCATCGGACGTATACGAAGTCGGCACCGTACTCCAGGTGGGTGACGGTATCGCGCGCATCTACGGCCTATCCAACGTACAGGCCGGCGAACTGCTCGAATTCCCCTCATCCGGGGTCAGCGGCATGGTGCTCAACCTCGAAGAGGACAACGTAGGCGCCGTTCTTTTCGGCGAAGTCAACGCCGTAAAAGAAGGCGACGAAGTTCGTCGTACCAATCGCATCGCGTCGATCCAGGTCACCGAAAGTATGCTCGGGCGTGTCGTGGACGCCCTCGGCAATCCGATCGACGGGCAAGGCCCGCTCACGGGGGAAAAGTTCGAGATGCCCCTCGAGCGCAAGGCGCCCGGCGTTGTATTTCGCCAGCCGGTGAACGAGCCGCTCCAGACGGGTATCAAAGCGATCGACGCGATGATCCCCATCGGCCGCGGCCAGCGCGAGCTCGTCATCGGCGACCGACAGACGGGTAAGACCGCCGTCCTCGTCGATACGATCATCAGCCAGAAATCGACCCACGAGACCGACAAGCCCGTCTATTGCATCTACGTGGCCATCGGCCAGAAGAACTCTACGGTGGCTCAGGTACGCCGTGCCCTCGAAGAATACGGTGCGCTCGAGTATACCGTCATCGTGAATGCCGGCGCATCGGCTCCGGCTCCGCTGCAGTTTATCGCGCCGTTTGCCGGCGCCTGCATCGGCGAATACTTCCGCGATACGGGCCGGCACGCCCTCGTCATCTACGACGACCTGTCCAAGCAGGCCGTCGCCTACCGCCAGGTCTCCCTGCTCCTCCGCCGTCCTCCCGGACGCGAGGCATATCCCGGCGACGTCTTTTACCTGCATAGCCGGCTCCTGGAGCGCGCGGCCAAAATCATTGCCACGGATGAGGTGGCCAAAGACATGAATGACGTGCCGCCGTCTCTGAAACCGGTCATCAAAGGAGGGGGCTCTCTGACGGCGCTTCCGGTGATCGAGACCCAAGCCGGCGACGTCTCGGCCTACATCCCGACCAACGTCATCTCGATCACGGACGGTCAGATTTACCTGGAGGCCGACCTTTTCAACGCCGGCGTTCGCCCGGCCATCAACGTCGGTATCTCGGTCAGCCGCGTAGGCGGCAACGCGCAGGTGAAAGCGATGAAAAAAGTGGCCGGCACGCTCCGGCTGGACCTCGCCCAGTACCGCGAACTCGAAGCCTTCTCAAAGTTCGGCTCCGACCTCGATGCGGCAACACAACGCCAGCTCAAACGCGGCGAACGTCTCGTCGAGATCCTGAAACAGGGCCAGTACCAGCCAGTCCCTGTCGAAGACCAGATCGCCATCATTTACGTGGCGACCAAAGGCCTCATCGACGATGTACCGGTTAATCGCATCAAAGAATTTGAGACCGCTTTCATCGAGCGGTTGAACCTCAATCACGCCGACACCATGAAGACGCTCCGGGAAACCGGCAAGCCGAGCGACGAAATCAACGGCGTCTTCGAGCAAGTGGCCAGAGACATCGCCAGCGTATTCGCCGAACAGGAATAATCGAACTTCGAACCCCAAATGGCAAGTTTACGCGACATACGGAAACGCATCGGGACTGTGAAGAACACACAGCAGGTGACGCGTGCGATGAAGATGGTGGCCGCAGCGAAGCTCCGCAAGGCGCAGGAGGGCATCTTTCACACGCGGCCCTATGCGTATAAGATCGGAGAGATCATCAGCCACCTCAAGCGCCATATCGACCCGACGGCGCATCCGTTGTTCAACCTGCGAGAGGTGGTCGACAACGTGTTGTTGATCATCGTCACGGCCGACCGGGGCCTGGCCGGCGCGTTTAACGCCAACATCATCAAGCAGGCCGAACAGGTCATCGACGAGGAATACGCAGAGATGCACGCCAACGGTCAGTTGTTTCTGATTTGCGTGGGCCGTAAAGCGCACGATCACTTCGCGAAGCGCGGATTCCAGATCGTTGGCGACCACCGCGGCGCGTTCAATAACCTGACGTTCGATACCGCGCAAGAAATCATCGAAGAGGCTATCGAAGGATACATGGAGGATCGCTGGGACGTCGTCACGGCCGTCTATAACGAGTTTCGCAACACGATCTCTCAGAACCGCATCGTAGAGCCCATCCTCCCGATTCCTCCCGAGCAGTTTGTCACCCCGGTGATGGAGCGAGACATCGAGCACATGGCGCACGAAAAAGAAGGCGTGGCTGTCGACTACATCTTCGAGCGCGATGCCCAATCGATCCTTGAAATCCTGCTCCCCCGCTTCCTGAACTATACGATGTGGCGCATTCTGCTCGAATCGAACGCGGCCGAACAGGGCGCCCGTATGGTAGCGATGGACAATGCCACGTCGAACGCCGGCGAGCTGCTGCGCGACCTGAAGCTGAAATACAACCGGGCGCGTCAGGACGCGATCACAAAAGAGCTCATCGAGATTACGAGCGGCGCCGACGCCCTGGCAGCCGGGTGATGCATCCGCCCCCATAGCCGTGGTAAGAAGCGAATTTTCCAGTCCCCGGGCTCATTCTGTGTGAACCACTCGCGCCGTTACGCGTTGCACATCCTCCAAAACGAATTCAGCTACACACTCCGGAGAGGTGGGTGAGAGGCTGAAACCACCGGTTTGCTAAACCGGCGTACGTCGTAAGGCGTACCGCGGGTTCGAATCCCGCCCTCTCCGCACGGGGCCTCAGGCAATGCGCCTGGGGCCTTTTCACGTTTTTGCCAGTTTTGTCTTTTGCCCGTTGTCTTTTGCCTGCATAGAACTAGTCCAGATTGGCGCCCCTATGCCGGAATAAGAGTTCCGTTCCAGCCCTGACACGCCCCGAAGGCGCGCTCTGGCGGTCCACCCGGGACAGCATCCCGGGTGGACCGCTCTGAACAAGCCTTGTAGGGGCGCTCCATGCATCGTGAAGACCTGTCGCCAATCCCGATAAATGCCTATCTTCCATGAAAGGAATTCCTCTCACCCACTATTTCCACCATGACACGCCGCACCTTCCTCCAATCCTCCTCCATACTGGCTGCAATCACCCTCGCTGCTCCTCCCTTCACAGTTCAGAGACCTGCCGAAAGAGCGTTCAAAATCTGCCTCAACCCGGGCAATATCGGCGTGGCAGCGAATCAGAAAAGCCTTCTCGACATGGCCATTGCCCATGGCTACGAAGCTATTGTGGCTTTTCCTGAGGAGTTGAGCACCTTCTCTGAAGGGGACATGAGCGCCTTTTTGGACGACATGGAGAGCAACACCGTTTCGTGGGGGTCGTCTAACCTACCCGTCGACTTCCGGAAGGACGAAGCCACTTTCCGGCAAGGGCTCGAGGTATTGCCTGTCCACGCACAGGCGCTCGAACGGGCCGGCGCCACCCGGATGAACACCTGGATCATGCCCTCCCACGACGAACTCACGTACCGGGAGAACTTTGCCCGCCACGCGAGCCGCCTCGGCGCCTGCGCCGACATTCTCGCCGACCACGGCGTCCGCCTGGGGCTCGAGTATGTCGGCCCGAAAACGCTCATGAATCGCAGCCGTTATCCGTTCATGCGCACTATGGCCGAAGCCCGAGAACTGATCGCTGAGATGGGCCGGCCGAACGTCGGACTCGTGCTCGACAGCTTCCACTGGTACTGCGCTGAGGATACGTACGAAGACATCGCGGCGTTGACGAACGACGATATCGTTACGGTGGACCTCAACGATGCCCGGGCTGACTTATCGCGCGACGAGCAAATCGACGGCACGCGGCATTTGCCCGGGGCCACCGGCGTCATCGACCTCAACACCTTCATGGAGGCGCTCGTTGCCGTGGGGTACGACGGCCCCGTACGGGCCGAACCTTTTAATCAGGAATTGCGCGACATGGACGACGAAGCGGCCTTGACGACAACCTACGAGGCTATGAAGAAAACGGTCGATCTGTCCAACTGACTTCTGTCGCCCGATAACTGTCGACGCAATCTATTTCGCCTCCTCGATCATCTGAAGCGTGGTCGCCTCTACTTCTTCTGCGATCGACATCAACTCCTTCACGTCCGACATCGAAGCCAGCAATGCTTTCGGGCTGATCATGCCAAACCTGGTTTTCCCGTTCTCGCTGTATACTGAAATTCGGCAGGGCAAGGCCATATTCATGCTCATGTCGTAGTCCAGTACGGACTTCGCCTTGTGTGGATTACAAATCTCCAGGATATGGCACTCGTTGTCCAGCTCCACCCCTTTATTCTCGAGTGTTTCTTTCAAATCATAGGTGTGCAGGATGCCGAATCGATGACGCTGTACGGCTTCTTCGAGGGCCGCAACGGCTTCAGGAACGGACTTCTTAGAATCGACGATGTATTTCATGGGGTGACCATTTTTATTAGTCCTACATTCGGTTCAAGATAACGCCCCCGCTGCTTCCATTCCACAGAGAGCGCCTACATCCGGGGTAGTCTCAATCCTGAAGAGTATGGCAACGTCAGGCCATCTGCTATACCCTGAGAGACCCATCCTCCTATATTCCCTGGCCCCTGAAAAGCTCATCTCTGGGAGTACAACCCTGCTCGTAGAATTTCGTAGTTTATGGGCAGACGACCCGAGGCATAGATCCATGAACGGCATATTCATTTCTTACCGGAGAGAAGACGGCGCCGCCGAAGCCGGTCGCATCGCAGATCGCCTGCAGTTGCACTTCGGCGAGGAACGCGTCTTTCAAGACGTCGACAACATCCCCCTCGGCATCGACTTCCGGGAATACATCGACCAGCAACTCGATCAGTGCCGGCTCTTTCTCGTCGTCATCGGCGACCGGTGGCTCGACGTTTTGCTGGAGCGACGGCAACAGCCCGATACCGCCGACTACGTCTTCCACGAAGTTCTGGCCGCCCTAGAAAAAGAAACCCTGCCCGTAGTGCCCGTCCTGGTAGGCAATGCAAGCGTGCCTCCGGCCGCCGCCTTACCCGAACCCATACGCGCGTTGAGCTATCGAAACGGAATGAGGGTCCGGTCCGATAATACATTCGACGCGCAGGTGCAAAAGCTCATAGACGAAATAGAGAAACACATTGGCCCCGCCGCCCTCGCAGGCCAGCAGTTTCAGGCCGAACCAGAGGCGGCAGAAGCCAAGAATACAGCGACCGTACTACGCCGGGGATGCTCCGCTCATTTCGGGAAGTTCAGCATCGTCATTGCACTTTGCATTGCGGTCTTCGCCGTGCGCGGTGTGCTCGAGCAACGCTCCCCCTTCTCGTTGCCCGACAATGGCGAAGACGCTCCCCCCGCCGTCACGCTCCCTCCCGATCAAAACAGCGGAGGAGAATCGGCGGAAGATCCACCTCCTCTTGCCGTTGATCCGCAACCCTCACCGGGCACCGAAACCGGCGCTCCCGGCAATCGTGTATCGGATCGCCTCGCCGGAGTCTTAGACGACCCCGATGGTTCCTTACCGTTCACGGTTCGGCTCGATGCGCTCCAGTTCGAACACAACGAATCGATCGTCTCGGGGGCCCGAGCAAGACGACAAATGCTGAATCTCGCTCGTATCCTCGAGGAATATCCCGACGTTCGCATCGACGTACAGGGCCATATCGACCCTACGGAGCGAGACGTGACGCTGTCTACGGCAAGGGCGAGAGAGGTGTACGAGATGTTGCTGCGCGCCGGCATCGACGAGGAACGCATGACTTTCCGGGGGCAATACGACAAGGAGCCGCTGGCGCCGAGCGACACCGAAAACAACCGCCGGTTGAACCGGCGCGTCGAAATCGTACTCCAGAAGGCGCGTTGATTGATGAACAGTTTGTGGGGATGAAACACGGCCGGCGGACAGCGAGTAGAGTCCGCTTTCATACCCTGCCCCATTTTCACCCAGATCAATCTCTATGCGCACCCCTTCGCTCCGTGTCATACAATACGGCCTAGGCCCTATCGGCAGTGCTGTAGCCCGCCTCGTAGCCGAACGGCCTGACCTCGAGCTCGTCGGAGGGGTCGATATCGCACCCGAAAAAGTCGGCGTGGACGTCGGGCAGGTCATCGGATGGTCGTCTTCTATGGGCTTTCCTACAAATGCTTCTCTCTCGGAAGTCTTGAACCGAACGGAAGCCGATGTGGTCATCCACACGACCAGTTCCTACTTCGACCTCTTCAAACCGCAGATCGAAGAGATCCTCGAAGCCGGCCTGGATGTCGTCTCCACGTCGGAAGAGCTGTCTTTTCCCTGGATAGCCAACCATGAGGTTGCCTCTGAACTCGATGCGATCGCAAGAAAAGCCGGTAAAACGGCGCTCGGCACGGGCGTAAATCCGGGGTTCTTAATGGATACTTTACCGATCGCTTTGACCGGCATCTGCCAGACCGTCAACCATATCGCCGTGACCCGTGTCATCAATGCATCGGAGCGGCGGGGGCCGTTCCAGGCCAAGATCGGCTCGGGCATGACGAAAGACGCCTTTATGGACAAGATGGAAAGCGGTCGCATGGGCCACGTCGGCCTGCCCGAATCCATGGCGATGCTGTTCGACACCCTGGGCCGGCGGATGACCCGGTACGAGGACGCTGTAGAACCCGTCATTGCTGAAGCAGTCACACAGACCGATGCCTTCACCGTCCAACCCGGCGAAGTGAAGGGGTTAAGACAAGTGGCTAAAGGCTACGACGCCGACGGCGAGTTCGCGGCCCTGACTTTTATCGCAGCGCTGGACATGGGGGAAAGCGGCGACGCGATCACCATTACAGGCCAACCTACCCTGGAAGTCAAACTGCAGGGTACGAACGGAGACCTGTCTACTGTCGCGATGGCGGTCAACGCCGTGAGGCGGGTGCACGAAGCGCCGGCCGGCTTGCTGACCATGCGCGACATCCCGCCCGTCACGGCGTGAATGGTTGCTGTCCGGCAAGTATCGTTCTGAAGCGCGACCACCGTCTGGCAAGGCGCACCACTTACTGCCCGGCGGTCAAACCTCTCGCGGTCCGGTCTTCGAGCGGCGGCGCGGGCGTCATCTCCGGAGGGTTCTGTTCGAGCAAGTTCATCACCTCAGTCACCACCCGTTCAATCTGTGGGTCACGGCCCTGGACGAGAAGATTGGGGTCATCCCAGACCTCATAATCCGGCGTTACCCCTTCGCCTTCCCAGAACCAGTGCCCGTCGTTATCATATAACCGGGCGCCCGGCACCGTAATACCTCCGCCATCGATCAACTGGTGGCCCGTAGCGGGGCCCACAAGGATACCGAGCGTTCGTTCTCCCACGATGGGGCCGGCCTCCAGCTCCTGGAAAGCCCATGGCAGGCCGTCACCACCGGACCCGGCCCAGCCGTTGATCAACATGCCCATGGGCCCGGTATTGGTTTTAATGGGCCAGGTGTGGTCTCTTCCGTGGCGCCAGTGCAAATTGTACACGACGGGACGTTTCATCAGCTCAAGGAAACGATCGGCCAGCTGCCCTCCGCCATTGAAGCGCTCATCGATAATGAATCCCTTTTTATCGAGCTGCCCGTAATACATCCGCACGAGTTCTTGCTGCCCGCGGCTGCCCGTATTCGACATATACACGTAGCCAAGCTGTCCATCCGACAGCTCGTCAACCCTCTGGCGGTTATTCTCAATCCACTCCAGATATCTCAAGTTCGATTCCTCGTTCGGTGTCAAACACTGAACGATAACCTTGCGTGCTGTTTCCGATGTGCCGTCCCGGCTCACCTCCAGGGCCACTACTTTACCGTCCAACCCCTCAAACGCTGCATAGGGATCTCTACTGGTGTCCAGATCTACCCCGTTGACGGACAATATGTAGTCCCCTTCTTGCACATCTACGCCGGGCTGATCGAAAGGCGAGCGCACTTCCGTATCCCAGGCCGCCGGTTTTACAATTCGACCGATGCGGTACCTGTTATCTTCGAGATCCCAGTCGACCCCGAGGTACCCTGTATTCCGTGTCGGCACGTCTTCCGTGTCACCGCCAAACGTATAGGTATGGCCGGCACTGAGTTCGGCAGCCATATTAGACTGCAGAAAGCTGACGTCCCAGCGCGTACGAGCGTCCTCTATCAGCGCACCGTATCGATCGCGCAGTCCCTCCCAGTCCAGACCGTGCATATTCGGGTCGTAGAAAAAGTCGCGATGACGGCGCCAGGTGTCCGCAAAGATTTGCCGCCACTCTTCACGAGGCACGAGATCCATGACCAGGCCATCGGTTGGAATTGCATCCTCAATCGACTGACCGGGCTCCGGTTTTATGATCCCATATTGGCCGTTGCTCTGGACGAGCAGACTGTTGCGATCGGCCGAAACGACGGCGCGATTTACATTGGCCATCACCTCCTTCTCTTCCCGCTCCTCGAGGTCGTACAGCATCAGTGATGCGGGACCGCCCCCTGACCCGGTATTCGGGTACTTCAGATAGACGATCTTTCCATCGAAGGGCATCAATCCCGAGAAATTTCCTGCCGCCGGAGGGAGTAAAACCAGACGTGACTCCAGATCTTCGAAGTCAATGTCCACGTCACTCGGTTCCTCCGCCTCCTCACCTTCTTCCTCTTCTTTTTCTGCTTCCTCGCTTTCGGAGCCATCCTCATCATCCAATTCGACAGCGTCATTCTCAGGTTCTAACAAGGACGGCGTTTCTGATGTCAGGCTCACCGAAGCAATCTGCGTCGCGTTCGGGTAGACCCAGGTGCCGTCTCCCATGTCAGAATACGCTGCTGAATAGTTGCGATCCGTCAGGTAGAACAGGTACGAACCCTCCGCACTGAAGACAGGATACGTGTCGTCGTAGAAGCCGCTGGTAACCTGAAATTTCTCCTTTGAGTTTACGTTATATACAACAACCGCAGTATGTGCATTCTCCATCCCCTCAGTGAAGGTGATCCATTGTGAATCGGGGGACCACGAAATTGGATATCCGAACCGGCTGTTATGGCCCAGAGTCCAATTCGTATTCCCTGCCGTTTCGATACTGCCGTCTTCCACGTCGACGACAGAGATGGTGTTGGTCTCGTCGATAAAGGCGATCTTCTCGCTGTCGGGCGACCAGTATAACGCGTAACCGAATCCGCGACCACGAGATGTAAGCTGTCTGGCTTCTTCGCTGCCGTCGCTTGCCTGAAGGAATATTTCATATTCCCCAGAGCGATCGCTCCAGTATGCAATATGCTTTCCATCGGGGGACCACCTCGGATTCCTGTCGAAAGCGCCACTGGACTGTGTCATATTCACCGTGTATCCGTCTTTGGCGGGCACATTAAACAGCTCTCCCCGAGCTTCAAAGACGACCCGCCTGGCTTCCGGCGATACCGTCATGTTGTTGATGCGATCGCTCACGTCAATCGACCGGGGCATTTCGGCAGCCAGATCGCTAACCACGTGGATCTCAACCGGTTCATACTGCCGGGTGTCTACATCGAGAAGATATAACGTACCGCCGGCTTCGAATACGATATCCTGCGGTCCCCCTGACATATACGAAATGTCGAAGTCGTCGAATCGTGTGATCTGGGAGGACGCGCCAGTATTCGTATTATATGCCCAGATGTTGAGCCGCATATTTTCCGCCTGATCGGACAAAAAGAACACCGTATCTCCTACCCACGCCGGTTGGCCGTCATTGGCTGGATTCTGTGTGATATTTTCGGCAGTATCATTGTCCAGATCGTATATGATAATATCCGACGCAAGCCCCCCTCGATATCGCTTAAACGGGTAGTTCTCAGTAATTTTTGTGATATAAGCCAGATGGGTTCCGGCGGGGGAATAGCTGGCCAGCTCACCGTAAGGCACCTTCAGCTTTTCCGAGAATCCACCCTCCTTCGGTACGAGAAAAAACTGACGGGACGACCGCTGGCCCATTTCTCTTCTTGATGCAAACAAGAGGTGTTCGCCGTCGGGGTGCCATTCGATCATGCGGTCCGGAAAAGACGCATAGGTTACCCGAGTAGGGACGCCGCCGGAGGTCGGCATGACGTATACGTCCAGATTACCATTGTAGCTGGCTGTGTAGGCGATCGACTGACCATCAGGCGAAAATCGGGGATAACTCTCCTGGCCGGGAGAACGCGTGATCTGCATGGCAGTGCCTCCTTCTTTAGGGACGACCCACAGATCTCCTCCATAAACGAAAACGATCCGGGTTTCCGATACGTCCATGTATCGCATCAACTTGGCGCTAATCTGACCGAACACAGGACTCGACATATAGACCAGGGAGAAAAAAGCGAAGAAGAAAAGGGTGAAAAGCTTTTTCATGATGATTCTGGGTAGGGAAGTCAACAACGAGGGGTGGGACCTCGGCCTTATGGAAGGCGAAGGTGGGTATAAGGTACAGCTTTAGGGCATACTTTGCGATATACGGAAGCTGTCGCCAGGAGTTACTCTCCTCTATTACGGCAACGCAAATGCCACGTAGGCATCTCCTGACGGCGTACCCATCTTGCCGCCGCCGGCCGCGATGACGACATATTGTCTACCCTCGACTTCGTAGGTGATGGGGGTAGCATATCCTCCTGCCGGCAACTTCGTTTTCCATAACTCCTCCCCGGTCTCTGTATCGAATGCACGGAAATGTTCGTCTTTCGAGGCTCCGATGAAAACAAGCCCGCCCGCGGTAGCGACCGGTCCTCCGTAGTTTTCGGTGCCCGTCTTTTCGATACCGCGCGCAGTCAGCTCTTCGTATTCTCCCAGCGGCACTGTCCACAGGTACTCGCCGGTATTCAGGTCGATGGCGTTGAGCGTTCCCCAGGGCGGTTCGACGGCAGGGTATCCTTCAGGATCGTAAAACCGGTTGTACCCCAGGAAACGATAACGGACGCCCCATTGCCGATCGGATCGGGCCTGTGTAATACCTTCGCCCGTAGCGTACAGATATTCGATGATGCCATCGATCTCATCGTCTGCCAGAAAGGGAAACGCCGGCATGCGGTTACCGCCGGCTTTGATTACAGCCACCGATTCTTCTTCACTCTTACGCTCCGCAATATCGGCGAGACCCGGAAAGTCCGCAGCCCCTTGCAGGTCGTCACCGTGGCAATTGGCGCAATACGTCCTGTATTTCGACGCCCCCGTAGAAACGGTCTGTTCCTCCTCAGGCTCTTCCATTTTCTCCATCTGCATGACCCAGGCCATTTCGTTGCCATTCACGTACATGATTCCCGTGTTGGGGTCGTGCGCAGCCCCGCCCCACTCACCGCCCCCGTCGAACCCCGGGTAGATGATCGTTCCCTGTTCGCTGGGCGGGATGAACTGGCCGGCACTCCGCAGGCGGCTCAGACTGTCTCTCAACAGTTCGGCATAGGCCGGGTTGATCGTGCTCATATCGTCGGCCGTCAGAAGCTGCTTCGAAAAGGGCGCCGGCATCGTAGGAAGCGACTGAGTCGGCCAGGTCTCCTCGCCTTCGAGATCGGACGGCGGCACGTCGAACTCCTCCATGGGAAAGAGGGGTTCGCCTGTGACGCGGTCGAACACATAGATGTGGCCCGACTTGGAGATCTGAGCGAGGGCATCGATGGGTTGGTCGCCCCGGGTAAGGGTCAACAAGTTGGGCGGCGCCGGCAGGTCGCGGTCCCAGATGTCGTGCTTGACGGTCTGAAAATGCCAGATACGCTCTCCCGTTTCGGCGTCGAGTGCGATGATCGAATTGGCGAAGAGGTTCTCGCCAGGCCGGTTGCCGCCCCAGAAGTCAAACGCCGCTGACCCCGTTGGGACGTAGACAATGCCCCGTTCTTTGTCGAGGCTCATGCCAGCCCAGTTGTTTGCTCCCCCGATGTGCATCCAGGCCTCTTCGGGCCAGGTTTCGTAACCATGCTCGCCCGGATGCGGAATCGTGTGGAAGATCCAGACTCTCTCACCGGTGCGGATGTCGTATGCCCGAATATGCCCAGGTGCAGACGGCAGATTCTCGGCAACGCTTCCGCCTATGATGTATAGGTCATTATAAACCACCCCGGGCGTGTTCAGACGCCAGTACTTTCCTGACATGTCGTGATCCAGACCGTCTCTGAGATCGATGCGGCCGTTGTCACCGAATGACGACACCGGCTCTCCGTTTGATGCGTTGACTGCGTAGAGAAAGTGATCGGCCCCAAAAAGTAGTCGTTTATCACCCCCCTTCTCCCAGTAGGCAACCCCGCGGCTCAGGCCATACTTGCCCTCGACGTCGTACTGAGCCGTAGGGTCAAAAACCCATTGCTCTTCACCATTCGATGCGTTTAGCGCAAATAGCTTGAAACGCGGAGAGGCGCCGTACAACACGTCATCTACGACGATTGGGCTGAATTGAATCTGAGAGCGCCCCTCGGTGCTGTGATCTTCCGTATGATAGATCCAGGCCGGCTCAAGACGCCCGACATTGGTCTTGTTGATTTGATCGAGCGAAGAATACTGGCTGTGGGTAGCATCGCCTCCGTAGGCCTCCCAGCTTACGTAAGGCGAGGATGGCGGCGGCGTAGTACAGGAAACGATTGCCACGATAAGGCCGGTCAAGATGCACCATGCAAAACCGGTCCTGAAACAGGGATGACACATTGGGTTCAACGAAGTCTCGTTCGAAAACAGGGGGGTCTGGAAGTATAAGAAATCATCAAAGAAAACGCGCCGGTTTTCGAACGAGACTTCGCTCCGCATATGAGTACAGGGAATGCATGGGCGATGGATGCCCCGTTCCTGGACCTGTTAATATTTCACTAAAGAAGCCCTTACATGGCGACTTCCCTATTGTAAACCCGAAACCTATTCGTGAAGTCTATACTCTACAGGTACGGTTGTAGTACTCTTTTTGGAATGGCGGCGGAAAAAAACGTATCGCCGGCAGAACATATTCGCGATCACACCTCACTGTTAAGTATTCATACTTTCGATGACTTTTCCTCGAGACGTTTACCAGATCCTTATTCTGTTTTTCGTTCTATTCCTGGGCATCTCTACGACTCACGCTCACACCTACCGATCCCTGGATGACGACTCGACCGCCGCGCCGGCGTCCGCCGCCGCCAGTCCCTGGTCTACCGATATCGTCGCACGCATCCTGGCTTCGCAGACCGGAGCGCAGAACTGGGTGGAGGACGGGGCCAATACGTTGAATTCGACACTCGGGTTCGATATCAAGGCGGAGCACACATCGAGCCAGTGGACGCAGACGCACGAATCCAGGCTGGTTATGGGGGCCATCAAACAGGACTCACTCGATTTCCGTAAAGCGACCGATGAGATTCGTATCCGATCCTCCTTTCGGTATAAGGGAGATGGCTTCTTCAAACACGTAAACCCCACCCTTGCGGCTGACATCCGAACGCAGTTCGCGGCCGGCTACAACTACAAGAAGAATCCCTTCGGGGACGAACGGAAGGCGCCGGTGAAGGTCTCCGGTTTCTTCGCGCCGGCTACGTTCACGCAGAGTCTCGGGCTGACTTATACCCGAGAAGAGGGCTTCAAATACCGCCTCGGAGTGGGCGCCAAACAAACCGTCGTAGGCATCGAGCGCATCCGCCCGCTGTACAACCTGCCGGCGGATCAGGGCACTCGGTTTGAGATGGGCGTCGAATCGCGCACCCAGGTGGATAAAGAACTGTTCGAGAACGTGAGGCTGAAATCGTCGCTCGGCCTGTTTGCCGCCTTCAACAAACCCGACCTGCCTGACCTGTTGTGGGAGAACCAGGTCGACATGAAGATCAACAAGTGGTTGGGCGTGAACGTGGAATTCAAGGCGTTGTATGACCGAGATATTTCCGACGTGCTGCAGCTCAAAGAGTCCTTCTCGCTGGGGGTAGCGTATACGTTGATTTGATAGTTCGGCAGGTGTAAAAAATCGAAACGGCTCGCAGAACACGAATCCAGGACGTGCGTATATGCGCGCGGAGGAGTGGCAGAGCGGTTGAATGCACTGGTCTTGAAAACCAGCGTACCTTCACGGGTACCGGGGGTTCGAATCCCTCCTCCTCCGCCAAACCTGCCGCAGCCTGCGTAGCAGGTTTTTTGTTTTTCAGGGAGTCCGTAGAAAGCTAGCTTTCGAAGGCGCTTCCTGAAAACGAAAAAGAGCGAGTGTAACGAGCGACACGGCAGGGTTGAACGCCTCTCCCCTCAGGGCTGACCGCAGGTAATCCCTCCTCCTCCGCCAAACCTGCCGCAGCCTGCGTAGCAGGTTTTTTGTTTTTCAGGGAGTCCGTAGAAAGCTAGCTTTCGAAGGCGCTTCCTGAAAACGAAAAAGAGCGAGTGTAACGAGCGACACGGCAGGGTTGAACGCCTCTCCCCTCAGGGCTGACCGCAGGTAATCCCTCCTCCTCCGCGGAATGGCCTCAGGCGTTTGCCTGGGGCTTTTGTTGTTTATAGGGGGTAGGTTTCTTGGATTTGAGCGTCTATATGATACAAACGCCTCTGAAGCGTGTATTCAGTTGTAAGGAGAATCACTGTATATTTATCTTTGGGGTATATATGAGAACCGCATTCTGATAAAATGCGTTCTTTAAAGAAAAGGATGGTCATGAAAACAGAAAAGATCATATCCAAAGATCCAGAAATCATGAATGGAGCCCTGGTGTTCGCAGGAACACGAGTTCCTGTTCAAATTCTGATTCAGCATTTAACTGCAGGGGATTCTTTAGACAAATTTCTCGATGATTTTCCTACGGTTTCTCGCGAGCAAGCAGTCGCCTTTCTGAACATGAGCCTGGAGACAGTAGATGCGCGTGCTGCTTGACGAAAATATGCCACGCAAACTGACGGCTTTATTTGATGGTCCCCACGAAGTTAAAACCATCGCTCAATGTGGTTGGAAGGGCACAAAGAATGGAGCATTGCTAAGGTTGGCGGAAGCAGAATTTGATGTTCTTGTCACCGTGGATCAAGGGATTCCTCATCAACACGACTTGAGTAAATACGATTTAGGATTTATTTTGATTAAAACGTTCTCAAATCGTTTGGAGGACTTAACCAGTTTAATGCCTCGTGTTAATGAGGCATTAAAAAATGTTGACTCTGGTAAATTTATTCGTGTGATTGCTTAAGTGTTTCCATTGCAAGGATTATCTAATCAAACTCCACGAGTCCCTCCAGGTACGGCCTGATCTTCTTCTCCACATTCTTCACCCGATCTTTCTCCCAAGCCCTAATCTTTGAGTCAGCCACTCCGAGCTTCTTAGCAAACTCAACCACCGTCAAGCCAAGCGACATCCTATACAACGGTATCCTCTCCCCAAGCAAATTAAGCATTGGCTTTTGAGAGGTTTCACTAGCATCTGTATAAAGCCCTTTGTTAGCTGTTCAATTTCGGACACCGGGTGTGTTACTCGCGGACAGGTTCATCTCAGAAAGGGGCCTTTTTAGTGGAATTGAGGACTCGGTATACATGTTGTTTTGTCCTTTGCTCAGGATTTAGTTGAGACCCGCTACAACTTACCTAAAATCGCAATGTCTCCACCCACATGTTGAAAAACTACCTTAAGATCGCTGTTCGCAACATGCTCAAGCAGCGGTTGTACAGCAGCTTGAACGTATTCGGATTAACGCTTGGCCTGGCATGTATGCTGTTGATCTACTTCTTCGTACAGCACGAGTTCAGCTATGACAGGTTTCATGACGATGCGGACCAGATCCATCGCATTATTGCGCAACAGCCGGGCAATGTGTTTATGGGGTCGGATCGGTTTGTCGTCACACCGGCTCCGCTTGCAGGCGAATTGAAAGCAACGTTCCCTGAGATTGAGGCGGCTACGAAAGTGCGAAGAACTCCTTTCCTGGTCGAATACGAGGGCAACACCTACCAGGACATGGGCCTCTGGGCCGACTCTAATTATTTTGACGTCTTTTCGTATGCACTGACTGTGGGGGATGCAGCCACAGTTTTGGATGATCCGGGCCAGGTGATAGTCACCAGTTCCTTTGCCGAGAGAGTCTTTGGCGATGAAGACCCAATGGGAAAAATGCTGAATGTAGAACAGCGGGGTGGGCAAAATACTTACCAGGTGGCCGGCATCATGCCCGACCCGCCGAACAACACCCACCTAACCTACGAATTTATCGTCCCCATTCAGGCCAATCCCAACTACCGCCGTGATTTGGAGCGGCGGACCAACAGTTCGTATCTGACGTACGTTCGCCTGGGAGAAGGGGCCTCACCGATTGAGCTACAGTCGAAGTTGCCCTCTTTCGAGTTGGCGTTCTTCGGGGAGGAAGCTAATTATAACCTGGAGGTGCAGGCACTCACCGACATCCATCTCAAAAACGATGCTAACTTTGACGTCGGTACACCGGGAGACATCCGGTATGTGTACCTGTTAGGCGCGATTGGCCTGGTCATCCTTTTACTGGCCTGCATCAACTACATGAACCTCGCCGTAGCTCGTTCGATGAAACGGGCCCGCGAGGTCGGGTTACGCCAGGTCATCGGGGCCCGACGGCTCCAGATTGGTATCCAGTTCATCAGCGAGTCGGTGCTCGTTTCGGCCCTGGCGCTTGGGTTAGCCTTATTGCTGGTGTATATCTTTTTGCCGTCCTTTGGTGAACTGGTGAACCGATCGCTGGCCCTTGATTGGAGCCAGCCATTTCTGATTCCTGGACTGATAGCACTCATTTTACTGGTAGGTATTATATCCGGAAGTTACCCGGCCCTATACATGACCCAGTTGCAGCCTGTACAGACTCTCAAGGGAGCTGCAGATCGTGTCAAAAGCCGGTCTATGTTACAACGCTCGTTGATTGTTTTTCAATATACCGCATCCATTGCGTTAATCGCCGGCAGTATCGTGATCTTCCGTCAGTTGCAATTCTTTCAGCAGACGGATGTAGGGTACGAGCGAGAAAACATAGTCTCCTATAGTCTGTCCGGAATCGACTTCGAAAAGATCAGCACCATCAAGGAGGAGGTCCGCCGGCTCCCTGCAGTGGTCGATGTAGTAGAAGTGAGCCATTTGCCCTCCAATATCGCTTCGTCTACTCACATAGATAGCTGGGAAGGCCGCCAGGATGGACAAGAGTTACAGATCTATCAGGGCAGTGTCGGTTATGAGTACTTCGACGTGTTTGGCATAGAACTGGCTGCCGGCCGGCCCTTCTCTGCGGACCTCGCCAGCGACACCACCACAGCCCTCATACTGAACGAAATGGCTATCTCCTCGATCGGGTGGTCACTAGAAGAAGCCATTGGTAAGCGTTTTAGGGACAACGGACAGGTCGTCGGTGTGATGAGCGACTTCCACATGCACTCGCTCCATCTGCCGATCGCCCCCTTGATGCTCTCTGCCTCCAACGGCTGGGCGAGCCAACTGGCCGTCCGTATCCGGCAGACAGATGATCAATCGGAGACCGTTGAGCAGGTTGCTTCCATCCTGGCTGAAATAACCCCTTACCCGGTAAGCCCCCTTTACATGGACGATAGCTACAATGACATGTACCGCGCCGAGATGCAACTGGGCGAAATGTTCGGTTCCTTCACCCTGCTTGCCGTCCTCATCGCCTCGATGGGCCTCTTCGGTCTCGCCGCCTACTCGACCGAGCGGCGCTCGAAGGAAGTCGGCGTCCGCAAGGTGTTGGGTGCCTCCGTAGCCGGCCTGGTCACCCTGCTGTCCAGGGAATTTCTCACCCTCGTCTGCATAGCCATTTTATTCGCCGTCCCCCTGGCCTACTTCGTCATCGCCGACTGGCTTAACCAGTTCGCCTACCGCATTGAACTGGGTGCCGGCGTGTTCATTTTGGCGGCCCTGCTGGCGGTTGTTATTTCCGTATTTACCGTGAGCTTCCTGGCAATAAGGGCTGCACTGGCGAATCCTGTGAAAAGCCTGAAGTATGAATAGACCACGAAGATCCTGTCACGGGTTTCTAGATCTATAGGAAATCGGCTTAATTTAGCCGTTAACCCGATATGGCAAAAAGTGCGCGGACCCCTCCTCCTCCGCGGAATAAGGTCCTTTTCAGGTTTGGGAAGGACCTTTTTTGTATGCTATAACTGGTCTTCTTTTGCCGGTTCGGTATCACTGGCATGTTCTTCTAACAGCTCAAGAAGTTGCTCTCTTGCATCTCCTTTTACGCGAGCAGCCCTGGCAGCTAAATAATTAGTAGTACCCAGTTCCAATACGGCAGCTTTTTCAGCTACAGCCAACAAAATGAACTGATTCAATGAAATTCCATCTAGTTCAGCCAGCAATCGTATCTTTGCATGGAGTGATTCCGGAAGCCTTACGTTTAATGAAGCCATATTGTTTTACTCTATTATCTGTATGAACTCCGCTGGAGTGCTCACGCTGATGCCAAAACCCTGAGCTCTGGTAAAATCACGCTTATTGAAAGTGACAATGGTATCGCATTTCGCAGCGACAGCCAATTCTAGAACATGAGCATCATCTTCATCTGGCTCTAATGGGCGCCAAAGATAGAAAATCTGTTGATGTTCTGAAAGAGCACAAATGAGATCGAGCAGCTTATTGATACTTGCTATGTATAGGTTCATCTCCTTTTGGTGTTTGAGAAAAACTTCCTCGTACTCCAATACAAGTGGTACGGAGGTATACATTTGGAAGCGTCCCGTTCTTATCAAGGAGATTAACTTTGAGGAAGCTCCTTGTTTAGATCTAAAGGCTGCTACCCATACATTTGTGTCAAGTACTATTTTTCGCGCATCCACCATCAAGCACCATATTTAGTGCTTTATACGGTGCGACGCATCATCTGTTCTCGATCTAAGTGGCATCACTTTTTGTAACTGCAATCACTTCAACAAGGTGTAACTATTCAAACTTCACAAGCTCATTAAGATAAGGCCTGACTGAAGTTGGCCCGGTTTTGTGGACACTTAGCGGCGGCCAGCGCTTTTTTGATGGATGTTGAGTAGATCAAGGCGCATTCCGAGACGCGATGCGGGGTCTCTCGCGATGAAGCTGGCGCGGGTATTCAGGAAACGCGATCGTAGCACCGAGAATTGGTGTGAAAGAGACCGAAAATCGGCGACGTTTGACAGCACGTAGCTACGTAGCCCACCTGGGCAGCTGTGATGTCTTTTTCGATGAATAGCGACTTAATGACAGATGTTACGCGCCGGATGCGCATACGTGCTGCTAGAGCGGCTTTGCACACATGCAAAGCCCCGTAAACAAGCCTGCTCTGTGCACAGTTCGCGTAACATCACTTAATGACTGCAAGTGGGGTTAGAAATTTATACCGCTGTGTTTTATACTATTCGTACTCCCTACCAGACAACCACACGCCCATGAAATACCACGTAGAGCGCAGCATACGCATTCATGCCCCCAAAGACGCTGTCAAGCCGCTCATTCAGGACTTCAACCACTGGAATAGCTGGTCTCCATGGACCATTGCTGAACCCGATTGCCCTATCGAAATCAAGGGAGATCCCGAAAAGCCAGGACATTCTATGCGCTGGGATGGGAAAATCATAGGTTCAGGGGAAAATGTGCTCGTTGCAAACGATGACCACAGCATCACTTATGATTTATCGTTTCTAAAACCGTTCAAGTCAAAGGCAAAAACAGCATTCCATCTCCAGGAAAATAACGGTGAGACCCAGGTTACCTGGACCATGGATTCGAAGATGCCTTTCTTCCTGTTCTTCATGGTTCCAACGATGAAAGCCTGGATCGGTATGGATTACGACCGGGGCCTGCGCATGCTCAAGGGGATGGCCGAAGAGGGCAGCATCAATGCTACGACAACGAATCAAGGCCTTGTCGACCTTAAAGGATTCTCATATGTCGGTATCAAGCGAACCGTCTCTTTCGATGGTATAGGCGATCTGATGCAAAAGGATTTTGATACCCTCACGGAGTACTTCGTTCACAAACACGACATCGTTCCAGAACACTGGGTCGCTCTGTACCCCAAGATGAATATGAAAAAACAGCAGATGACCTATGTGGCTGCTATTTCAGATGAAGGACTCGGGGATGTGCCCCTTTCTTCGGAATATGTACGTGGCGAGGTTGCGTCGAGCAAAGCCCTCGAAATCAAGCATGATGGCGCTTACGACTTCATAGGAAATGCGTGGGGCATGGGTATGATGTATCTGCGAGCCAGGAAGATAAAACAATCGGGCACCCCCTTCGAAAAGTATTGGAACAACCCGAAGGAGGTACCTGCAGAGGACCTCAAGACCAGTGTTTACTTCCCTGTAAAGAGTTGATATCAATCCTCTCCCCTGATGTAGCAGATCAAAGTTTCCGGTTACTTCAGATCACTGCAAACGCTTCCAGACTATTTTTCTTTGCTGTCTGGTGTTATGCATCGATGCGCCTTTGCTGAGCCACAACGACTTGAAATGGCTGAAACAGACTGCAACGCATCATTTTGAAGCCGCTCTGGCAGGACCTTTGTGCATCCGGCGTGTAACATCTGTAGATAATTGGCATAAAATATGGTAAAAGTTAAACGCTGAACGGGTTGATTGCCTCCTTTGATAAAACAGGTGCCAATTGACGCGTTTGCCTGTCGCTTTATCTTTAACAATTGCGATTGTGAGTATCGTAATCGCTCAATTTATGAGAATTCGAATTATAGTAGGATCTTTCCTTCAAATCGCTGGAATATTATTCGCCGTCATGTACGGCAATCCAGTAGTGGCGTTAACCTTTGTTTATACTGGATTTCTTACCCAATACTCCCACAAATTGCAAAACCTGATTGAGACACGAAGAGACCAGACTGCGCATCGTAGATCGACCCATTACATCGTGCAATGCAAAGGAGAGAGCGGATGGTTCGATCTCGAATTACAGAAATTTCCTAGAAAAGCCGTATTACAGTATCCCGCCTACAAACTGGCTCAAACTGAGTTGAACACATTGATCCAGACGAGGGCTCCTTTAGAACCTGATAGGTTGCGCATCATCAAAAGAACGACTACAGAGAACGTCGTGTAGAAGTGAGGGGGCATTATACTCTTCAGAAGTATAGAAGGAAGTACGATTAAGGGAACGACCCCGTCTTGCGGCGAGATATATCTGCCTGTGTGGATTAAAACCGAACCTGCACCACACTGTGCATACCGCCTCCCGGAATGGGCGCGTACCCGAAGAGGATCTTCGTTTTTGAAGTATGCCCGGTTATGTCCCCCTTGACCCGAAGATAGGTTTCATAACGCCTTTCCTCGTCCGATTTAGTCAACAGGTTCACAACACCCCCGATTACGGGACCCAGGGTTGACCAGATGAGGGCTTGTTGTGTATTTGCGTCCGAGCTATTTGCCACGACGACACCGGTTACCCCGCCTATGACGATAGAAGAAATACCGCCTGTGATACGTTCTTTTCGCCTTTTCTGGGCCAGTTCTTCGAAACGACGGTTCCAGTAGACATATTTCTGATGAATCTGGTCTGGCGTATCTGCCGGTATCCGGCCAAATTCTGTATAGATGCGTTCTGTTTCACTTTTCAGCTTTAAGGGAAGCAGACTCAGGCCGCTCAACAAGGCCCCACCTCCCAGGAGCGCAAGCCCGACAATCTGCGCATCGTCGCCCTCACCAAACAGGAGCGTCGCTCCTCCACCGACGCCTGATCCGATGCCCAGCCCCAACATCACATACCCCCCTATGCGGCGACTCCGGCGATCTTCTTCTGCCAGAGAATGAAAACTTTCGTCCAACAGTTCGATCAGCAGGACCTCCCGCTCTGTCGAGAGGGTGTCCTGAGCCCGGTTCGTCTCTGAACCGGTTCGCGTCTGGGCCATCACCTCGGCACACAGCAAACCCAACAGGAGGTAAAATAACATGCCGATGCTTATGAAATTTTTATGAGTCATATTAGATGTATATCTTAGGGCGTCTAGACATTTAGCGGCGGCCAGCCGGGGATTTCAGCCGGGTTTTATCATTAAGTGATGTTACGCAGGTTGTGCTCAGCACCCTGTTTTGCCGGCTTTGAATGACTGCCTTGCAGCCGGTTTTTACCTAT
>CAZGHT010000002.1:0-21652 GCA_964525535.1 uncultured Rhodothermaceae bacterium
CGAAGATACTGGACTAGCATAGACGAGTCAGGGGTGTTCCCGAACGGGGCGCCCCTCTTTATTTGAGTTGAAATATGGCCAATCAGAAGATTCGCATCAAGCTGAAGTCGTTCGACCACAGTTTGATTGACAAAAGCGCTGAAAAAATCATTCGAACCGTGAAGGCGACGGGCGCCGTCGTGAGCGGGCCTATCCCGCTCCCCACGCGCAAATCAGTATACACTGTCCTGCGAAGCCCTCACGTCGACAAGAAGAGCCGGGAGCAGTTCGAAACTCGCAGCCATAAGAGGCTCATTGATATTCTCTCAACGAGTAGTAAGACCGTCGATGCACTGATGAAGCTCGAGCTTCCCAGTGGGGTTGACGTGGAAATCAAAGTGTGATCAGAACTAAATAACAGATGTTATGCGCCGGATGCGCATACGTGCTGCCAGAGCGGCTTTGCACGGTTGCAAAGCCGTGTAAACCAGGCTGCTGTGCACAGTTCGCGTAACATCACTAAATAATTCGAATTGAACGCATGCGTGCTTCCATATATACATGTAGCTTTTTTTTGTGTTTGATGGCTTCTCTGGTACTCCTGGGATGCGACTCGAACGACGATAGCGACGACGAGTTATCTCCTGACGCAGAGCTGTTGGTCGGAGATTGGACCGTAACCTCGGCCGCCGATCAGGGGGGGGAGAGGGACCAAACAAGCGTTTTTGCCTCACTGGGGATCTTGAGCCTGGCATTGAATGAGGACAACACCTTCACGCTCCTCTTACAGTACACGGATCCCGATACGGACGACCTTAACCTTCAAGGTACCTACGAAGTGAGAGACGCAGACGATAGACTGGATCTTACGCTGGTGGTGGATACGATCGGTGAGATAGAGATCAGCTTTTCCTATTCCATCATCGACGAGAGCAATGTAGAACTGCGCAGCTCGGACAGCGCGCTATTTTCACTCCTTCTCGGGATCGATTTTGAAGGAGATATCATATTGACTCTGCAGAAAGTTGCAGGGATTGTAACCATCTGAGCGCGTTACCCTTTTTGTTCAGCGCAAAACTTAAACGAGTACATCAGTCATGGGCAGCGGTTTGATAGGGAGAAAGATAGGGATGACCAGCATCTTCGACGATGCTGGAAACAGTATTCCCTGCACGGTTATTGAAGCGGCGCCGAATGTGGTCACCCAGGTAAAGACCGTCGACGGAAAAGACGGGTACGATGCCGTGCAACTCGCTTACGGGGAGAAAAAAGAGAAGCGGACTTCCAGGGCTATGGTCGGCCACTTCGAGAAGGCCAACACGTCCCCGAAGCGTAAACTAGTCGAATTTCGCGAATTTGAGTACGATGAACTCAGTTTAGGTGATGAAAAGCGGGTCGAAGAGATTTTCGAAGAGGGGGACCGCCTCGATGTAGTCGGTACCTCGAAAGGGAAAGGGTTCCAGGGCGTCGTGAAGCGCCACGGGTTCGGGGGTGTTGGGATGCAGACGCATGGCCAGCATAATCGCCAGCGAGCTCCCGGGTCGATCGGCCAGTCGTCCTATCCGTCCCGCGTCTTCAAGGGATTGCGTATGGGGGGCCACATGGGCCACGAGCGGGTGAAGGTGAAGAACCTGGAAGTGATACGTATATATCCCGAACACAATGTGTTGTTGGTCAAAGGCGCTGTCCCTGGGCCTAAGAACGGCTTTCTGGAGCTCCACAAAAGGTAAGATCAAAAGCATGAGGTAAGCTCCCGGGAGCATGAATGCATCAGGAGCCTGTACGATATAACGTAAAGAGTGAGCGTAGATCAATGAAAGTAAAGGTCTATCATAAAGATGGTACGGAGACGGGCCGATCGGTCGAGTTGGACGACGCCGTTTTTGATATGGAGCCGAATGACCATACGATATGGTTGGACGTACGCCGGATTCAGTCAAACGGGCGCCAGGGCACGCATAAAGCCAAGGAGCGTTCCGAAGTAGCCGGCAGTCGGCGAAAACTGTACCGTCAGAAAGGAACCGGGAATGCTCGCGCAGGCGATATAAAGTCGCCCCTTCGTCGAAGCGGGGGGACCATCTTCGGCCCGCGACCGCGCAAGTACGGTATTAAGGTTAATCGGAAGACTAGCCAGGTAGCCCGACGCTCTGCGCTTTCGTACAAAGCAAAGGATAACGCCATACGGATTGTAGAAGATTTCAGTATGGATCAACCTGACACGCAGTTTTTGCTGGATTTACTCGAGGCTCTCGATCTGGGGGACTCCAAAGTGCTCCTGTTGACGGCCGGGTATGACGCCAACGCGTACAGGTCGGGGCGTAATATTCCCCGCTTTCATGTGGTAGAAGCGCGGCAGGTGACCACCTTCGACGTGCTGAACGCACAAACGGTCGTTTTTCAGGAGGGCGCTGTTTCCTCCTTGCAAGATTTGCTGGGATCCGGCGTTCGTAAAAAAGGAGAGGCGGCGCCGGCTGAGGCTCTGGGTTCGGACGCAGACCAGTCTTGAAACGGTAGCAAAACATGATAAAGAATATTCTGATACGGCCCTTTGTCACGGAAAAGATGTCTGCCCTGATGGAAGATGGGCACTATGCCTTTGTCGTCGATAAGCGAGCCAACAAAGTCGAGATTCGGAAAGAAATAGAAAAGCGATATCCAGGCGTGAAGGTCAAGGAAGTACGTACGATGATCGTCCGTGGTAAAAGGCGCCGTCAATTCAGCCGGCGTGGTGTGGTAGAAGGGCGAAAGGCCTCTTACAAGCGAGCGATCGTAACCTTGATGCCGGACAGCGAGGAGATCGATTTCTTCGAAAATGTATAAAGACGTGACATTGGGGTGACATGGCAACTAGAAAACTGAAACCAGTAACGCCCGGACAGCGGCATCGGTCAATGGCCGGCTTTGAGGAGCTGAGTAAGTCGAAGCCCGAGAAGAGCCTGCTGGAGCCTGTCAGGAAGAAAGGGGGGCGTAACAATACGGGCCGTATCATGGTCCGTCACCAGGGCGGCGGGCACAAGCGCCGCTACCGGGTCATTGACTTCAAGCGCGATAAGGTCGGTATACCCGCTCGCGTGGCTGCTATCGAATACGATCCCAATCGGTCGGCGCGTATTGCGTTGCTCGTGTACGCTGACGGCGAAAAGCGGTACATCATTGCGCCTGACAAAGTAGAAGTCGGCGCCACGTTGATGAATGGGCCCGATGCTGTTCCGGAGCCCGGCAACTGTCTTCCGCTATCGAGAATTCCGGTGGGTACATTCGTGCATGCCATAGAGATGAAGCCCGGTAAAGGGGCGCAAATGGCCCGATCGGCAGGCACGTTCGCTCAGTTGACCGCTCGGGAAGGAAAATATGCGACGCTGCGGCTGCCCTCAGGAGAAACCCGTATGGTGCCTTCCCGATGCATGGCGACCATTGGCACGACGAGCAATCCGGAGCACTCCAATATCGATCACGGCAAGGCCGGTAAAAAGCGCTGGTTAGGGGTTCGCCCCAAAACGCGCGGTGTTGCGATGAACCCTGTCGACCACCCGATGGGAGGTGGCGAAGGAAAAGCTTCAGGGGGGCATCCGCGATCCCCGAATAGCGTGCCGGCAAAGGGGTTCAAAACGCGGCGTAAAAGAAAAATGTCGAACAAATACATCCTTCGCAGAAGGGGTAAGAAGTAGGAGACGGAAGGTCTTCCCCTGCTACATTGAACAAAGAGTAATACGGTAATGGCGAGATCACTGAAGAAAGGACCGTTTGTCCATTTCAAGCTACAGAAGAAAGTCGATCAGCTTAACGAGGGCGGCAAGAAGAAGGTCATCAAGACATGGAGCCGCGCTTCGATGATCACTCCGGATTTTGTAGGACATACGTTTGCGGTACACAACGGCAAACAATTCATCCCCGTATATATTACGGAAAATATGGTAGGTCATCGCCTGGGTGAGTTTGCGCCGACACGGAGTTTCCGTGGTCACGCGGGTGATAAGAAAGACAAGCGAGGCAAACGATAACATCCGGGTGGATCAAGCCATGCCGCTTTGGGCGCCCCTATTAAGAATGAAACAGCCATGAGAGCGAAAGCAGTTCGTAAGTATATCCGGAGTTCTCCGCGAAAGATGCGCCCTGTCGTCAACGTGATACGGGGGCAGCGCGTACCGGACGCCATTAATGCGCTCAACTTTCTTCCTCAGAAGGTTACGGATATAGTGCGTCGCACCATATTGTCCGCCGTCCACAACTTGATGGACAAGTACCAGGAGGAACGGTTTGACGAAGATGAGCTTGTGGTTTACGAAATTCGGGTGGATGAAGGCCCGCAGTTCAAGCGGTTTCGGCCGGCGCCTCGCGGGCGGGCACAGCCCATCCTCAAGAGGACCAGCCACCTGACGGTCGTCGTAGGCACTCCGGTCGATTACGAAGAGGACCTGGTCGAAGAGGAGGATTAACGGGTACAAACTCGTATTACTGAATCGCGTACATAGAACGAAAAGGTTTTTACATTGGGTCAGAAAACGCATCCTGTAGGTTTTAGGCTCGGCATCATCAGAGGATGGGATTCCAACTGGTATGCAGAGAAAGATTTTTCCGAAAAGCTCGTCGAAGACGAAGAGATCAGAAAGTATCTCGCGGCTCGTCTCAAGCGGGCCGGGTTGAGCCGTGTCGTGATAGAACGGACTCCCAAGCGCGTCATCCTGACGTTGCACACCAGCCGGCCCGGGGTAGTGATCGGGCGCGGGGGAGCCGAGGTGGAAAAACTTCGCGAGGAGTTGAAGAAGCTGACGAGCAAAGATATTCAGATCAACATAAACGAAATCAAACGGCCGGAGCTGGATGCCAGCCTGGTTGCCCAGAATATAGCCCAACAGCTCGAGGGGCGCGTTTCTTTTCGTCGTGCCATGAAGCAGTCGATTACTGCGGCGATGCGTATGGGAGCCGAGGGCATCCGTATCAAGGTAGGCGGCCGCCTCGGTGGGGCTGAAATGGGCCGTACCGAGCAATACCTGGAGGGGCGGGTCCCCCTTCATACCGTACGTGCCGATATCGATTACGCAGAGGCGAGAGCGTACACCATATATGGCATTCTGGGGGTCAAGGTATGGATATTCCGGGGGGAAATTATAGGTAAACCGGATTTGAGTCCAAACGTGCAGGCCCAGCGCCAGCAGCAAACGCAACAACAGGCGCCTCCAGAACGGCGGCGGCGTAAACGTAGAAATGTCCGCAATAGAGGCGGCAAAGGGTCGGGCGGCGGCGAAAGTTGATCAACGTTGAATTTAACTGAATCAGGAAAAGAGAGGGTGTCACCATGTTAATGCCGAAGCGTACGAAGTACCGCCGGGTACAAAAGGGGCGTATCAAAGGAAACGCCACGCGCGGTACCCGGATCAATTTTGGGGACTTTGGTATCAAGGCGCTCGAGCCCGGTCGCATAACGAGCCGGCAGATTGAGGCTGCCCGTATAGCGATGACGCGTCGCATGAAAAGGGTGGGTCGTGTATGGATTCGCATCTTTCCCGACAAGCCCATTACCAAAAAACCCGCCGAAACACGTATGGGTAAAGGAAAAGGCTCTCCTGAATTCTGGGTAGCCGTGGTCAAACCCGGGCGGATCCTTTTCGAAATAGGCGGCAGCGTCTCCCCCGAACTCGCTAAAGAAGCGTTGCGCCTGGCCCAGCAGAAATTGCCGATCAAGACAAAGTTTGTCGTTCGACCGGATTACGTGTCTGGCGACAGTTGAGCAGGTGCACCGAAAGTTTGAACGGAAATGAAAGCAAAAGAAATCAGAGAGCTGAGGGAAGAAGAGATCATTCAGCGCATTAATGACGAAGAAGAAAGCCTGCGGAACCTCGAGTTTCAGCATGCGATCGCATCGTTGCAAAATCCGATGCAGATCAAACATACACGCCGGCTGATCGCTCGTCTCAAAACCCTGTTAAAGGAAAAAACAGAAACGACCTCGGAGCAGGCGTGACAAGGCCAGTTATCCGGGCATCAAACATTCAATAAAGGTTGTTGGTGGGGTAACGGCTCACCCAGCTTCGTGACAGGTATGGAAACACCCGTAAGAAACAGAAGGAAAGAGCGTATCGGCCAGGTTGTCAGCAATAAGATGGACAAAACCGTGACGGTTGCTATTCAACGCCAGATTAAGCACCCCATCTACGGCAAGTTTATCAAAAAGACGACCAAGCTGATGGCCCACGACGAAACCAATGACGCGAACGAAGGAGATATCGTTCGCATCATGGAAACTCGGCCGTTAAGTAAAAACAAACGCTGGCGTGTCATAGCTGTGCTAGAACGCGCCAAATAGTACCTGTTCATGACGTCGAGTCGTGAAGCTGTGCTTACTCATTCAGGAATTTCGATAGCAAGAGAAGAAGCCATGATTCAGCAGGAATCTAGACTCGCTGTGGCCGACAATAGCGGTGCCAAAGAGGTCTTGTGCATTAGAGTCCTCGGCGGCAGCGGTCGCAGATATGCCCGCGTGGGGGACAAGATCATCGTTACGGTGAAGTCCGCCATACCGGGTGGCAACGTCAAGAAGGGCGAGGTAAGCCCAGCGGTGGTTGTCCGCACCAAGAAGGAGTATCGCCGTAAGGACGGTTCGTACATACGATTTGACGAAAATGCAGCCGTGTTGTTGAATAATCAGGACGAACCCAGGGGGACGCGTATTTTTGGCCCTGTCGCTCGCGAGCTTCGTGAGAAGCAGTTTATGCGCATTGTGTCATTGGCTCCCGAAGTGTTGTAGATCCTCTTTCTGGCGTATGCCGGCCGGCACAATACAGCCGATATCCTGACTGCAGGCGACCCACATATATCGATTAGGAAATAGTAGAAGGTTGAGATCATGCCTCGTACAAAAAATAAGCAGCGAAAACTTCATGTGAAGAAAGGCGATATGGTGATGCTGACCAAAGCGATCACTGCTACAGAATCTTTAGGATCGGATAGACCCAAGGGGTATGTCGGTAAAGTGTTGCGTGTGTATCCGGGCAAAGAGCGCGTCATCGTTGAAGGGGTCAATCTCCGCATTCGTCATACCAAGCCGAATCAAACGTATCCGCAAGGGGGGCGCATCCCCAGAGAAATGCCCATTCACGTCTCGAACGTAATGCCTGTTGATGCAAGCGGCAATCGAACGCGCGTCGGGCGGAAGTGGATACAAGATACCGAGACCGGGAAGGGTCACTGGATACGTTACGCCAAAACGACCGAGGAGGAACTGGATCGTTAATACCGGATCCCGCTCTTCGATCGGCCATCATTTAATTGTTAGATTCTTACAGTATACGAGCAATGGCATATACTGCACGCCTAAAAGAAAAGTACCGCGCTGAAGTTGTACCGGAATTGACGAAGCAATTCGGGTACCGCAATATTATGGAGGTGCCGAAGCTTCTTAAAATAAGCGTAAACAAGGGCGTCGGCGGTGCCGCGCAAAACAAGAAGTTGTTGGATGATGCCTTGCAGGAGCTTCGTGTCATAACGGGGCAGCAACCTGCCATTTCGAAAGCCAGAAAAAGTGTATCCAACTTTAAGCTGCGAGAGGGCATGCCCATCGGCGTCCACGTTACCCTGAGAGGTGATCGCATGTACGAGTTTATGGATCGCCTCGTAACGCTGGCGCTTCCTCGTGTGCGAGACTTCCGCGGCATCCCGGATAAAAGCTTTGACGGACGGGGCAATTATACGCTGGGCATAAAAGAACAGATCATATTCCCTGAAATCAATGTCGACAAGATCGATACCATCAGCGGCATGGACATCACTTTCGTGACGTCGGCTAAGACCGACGAAGAAGCTCTGGCATTGTTGAAAGCCATGGGCATGCCGTTCGTACGGAGAGAAAAAGCAGCCGCGTAATCAATACACAGTAAAGATCAACACACAGCATGGCAAAGAAAAGTTGGATCGCTCGCGAGCGCAAACGCCGGAAAATGGTAGAGCGGTATGCCGAGCGACGCAGAAAACTCAAAGCAGAGGGCGATTTTGAAGCTCTTCAGAAGTTACCCCGGGATGGGAGTCCGGTGCGCCTCAACAATCGGTGCTCCATCACAGGGCGGTCTCGGGGTTATCTCCGGAAATTTGGCATTTCGCGCATCGTTTTTCGTGAAATGGCGCTGGCCGGGAAGATTCCCGGTGTACGTAAAGCTAGCTGGTAATGCGCTGCAGGGCATCTTGTAATGCATCTGCGTGTATGTAAAATGAAAAGCACATATGAGTGGAATTACTGACACGGTAGCAGACTATCTGACTCGTATTCGGAATGCACAAACGGCACGGCATCGCCATGTTGATATCCCCGCTTCTAAGCTAAAGCGCGCCATGACCCAGATTCTGGTGGAGAAGGGATATGTACGCCGATACCTCGACATTGATGATGGGAAGCAAGGATTATTGAGGTTATATCTGAAATACGATCAGAAGGGTGTGCCGGCTATTCATGAGATCACGCGTATCTCCAGGCCCGGCCTGCGAAAATATGTGGGCGCCGAAGCTCTGCCCCGTGTAAAGAATGGCCTTGGTATCGCAATACTATCGACCTCCCGCGGAGTCATGACGGACAAGGAGGCCCGCCTGATCAACGTAGGCGGTGAAGTGCTGGCGCACGTATACTGATTGGGTCTTCAGGAAGGGCCCGCGTGAGAGCGTGCATACCCTGTGTATAGGACACTGAATCGAATTTTTTATAGAATTAATCGAGGTCTGATATGTCTCGTGTTGGCAAGTTACCTATTTCGGTGGGCGGTGATGTTAGCGTAAATATCGCGCCTAACAATCTGGTAACCGTAAAAGGGCCAAAAGGCGAATTATCTCTGCAGGTCGATCCTGACATCGAAGTGGCCCAGGAAGATGCGCAGGTCGTTGTCAAACGTCCATCGGATCAGAAGCGCCATCGTGCGATGCACGGTTTGTACCGAGCGCTCATCAATAATATGATGATGGGTGTTACCGAGGGGTTTCGTATCGAACTTGAAGTGATTGGAGTCGGTTATAGAGCTTCTGTAACGAACGGCGTATTAGAACTCGGGCTGGGATTTTCTCATCCCATTTACTTCCTGCCGCCTCCGGGTATCAACATCGCCGTAGACACAAAACGTGGGAAGAATCCTATTCTGATCATCGAAGGGATCGACAAACAAATGGTCGGTCAGGTTGCGGCCAAGATCAGGAAATTGCGGCCGCCGGAGCCCTACAAAGGCAAAGGCGTGCGCTACGTAAACGAATACGTGCGACGCAAAGCAGGTAAAACAGCCGGCCGGTAAGGGCGTACACTGATACATGGACCATGAATCGCTGAAGGGTCAGAAATCTTTCAGTCAACGAAAACAAGCCATGGCAAAGAATAGTCAACAATTAAGTCGCCTTCGCATCAAGCGTCGGATCAGGAAGAAGATACACGGGACGCCGGAGCGGCCCCGGCTCACGGTTTTTAGATCGTTGAAACACGTTTATGCGCAGTTGATCGATGATAAAGCGGGGCACACAGTGGCTGCTGCTTCTACGCAGGATGCTGGCGTCTCCGGAGAGGGGTTGATCGAAAAGAGCCGAGAGGTTGGCAAATTGCTCGCTGAGCGAGCGAAAGAAGCGGGCATCGAGGAGGCGGTATTCGACCGGAACGGGTATCGATATCACGGCCGAGTTCGATCCCTGGCGGAAGGTGCTCGCGAAGGGGGGCTCAAGTTTTAATTTACTGGTGCGGGAGGCTGCCTCCGCTAAACCGTTTTAAACTATGGCAAAATCTAGAAATCGTAAATCAAGAGAGCGGCCCAGTGCTCCTCAGAAAGAGTGGATCGAACGCCTCGTGTCTGTGAAGCGTGTCGCAAAGGTCGTAAAAGGCGGTCGCCGGTTTTCCTTCAACGCGGTTGTTGTGGTTGGAGATGGAAATGGCATTGTCGGGACTGGATTGGGCAAAGCCAACGAAGTGGCAAGTGCTATCGCGAAGGGAACCGAAAACGCCAAAAAACAGGTGATCTCAGTGCCGCTTCGTGGGGGGACAATCCCTCATACGGTGATAGGGCGCAAAGACGCCGGCCGTGTACTGCTGAAACCCGCTTCGCACGGGACCGGTGTGATAGCCGGTGGGGGTGTACGTGCCGTCCTGGAGTGTGCCGGCATCTCCGACATTCTCTCGAAGTCGTTGGGATCGAGCAATCCGCACAATCAGGTGAAAGCCACCATGGACGCCCTGGCTTCGTTGCAGGATCCGTTGGAAGTGGCACAGCGTAGAGGGATTCCTCTGAAGAAGGTGTTCGAGGGATAAGTTCGTTCGCTGCACCCAATGCCGGAGCCGGCGAGTAACATTGGAGATTGTATCATGGCACAACTGAAGATCAAGCAAACTCGGAGTGTGATCCGAAAGAGCAAAAAGCAGAAGCTGACCATGGAGGCGCTCGGGTTACGTCGTATGCACCAGACGGTCATACACGAAGACACCCCGCAACTCCGCGGCATGTTAAATGTGGTTCACCATTTGGTGACAATCGAAGAACATACACGTTGATTATGGATCTTAGCAATCTAAAGCCGGCTAAAGGATCGACGAAGTCGCGCAAGCGGTTAGGTCGCGGCGTCGGTTCCGGGTACGGCGGGCACAGCTCGACAAAAGGAAATAAAGGCCAGAAAAGTAGATCGGGGGCGCGCATCCCGGTGTGGTTCGAAGGCGGTCAGATGCCTCTGCAGAGACGTATCCCCAAGTACGGATTCAAAAATCGATTTCGGACCGAATATCGAGGTATCAATCTATCGCGCTTGAACCGTTTGATAAGTGAAGGTCGAATCGACCCGGCTGAGCCAATCACACCCGAAGTGTTCGCTCAGGCTGGCATTGCCCGTAAATCCGAGCTGATCAAAATTCTCGGCGACGGAGAACTCAGTGCGTCCCTGACGATTACCGCCCACGCATTCAGTGCTTCTGCAAAGAGCAAGATCGAAGCGGCTGGTGGTGAGGCTGTAATAATCGACTGATTATCACGTTGGGCTTGTTTTTTAGAGACCCATAGAAAGAATAAATTATGGCTGGCTTTGCCGAGAGTATCCGCAACATATGGAAGGTAGAAGAACTCCGTCAGAGGATTCTCTACACGATTCTCCTGCTCGTAGTTTATCGCATTGGCGCTCAGGTGACGTTGCCTGGTGTCGATGCCAGCATTCTGGCTAACGTAAGCAGTACCAACAACAACAACTTGTTCGGATTGCTGGACCTGTTCGTCGGTGGTGCGTTTAGCCAGGCAGGCATATTCGCGTTGGGGATCATGCCCTACATCACCGCGTCCATTATCATTCAGCTTCTGGGCGCCGTCCACCCTTATTTCCAGAAATTGCAGCGTGAAGGCGAGGAAGGCCGTCGAAAAATTACACAGTTGACGCGGTATGGCACTGTATTGATTACCGCCATTCAATCTGTCGGTTATGCGATAAACCTGCTGGCAGGCGCCACCGGTGAAGCTATCGTGATCAATTCCACCTTTTTCATGATCACTACCGTAATCGTGCTGACTGCCGGAACGGTGTTCGTCATGTGGCTCGGTGAAAGGATTACAGAGAGCGGAATCGGGAACGGGATATCGCTGATCATCATGATCGGTATCATCGCCTTTTTGCCTCGCGCCCTCTTCAACGAGTTCAACAACGCAGCCAACCTCTTCATTTTCCTTCTGGAGCTGGGCATTCTCGGGCTGGTGATCGCCTTCGTGATTCTGGTCTCCCAGGGAACGCGCCGGATACCAGTGCAATACGCGAAACGTGTTGTAGGTCGTAAAGTGTATGGAGGTACGACGCAGTATCTGCCCATTCGAGTCAACGCAGCCGGGGTGATGCCTATCATCTTTGCGCAATCGATCATGTTCGTTCCCGCGACGATCGCCCAGTTTTTTCCGAATAGTGACGCCATGCAAACGTTCGGAGCGTGGTTTTCGGATATCTCGGGATGGGGGTATTCAGCCGTCTTTTTCCTAATCTGTGTGTTTTTTACCTATTTTTACACCGCCATCGCCGTCAACCCTAAAGAGATGGCCGATACGATGAAGCGGCAGGGAGGATTCATTCCCGGTATTCGCCCTGGGAAACAGACCAGCGAGTTCATCGACAATATCTTAACCCGGATTACCCTGCCCGGCTCGATTTTCCTGGGTATCGTTGCGATCCTCCCTGCTTTTGCGATGCAAGCCGGCGTCATTACCGATTTCGCCTTGTTTTACGGAGGCACAAGTCTGCTCATTCTGGTACAGGTAACCCTGGATACCCTTCAGCAGATCGAAAGCCATCTTCTCATGCGTCACTATGACGGGTTTATGAAGACAGGACGTGTGAAAGGGAGGCGAGTCTAAGAAGTTCGAACAGGTTCACACCGCAATTTTTACCGAATAGATGATACATCTGAAAAATCTTCAGGAAGTACAACACTTGCGAGAGAGTGCCAACCTTGTGAGCCGAACTCTTGCCGAAGTGGCTGGCCATATACGCGAAGGTGTATCTACCGCTGAGCTCGACCGAATCGGAGAGTCCTTTATCGAGGGGCACGGCGCTAAGCCCGCCTTTAAAGGGCACCGGGTAGGGAGGGAAATCTTTCCGGCTACCTTGTGTATATCCGTTAATGAGCAGGTCGTACACGGCATACCTGGAGACTATACCCTGAAATCGGGAGATCTCATCTCGATCGATTGCGGCGTATTCCTGAATGGTTTTTACGGAGATAGTGCATACACATTCGGTGTCGGTGAACTGTCCCCCGAATCCATACAACTTTGTCGCGTGACGTATGAATCCCTCCATAAAGGAATCGAGAAGGCTCGTGTCGGGTTCAGAGTCGGCGATATTTCACATACCATACAGGCCCACTGCGAAGGCCACGGCTACGGTGTAGTACGGGATCTGGTGGGGCATGGTATCGGAAAGAGTTTGCACGAGGCGCCCCAAATACCAAATTTCGGCAGAAAAGGAACGGGGCGTAAACTAAAAGACGGTATGAGCATATGTATCGAGCCGATGATAAACATGGGCACACACGAGGTCTTTACGGCCGAAGACCGGTGGACCATAGTTACGCTGGATGCAAAGCCGTCTGCTCATTACGAGCATACCGTAGTCGTGCGCAAGGGAGAAGCTGAAATGCTCAGTACTTTTTCCTATATCGAAGAAGTTATAGATGCACCTTACAACCTGGAGTTAACGGATGGCTAAACAGAAAGCCATAGAACAAGACGGAGAAGTTATCGAAGCTCTACCCAACGCCCAATTTCGAGTTCGCCTGGAAAACGGACACGAGATCCTCGGCCTGTTGTCGGGCAAAATGCGGATGCATTTTATTAAGATCCTTCCGGGCGATCGTGTAAAGATCGAGTTATCTCCTTACGATTTGTCCAAAGGACGGATTGTATACCGGTACAAATAAGTCCGGTAGACCATGAAAGGTAGAACTTTTGAGTAGTTTGCACGTTCATGCTAAGCTAATGCTAAACGTAGCTAAAACCTTGACTTAAGGCAGCATATTATTGTTATGAAAGTACAGGCAAGTGTAAAGAAGAGAAGCGCTGACGACAAAATCGTTCGTCGCAAAGGGCGTATTTATATCATCAACAAGAAAAACCCTAAGCATAAACAACGCCAGGGCTGATGCCTGGGCCTGCTTGTTTATTGGATTAGAATTATGCCACGAATTGCAGGAGTTGACGTTCCGAACAACAAACGAGGTGAGATTGCGCTTACAGCGATCTTCGGCATAGGCCGCTCTCTGGCCAGGGAGATCCTCGACCGCGCAGAGATCGATTACAACCTTCATCCTGGCAAATGGACCGATGAGCAAACCCGTCAGCTCAGGCGGATCATCGAAGACGAGTACCTCGTAGAAGGGCAGCTTCGGACGGAGCGGCAGTTGAACATAAAACGACTGATGGACATCGGTTGTAATCGTGGATTGCGTCATCGGCGGGGGCTCCCGGTAAGAGGGCAACGTACCAAAACGAATGCACGTACCCGCAAGGGGCGGAAGAAAACCGTGGCCGGTAAGAAAAAGGCCCCACGTAAGTAGTCGTTCTTTTATTTGCCTTCGGTAATGGAATCGAAAAATGGCTAAAAAGCAGAAAGGAGCCCGTGCGGCTCGCAAGAAAAAGGTAGTTGTCGAATCGAATGGGCAGGCCCACATCAAAGCGACCTTCAACAACGTCCAGATCACGCTGACCGATCAGTATGGAAATGTGATTTCATGGGCCAGTTCAGGGAAGATGGGCTTCAAAGGGAGTCGCAAGAATACCCCCTATGCCGCTCAGGTTGCTTCTTCTTCCGCTGCTAAAGAAGCATACGACCTGGGTTTACGCCGCGTCGAAGTATTTGTCAAGGGGCCTGGCTCGGGGCGTGAATCCGCCATCCGCGCCTTGTCGACGTCCGGACTCGAAATAGCTACGATTCGAGACGTTACCCCTATTCCACATAATGGCTGCCGGCCTCCGAAACGTAGACGCGTTTGACCCAACGGGTGCGTTTTTACTTCGGTATAAGCTCCGGCTACGAGCTCGTCGACGACGCTCGTACGTTTGTACAGTGCTATAAAGCAAACGAGAGGTGCACAATCATGGCCCGATACAGAGGCCCTAAACAGAAAATAGCAAGGCGGTTCAAAGAGCCGCTGTTCGGACCGAGTAAATCGCTGGAGCGGAAACCGTATGCTCCCGGCCAGCATGGGCGTTCGAGACGCGGAAAGGAAAGCGAATACGCCATTCAGTTGAAAGAGAAGCAGAAAGCGAAACATACCTATGGTTTGCTCGAGCGTCAATTCCGTAATCTCTTCGATAAAGCCGCCCGTAAGAAGGGGGTAACCGGTGAGAACTTGCTTCGCTTCCTCGAATCACGGCTCGACAACACGGTGTTTCGCCTCGGGTTTGCCATGACTCGCCGGCAAGCGCGGCAGTTCGTCACGCATAACCATATTCTGGTAAACGAGCGCGTTGTTAATATACCGTCTTATCAACTACGCTCTGGAGACGTTATTGCCATTCGGCCGCGTAGCAGGAGCTGCGTCTCCATAAGAGAAGCCGTCAAAACCAACAGACGGTCTTTTCCTTGGTTAGAAGTAGATCGCAAAGAAATGCGCGGCAAATTCCTCGACTATCCCAATCGCGAAGATATACCCGAAAGCATTCGCGAACAACTCATCGTCGAGCTCTACTCGAAGTAATCTTTGAATATCAAGGATATCTGTGTGTATGCGCAGGCTCTTCACCCCGTATAATGTTGTTGGGTCTTTGAAAAATTAAAGAATACAGTACTGAAATGAGTACATTTACGATCCAAATGCCAGACGGCGTTCAGCCGGAACAGATCACCGACACCCGCGGCGTATTTGTTATCCAACCCCTGGAGCGAGGGTATGGTGTCACTATCGGCAACACGCTTCGCAGAGTGTTGCTCTCTTCTCTGGAGGGAGTGTCTATCACCGCATTAAAAATCGACGGTGTCCAACACGAATTCTCCACGATCCCAGGCGTTATCGAGGACGTGGCTGACATCATACTCAACCTGAAGGGGGTTCGCTTCAAGCCCGAAGATTCGGTTGATACCAACATCCACCTCGTTCTGAAGGGACCGGGCGAATGGACGGCCAAAGATATCGGAGATGCGACGAACGACTATGAGGTTCTAAATCCAGAGTATCACATTGCGGATTTATCCGAAGGAGCCGAGTTGTCTATCGAACTGCGTATGGGGCGTGGACGGGGTTACGTGGCGGCGAGCGAAAACAAACAACCCGATGACCCGATCGGTGTGATTGCTATCGACTCCATCTTCACGCCGATCAAGAACGTAAAATATACGATAAACCAGACGCGTGTCGGGCAGAAGATCGACTACGAGCGGCTTATTCTCGAGATAACCACCGACGGCTCGGTTTCCCCTGAGGAAGCCCTCCATCAGGCGGCTGTTATCCTCAGAGATCACGTTGCGCTGTTTCTCAAAATTGATGAGCCTTCCCAGCCTACGGTCGAAGAGAAAGAAGTCGATGCCGAAGTGCAGCGCATTCGTGAGCTTCTGTCCCAGCCAGTCGATGAACTCGATCTTTCCGTTCGCGCGCACAACTGTCTGAAAGCGGCTAACATCAAAAATATTGGTGACCTCGTGCGCAGAGACGAGCCGGAAATGTTGAAGTTCAGAAACTTCGGCCGTAAATCCCTCCAGGAGTTGATGCAGGTTCTTGACGAACGAGGCCTTCACTTTGGAATGGATGTGGACAAGTACATGCAAGATTAACGGGTTGATCCACATGGAGGCCCAACCTTTTTCAATAGCAGTCGTAGTGTCGCCTTAGCGTTTTTCCCACTGGTCGGGCTGCATACAAACGCTTTCTACCATCATGAGACATCAAAAGAAAGGATTCAAGCTAGGAAGAACACATGCGCACCGGAAGGCTACTCTGGCTGCTCTATCAAACGCGCTGATCAAGCACAAGCGTATCACTACCACGCTCACGAAAGCGCGCGCTCTCAGGATGCACGTTGAACCCATCATCAATCGCGCCAAGGTTGATTCGATGCACAACAGACGCCAGGCCTTCCGCTACCTGCAGAACAAGCACTCCGTAACCGAGCTTTTTACGGATATTGCCGAAAAAATAGGCGATCGACCCGGCGGATATACACGCATTGTGAAGCTTGGGCAGCGGGCTGGGGACGCCGCAGAAATGGCTATTATCGAACTCGTCGACTATAACGCAGATGCAGCGGAGGAGTCTACCAGAAAATCAGGTCGCCGTCGGACGCGGCGTGGAAGCCGTCGGGGTAAATCGAGCACTGCTGCTTCCGGCGCTGCCGCTGCTTCCGGCGCAGGTACCGAGAGCGAAGATGCGCCACTCGTGGATCAGGAGCCAGAAGATACGGATCGTGCTGGTACGGGCGAGGCGGCCGCTGTGGCCGAAGCTGACGCTTCAGAAGTTGATACGGGAGAGGATAAAGACGTCGATCAAGACGTGAACACGAGTGCTGAAGGGCAGCAACCTGCAGCAGAAGAGGGTGCGGATGCCGGCGCTGAAGACGAAAAGGAGACCCCAGCGGATGATAGCGAGGCTGAAGAAGAGAAAAAGTAGCACTGCTGATTGAATACTTTCAGGAAGGTTGAGGGCATCTTCTGGCAAGGAGGATGCCCTTTCTTCTTTCAGTTCTCACAGTTGTAACGATCTTATTACAGGAACTGACCAATCGCACTGAGTTTAATAATGGTATGATTGAAGTTTCTGAAATTCTCAAAGGTGCACACATTCGTGTGGAGCCTGAGTATGAGCTGAGGTTACAAGAGCTTCTAACGCTTTGTCATTCGCACCTTCCCTCTGTCAACGCTGAACTGGTCGAGCGAGCTTTTCGGTTGGGGTATTGGGCGCATCGCAATGATCGACGTGCCTCGGGTGAGTTGTATATAAACCACCCGATCGCCGTCGCCGAAATCATGGCAAAAGACATTTGCCTTGACGACGTAAGCGTGGCGGCTGCTTTGCTTCACGATGTCGTAGAAGACACCGAACTTTCTATTGACTTCATCCGGCAAGAATTCGGGGACAATCTCGCCGTTATTATCGACGGGTTGACGAAAATTGAGGGGGTCTTTTCATCCCGTGAAATGGTCCAGGCTGAGAATGTCCGTAAGCTCATGCTCTCCATGGCCTCCGATATCCGCGTCATTCTCGTCAAGTTTGCGGATCGGCTTCATAACATGAGGACACTGGATTCGCTCCCGAGGAAAAAACAAATCAAGATCGCGAGCGAAACCCTGCAACTCTTCGCCCCGTTGGCTCATCGATTCGGACTTTTCGCTCTAAAGGGAGAACTGGAGGATCTTTCGCTGAAAATCCTGGAGTCCAAGTCGTATTTTGAAATTGCCGAAGGGCTCAAAGATACCAAACGAGCCCGGGAAGCTTATGTTGAAGCCTTCATCAAGCCCCTCAGGGAACAGTTGAAAAGCAAAGGGCTCGACGTCGAAATATACGGGCGGCCCAAACACATCTATTCCATTTTTCGAAAAATGCGCCGTCAGAATAAGCCGCTGAAGGAAATCTATGACCTCTTCGCGATTCGGATTGTGCTCAATAGCAGCGGCAAGAAGGGCAAAGAAGACTGCTGGCGCGTGTATTCCATCATTACCGATCTCTATCCACCTTTGCCCGAGCGTTTTCGCGACTTCATTTCTGTGCCCAAATCGAACGGCTACCAGAGTTTGCATACAACCGTCTTAGGCCCGGAAGCGCGGCGTGTCGAAGTTCAAATACGGACTCGTGAGATGCACGAAGTTGCCGAGCGTGGACTGGCTGCGCACTGGAAATACAAGGAGGGGCTGAACGATTCGGAACACCAAACGGAAAAATGGCTGTCCTGGGTACGTGACCTTTTGGAGAATCCGCGCACCGAAAAAGCCACTGAGTTTGTTAAGGATTTCAGGCTCAACCTCTATGACGAGGAGATCTACGTATTCACGCCCAAAGGAGATCTGTTAAACCTTCCCAATGGCGCCACACCCGTCGACTTTGCATTTCAGGTTCATACAGAGGTCGGGTATCATTGCATAGGCGCAAAGGTCAACGGTAAAATGGTCCCGCTTTCCCAGAAGCTCAACAGTGGGGATCAGGTAGAAATTATCACGTCGAAGAAACAAACTCCCCGATCGGATTGGATCAAGTTTGTCGTAACCCACAAAGCAAGAAGCCGGATTCGTCATTGGATTAACGAAGAAAGGCGGCATACAACTGAAATCGGGCAAGACATCTGGCGCAGAAAGATGAAACGCGCCCGCATTCAACTGAATGACAGGGAGCTGCAACGGCACGCGAGCAAAATCAAGTTTCCCAGCTTGCAGCACATGTTCTATGAGATCGGAGCCGGCCTGTTCGACCCCAACGAATTGATTAATACGATTCGTAAAAAGAATGAATCGGATACACATGTCCAGGACGACGACTCTTCAGAAAATAAAGACAAGCCGCTTCGGCTTCAGTACAATACGTTCTTAGATTCGGCGCAGGCTAACGGACGCCCCGCACTGCTCATCGACAACGAATTGCATACCGATATCGTGACCAGTTATGCGTCGTGCTGCAATCCGATTCCGGGTGATGAGGTGTTTGGATATCTCAGTAAAACGGGAAGTATCAAGATACACAGGATCAATTGCAAGAATGCGGCACACCTGCTTCTGGATCACCAGGACCGGGTCATGCAGGTAGAATGGAGCCGGCAACGCGATGTTCAGTTCGTAGCTGCTTTGCGCATCCTGGGTGAAGATCGCGTGGGCATTCTCAATGACATATCAACCGTCATCTCGAAAGACTTGAAGACCAACATCCGGTCCATGACCATCGACTCCGAGGACGGCGTATTCGAAGGTCGTATTGTATTGAGTGTGAGTGATCTCTCGCATTTGAGGCGCCTGATGGATCGATTGAGAAGGATCAACAATATCCATGGCGTATACCGTTTCGAGGAATAATGAAGGATCTGTTAATTAGTTGTAACCGGGCAGCTACTTCATTTCATACATTACTTTAGCTGGGGCATACTATCCCTCCTCTTCGATTGTTCTCGACCCCGATTAAAAGATCCAGCCCGTGATAACGGAGGCATAAAATCTGTTATTGTATACGACCTGATCTTCAGGTTTCCCCGTATGATCGGCTATGAAAGGGTATATTCAATCAATTTCCGTTGTTGCTTTGGAGCCTCCTCTGGGCGGGCGGGGGGCGTTACCAGCAAGCTGCTTGTTCAGGCAGGCGATCGAACCATCCGCGGATTGGCATTTCCAGGCCTCTGCGCATGTGGAATTCGTTGATGTAAGTAGTTACTTTACATATAGCTACACAAAACGAATCACCTCATATGTCTCATCATGGAGGAGAAAATCAAAACCCTCACCAAGAAGGACGTCGCACGGAAGGTCTCTGACCTGATGGATGAGCCAATTTACAAGAGCGAGCCCTGGGTAAACGCTGTCATTGAGGCTATTGGCGCACTCATGGCGGAGGCAGATCCCGAAGTACGGATCGAACTACGTGATTTCGGAGTATTCGAAGTTAAAAAGACGCGGGCAAAACCCAAAGCGCGTAATCCAAAGACGAACGAGACCGTGTTCATTCCAAGCAGGCGTAAAACCCACTTCAAGCCGAGCAAAAAGCTAAAGAAGATACTGCAAGTGCCGCTGGTCGATCTCGAATACTCTGTGCCAAATGGTAGTGCAGACGATCTGGTTGATGTGGCATTATTGTCCAAGAATGGCAACGGTGTACACTAAACTGGAAAAAGCCGGTTTTCCAGATCTCTGCCGTAGTGCTTCTGGGGCGGCTCTGTATGTCATGATTGTGGTCGACAGGCCGGTGCTCACCCGTCGTTGCCGTCACGCACTAAAAAGTATTAAAGCAGGCTCTCGTACTATTCTGCGGTCTACAGGTATGAAGTGATGTTACGCGAACTGTGCACAGCAGGTCGGTTCACGCGGCTTTGCAAGTATGCAAAGCCGCTCTGGCAGGACGTATGCGTATCCGGCGCGTAACATCTGTTATGAAGTAAGGGGGCATGACGCCAGTCGACGTAAAATCGCGCATCGTAGGTATAGATCACGGGAACAGGAAGGTGGGTCTTGCCATCTCTGATCCGCTCGCGTTATTTGCAATTCCAATAGGTACTTTTTCCCCGCGAGAAGCCCTATCTACGATCGAGCGCATTCGTAGCGAACATGGGATAGAAGTCCTTGTTATAGGGTGGCCCATCACAGAACATGGCGAAGAAGCAGAGGCGACCGAGCGGGTTCAGCAATACATCAATCGTCTACGGAAAAAATTCCGGGACCTGGCTATTGTTAAGATGGACGAAAGGTATTCCTCGAGAAGAGCCGTTTCTGCCCTGGTCGAAGCCGGGGTTCGCAAAAAATCGCGTCGAGAAAAAGGCAGGATAGATTCCGCAGCAGCAGCGATCATCCTGCAGGATTATCTCGACGACCCATCGGCCTCGATCCCCGGCTAATGGAAACGCAGCGTGCTTAATCTGGTATATGTTGTCGGAATTTCACGGGGACTGAAAACACATTTACATGGTTTTACCGATTCATATTTACGGATCGCCCATTTTGACTGAGGAAACGAAGGTCGTAGAGGAAAACACGCCTGAATTGCAGCAATTGATCGATAGCATGATAGAGACGATGCATGGTGCGTCGGGGATCGGTCTGGCAGCCCCTCAGGTAGGGAGGTCAGAACGTCTTTTCGTCATCGATTTGAGTCCATTGGCGGAGGAAAATCCGGATCTTCCCCAGGCGCCGATGGTCTTCATCAATCCTGTTATCGAAGAGGAGAGCGATGTGGAGGAGGAGTTTGAGGAGGGCTGTCTGTCCATTCCGGATATTCGGGAATTCATTCGCCGCCCCAGCGCAGTGAAAATGAACTATCTAGATCGACACTTCGAACCGGCTTCGCTCGAAGCGTCAGGCATGCTTGCGCGGGTCATTCAACATGAATACGACCATCTCGATGGCATCCTCTTTATCGATTATATCAGCCCGTTCAAAAAGCGGTTGCTGCGCAGGCGATTAAAAGAAATGACGTCTGGCAAGGTCAGCGCTGAATACCCTACTTTCGTCCACGAGCTCCAGTAAAAGAACGAATTGACGCTTGAGCACCCTCCGAAAAAAGCAGTGAAAGAAGCAGTGAAAAAAG
>CAZGHT010000002.1:21752-68788 GCA_964525535.1 uncultured Rhodothermaceae bacterium
GAATTGACGCTTGAGCACCCTCCGAAAAAAGCAGTGAAAGAAGCAGTGAAAAAAGGATTGGTGTCCGATGAGGGAATTAGGGCGTGTGGGCATTTGAATGACGACACGCCCTAAGAGAGTTCCAAGAGTACGTCGTCCTTGCCTATAGCCTGCCCCGATTGAACATGAATTCGGGCAATGACGCCGCTAGACGAAGCCCGGATTTCGTTTTCCATTTTCATCGCTTCAAGAACGACGAGGCCGGCGCCTTCCTGAACTTCTTCCCCTTCCGTTACCAGTACGTTCAAGACCAGCCCCGGCATGGGAGCTTTAATTTCATGCTCTCGATTACTGGCAGCCCCTTCCATCCCGAACCGCTCGAAAAGGAGGTCCCTCCGATCCTTGAGGGTTAACTCATACTCTTCGCCATCAACGAGAATAACGAAATCTTTGCCTTGCCGTGACGAAACGATGAGATCGAAACTCTGGTTATCCAGTAGGATGGAATACGCATCAGGGCCGATGTTGGCAAACGAAGCCGACACGTGCCGGTCGTTGATAAAGATGCGCTCCTCGTCTAATCGGATGGTTATGACCTCGTCATTTATCGAGACGTGATACGATCCGTTCTCTGGCATGCGATAAGGAAGGAAAGGGGTGCGGCTAGAACAATGCGATCCAAGTTGTAGATACCATGCTTACACCTGAAATGTTGCTCGCCGGGTACAAACTCGGATGTTTTCCGATGGCTGAAGATCGATCGAGCTCGGTGATCAACTGGTATGCCCCTGATCCTCGCGCCATCTTGCCCTTCGAATCTTTTCACGTACCCAGGTCCTTGGCCCGGTTGGTCAGGAAGAAGCCGTTCGATGTATATATGAATCGCGACTTTAGAGGCACAATCGAAGAGTGTGCTAACCGAGAACGTACCTGGATTTCGAAGGACATTATAAGGGCTTATGTTGAACTCCACCAAATGGGGCACGCACACAGTATTGAATGCTGGAAGAAGCGAGAACTCGTGGGGGGGCTCTATGGCGTGTCTATCGGCGGAGCATTCTTTGGCGAGTCCATGTTTCACCGCGTAAGAGATGCGTCCAAAGTGAGTCTGGTATATCTCGTTCATACTCTACGGAGAAAAGGATATCTGCTTCATGATACCCAGTTTTCCACCCCTCATCTTAAACGATTTGGGGTTATCGAGATTCCGCGAGTTCGTTATGAAGTCGAACTTAAGAAGGCTATTCAGGTACACGTAGGTAGATGGGGAGAATCAAAAATAGAGGACCTTCAAGTCTGACAACATACGAATCGTATCCATTATGATGACCCAGCCCAGCTCTCGGGAGTCAATCCGAAAAACGGATCGAAACCCCGGCTTGCCATTGCGAGCAGCCGGATCGGCGGTACTGGCCGATACGTGGTTCGTAGCCGGCCTTTTCGCTCTTGCATTTGCTGTGGCCGGCTGCACACAGAAGGCAGCCCCCGAAACGGAATCCGCGATATCGTCTGCTGTTTCTCTGATGCCTGCGGCTGGGGAGATTCATCCCTCCGATAGTGCATCTGTTCGAATATTCGATCGGCTGATGGTTGCGGCGAAAGAAGAACAGTGGGCGGCACTTCCATTGGGGCAGATTATGCAGCAGGTCGGGGCGTGGTTTTTGGGCGAGCCATACGTCGCGGGCACACTGGATCAATCAAAAGCAGAAAACCTGGTTGTCAAGCTGAACGGTTTCGATTGCGTCACTTTTGTCGAAACGGTTTTAGCCCTGGCAAGGGTGATAGAGAATGAGTCGTATGACTTCGGTCGATTTCGTGTCGGTATAGAATCTCAGCGTTATAGAGGCGGCCGGCTCGACGGATATTGCAGCAGGATGCACTATTTCTCGGAATGGATCTATGATAACGAACGGCGCGGCCACGTCGAGAACATGACCCCCAAGATGGGCGGAGTTGAGCTGGAGAAAACACTGGATTTCATGACTTCGCATCGGTCGAGCTATCCTCAAATTGCTGAGAACGACAGCCTCTATCATGAACTGTCGAATATCGAAAATAAGCTGAAAGACCTGAAGCTGTATTACATTCCCCAGCAGCGTATACGAAGTGTTTACGGCAAGCTGCAGGCAGGGGATATACTGGCGCTGGCCACCGACATCGAGGGCCTCGACGTGGTCCATACGGGACTTGCATACCGGCACGAGGATGGTCGTATGGGCCTGTTACATGCGTCCACTACACGAGGGGTAACAGTTTCTTCAGATCTTCAACGGTATGTGGAGAACAATAAAAGACAGATTGGCATTGTGGTAGCTCGTCCAAAATCTTTCTGAAGATCTCGCCCTAAGTACAAACACATAAATATTGACGAGTGCGCCTGGTCAGATCCCGCGACTACGCTCGGGATACGTGCATGTAGCGAACTGCTTACCCGACAGAATAAATGTGATTGCACTTAGTTTTTCGGTATAGTCTACGAAACAACCTACATGCTGTCGATCAACCGAATTGGTGTTTACACGAGTGGCGGCGATGCCCCCGGCATGAATGCATGCTTACGTGCCGTAGTACGCACGGCTGTATCGAACGACATCGAAGTGATCGGGATTCGCAGGGGGTATGCCGGGATGATACTTGGAGACTTCGTGGAAATGGATGGGCGATCTGTATCCAACATCTTGCAGATGGGCGGTACCATACTCAAGAGCGCCCGTTCAGATCGATTCCGCACCTCAGAAGGCCGTGCCGAAGCGGCGGTGCAACTCAAGCAAGCGGAGATCGATGCACTCGTAGCTATCGGAGGAGATGGAACGCTGAAAGGCGCCTCTATCTTTCATGAAGAATACGAAATCCCTATCGTCGGATGTCCAGGAACGATCGACAACGACCTGTTTGGGACGGACGAAACGATTGGGTATGACACGGCGCTCAATACAGCTCTCCAAAATATAGATCGGATCAGGGATACCGCTGACGCCCACAATCGGCTGTTCCTCGTCGAGGTGATGGGAAGGGATTCTGGATTTATTGCGTTGAATTGTGCGGTGGGTGGAGGCGCTGAGCTTGTCTTGATTCCAGAGACCCTCACGAATATGCATTCGGTGAAGGATCGAATCAAATCTCTGATGTCCGCTCAGTCTCGATCTTCCATCGTAGTCGTTGCTGAGGGAGAGGATTATGGAGGAGCCAGCCGGATCGCCGAAGCATTGCGCGCCGATGAGGATTTTGCATCCATCGAACTGCGGGTGAGTATACTGGGGCATACACAACGTGGAGGAGCACCGAATGCGCGGGATCGTGTGCTCGCCAGCCGGCTCGGCTGTTCCGCTGTCGAAGCGCTCCTCGAAGGCCATTCCAATGTGATGGTAGGCATCATCAATAATGAGATCAAAATTACCCCCATGCGTAATGTGTGGAGCAGGAAGAAAAATATAGACTACGAGTTGCTTCGGTTAACCGAGGTGCTCTGTTAGCACAATACCATTTCATGAAACATTATCCACCTGTCGGGGAAGCTCAAGGGAAGAAGAAAGAAGTCGAGGAAATGTTCGACGCGATCGCTCCGCGGTACGATGTGTTAAATCGAATACTGAGCGCGGGCATCGATCGTGGTTGGCGTAAGAAAGCGGTTGACTGGCTCGGTGAGGATCGGCCGAAACGCATCCTCGATATTGCTACGGGTACGGCCGATCTTGCCCTTGAGTCGGCCCGGCTTCAACCGGAAAGGATTGTCGGCGTAGATATCGCAGAAGAAATGCTCAAGCTGGGCCGGGAAAAAATTGCACAACGTCAACTCTCTGACCTCGTTACATTGCAACGAGGCGATGCGGAGCGGCTTCCCTTTTCTGACTCCCAGTTTGATGGGGCGCTGGTCGCTTTCGGAGTTCGCAATTTCGAGAGTCTCGACAAGGGCCTCAAGGATATTTTTCGTGTTCTAAAGAATGACGGTTCTCTGGTCATTTTAGAGTTCAGCCAGCCCGGCTATTTTCCAGTAAAGCAGGCTTACGGCCTGTATATGAAGTATATTCTTCCTACCGTGGGGCGGTGGTTTTCCAGAAACGACGGGGCTTACAAGTACCTGCCCGATTCGATCGCCGTTTTTCCCCATGGAAGAGCATTCATGGATGTAATGGAGCAATGTGGGTACTCAGACGTGGAGCAGAAAAAACTCAGCTTTGGAATTGCATCATTGTACAAAGGGCGGGTAAAGAAGGGGTGACCGTGAATAGGCGAGCCGGCAGGCCCGTGCTCAATGGCTGCCGTTTTGAATATATTTGGTGAGCCGCACTTCGTTCACTTTTCCTTCGCTCGAATACTCGACGTGATCCATGAGCCGGCGCATGATATGCACCCCGAAGCCGCCGGCTTGCCTTCGTTTGGCCAGTTCGAAGATATCCGGTTCATTGTAGGTCTGCGGCTCAAAAGCGTGTCCTTCGTCACGAATACATATCGTGCAGCGATCTGAATAAATGATGATGCTTACGTCCAACATGCAGGTTTCATTTTCGCGATATGCGTGTTTAATGACATTCGTACAGGCTTCATCTACCGCTACTTTGATTTGCTCGACGGATCGATTGTCGAAACCCGCTTCCACCGCATGCTCCTCCACGAAGTCACGCACGTCTCCCAGGTATCTTGTAGAACTCGGTATGGATTTTCTGTAGGTAGAGCGAGCCACTGTGATATATGTGCAGTTAGTTTATGAAGGTCATGGGTCCGTTTCTGCCCTATTAATCATCAGCATGCTGAGGGTTGAATTTTTCAATCGCTTCCTTTTCTGTTTCAACGATGTCGAACAGCATGGGGAATCCGAGCAGGTCGAACACATTAAAGACTTTGGGCTGTAAGGCAGCGATTTTTATGTCTCCACCGTTTGCCCTCAACTCCTCGATGTATGCCATGAAAACCCCGAGACCTGCACTGGATATATATTGAAGGTTGGCGCCGTTGATGACAATTCGATTTTTACTTTCATCACGGCACTTTTGTATGGCAGCCTCTAGCTCGGAAGCCGTATGGGCGTCCAGTTCACCATTTAGTTCCAGGACTTCAACAAGTGAACCCGACCTGAATCCTACTGAGAAATTGCTCATATTCTGTCTTCTCCTGATGCACTATATGCAGCGGTAATTATTGGGTTATCCAACTTCTCGAGCCGGTAATGGGACCGATCCGTTTTGTCTGTTTGCAGATGCTGCGGATACTTCTATTCCGTGCCATTTGATGACTACGAGGGTCATGTCATCGTCGTAGTGCGCATGGCCCAAGAAGTTGTTAAGGTCGTTGAGCAAAGCGGAATGGATGCCGTTGGCGTCTTCATACCGGCAACCTTGAAGGGCCTTCAGGAGGCGGTCGTACCCGTATTCTTCGCCGTCAGCATTCCGGCTTTCTATCACACCGTCGGTGTAAAGAACAAAAACATCACCCGGTTGTAAGGAGATCCGCTCTTCTTGTAAGGTTTTTTCGAAAAGTTGACCTCGATCCAACCCGAGACCTAGACCTGAGGGGCGCAAATACCGTGCGTTCCCGTTCAGGTCGATCATGGCCGCCGGGCAATGACCGGCCCGTCCAATGACGAATTCTTCGTTGTTTAAATCGAGCACCCCATAAATGACAGAAATAAACACATTTTTTTCTAAAGAAGCAGCGAGGGCGGCATTGGCATGTTTCAGGAAATCGGTGGGATAGGGGGCCAGGCGTCCGATCGATTGGAAAATGCCTTGCATCTCGGCCATGTAGAAGGCAGCAGAAGCGCCTTTGCCGGATACATCGCCGATGATGAGGCATAGGCGCTCTTTTTCCAGCTGCAGGAAGTCGTAATAATCGCCGCCGACCCGCTCCGCGGAAAAGTTGGACGCAGCCATCGTAACCCCGTCGAGGACCGGTACATTCTGCGGCAAGAGTTTTCTCTGGACTTCGCGCGCAATATCCAGTTCGCGAGCCAGCCGTTCTTTTTCGATTTGCTCGGCAAACAGTCTTGCATTGTCCATGGCGATGGCAGCCTGGGCAGCGTACACCTGGATCGAGTCCACGTCATCCTCTTCGAATCCGTGCACCACCTCTTTGACGACAAACAACACGCCGAGGACCTCGTCTCTGGCGATGAGGGGTACGGCCAGCAGGCTGCCCAATCCATCACCGGGACGTGCGTTGAGGCGATGATCTGTGGCGGCTTCGTGCAGTAATAGGGCCGTTCGCTGATTAGACGCGTCGCTGTAGAGGGCTTTATAGTCAACCAGGTGTTCGATCCGGCCGGGTGTAATTTTATAGGACGCCACGATGCGGGGGCGCAGCGTGTTGCTCTTCAAGTCAGCAACGGCCAGCCACGATGCTTCCGCTGTGCCGGCTTCTACCGGCGAGGAGGCGATGCGCGCATACAGCTTTTCAGAGTCGAACGCCTGATTGACCAGGTCTGTCAGGGCGTGCATTACAGCTCTTTCGTGTTCTCTGCGCAGAAAATCGCCCGTAGTGGGTAAGTGGAATAACAGCAGCAGCAGAGATGCGGTGCAGTACAGGGCTCCAAAACTGATCGAAAGGATGACGAACCAGGACAGTGCATAGTTGTAATATCGAATGTACACAATCATGTCGTCGAGCATCGAGGAGATGAACGAGAAATAGGATGCGTTATTCGTGCCACTGAGAACCAGAAATAAAAAGATGAGCAGCAGGAGAGAAAGCCCGACACTGATGAGTTTCTCCCGGAAGTTCAGGTAAACGATCCATGAAGCCCGAAGTGCATTGATGACCATCATGCCGATCGCGGGAAAAAGAGCGACCATCTGAAACGTATTGGGCGAGTCGAGGGGGGATGTCATGAAAAATGAGAACGAGGCGAAAACCACGGTGCCCATCAATAAATTCCAGTTTCGCTGGCTCGTTTTGGTGCGTTTATACAAAACCAGCTCACGAATCCGGTAGATCAAGTAGAAGGCAAAGGTGATCCCGAGAAGGCTCAGCATAGAAGATCGCCAGATCGTAGCCAGCACACGGGGAACGCCGTTGTAGTATTCAAATTCTGCAGTGATGATGTCCCTCAATTCGACATCGTCAACCCGAAATAATGAGGTGATAAAAACGGAGACGCCGATAAACAGCACGCCGAAGAGAAGAATGGTCCAGAAAATGCGTGCCGGAGAAGACTGGCGTGAGCGAAATTGTTGCGCACACAAGAGCCACAGGGCCAGGAACCCGATTAGAACCGATAGATTATGGAGGAACTGGATTAACGGGGTGGGGGGTTGACCCTGTCTCATCGCCAGGGTGTGGTAGGTGACGCCGACCACAAACGAGACGATGAAAACAAGGAGCAGCACGAAGCGTCCTATACGAGAACTCAGGGAAAAAGGCCCCAAGCGCTCTATAACCTGTTGGAAGTGTTGTACTGGCATAAGCGCCGTGTACGTGCTGCTTTTGATGAAGAGAGAGCATGTAGTACGAGCACCTCTCTGACGTACTCTAACATTACGTTAATACTGTGAGGGCCCGTAATTGTTACAAACGGACAATCTGTTGTCTGCTCAATACATAACTCGACGAGGGTCATATGCCTCAAGTCTATAAAGTACACATTTTCATAGGCTTGTGGAAATATTATCTTTTATTTCCGTCTCAAGAGCCTATTGGGAAGCCTGCTAAGTGTCGTGTGGGCTCGGCCCAGAACCCGAAAAAGGGATTCGGATAGGCTCAGATGCGTTTATGTGCCGTTTACAGGCCGCTCATGGCAACAATCGAACTCGTATTTAACATTCCTGATGAACTCCATGATAGGTGTATCGCCGAACTGGATAGCCTGGGTAGTGGAGGGTTTGTGCAGGAACAGGGAGTCTTGAAGGCTTATTTTGTAGCCACTGATTGGTCCTCCCAGAAGAAAACGGGTGTCACTCAGTGGTTGTATCGGCACGGCATCGATACAGAATGGCAAGAGCGACTGATTCCCGATCAAAACTGGAACGAACCCTGGGAACAGTCGATCAGGCCGTTGCAGATAGGAAAATTCATGATCCACCCGAGCTGGACGTCCGGCGAGGTGGATGCCCCGGGATCCCTGATCCCCATCGTGATCGATCCGAAGATGAGCTTCGGTACGGGATACCACGAAACGACTCGTATGATGCTTCAGATGCTGCCCAACTACATACGGGAAGGCGATGTCGTTCTCGACGCGGGCGCCGGCACAGCCATACTGGCCATAGCTGCCGTGAAGATAGGGGCCTCGTGTTGTGTTGCCTTCGACAATGATTCCTGGGCAAGCGAAAATGCGAGGGAGAACATCCTCAGGAATCAGGTCGAGCCACGTGTGGTCTTTGAACACGGGACGATTGAAGACGTCGATGAAATGGAATTTGACGTTATCCTGGCGAATATCAATCGAAGTGTACTGATCGACTATGCGGGTCCATTCGAAGGAAGATTGCGTAATTCGGGCGTTGTACTGATCACCGGATTGTTGCCTCAGGACAAACCCGCGGTCGTATCCGAATACGTGGCAGCGGGGCTCGTTCTTGTTGATGAAAGACTGGAGGGGGAGTGGTGGGGAGGAGTTTTTAAAAAAAACAGGGTTCCCCGGGGGGCATGATTACCAGTTCAAGGGGTTTGTATTGTATGATCAAATAAAGGGTCCGCCCTGTTTTACAACCGGTAATTCAGGGTACTTCTGGCAGGCGTAGATTGAGGAACAATCAGAAAGACCTTCCGTCCTAAAAGGCCGTTGATAAATTCCGGATCTCGTTGTTGCGCGCGCCATCACTTATCTAGAATCTCTGTTCGTATGGATGTCTCTCCTGAACTCGTAGTTAGTGCATTGCGAAAGGTTATCAACCCGGATACCCAACGAGATATTCTGCGTGATGATATGGTCCGGGATCTCCACATCAGTGATCGCAAGGTTCGATTTACCCTGATTACATCCACGACACCGCCGGACTTCGCGGACTCGCTGGAGGGCACGCTCGCCGCGGAGTTGTCCGAGTCGGTCGGGCGCCCGGTTGAGGTCGACGTGCGGCTCGAGTCGGCGATGATATCCCTCGATGCCGACGTTGTCAAGGGAGGCCGGCCGACGTCGAGCGAAGGATTCGGTCGAGCTAACGTGCTTGCTATCGCTTCCGGTAAAGGGGGCGTGGGCAAGAGTACGGTTTCTGTAAATTTAGCTGTAGCGCTCGCGAACCGGGGGTATGCTGTTGGACTGGTAGATACAGACATTTATGGCCCTTCCATCCCCACGATGTTCGGGATAAAAGAAGAGAAGCCGCGCGTCAACGAACACAGAAAGATTTTGCCTCTGGAGCGCCACGGCGTGAAGTTGCTTTCCATGGGGTTTCTTACCGACGCGAACCAGGCTGTAATCTGGAGAGGGCCGATGGTCTCGAATGCCGTGCGGCAATTTTTGGGCGACGCCGAGTGGGGAGCGCTAGATTTTCTGTTGCTGGACCTTCCGCCCGGAACAGGCGATATACAGCTCACCATCGTGCAGACCGTTGCCCTGACGGGAGCCATCATCGTATCCACACCCCAAAAAGTGGCGTTATCCGATGCCCGGCGAGGGGTAGCAATGTTTCAGAACGTAAACGTACCCGTGCTGGGCATTATCGAAAACATGGCCTATTTCACGCCGCCCGAGTTGCCGGACAAGAAGTACTACCTGTTCGGCCAGGGCGGCGCCAGAAGCCTGGCCGAGGAATTGGATGTTCCTTTCCTGGGAGAAGTGCCCATTGAAGAACCCTTGAGAGAGAGCTGCGATAAGGGGGTTCCTTTTATGACCCAGCGTGTGGATTCATTATCGCACGCTGCCTTCGAACAGCTTGCTGTTCACACCGACCTGCACACAGCCTTATACAAGGCATCTCAGCCGGCGCAAGAAAAAATTGAGATCGTTTATCGTCCTTAATCCAAGGGTAATACGATCGCGTAACCTGCAGCTCCCGAGCGCGTAATGAGGGTGCTTAATCGCTACACATTCATCAAATAATCCATAATGAGCATATCGAAGCTGCCTGTCCGGTTGTTCATATTCTTTCTTCTCGCTGTTCCCGTTTCGTCGATACATGCCCAGGATAAGGCGAACCTCAGTGGATTCGTCACGGATGCGACTACGGGGGAAACGCTGCTCTTTGCGAACGTGATACTCAGTGGCACCAGTCTGGGAGCGGCAACAAATACCGCAGGATATTATATATTGGCCGGGCTCAGCCCGGGTACGTACGAGATCGTATGCACCTATATAGGGTATCAGGAGTACCGCCAGGAAGTTACACTCGCTCCAGATGAAGATCGCCGGCTGGATATTCAGCTGACGCCGGCAGGGGTAGAGCTCGGTGCGGTGGAGGTGACGGCAACCCAGGAACTCGAAGAGGAGACCCGAAACATCGGGGTGAGCCAGCTTGCTATCGAATCCGTTCAGAGACTCCCGACTATACTGGAACCTGATGTGTTCAGGTCGCTGCAACTGATGCCTGGCGTAAAGGCGGCCTCGGATTATTCGAGCGGTCTCTACATTCGAGGCGGGAGCCCCGATCAGACGTTGATCCTGCTGGATCGGACTACCGTGTACAACCCCTCCCATTTTTTTGGATTCTTCTCGACGTTTAACCCTGACGCCATCAAAGACGTTCGCCTCTACAAAGGCGGGTATCCGGCTGAATACGGGGGCCGATTGGGATCGGTGGTCGACATTTACAACAAGGATGGTAATCGTGTGGCGACTCGTGGTGGACTGAGCCTCGGGCTGCTGGCCTCCAGGGCCTTCGTCGAGGGTCCCTACAGCAGGGGCTCCTGGATGTTAGCCGTGCGCCGTTCTACACTCGAACCTATTTTGGCCGTACTGAGGGAACAGGAGGTAGATGGAATACCGGATAGTTTTTTCTTCATCGACATCAATGGAAAAATCAACTTCGATGCGTCGCAAAACGACCGGCTCTCAGTCGCCTTCTACGGGGGAACCGACAAGTTGGATCTACCTTTCGTCGACGACGCCCGGATCGATCTCTCCTATGGAAACCGGACATTGAGTGCCAACTGGACCCATATCTTTTCTCAACGCCTCTTCTCGAACTTTACATTCACCTATTCCCGGTACTTCAACGAGCCGATCTTCGAAATCGCCGGCACGGAATTCAAACGAACCAATAACGTGTGGGATGTCTCCGCCAAAGGCGACTTTGAGTTCATCCCGGATGATCGCCACATCGTAAAGGTTGGCTTCTGGAGCGGTATCTTCACGTTTCGTCTGCTGGATACGTTCGATGGCGAAGTCGGACTCAAAGAGCGCATCCGCTCCCCATACACGTCGCTCTATGTTCAGGAGACGTTTACACCGCGTGTCGACTGGAAAATTCAGGGCGGCCTCCGGGCCAGTTACTTCGAACAGGGGGGATACGTCCGGTTCGAACCGCGCCTGAGCATCGAGCACAGGCCGAACAGTACTACGCGTTTGCAGATAGGGTACGGCCGATACCACCAGTTCCTGACGCTCATCACCAGCGAGCTCTTTACCGGCTTTGACCTGTGGCTCACCACCGGAGATGGGGTAAGGCCTGCTTTTGGTGACCAGTTCGTCGCCGGCATCAAAAAAGACCTTTCCTCCGGCTACGATCTGGATGTCGAACTCTATTATCGTACCATGCGGGATCTATTCCAGCTAGATCCTTTCTTGCCGGATGCTGCCGGCCTGGAATATGCGCAACTTTTTGACTTCGGGGATGGATTTGCATACGGTTCGGAGATTCTACTCCGCAAAAACGAAGGCAGGCTCAATGGCTTCGTCGGTTACACGATCGGATTGACCAATCGAAGATTCCCCAATATCAACGATTTCGACTATTTCCCGCCCAAATATGACCGCCGCCACGATCTCAACGTGGTCGTTAACTATGACCTCTCCTCGAATTGGCGGTTCACCAGTGTATTCACGCTCGCTTCAGGGCAGGCGTATACGGAGCCAAGCGGGCAATATAAGCTGCTCGACGACCCTATTAGCGCTGAGGTGCGTAATACGCTGATCAGTCGGTTCAACGAAGCCAGGTTACCCGCTTATCACAGGCTGGACGTCGGCTTTTCCCGGCTGGGGCGCTTTCTCAAAATTGCTGACTCAGAACTCCAGATCCAGCTGATTAACGCCTATGCAAGGGAAAATGTGTGGTTTTATTTTTTCGAATTCGAAGACGACAATACAGTGAGCCGGAATACAATTCCTCAAATTCCGGTTCCCATCCCCAATATTTCGTTTACTCTACGCTTTTAACCGGTACTCACCGTCATCATGATTCGTAATATACTGATAACGCTTCTCGCGGGCTGGGCCTGCCTGGGGTGTGATTCGATGGACTCCGAACGGCATAGCCCCGAAGTAGTCGTAGAGTCTTACTTGATTGCAAACGAACCGATGGGACAGGTTCGGTTGAGCAGAAGCGCTTCTGTCGATCGATTATACGACTTCACCGAGAATGCAATCAGCAATGCAACCGTTCGGGTCAGCTTGCTGGCCGAGGATGGGAGCGTTGAGGAAGTCGTCGAATTTGGGATGGTCGATCAGCAGCCCGGTATCTTTCGCCCCCTGCAAGGGGTCACTGTCCTGGGAGGACGCAGGTACCGTCTGGAAGCCAGTATTCTGGGCGTCGCAGAGCCCATCGTATCCACGACCCTCGTGCCTGGCGCCTTCGAACTCATAGGAGCCAGCGACTCTGTCATCGTATATCAGTCCGAAGACCAACTCGAGCTCGACTTGTCGAGAAGCATCACGCCTGGCCGTCAGAGCGTATTCATTTTTGCCACGGAATCCCTGGAACCGAGCGCCGAACTGCTTACCCCATTCTACAAAGACCTCATCGGGGATAGCGAAGAAGATATCGAGGACCTGACGATAACCGAATCCCCGATTATCAACGAGGCAAATTATGACGTCAATCCCGACGGAACGATCACGATTCGGCTTCCCTGGCTTGCTGTTGCATTCTACGGACGCAATAAGCTGACTGCCAATGCGCTCGATGACAACCTCTTCGACTTCATCCGCTCGCAAACGGTTCAGCAGGGTGGGTCAACGCTGGCTCCCGGCGAGATTCCGAATGTGATCGATCGCGTAGAGGGAGGTACCGGGATTTTCGGCAGTCTCGCGAGATCGACCTACAACGTCGTGATCACTCAATAGCGGGCCGGGCGCCTTGACTAAGGCACAGATGTTACGCGCCGGATGCGCATACGTCCTGCCAGAGCGGCTTTGCATACTTGCAAAGCCGCATGAACCGGTCTGCTGTGCACAGTTCGCGTAACATCACGAAGGCAGAGGGGGCTCTCATACGGGCTTTGCGTGGCTGCACTCCCCATATTCAGTCCGGGTGTAGTCTTTTCCGAAAGCTCCTGAGAGGCCAGCATAGACAGGAAATACGTTGTGTCGAATTCATCCCTTTGTTATCAAATAGATAATGAAACCGTTAATCCTTTAGTGTATTTTACCTTCACGGTCCAGGAATTTGAAGTTTCGGTCACACTCCTTGCCACTTGCTGAGTTCGTTTTCTCCTACCGCATCTCTTTCGAAGATAAATTCCTGGAACTCTATAAGGCTTGCCTTTTTTGGTATTTTTGCTCGGTAAATATGCGGGCGAGCCGATTCTTTAGTTGCTGCATTCATATTTCCGAGACCAACATATTTCCGAGACCAATGTTATGGCTTCTGTGAAACGTCCGGATCCTGCCGTCCAGGAGGTCGCTCCGCCTTCTTCTGAGAATAAACGATTGATCATCGTGGCCAACAGGGCGCCACTTCGATTGACGGAAGAAGGATGGGTGCCTGCGATCGGTGGGCTTGCAACGGCGTTGCTCCCGGTATTGGAGAAGCAGTCTGGATTATGGGTCAGTATGGCCGAAAACGATGAGGTCCCGCTGGAACAAAACTATCCAGACGACGCCCCTGTTTTTTCTATCTTCCGCATCTCCTTGTCGGATGACGAGCGCGAAAACTATTATTCCGGTATGGCCAATCAGGCGATCTGGCCTGTGGCCCATTACATGCTTCAGCACCTCGAGCTTCACCGTACGTTCATAGAAACGTACCGATCGGTGAATGAGCGATTTGCAGAGAAAGTGCTGGAAGGGTATCGGGAAGGCGATTATATATGGATCCACGATTACCACTTGATGCTCGCCCCCAATCTGGTTCGTCGCAAACGGCCCGATGCCATGATCGCCCATTTCTGGCATATACCGTGGCCGGCTATGGAAGTGTTTCGTATACTCCCCTGGGCGCGAGAACTGATTCGAGGCCTTCTGGGGTGCGACCTCATCGGATTTCACATCGAAGAGTACGTAGAAAATTTCATCGATAGCGCACGGGTGCTGCTCGGGGCTTCGGTGGAGGGCAATCGGATATTCTGGGAAGGCCGTGAGATACGCGTAGAGGCGCACCCGATTGGTGTAGATGTGAACTATTTCGCGGACATGTCTCAAAGCGAAAGCGTGAAGAACGCGGCTTCGCTGCTGCGCAATCAAGTGTCCACCGAGTATTTAGTCATCGGCATCGATCGACTGGATTACACAAAAGGCGTGTTATCCAGGTTGCTCGCCTTCGAGGGATTCCTCAAAAGATACCCCGAATACCAGGGTAAAGTAACACTCTATCAGGTTGCAACCCCCAGCCGTACCGAGGTGGACTCCTACCAGCAGCTGAAGCGGGAGGTAGATGAGGCGGTAGGTCGGATAAATGGCGCTTTTGCGCGAGGGCACTGGACTCCCGTACGGTATCATTATCGCACGTTTACGCAGAAAGAGCTCTGCGCCTTCTACCGTGCTGCCGATGTGGCATTGATTACTCCCCTGCGAGATGGCATGAACCTGGTGACGCAGGAGTTTATCGCTGCTACGGACTTCGGGACGTTGGTTCTATCTGAACTGACAGGGGCCGCAGGTATTTTGCCTGAAGCTGTTCTGGTTAATCCCTACGACCACGAAGGCCTGATTGAATCGATCAAAAGGGCCATCGAATTACCTGTTGAAGAGAAACGCGAAAGACTGAGGCTGCTCAAGCAACGGGTTCGGAAACTGGACGTCCATGTCTGGGCGGAGGGGTTCCTGGCTTCCATCAAAGGAAAGTCAGTCGATTAAAATCGTCTGTGTATGCAGGATCTTCTTATGCCCCGATCGTTTCGAGCCCGCCCTGCTTCACCGATTGCGATGGTACGCCGTCCGAAATTCTAGACCACCCCATGAAGGCAGTGCCTCAGACTATGGGGAGCGATACGAGCGATGAGCAGGGCTTCGAGGCGCTCGATTGTCTCGAAGCAGTTTACCACCCGTCGTGTAATCGCTTGGCTTCCTCGATGCGAAAGATAGCATTGGCCAGGCCGAGGTGGCTGAAACCCTGAGGAAAGTTGCCGAGCAGGATGTTCGTGTCGGGGTGAATCTCCTCAGCGTAGAGGCCGAGAGGGCTCAGGTGCTCCATCAGTGCCGAGAGAGCGGCCCTGGCGCCGCTGATGTCGCCGGCAAGCGCAATAGCCTCGACGGCCCAGAACGAGGGTAGAAGAAAAGCGCCTTCAGGCCCCCCGACGCCGTCGTCGTTTTTGTATCGATAGAGAAGAGGATAAGGCCCCGCTCCCAATTCCCGGAAACAAGCTTCCATGGTGCTCTGAAAACGCGGGTCGTTGGCAGGAATGAACCCGACTGTAGGCATGACCAGGACCGCTGCGTCCAGCTCGGGGTGTCCGTAAGACTGAGTAAAGGCTCCGATTTCAGCGTTCCAGGCATTCTCGAATACTTCTTCTTGAATCCTCAGGGCCTCCTGCTCCCAGCTCTCTATAGGGGCGCTGGCATCGAAGCGCCGTGCCAGCTTGGCTGCACGCGTCAGAGCGACCCAGGCCCAGACCTTCGAATAGGTATAGTGACGCGGTTCGTTGCGGGCCTCCCAGATGCCGGCGTCCGGCGTGTTCCAGTTTTCGTACACTTGCTGGGTAATGGTACACAACTTTTCCCATTCCGTGATGGTCAGCAATCCCCCCTGCCGGTCATACCGGAGGGCTGCATCCAGCAGGCTGCCGTAGATGTCCAGTTGAAACTGGTCGACGGCGCCGTTGCCTACGCGCACGGGCCGTGAATCGTAGTAGCCGCGCAGCGGCAACTCGCGTTCCGGCAGGTGGCCGTCCCCGTGAATGCTGTACATCACCTTCATGGGCCCCCCTTCGAGGGCCTGGCCTAATATCCAGTCAAAGTAGGCCGTTCCTTCTTCGATGTACTGTGCCTCGAAAAGGGCACGGAGGATGAAGGCAGAATCTCGGACCCACGAATACCGGTAGTCCCAGTTGCGCGTACCTCCAAGCCATTCCGGCAGCGAAGTCGTCGGTGCAGCCACGATAGCGCCGGTAGGTTCGTAGATCAGCAGCTTGAGCGCCAGTAATGAACGCTCGACCACGTCGCGGTAGCGGCCGTGATAGCTGAGCCGGTCCAGCCAGTTCCGCCAGAACGTACGCACCTGCCATAGCCGGCGATCACACTGGTAGCTCGCTACGGGATGCACGGTGTGTGCCCCCCAATCCGCAACGACGTACGTTTCCTGGCCCGCCTGGATGGTGAAATGTCCCCTGGCCTGATGGTCTTCTTCCACCATCGGGATATCGGTAGACAAAACGATGGACTGCCCATCGGAAGCAACAGCCTTGACACCCTTGGCATGTACCTCGATCTTCGGTTCGAGGAGGCCATAATCGAAGCGAGGGCTGAAAATGATGTCAAGGTTGACTTTGCCGCGAACCCCTTCGATCCGGCGGTAAATTTCGGCCGTCGGCGTTTTGCGATGGGCGATGTAAGGCATGAAGTCCCGAACTCGTACGGTGCCTTCCGTCGTGCTAAATTCAGTAACGAGTACGTTGGTCCCGCGCTCATATCGCTGCCACGTCGTGTACGGAATAGAGGGGCGAATGGAAAAAGAGCCCGCCTGGGGATCCAACAAGGCCCCGAAGATCGAAGGGCTGTCAAAATCGGGAAAGCAGGCCCAATCGATCGAGCCGTCCGATCCGATCAGCACCGCCGTACGGCTGTCGCCAATGACACCATAGGCTTCCAGTGGCTTGTAATCGGGCGGATCCTGAGGATTGTACCAGTATTGAAAGGACCGTGTAAATTGTTTTTCAGACACAATGGCCATCTCTACGTGTGGTTGAGACGTATGGTTGAGTTCCCTTTCGAATAATACATCATCGCATCCGAGTTACGGAATAGCTGGTTCGAGCTGGATAATTCGAGCGCGCCCGTATTAAAATCGATAGGATTCGCGTTTATTTCTGTATATTCTACAGGGGTGATATCGACGCGCAATATAGGTATTTAAAGTGATCCGGAAATTAACATACTGGTTAGATGCAACAGCTAATTATGGAGCATAGTAATACGTTGCCTGCGCCTCCTTTGTCGCATATCGGCTGCTGTTTTCTTTCAGTTTTCGCAGAGACAATCTCGGGAGCATTTCGCACGACGTGTTTTACAGCGCCCAATCGATAGCAGCTACATAAGTGATCTTACGCAGGTTGTGCACAACACCCCGTTTTTGCCGGCTTTGAATGACTGCCTTGCAGCCGTTTTTCAGCTACCTGAGCGCATTCAAAGCCGGCCGGGCAAAACGATAACGCACAGGTGCGTAACATCCATACATAAGTAATGTTACGCGAACTGTGCACATCAGGCGGGTTGACGCGGCTATGCAACCGTGCAAAGCCGCTCTGGCAGGACGTATGCGCGTCCGGCGCGTAACATCTGTACATTAGAAGTTTTCTTGTATCACAGTCCCCGGGAAAACGATTGAATACACGGTTGGAACATATTATAGAAAGCTTCGCCGCATTGGATTTCGAGGACCGTCTCGAGGTATTGGTCGACTATGCACGAAGGTTAGAACCTTTATCAGCGGCTTACGCCCAGCTACGCGATCAAGGTCTGTTCATCGTGAGCGAATGCCAGGCGCCGGTTTTTTTTATGGTCGAGTTGGTCGACGGGGTCGTACACATCGAAGCCGATGCTCCGGAGGAAGCCGTCATAGCTCGCGGCTTCACGGCGCTGCTTAAATCGGCATTCGATCGAGCTGAACGGCACCAGCTAAAGGATGCACCTCGCGATTTGCTGAGCGCTCTCGGCATCGAAGAGCTCCTCGGGGCACAAAGGCGCAGGGGATTGTCGGCGATTTATGGACGACTGCTAAGCGTCAGGCATCTCTGAGCGGGGTTGTCAGGATTCCATGATCATGAGTAATTCGGCAAGAATCATGGCGGTTGCTCCCCAGATGGTTTCTCGGTTCACCTCGAAGAAAGGGACCTGCACGTCGGCGCCCCGCACCTTCCATATTTCAGAGCGCCGTGTCGCAGGCGCGGTGAGTTGGGAGACGGGAACGGTCAGGACGTGCTGGACCTCGGTTTTTTGGAGGATGAATAGGTCAGGTAAGCGATTCAGGGCGCCGATATAAGGGTACACGCAGTAATTCGAGACGGGAATATAGATGGGAGTGAGGGGGCCCAGCATCTCGACCGTCGCCGCGTCCAGACCGATTTCTTCGTATGCTTCGCGCAGGGCGGTCTCCTGCAGCGTTTCGTCGTGTTCCTGGCGTCCTCCGGGAAAGGCGATCTGCCCGGCGTGTTCGGGCAGGTCTGAGCGGCGCTTGATGAGGAGCACGCCAGTCGATGAGTCCGACCCGGGAAATAGCGCCACCAGAACGCCGGCCTTGCGGCAGGGTTTTTCCTCGACGCTCAACTGGGCGAGCTGGTTCCGATGCTGCGGCGCCATCGTAAGGTGGGCGCTGGGACCGGGCAGATCGTCCAGCAGGCGATGCCGAAGCGCATCGATCTGGGCTTCAAAGGAGTCGAACGGCATGTTCCTCGCAGTCGCGCAATATCGATCCCGGAGTACGCACGGACGTGCGCACCGTCGTAGAACGGATAGTACTACAGCCGGCCGTCGATTTCAAGCCCGGTCAACGAAAACGGTAATTGGAGTAATCACCTTGAATGGCAAAGAAAAGGGTCGTGATCCGCGTTCGTCGGCGTTGTTGGACCTTTCCTTCGAAATAGCGCCTGTAGGGAACGTCTATGCCGTTGAGGCGCTTATAGTCGGTAATTACGTCAATCGATGAGCGATTCCGAACCGCGGTGGCTCTGGATCGGCTCAAGTGACCGACTTCCTGATGAACCCAGAGGGTGACGCGCTGGTAAGGGCTGTTGCCGCCCCGGCTGGGAACCATTTCGATTCGCCAGTGGAGTTCGCCGTCAAGCCGTTCCTCTCGAGCCTTCCCCGTCGGGCTCATGTTTTCGAAGAGTTGCAGGGGGAGCGCTGGATCTTCTACGAGAGGTGCGAATTCACCTAAAAGGGTACGCCATTCGATCGACAAGGTGCCCCAATCGTTGCGGGATACAGGGCGTCCGTCACTTCGAAAACCAGTAAGGCTGTTTTTCCAGTTATTGCTTGTGACATAACCGGACACATTCATGTCTACCGTAGACCGCCACGTACCTGCCGGGCCCTCAAAGCGTGAATCAAGCTTTTCGAGTAAAGAGATGCGCTGTATGCTTCGACTGTTCTGCCGCTGGAGGGCGCGCCAAGCCTGGAATAATACACGAGCGTCTGTGCTACGTTTCGATGAACGTGCCTCAGTAATCAACTGACCGGATCTGCGCTGTTGCGACTGTGCAGGGAGAGTGCTACACAGTAACATGCTGAGGGCCAAAAATATAGAGAGGCGTTTCATCATGAACTAATCTGGTAAATTTCATCAGCAGATGATATGAATTGTCGGCCCCGTCAGGTGTCACGGAAATATCACAGTTATTCGGTTTTTTGCTGATGACGTGCTCCGAGCACTCCAGACTATTATATTAGGCTCATCGCTTATCACAACAAATAATGATCATATCCGTTTTATCGTCTCATTTGAAAATAGTAAGATTGATTAGATCAAATATATTATGCATGAACCCCGAATTTTACTGGTAGAGGACGATGCTGAGTTGCGGTCGCTGGTGGAGGGAAGGCTGAAAGAATCCGGCTATAACGTGCGTTCGGCCGAAACAGGTACGCAGGCGCTCGAGCGTGTTGAGGAGCAAGTGCCCGATCTCGTACTGCTGGACATCATGTTGCCGGAGCTCGACGGCCTGGAAGTGTGCAGGCGACTGCGGGCGAAGCACCCGCTACTCTACATCATCATGCTCACCGCACGGACGGACGAACTCGACCGTGTTGTAGGGCTCGAGGTCGGCGCCGATGACTACGTCACCAAACCCTTCAGCCTGCAGGAACTGGTCGCCAGAGTCCGTTCGGCCTTACGCCGGTTACGGCTTACCGAAGAGCAAAAGCCGCTGACCGAGAACGAGGATGAAGACGCAGTGCTTACGTTTGATGACCTGCATATCGACCCCGTGCGTCGTGAGGTGCGCCGCCAGAATGAACTGATCCGCCTGACGGTGCGTGAGTTCGACCTCTTGCTTTTCTTAGCCCGTAATGCCGACCGACCCTTTACGCGCACCCAGTTGCTCGGGACGGTCTGGGAAATTCAATACGAGGGATACGACCGAACGGTGGATTCGCATGTGCAGCGTCTACGCGCCAAGATCGAGGACGATGCAGGCAATCCCCGGTTTATCAGAACCGTCTGGGGGGTCGGGTATAAATTTCAAGCCGAAACGGAGGCATGAAAGACGACAGAACCCCAAAAGAACGAACAACGGCGTCCTCTCCTGAACGAGAGCTTCAGGTGTCCCGGCGGGTACTCCGGCGAATGCCCTGGTTCGTGTTCGGGATACAGATGGCCTCAGGTCTTTTGGCACTCATATTGATTGGCTGGTTTAGTGTAGATCGAAACCAGACCCTGATCCGGCAATCGATTAAAGTGCGTCTCGGGGAACTGGCCCGTGAGGTGGAACGACGGGCGTTTCCTCCGGAGGCCGGATCGGAGAGCGTCGAATCCCTGCATGAACTGCCGGCTACACTGCTGGCCGACCTCTCGACTCGCTTTCCCGACCCGATCGTCCTCCTCGATACAGACGGCAGTGCGATCCGGGTCGTTCAACCGGATCCTGCGATCTTTAACGTACGTCTGGGGCCTCCCTCTCGGGGGCTGGTGATGCCGGAAGGGGTAGGCCGGATATTAAGGGAAGGGCGGAGCATCGTAAAGAGTAGACGCCCGGAGATCGATCCCGAATCCTCCTGGGCAGTCGCCCCAATATATGGGGCGGCCGATCAGCTCGTCGGTGGGGTAATGGTCAAGCCGTTACGAAGTACGATCGAGATGGAGCTTTCTGCGGTAGATGCGCCGTTCTTGCCATCATTGGTAGCTGTAGCCGCATTCGCATTTTGTACAACCTTCTTGCTGGGCGTCTACTTGAAGCGACGAGTCGTGAAACCCCCTGCTTGAACATGAAACACGAAGAGTACGAGACAGAATGGTCAACCACGCCATGGTTTAGCCTCTCCCGGTCTGCTTTTTGGAAAGTGGCTGGTATTCTTGTGGGAGTACAAGTCGCGACCGGGCTGATTGCTATTGCCTTGAGTGCGTGGTTGGGATTTGATCGTAGTCTTGACCTGATTCAGCAGACGATTCACGCACGCCTCGAGGAATTAGCCAGTGAGGTAGAACGACGGGCGTTTCCTCCAGGAGCCGGCCTGGAAAAAGCCGAATCGCTGTACAATTTGCCCGGGCCATTGCTGATCGACCTCTCGTCTCGCTTTCCTGACCCGATTATCTTGCTTAATGCCAACGGCAGTGCAATCCGGGTGGTACAACCTAACCCCAGCGTGTTTGACGCGCGTCTCGAACCGGCTCCTCTCGTCGTGACAGTCCCACAGGGGATCAAAGAAAAGCTCGAAAAAGGACGCATCATCGTTGAAGTCGATGCGCTCAACGACGATAGTGAAACGGCCTGGGCGGTCGCTCCTATATACAATGCCGCCAACCAGCTTATCGGGGGGTTGCTCATCCAACCGTTGACCAATACGATAAAACTGGAGCTGACCGCTACGAACGATGCCTTTCTGCGGTCCGTAGCGGTGGTCATTGCGCTTGCGTTATTTACCGCAGTTTTACTGGGTGCGTATTTTACCTGGCGCATCGTGAAACCGCTTCGAGACATCATGCAGCAGGTAGAAAGCATCGGGTCCGGGGATTATACGGCTCGGGTGGAAACGCGAGCCGAAGACGAGTTCGGCCGTCTCGCTACGGCCATCAACTATATGGCCAACGAAGTCGAAAACAGTGTAGAAGCCCTGCGAGAGACCGACAAGCTGCGCCGGCAGATGATCGCCAACTTCGGTCACGATCTTCGAACTCCCCTCGCGGCACTGCTCGGTTACATCGAAGAGACCAATCGTTATCTCGAAAGTGATAACCACGATGCGGCGTTCGATTCCCTCCAGACGGCCGAGCGGCAGGGAAAGTATTTGCAGAAGCTCATCGGGGATCTGTTCGAACTGAGCCTGCTCGACAGCGCACACGCTCCACTTAGAAAAGAACCCATTCCACTGGCCGAGTTGCTCACGGATGCGGCCAACACGCACCGACCAGCGATGAGAAAAGACGGGATTACGTTCAAACTGACCCTGCCGCTGTCGTTGCCCATGATTCAGGGCGACGGAGTTCGACTCCTGCGTATTCTGGATAACCTGCTTTCCAACGCCCGTAACCACACACCGCCTGATGGCGTGATCGAGCTCAAGGCGGAGGTGAGCGAGCAGCGCATTCGCATTACGGTGTCAGACACAGGGTGTGGGATCGGTCCCGAAGATCTCCAGCATATCTTTGATCGATATTACAGCGGTTCCGGGCCCCGTACACGCAGGCGAAGAGGAACCGGCCTTGGCCTGCCGATCAGCTGGGCCATCGCTCGCGCACACGGGGGAGCCCTCGAAGCAGAAAGTGAACTTGGAAAAGGGAGTGCGTTCATTCTCACGCTCCCTCTTTCTACGATCGAGACCGCGAAGGCGATATAAGGGCCTCCGAAGGCCAATACAAAAGCCGGGCTGTTGAAAACCCGGCTTTGCATTCTGAATACGCGTTACATTCTCGATATTCGAAGGCCTGGATAGAACAGGGCGTCGTACTCCATGGGCCTTGTCCTGCCCTTAGCCGATTTTGATGCGATGAGGTTTTACTTCTTCCGCTTTAGGGACTACGATCTGGAGCACGCCGTCGCTGTACTTCGCTTCGATCTTGTCGGCCTGAACGGCATTCGGAATGCTGAACGAACGATAGAAATTACCTGTACTACGTTCGACGCGAACGTAATTCTTGCCCTCGTCGCTGGTTTCGGTTTTCCTTTCGCCCGAGATGCTGATCGTACCATCATGGAAGTTAATGGCTACGTCTTTCTTATCGATGCCGGGCAGGTCCACCGTAATGAGGTAGGCTTCTGTCGTTTCCGCGAGGTCTACGCGAGGGGCCCATACGGCCGTTTCGCCTTCGGATGAGTCGCCGTTCGCCAGCGGAAGAAAGTCATTAAACATGCGGTCGATTTCGCGCTGCATGCGGCGGATGTCGGAACTGGGTGAGAATCGGATCAAGCTTGCCATAATAGTGTTTATATGTTTCTGTTTTGTATTGATTTAAGTGCTTTCGTTTTGTCTTTGTCAGACACCTGAATTAAGAACAACCTGCGTGCCATCCCACGAGATGCGCCATATCGACAAGCTGCATCGACGCAGGTCTGTTTCATTGGCATCGTCCCTGTAAAGATGGCAAAGGATCCATATGAAGAGCTGACAGGCAAAGGCTCAATCTGGCAGAAGGGCGAATTATTGGCAGAGGGAGAACCCGGAGTGGCTGCTTCATGGGCTCTGAACAGCAACTATTCGGTGTTTTTTGGGTCTATCCTAGCTGGACGCAAAGGTTCTTAATTCTATCAAAAGATCGAAACAGGGGTTGAATGGGGGTATAAATCCTTATTATACTGTATGTTACTATGTACGTTTGTATTTCGTTGATACAACGGGCATGGTATCTCGTGCGATAGAAATACGAACTGTCTCACTCATCGAATACATATTTATAAACATTTTGCCGGAGGGCGATTCAATACTATGAAGCAACTAGGTCTGATGTGCGGTGTTCTCTTTGCCGGGTTGCTGCTGCTAGCTGCAGGTTGTGGTGGTGATCCAAATGTCGAGGGAGCGAAACTCGCGTTAACGCTAGATGAAGTAGATTACGACGACTATTATTCCAAGCTGGATGCCAGCATCGAGGCAGATCCCACCAATGCCGAAGCGTACGAAGTCAAAGGAAGGCTTCTCAAGCGGCAGGCCAGTGAAGTACGCGATCTGGCTCAGCACACTGAGATCGTCAACCAGATGGTCGAAACGTTCAACCAGGCGCTTGAAGTTCAACCTGACTATCCCGAGGTAACGGGCCTCTTGACGGAAGCCTACATAGACGAGTTCAAATTGGGTATTCAAGCCTTCAATAGAGGCCGCGAAAGTGCGGAAGCCTACGAAGAAGCGGTGCAATACTTCAAGAACACCTGGATGATTCGGCCCGACTCCGTGGATCCTTACCTGAATCAGGCTTATGCCCTGATGCAGTCCGGCAAACGTGAGGAGGCCATCGAACCCTTCGAGAAAGCGATCGAACTGGGCGACAACGATGTAGATACCTATACCTATCTCTCGAACCTGTATTTGAACAGCGACCGTGATGATGATGCGATTACCCTGCTCGAAGAGGCGGCCGAGTTGTATCCTACCAATCAGGAAATTCGCTCTCAGCTTCTCAATGCATACATCACGTCAGGCCAGATGGACCGGGCTATGTCCAATTACGCTGAAGCGGTCGAAAATGAGCCTGACAATAAGTTGTACCGGTATAACTACGGTACTCTGTTGCTGGAAGCGGAGCAATACGACGAGGCCAGGGAGCAATTCACGGCCGCCATTGAGATGGATCCCGAATATGGGGTTGCTCACTATAATCTCGGAGTTTCCCACGTTAATAAAGCGGTTTTCATCAACAATGAAGTAACCGCCCTCGACGATGAACTCCGGGCCAATCGCGCCAACATGTCCGATGCTGAAATCGAAAATGCGGAGAAAGAGATCGAGAGTCTGGTCGAAGAGCGGAAAAAGTACTTCACCATGGCGGTCGAACCCCTGGAAAAGGCGAGAGAATTGATTTCAGCGGAAGGCGACGATACTGCCAGCATTTGCTCTGCCCTGTTCACGGCCTTTGCCCAGATCGGGGAAGAAGATAAAGCGAAAGAGGCAGCATCCTGTGCAGGAATTGATCTGAATTAGGCAGACTGTTGTCAATCCAGAGCGAGAAACTTCGCTTCTACATTCAGGGCCCGGGTTCTTCATGAGCCCGGGCTTTTTTTCTGGATACCGGACTCTGGATAGAGGGATCTGAAACATGGAACGAACACGTGATTCTCTGGTATCCGGAATTCTTCTGGAAGACATTGTCACAAATACCTGTTGAAGGCGACCTGGATGCAAACGACGAATTCGACGAAGCTTGGTATCGGTACGCGGGCCGTTCATGCCGGGCAATCCCCTGATCCGACTACGGGTGCCATCATGCCCCCGATCTATCAGACGTCCACCTACGTTCAAAAAGCGCCGGGAGTGCACCAGGGGCATGAATATGCCCGGGTGACTAACCCTACCCGGTCAGCCCTGGAAGGCAATCTCGCTGCATTGGAAGGGGCCTTCCATGGCATCTGCTTCTCTTCGGGTGTTGCAGGCATCGACGCTATATTAAAAGGGTTGCGCCCCGGGGACCATGTGTTGTCGACCAACGATCTCTATGGGGGTACATTCCGTCTATTCAAGCAGGTGTTCGAGCCTTTTGGCCTCTCCTTCTCGTTTGTCGATATGCGCGATCTGGATCGTGTCGAAGAGGCCCTAACCCCTCGCACTCGGTTGATGTGGGTCGAAACACCGACGAATCCGTTAATCCGCATCCTCGACCTCGAGCGGCTTGTTGCGCTGGCGAAATCCAGAACCGTCGACGTGGCGGTGGATAACACGTTTGCCTCTCCCTGTCTTCAGCAGCCTCTAGCGCTCGGGGTTGATCTCGTCCTGCATTCTACCACGAAATACCTGGGCGGCCATTCAGACCTGATCGGGGGAGCGATTTGTACCAATCGGGACGACTGGAACGAGAAACTGCGTTTTCAGGTCAAAAGCGTTGGAGCTGTTCCAGGGCCCATGGACTGTTTCCTGACCTTGAGGGGTACGAAAACGCTTCATCTCCGCATGCAGCGCCATTGCGAGAATGCGGGGGCAATTGCTGCATTTCTACGCGATCATCCGAAGGTCGGAGCGGTTTATTACCCGGGTCTTTCTGACGATCCCGGGCACGAGTTGGCTTCACGACAAATGAGCGGCTTCGGAGGGATGTTGTCTTTTACCCTCGCCAATGATTCGGTTGAACAGGCGATGAAGGTATTATCCAATACAGCTATTTTCTCCCTCGCTGAGAGCCTCGGCGGGGTAGAAAGCTTGATCGGCCATCCTGCATCGATGACGCATGCCTCGATTCCCAGTGAGGAGCGTATCCGCGTAGGCCTTAGTGATTCCCTGATTCGATTATCGGTTGGGATCGAAGACGTGGAAGACTTAATAGTCGACCTGGACGCCGCTCTGGCGCACGTCTAGCAGCCAGAATACGCATCCGAAGTCATTAATCACTTTAATACTCGAGGAGCGCTCTCATGGCGTCCAGGATGTCTTTGTCCTGCGGTAGAACGGCGCGCTCGAGCGGGTCCGCGTAGGGGGTAGGCGTAAATGCGCCGGCCACGCGTCGCACAGGCGCATCGAGATGCTCGAACATCCTGTCTGCAATCTGCGCGCTGATTTCTGCACCAAATCCCAGGAACTCGTAGTCTTCGTATAACACGAGCACGCGGCCCGTCTTCTGGACGGACTTGAATATGGTTTCTGAATCGAGAGGGACGATGGTGCGCAGGTCGATCACTTCGATGGACTTCCCACCAGGTTCGATGGTTTTTGCGGCAGCGAGCGCTTTGTGAACCATCAGGCCATAGGTAACCACTGTCAGGTCGGAGCCTTCGGAGACGACATTGGCCTGACCGAAGGGGAGCAGATAGTCGGCGTCCGGTTCCGGCATCCTGGCCTGAGCTGCTCTGTACAGGGCTTTATGCTCCAGGAATAAAACGGGATCGTTCATGCGGATCGCCGTTTTCAACAACCCTTTGGCGTCGGCAGCATTCGATGGGAGGGCGATCTTGATGCCCGGGGTATGGCCGAATATCGCTTCGATGTTTTGAGAATGACACAGGCCGCCGTGGATGTATCCTCCGCACGGTACGCGAATGACGACCGGGCAGCTCCAGACCCCGTTTGACCGGTAATGAAAAGGAGCGAGCTGATTGCGAATTTGCTGCATCGCCGGCCAGATATAATCGGCAAACTGAATCTCGACGACAGGTTTGTATCCCGCTGCGCTCAGCCCGACGGCGGTCCCCACGATTGAGGCTTCTGCGAGCGGTGAGTTAAAGCAGCGGGATTCCCCGAATGCTGACGTCAAATTACGGGTAGCGGTGAAAACGCCCCCTTTGCTCCCGGCGACGTCTTCGCCATAGACGATGACGTGATCGTCCCGTTCCATCTCTTCGTGCAATGCATGGTTGATCGCATCAACAAGGACGATAGGGGCCCCGGAAGGTTCGCTCTTCTCGAATTCGAACTCCAGCTCTCCCTCGAAGAAAACGTGTTTGAGGGCCGTATGTGGGGCCGGGTCAGGCTGTTTCTCGGCCCAGCGAGCCTCTTCGTCGACTTGCTTGTGGATGTCCTGGCGAAGGGATTGGATCGACTGCTCGGTCAAGACGCCTGCTTCGATGAGCGATAACTCCATCCGGGCGATCGGGTCGATTTGTTTGTCACGTTCCAGTTCTTCGGGCGTCCGGTACTTCATATGATTATCCGACGAAGAGTGCGGCATGAGCCGTACCACATCGGCCACGATGAGAACCGGCCCCTGGCCGGCCCGGATATGCTCGAGGGCGGCCTGAGTAATCGATGCAGTCTTGAAAAAGTCGGTGCCGTCTACGCGGGCCCGAACGATCCCTTCGTAACCGGCGCCAAACTTGTAGGCGGAGCCGCCGGCCGTTTGCTGCGCCACCGGAACGGAGATGGCGTATTTGTTATCCTGAACGAAAAACATGATAGGGGCTTTGATGCGAACGGCCCAGTTGAGGGCCTCGTGGAAATCGCCCTGAGAAGTCGCCCCGTCGCCGCTGGAGACGTATACGTAGTTGTCGGTGTCTCTGCGTTGCAGAGCCATGCCGACCCCCAGGGCGGGCAAAAATTGAGCGCCTACCGAGGAGGCTGTGGTAAGGATGTTCAGATCGCCCGAGGAGAAGTGTTCGGCCATCTGCCGCCCTCCGGAATTTGGGTCGGCGTCTTTGGCCAGGTGTGCGAGCAGCATGTCTTTGGAGGACATGCCCAGCGATAGAGCCGTGCACAGGTCACGATAATAGGGCACGAACCAGTCTTGCCCGGGGCGAGAGTAAAAGGCAGCCGCTGCCTGGGCCGCTTCGTGGCCGGCGCAGCCGATGTGGAAATACCCTTTGCCCTGCTTGAGCAGCGTGATCATCTTTTCGTCCAGGCGGCGCGAGAGCAACATGGTCTTGTAGATATGAAGAAGGGTATCCGGCTCGAAATCGGTCGGAGAGAGTTGTTGGATCGGTAGACCTTGCCGCCCCTTTCCATTCACAGGTGTAATGAGTTCTACGTTGAGGTCGGAAGATGTAGCTTGGGATGCGCCTAATTCCATAGAGTATTTTTCTTTCGCCATTAAACTAGTCAAAGATCTACTGCCAGGGCCCTGATCGAGAACAAAAGGAGTTAAAGAACAGCCGAATACCCGAAAGGGCATCTCTCTACTCGCTGGAGAGGCCGCAGGGCAGCCTCCCGGTTGGTGGGGGCACAGAAGGTTGTGCCTCGTGAACGCACGAAGGGGACCATAATCTACGTGTTCAAGACGTTAAAAGCGAGTGGTTTATGCCGTTTTGGGCAAAGCCTCCTCAGCAGCCAGCGGCAGGTCAAACCAGAAACGCGTTCCTCGCCCGCTCGTACTTTCGACGTGAATCTGCTCTCCGTGTGCGTGCAGGATCTGTTTAACGATACTTAGGCCTAACCCTGTTCCCCCGCTCTTGCGGGATCGGTCGGGATCTACCCGGTAGAAGCGTTCGAAGATCCGCTCCAGGTGTTCCTCGGTGATGCCGCGCCCTGTATCGGTGACTTCCAGCCTCACTTTGTCCTGCCGGCGCCGGTAGCGGAATTGGACGGTTCCCTTGTCGGTATATACGATCGCGTTTTCAATGAGATTGACGAGGACCTGCCGGATCCGGTCGCGATCGGCGCGGATGACCAGATCGCCCGTTTCGATGTCCAGTTGCAAGTTTTTCTTCTCGGCGCGGGGTTTGAGCACTTCTTCGATTTCGACCGCGAGCTCCGACAGCTCGAACGATTCTGGTCTGATCATGTCTTCCCGATATTCGAGCCGGGCGATCTCGATCAGATCATTGAACAGGTTGCTGAGCCGTTCCAGGTTGTGGAGCGCCTTCTCCGCGTATCGTTTCTGTTGCTCGGGCTTGAGGACCGGCGTGGCGAGCGCTTCCAGGTAACCGCTCACTGCGAAAATAGGGTTGCGCACTTCGTGTGATACATTGCCGATGAACTCGCTTTGCAGGTTAGCCAGCCGTTGGAGGTCCTCGATCTTTTGCCTGTATTTCCCGGACATACGATTGAGGCTCGTTGCCAGATCCTGGAACTCGGTGGCCCGGGAGTCGACGATGATCTTCTGATCGAGGCGGCCCTCGGTGATCTTGCGTGCCCGTTCCGTGATGGCGCTGAGCGGCCTGATGACCCGCTGGGAAGCCACCCAGCTGCCGAACATCGCAAGCGCGAGAGAGGTCACCATGCCGATGATCAGCGCGCGTTGCATACGGCGAGCCAGGGCATACAGAGGGGGCTCCGGGATGAACATTTGTATGATGAACTCGGACGGCAGGTGGTTGACTGCACAGATCAGGATAGGGTCCCCGTCCGGGGTTGTATGGCGAAGGTACCGGATCCGCCCTTCTTCGACCTCGAGCCGTTGCTCGAGGTTATCCGGCAAGTCCAGCGGAGAAATGAAGGTATTACCGCTGATATCCAGGTACACGGAGTCTTCTCTCAGCGCTACGATGCGCATACCCAGGACGCGGCTGGTCTGCTCTGCTGCTTCCCAGGCGTCCTTGTATGTGGGGGCCTGGGCGAGGGTGAGGGCGATCTGTATAGCCTGCTCGCGCAGCTGTTCCCCGGCGGCCCGGTCCGTTTGCCGGTAGAATACCAGACGCGCATACAGACTCACGATAAGGACGGCCGTGCCCACAAAGATGGTGAACGTCAGAAACATCCAGGTCTGGGTGGACGCTCTGCGAGGTAAGATGACCGAAGTAACCTCCCGCAGCAGCAGCCTCAACCACAGCAAGAGCCGTCTGAAGCCGCGCCAGCCCATCCTATTCCTCTACGACACCGTCTTCTACAAATCGATATCCGACGCCCCGTACGGTTTGAATGTGTTGCGCGAAGTCGCCCAGCTTTTCGCGAAGGTTTTTGATGTGTGCATCAACGGTGCGCTCGGTAACCATCATGGCATCTTTCCAGATGGTCTCCAGGAGCTGCTGTCTGGTAAATGCCTTGCGGGGATGTCGAACCAGATACCGCAGCAGTTCGAATTCGGTCAGCGTCAATCCCAGATCCTTTTCATGCAGGGCCGCCCGGTATTCGTCTTCGAAAATCGTCAGATCGTTGACGTTGATGACCCGTGTTTCATCGACGCCCATTCTGCGGAGGACGGCCTTCACGTGGGCAAGGATGACCTGTGGGGAAGCCGGCTTCGTGAGGTAATCGTCGCCGCCGAGCATGAGTCCTCTGATCTGATCCTCTTCTTCTACCTTGGCGCTGAGAAAAATGATCGGAATTGTTTCCGTCTCGGCACGTGTCCGAAGGGTGCGACATACCTCGTACCCATCCAGACCAGGCAACATGATGTCGAGGACGATCAGGTCGATATCGGCAGAGGCTTTGTCGAGGGCTTCTTCACCGTCGAAAGCTTTGTGAACCGTATAGCCGTCTTGTTCGAGGAAATGACTGACGACCTCAACAACATCTTCTTCGTCGTCGACGACTAGCACGTTTATGCCAGAAGGATCTGCAGTTACCATGCGTTAAATATGTAGTTTCCTGTTTGATATAGCCGGAGAACGCATCCTGTGCGTGGCTGAAGAACCTGACAGGAACGTATTTGTCCGCCCTATAGATCCATTTTTCGTTAAAAAACTTATTCGACATAAATGCGCGGGACTCTGTTCGATATTCCGCAACATATTTCATAGGCCTTTCTGTCCGTCCCTCGCGCCAGCTCTCGAAGTGGGGGGCCGTCGCGCCCAAAAAGCACTGCTGGGTCTCCTGCTTCGACTGGAGCGGGAGGGGTGGGCCCCAGGTCGATCATCAGCATATCCATGCATACCTTGCCTACGACCGGGAATCGGTAACCGTGGACGCTCACGCCGGAGATCTCTTCGCTTCCATCGACGCGATGTGTTCCCGGGTACCCGTCGCCGTATCCGGCTCCGACGGTGGCGATGAATGTATCACACGGAGCCTCCCAGGTACGCCCGTAAGACACAGTTTCACCTCTTCGGATTGGTTTCACCGCCAGTACGCGCGAGATCATTGTCATGATCGGGAGGGGAACGGGGGGAGGCGTTTCGGCGGGAATCGAAGAGATGCCCAGCAGGGATCCGCCCAGCCGAAACAGCGACCGATCGGTCCGCGGCGCGTACGTTTCCGGGTGTAGCAATGCACCGCTGTTACCGGCATGGATATAGCCCTGGAAGGAAGGCTGGCATTCAGCAACGGAATACAACTGTTGGAGCTGTTGTCTGGCAAATTGCGTGTCTGAAACGCTGGCCGTGGCGAGATGCGTCCAGATGCCGTACAGGTCGAAGTGCGCTATCTCGCGAAGAGCAGTGAGTACGCGGCCGGCCTCATGCTCTCGGAGCCCCAGCCGGTTCATGCCGGTATCGATCTTCACGTGCACGCTCAAGGGATGTCCGGCAGCGGCGAAGGATAAAACGGCGCTGGCAGACTCTGCGCTCGATATCGATACGTGAAAGTTCTGCTCGCTGTAATACTTCAGGTTGCCGGCCAGGGGAGGAGTGCCTACGAGAATCGGGGCCTCGATGCCATGCTCTCGGAGTTGTATCGCCTCCGGCATAGTAGCGACCATGAAATGGCGTATCCCCGCATCGAGCAGCACTCGTGCTACAGGCACAGCTCCATGGCCGTAGGCATTGGCTTTGACCACGCCCATGATTTCGCCCGGAACGGCCCGTCTTTTCAGGAGAAGCGCATTCGCTCTCAACTGGTGCAGGTCGATCCGGGCATATGTCGTATACGCCGGTTCCGGCGTGGCGGGCGAGGCGTTTAACACAGAAGAAGCAAACACAGAAGAAGCAAACACGGAAGAAATTGTCACCGCATGAATGGATTGTCATATCGGTTCGTGTGTTGAATTGCTGGCCGACAGGCCAGTTCCACGTCGAACCGCTGTGGCGTCGCACACGCAAAAATCGTATTAAAAGATCGACATATCCCGTGCATATCGACGGCGAAAGGATCTTCCGGCCGTACATCCAAGTATTCTGGCATCAAATCGTACACGACTCTGCCAAAAACTAATCTTCAAAGACCACGGACCTATCTACGATGCCGGCCACTTCTGACCTTCTGCTGAAGGGCGGGACGATACTGTTTCCCGAAACCGCTCAATCACGAAAAGCCGATCTATTGATTCGAGGCGGGCAGATCGCCCAACTCGGCCAACAGCTCGACGTTGGGGATGTGCCGACGTACGACTGTACGGATCGATACATCTCCCCCGGATGGATGGACATGCACGTGCATCTGCGCGAGCCGGGCTACGAGCACAAAGAGACGATCCAAACGGGGTGCGCGGCCGCGGCTTTTGGAGGATTTACGGCCGTTGCATGTATGCCCAACACGAACCCTCCGATTCATACGCGCGACGTTGTCGAGTTCATCAAAAAAAGAGCAGCCGGCCTGCCTGTCGATGTTTATCCGATTGCCTGTGTCTCGAAAGAAAGGGAAGGTATCGAGCTGACGGAAATGGCAGATCTCGTCGAGGGGGGAGCCGTCGCGTTCAGCGACGATGGCTCTCCCGTTCAACACGCCGGTCTCATGCGCCGCGCTCTCGAATACAGTTCCATGCTGCAGGTGCCTGTCATCAACCACATGGAGGAGAAGACGCTCAATACCGGCGGTCACATGTTCGAGGGGGCCGTCTCTACACGACTCGGCATCCCCGGCATTCCCTCGCTCGCCGAAGAGGTGATGATCGCGCGAGATATCCTGCTCGCTCAATTTACGGGAGGTCACGTACACGTAGCTCATATATCTACCAGGGGCGCAGTGGATCTCGTCCGCGAAGCGAAAGCAAAAGGAATATCCATCACGGCTGAAGTGTGCACGCATCACTTCACGCTGACCGATGAAGCCGTAGAACGTATGGAGTTCTCGACCCATACAAAAATGCATCCCCCGCTGGCCGATGCCGCTTCAGTGGACGCTGTTAAACAAGGGCTGAAGGACGGTACCATTGACGTCATATGCACCGATCATGCTCCCCACGCTTCCTTCGAAAAGGAAGTGGAATTTATTGAGGCGCCTTTTGGTATTATCGGGCTCGAAACGGCCTGGGGGTTAACAGTTCGCGAACTCGTAATACCCGGCCTCTTGTCTCTGGAAGAAGCCGTTCGTAAAATGACCGTCGAACCCTATCGGATCCTGGGACTTCCCTTTCCGGCCATTGAAGTCGGCAACGACGCTAATCTGACGGTGTTCGACGCGTCGACTCCCTGGACTTTCAGAGGCGTCGACATCCGTTCGAAGAGCCATAATACTCCTTTTGTAAACGAGCTCATGACGGGGAAGGCCTGGGCTATATACAACAACGGTCAGTTTCAATCGAATCAGGTTCTGTCCGATCGATAGCTGTCAGAGCCGTGCCCCTCAACAGGGGCTCACCTCGATGGAGCACGGATGCAGGGTGTGTCGCGAGGTTCGATCGATCTATGTACAACTTCGAAAAGCCATACTATTAATGTCAGACACTGCCTAGTTTGAACGATCAGATAGCATCAAACATACGCAACGTAGGCCTGGTTTTCGGGGGGGCGTCCCCTGAGCACGAAGTGTCTGTCATCACAGCGCTTCAAGTGGCAGCCGCCATGGACAGGGTGCGCTACCGCCCTGTGCCGGTCTATATCTCGAAGAACGGGGACTGGTATACAGGTGCCGAACTGCTCAACTTGAAGTCTTATCAGGATGTTGAGACGCTTACGCTCATCTCGCAGCGGGTTCATTTGCAAAAAGGCGACGGAGCAGAGATGGAGCTTGTCGCCGATGTCCCTAAGAAATGGTTTGGCAAGCAACTCTCCCGCATCCCGGTACATCTGTTTTTTCTTGCTTTGCACGGAGGGGAAGGCGAAAACGGCGCTTTGCAGGGATTGTGTGAAACCTACAACATTCCCTACACGGGCAGCGGGGTCTTCGGTTCGGCCGTGGGCATGGACAAGGTCCTCTCCAAGATGATATGCCGAGATCAGAATATTCCGGTGGTGCCTTTCGTCTCGATGAGCGAACCGGAGTGGATCGATCGGGAGGAAGAACGACTGGACGCCTGTGAGGCCCTCGGATATCCGATGATTGTCAAGCCGGCTCGCCTTGGTTCATCGATAGGGATTACGCGGGCGCAAACACGCGACGAACTGGACACTGGGATCGAAGAAGCCTTCCGCTACGACGAGAAGGTGATCGTCGAGTATGCCGTGCCCAACCTGCGAGAGATCAACTGCTCGGTGATAGGGGATACCCGTTTTGCAGAAGCGAGTGTGCTGGAAGAACCCCTCTCGGGGGAAGAACTACTCTCTTTCCAGGACAAGTACATGCGGGCGCATTCCGGCGAGGGGACGAAGTCGGCCGCCGGGGTAAAAAGCGCTCGTACGCCGGAAGGAGAAGGGATGGCTTCGCTCGACCGCATCATTCCTGCACCGCTTTCGAATAGCGAAACGGAGGCCATCCAGAAACTCGCCGTGCAGATCTTTCAACTGTTCGAGTGCTCCGGCGTGGCCAGGCTCGATTTCCTGTTGAACAACGAAACAGGAGCGTTTTTTTTCAACGAGATCAACACGATACCCGGTTCGTTCTCCTTTTATCTCTGGGAGCCGAGCGGTATCCCCTTCGATGCGCTCATCAATCGCCTCATTGACCTTGCTCTGAAACGGCAACGGACCAAAAACCGGTTCATCCGTACCTACGACGTTAATCTCCTCGCCCTCAGAGCGTCCGGTGCGAAAGGCGTGAAATAACCGGTCTCCTCTCCCAATCCTCGAACGAGCGCCCTGTCATCTCTTTACTTCGGATGAGTACACACCGCAGGAGCGATCCCTGGCAAAAAACCGCGCATACGGTCGGTTTTTTGAAAGGGTTCCCCATGAGGCGCGATATGCACTGCGTGATTGATTTTTTTCGTACGCCCTAAAGAGCTGTACCCCCTCACCGATACACAGGAAGAGATTGATGCGTTATGCTCTGTGATTCATCGTAGTGATTCGTCCTGTGATGATCTACCTATTGCGGTCTCGAACTCGAGGTTCGAGGGATGTTGGGATATGGATGAACAAAATGAAATAGTCAAAGATTTTCTGATCGAGAGTTTTGAATACCTGGATACGTTAGATGAAGACCTCCTCACGATCGAAAATGAGAGCAAAGACCCTGAAATACTGGCGCGCATCTTCCGCGCCGTCCATACGATCAAAGGGACGGGTGGATTCTTAGGATTTAATAAGCTCGTTTCCATCGCCCATGCAGGTGAGGAACTCCTGGACAACATGCGTCGGGGGCGCATGGAGTCCACACCCGACGTGATAAGCATATTGTTCGATCTGGTGGATGCGCTCAGGGAAGTTCTGACCTGTATCGAAGCGACCGGACAGGACGGTGAGGACAGTCATCAGGAACTCGTGGAGGCGCTCAAGAACCTGCGGGAAAGCAAATCCGGCTATGAACACGACGCCTCGGGTCCGGAACCTCCTTCCAGGGACAGGCAAGAAAAAATGATACGAGTACCCCGGCCGGCACACAATAATCAGCCGGCCGCTCCACCAGAGCAAGACGTTGACGGACTCGAAGACATCGTTCAGGAGTTCGTCAGGCAAAGCTACGATGCCGTCAAGCTCATGCGAAGGGAAGTGAACTCTATGCAGAGCCACGTCGTCGATCATGAGCGAATGTCTATCATTCTGGAGCAGATGGAGATCGTTCGCTTCTCGGCGGGATTTTTGAGTTTCGGAATGCTGGTCTCGCTTCTGCAGGCTTTCCGAGATCTTGTCGATCGGATCAAAGTGCAAGCGATCGTTCCGACAGAGGAGGTGCTCCAGGTCATGCGGGAGTTCATCGCGGCAGTCGGGCAAATCCTGGATCACATCGACAAACATGGCATCGAGGGCGCCTTCGATTACGCGGACTTGAAGCAGCGCGCTTCAGCGTTGTACGATAAAAACAGCGATCAGAACGACGCGCCCGCGCTGTTCAGCGAGGGATCGGACGATCAGTCAGGCGTAGAGAAGAATGCGGTTGATGAGGGCGACCCTTCGGAAGCTGCCTCGCAAGATGAGGGGGACGCAAATCATATCGATATCCAGGGGGAGTCGAACCGGGCTGAGGGCAATGCTCCGACGAAACAGGTAGGCCACCAAACCCCATCGGGAAAGGCATCCAGTAGTAAAGATCAGGGCTATAAAGAGCAGGCCAGAAGCAGTTTGACGGATAACAACATCCGCGTGGATGTCGATTTGCTGGATACCTTGATGAATCTGGTGGGTGAACTGGTGCTTACGCGAAATCAGATCCTGCAGTTTACCTCGAACGAGGCAAATCTGGCGCTGGCCAAATCATCGCAGAACCTGAATCTGATCACGACAGAGCTGCAGGAAGGCGTCATGAAAACCAGGATGCAGACCATCGGCACGATTTGGCGGAAGTTCCCGCGCGTGGTTAGAGATCTGGCAAAATCGTGCGACAAACAGGCGCGTGTGGAGATGGAGGGGGAAGACACAGAGCTCGACAAGACCATCATCGAAGCCATCAAGGATCCTCTGACGCACCTGATCCGGAACTCGGTGGATCACGGCATCGAGGCGCCTGAAAACAGAATCAGAGCGGGCAAGCCTCGGGAGGGGCGCATTCTTTTGCACGCGTTTCACGAGGGCGGTAACGTCAATATAGAGATCTCGGATGACGGCAGCGGCATCGATCCCGACCGGATCAAACAGAAAGCGCTGGAAAACGGAGTCGTTACTCAGTCCGAAATCGCCCGCATGAGTGACCGGGAAGTGCTCAACCTGATCTTTATGCCCGGCCTTTCGACGGCCAAAGAGGTCAGCAACATTTCGGGGCGCGGCGTAGGCATGGATGTGGTGAAAACCCATATCGAACGCATCGGGGGATCCGTTGATATCAATAGCTGGATAGGGGAGGGGACCACGATCAAAATCAAGATCCCCCTGACGCTCGCCATCATCCCGGCCTTGATGGTGAAGGTCGACGAGCACCGATTTGCCATTCCGCAGGTCAATCTGCTCGAACTGGTGCGCCTCGAAAGAGAGCACATCGAGCAAGAAATCGAGATGATTCACGGGACGCCGGTGTACCGGCTGCGCGGCAAGTTGCTGCCCCTCGTATACCTCGATAAGGAACTGGAACTCAACGTGCCCTCTTCTGCAGGAGGGCTAAACGACGACCCGGCCCTCAATGCGATCAATATCGTGGTTCTTCAAGCGGAAGACCAGATTTTCGGCCTGGTGGTCCGTGAAGTCATCGATACGGAAGAGGTCGTCGTCAAGCCGCTCAGCAAGTTGCTGAAACAGATTCCGGTGCTCGCCGGAGCTACGATCATGGGCGATGGAAAAGTGGCTCTGATTCTGGACGTTGTGGGCCTCGCCCGCAAAGGCGGCGTGATGGCCAGAGAGGACCACAACCGGACCAGGGCAGAAGGCACGGCGTTTCGCAGCACGAGAGAACTGACGACGCTGCTGGTCGCCAGAGTATCCGGCGAACGGCAGGTGGCGATCGAGCTGTCGAAGATCTCTCGGCTCGAGGAGATCGACGAAAAAGACATCGAGCGGGTCGGGAACCAGGAAGTAGTGCAGTATCGGGATTATCTGATGCCGTTGGTATGGCTCTCCATGGTCCTCGGCTCCGGACGGACGTCCATGAAGGACGAACAGGAATACTTGCAGGTCGTCGTCTGCAACAAAAATGGGCTCAACGTGGGGCTGGTCGTGAACGATATCGTGGACGTGGTCGACGAACGCGTCCCCTTGAGTGAACCGACCGATTGTGTCACCGGTGTGGCCGTCATACAGAATCGCGTGACCGAAATTCTGAACATCCAGGAGGTCCTGGAAAGCATCGACACCCGGCTACTGGAAAGAGGCGAAGATACCGTATCGATTCCCGTTTCTGCCTGAACATCCCGGCAAACCCTTGAGCCTCGAAGTTAGCACAGCACCAAGTATGAACCATCGAAAGCAATTTTGCACGTTTCAGCTGGATGAGCTCCTGTTCGGCATTGACGTGTTGAACGTCCAGGAGGTCATCCTGCCTCAGGAAATGACCCAGGTGCCGCTTGCGCCGCAGCTCATCAGTGGGCTCATCAATCTGAGAGGGCAGGTTGTCACCGCGATCGACCTCGGGATCTGGCTGGGGTGTAAGAACGACGTGAGCGACCCCGCCCGAATGAGCGTGGTGATCCATACCGACGAGGACATCGTCAGCTTTCTCGTCGACAGCATCGGCGACGTGCTGGAACCGGATGAGAGCACCTTCGAACCTGCACCTCAAACGCTGGATGAGAACGTTCGTGAACTGACGACCGGCGTCTACAAGTTAGACGGACAGCTGCTTCTCGTCATGGATGTACAGCGAACGATCGAACTGTTTGTCGATGCATACGGCAGCCGGCAGATTCCAGCCATCGAATAGTTTTAACCGTCCGTTGCGGGACATAAATCCTTCTATAGAGAATAAGCCCATGGCACATCAAGCAATTGAAATGATGAAAGAGAAAATGGCCTCCATGGCCGTTCCTTCTCAGGAAAATGGATACCCCTCGGCCAGAGACCGCACATCCTATGTGGGAGACTCTCCGAACACGCTGATCGCCAAATACGACATCGACGAGAAAAACCTTGGCATCCGTCGAGCATTTATCCGGTTAGGCGAAGAAGATCGTACGTTGTGCATAGAACTCATTCCCTGGATTGAGGAGCACTCTGCTCGGATTGTCCGCGAGTTTTACGACTGGCAGTTCAATTTCCCGAAAACGGTAGCCTTTTTCGAGCACATGGCGAAGGAAAAAGGCATGACGCTCGTTCAGTTGCGCGTACACCTCGAGAAAGCGCAGCAAGGGTATCTCGAAAGTTGCTTCTCGGGCGCACACGAGAACTGGGGGATCAACTATTTCGGGGGGCGCCTTCATATTGGGGCTGTTCATAACGACATCAATCTTCCCTTTAAATGGTTTATCGGTTCGTATACCGAATTCCAGACGATCATCCATAAACAACTGAAGGCGTCATTTGAAGATCGAGACTATGTTGACCGTGCGTTCAAAGCGATCAACAAGGTGTTCAACTTCGATATGCAGGCGATTTGCGAGGCGACCATCTTCAGCGCCATCGAAGGGTTCGGCTTCCCGTTCGAGTCTATCACGACGGATGCCAGCTCTGATCGTAGCGAGCATCTCGACCAGATCAGCAACTATCTGGTGGAGCGCGAACTCGAAAATGCGGACTACCGCGGTCAGATGGAGGCGATCCGGGAGTCGCAAGCCGTCATCGAATTCGATCCCGACGGCACGATCCGCACGGCCAATGTTCATTTTCTCAACGCAACCGGGTACCGCCTCGAAGAGATCGTGGGGCAGCACCACCGCATCTTCATGGATCCCGATGAGGCTGCCTCCCCCGAATACAGGCGATTCTGGGATACTCTAGGGCGTGGGGAAAACCATTTCGGAGAATTCAAGCGCGTGACCAAACAGGGCGAGGAGCTCTGGATCCAGGCCTCGTATAACCCGCTCAAGGACGACCAGGGCCAGGTGTTCAAGGTGGTCAAATACGCAATCGATATCACAGAACAGAAACAGCGTAATCTCGACTCCCAGGGCCAACTCGAGGCGATCCGGAAATCCCAGGCCGTCATCGAATTCGATACCGACGGTACGATCCGCACGGCGAACGACCATTTCTTGAGAGCGACCGGGTACACCCTGGATGAAATCGCCGGCAGACACCACCGCATCTTCATGGATCCAGCGGATGCAGAAAAGCCCGAATACCTCGCGTTCTGGAGCGCGCTCGCCCGCGGAGAAGGTCAGATCGGGGAGTTCAGACGCCATACCAAACAGGGGAAAGAGCTCTGGCTGCAGGCCTCTTACAACCCGATCCTGGACGATAAAGGCAAGCCGTTTAAGGTCGTGAAATATGCCTCCGACATCACCGAAGCCGTCCAGACCAAGATTCGCCTTCAAGAGAGCGTTGCCATCATGATGGACGTCGTCCGCGCTGCGTCTCAAGGGGACCTGACGCAGAACATCGACATTGAGGGCGACGATGCGATCGGTCAGATGGCCGAGGGACTCAGAGGCTTCCTGGTCAATCTGCGCGAAATTATCAGTAAGCTGGACGATAACGCACAGATGCTGGCCGCTGCCGCTGAAGAATTGTCTACCGTGAGTGACAACATGGAGAACACGGCCGGCGAGACGTCACAGCAAGCGAATACCGTCGCCTCTGCCGCCGAAGAGATCAGCACCAACATCCAGACGGTAGCAGCCGGCGCGGAAGAGATGACCGCCAGCATCAAAGAAGTAGCCACCAACGCCTCCGAAGCGGCTCGGGTGGCTTCAGAAGCCGTGAATGCGGCGGAAAAGACGAATACCACGGTTTCCAAGCTCGGCGAAAGCAGCGCTGAAATCGGCAACGTGATCAAGGTGATTACTTCTATCGCGCAACAGACGAACCTGCTTGCGCTTAATGCCACGATCGAGGCGGCCCGCGCCGGTGAAGCCGGAAAAGGGTTTGCCGTGGTCGCCAACGAGGTCAAAGAGCTCGCCAAGCAGACAGCGCAGGCCACCGAAGAGATCAGCCAAAAGATCGAAGCGATCCAGACCGATACGCAGGGGGCTGTTCAGGCCATTTCGCAGATCGGCTCCATCATCGGCCAGATCAACGATATTCAAGGGACGATCGCTACGGCGGTGGAAGAACAGACGAGCACGACTTCTGAAATCGCACGCAATGTGCATGAAGCCGCCAAAGGAAGTTCTGAAATTGCAGAAAACATTTCAAAAGTAGCCCATGCGGCCGATAATACATCGGCAGGGGCACGCGAAAGTCAGACTGCTACAGAAGAACTTTCCAAAATGTCCAATACACTGAAAGGAATAGTATCGCAGTTCACCTACTGATACACTGAACGATACACTGAAAAAACGGCCTTGAAACCGCTCCTTTCATTGTGCCATTCTTGGATCCGGGTCTGCGGCCTGTATCGTCTAAAGCGATGCAGGCCGCTGAATACGAGTCCGCTGGCGTAGACGAACTTGACTTCCAGTAATTATGCAACTCATTAAGGTCCTTGTTGTCGACGATTCTGTAGTCTCCAGGAGGCTGATTTCGAGGGCGCTCGAACGGGAAGCAGGGATCGAAATCGTGGGTACTGCCGTGAACGGCAGCAATGCGATCAAAAAGGTGGAATTACTCGGGCCGGATATCATCGTCATGGACATGGAAATGCCCGAAATGGACGGCATCGAGGCCTTACAACGCTTGAAGCGATCCCATCCGCAGATCCCGGTCATCATGTTCAGCGCCATGGATGAAATGGGGTCTGAGCGTATGATTCAGGCGCTGGAGCTCGGGGCGGAAGACTTCGTCACGAAACCGGTGAACACCCCGGGGTCCGGGCATGAAGAACAACTTGAGGGCATCCGGGCGTCGCTCCTGCCTAAAATTGAAGCCCTCTGCGCTCGGCTGGAAAGGAAGCAGACGCTGGAGGCGAGAGGATCTTCGAAGCCGGCCGGAGTCGTCCAGAAGCGAAAGAAGCGCCACACGAGTTCGCGTCATGATCCGGTCGAGATCGTCGCCATCGGCGTGTCGACGGGAGGCCCGAATGCATTGGCCACGCTGATTCCGGCGATATCTCCTTCGATTCCGGTACCGGTCGTCATCGTGCAACACATGCCGAAAACCTTCACGAAGGCCCTGGCCAATCGCCTGGATGCACATGCCTCGATATCGGTTTGCGAAGGTCAGGACGGCATGCTGCTGAGCCCCGGACACGTATATATCGCTCCGGGAGGGTATCACATGACGGTTGAAAAAAAAGGCCACCACATATTCTTGCGAATGAATATGGACCCTCCCGAGCAAGGCTGTCGGCCTGCGGTTGATGTGTTGTTTCGTTCGGTCGCGCAAGTGTACGGCAAAAGCACACTTGCGGTTATTTTGACTGGTATGGGGAAGGATGGGCTGTCCGGAAGCGAGAAAATCGTCAGGGCCGGCGGCACGCTCTATGCCCAGGACGAAGTGTCTTCGGTCGTATGGGGTATGCCTGGAGCCGTTACGAAGGCCGGCCTCGTCGACAAAGTCGTGCCGTTGGATAGGATGAGCTACGAAATAATGCTCCGCACCGAGATGGCCTCCGTTAACCTGGCCGACTCAAATTAGTCGCGTCAAATCAGTTGAGCGAACAAGCTGTGTCAAACCTACGAAAATCAGATTAACCGGCCACATTAACCGGCCACATTAACCGGGTAGCAAAGCTGTGCAAGAACAAGATTTTGAGTACATCAGCAACCTCGTCGAAAAGGTGGCTGGCATCGTTCTCGACAAAGACAAAATATATCTGATCGAATCCCGCCTGAACCCCGTACTCAGAAGCGAAGGGTTCAACTCGATCAATGATCTCGTCCTGAAACTTCGATGGAAACCGCACAACGAATTGCACGACAAAGTCATCGACGTGATGACAACCAACGAAACCTTTTTCTTCCGGGATGAAGTGCCTTTCGAGGCGATGAAGTCGCACATTATTCCCGCGTTGATCAAAGAACGACAGGGAACACAGACGCTGAATATCTGGTCGGCCGCCTGTTCTTCCGGTCAAGAACCGTACAGCCTGTCTATCCTGTTGCGCGATAACTTCCCCACGTTGATGGACTGGAAGATCAACATCCTCGGCACCGACATCTCGGACGAGATGCTGGAAAAAGCGGAGGCAGGCGTATACAGCCAGTTCGAAATCGAACGAGGGATGCCGGCCGGCTTGATCCCCAGGTATTTCGAGCCGGACCGAGGGGGCTGGCGTGTCAAGGATAAGGTTCGGGCTGGCATCACCTTCAAAAAGCTGAACCTCCTCGCTGATTACGGCGCCATCCCCCGTATGGACGTGATCTTTTTACGAAACGTGTTGATTTATTTCGACCTCAAGACCAAAAAAGACGTTCTCGAGCGCATCAAGACGCATTTGCTTCCGGATGGGTATCTGTTTCTCGGTCAGTCTGAAACAGCACTTGTTTTGAGCAACACCTTCGAAACGGTCAACATATCTACTGCGAGCTGTTTCCGGCTCAAGTCCACCGCTACGGTTGCAGGCTGATTTTTCAGGGGATTGATTCTGACCTTTCATGCTTCGAGCTCCTGAACAGCCGGCTTTTTTTCGTGGAGGGATCACTTTCCGCTCTAAATAACGTACTTTCCTGGTTCCAGAGGCTGCTCTTCTGAAAGCCGGTTGCACGCAACTACACCCCCCGGGCTGCCTGTTGCGATCGGCGGCCGTGCCAGGCCTCTGGTATCGATCATATCTTTAGACAAGCCTCAGGAAAGAACATGAGTGATCAGGCCGTTGAATGGTTCAAGGTTTTGGAACTGGAAGAGTTGCCCGACGGGCGGGTGAAACCGGTGACGTGTGTACACCGCACCGTCTGTATGACCCACTTTGAGGGCAAATACGGAGCGCTGGATAACCGTTGCCCGCACCAGGGTGGGCCGCTGGGCGAAGGATCCATCGAGAACGGGCTGTTGCGTTGCCCGTGGCACGGTTGGGACTACGACCCGCTCACGGGGAAAGCACCGGGTTTCGACGACGGGGTCGACACGTTTCCCGTAGAAGTGCGTGAGGACGGCGTCTACGTCGGGCTGGAGCCTGAACCTCCTCATGTGCGGACCGTCTCCGACCTGATGGTCGAGACCATGGTCGAATGGAACGTCGGCGTCGTGTTCGGAATGGTGGGCCATTCGAACCTCGGCCTCGCCGATGCGCTCCGCGTCCAGGCGGGCAACGGTCGTTTGACCTATTACGGCATCAGGCACGAAGGCGCGGCTTCGTTCGCCGCGTCTGCGTACGGAAAGCTGACGGGCCGGCCGGCCGCCTGCCTCGCTATCGCCGGCCCGGGGGCTACCAACCTGCTCACCGGGCTGTGGGACGCCAACGTAGACCGCGCTCCCGTCATTGCGCTGACCGGCCAGGTGGATACGCAGGTCCTGGGGCCGGGGGCCTTCCAGGAAGTCGACCTCATGGCAGCCTACGGAAAGGTTGCCCAGTGGAGCCAGACGGTGTTGCACCACAGCCGCCATGCCGAGCTCATGACCCTCGCCTGCAAGAGTGCCATCCTCAACCGCGGGGTCTCGCACCTCATCTTTCCGGACGAGGTTCAAAACATCGAAGTGCCCGGCGAGATCGAACCGGGCACCCCCTATGGACGCGTCACGGAGCGAGCCATCGCGCCGCCGATGAGTGAGCTTGATCGGGCAAAAGAACTCCTGGACGGGGCCAAACGGCCGGCCATCATCGTCGGCCACGGCAGCCGCTTCAATATGCCGGAGATCATCGAACTGGCTGAGATGCTGAAGTGCCCGGTTCTTACCACGTTCAAGGGCAAAGGGCTCATCCCCGATACCCACCCCCTCGGGTGTGGCGTGCTCGGCCGCAGCGGCACGCCGATCGCGAGCTATTTCATGAATGAAGCCGATGTACTGCTCGTGCTGGGCGCCAGCTTCAGCAATCACACAGGGATCACACCCAAAATACCGACCATCCAGGTCGACTTCGACGCCATGACCCTCGGAAGATTTCACAGCGTCGACGTGCCGGTCTGGGGCGAAATAGGAGTCACCGTCGATCTGCTCAAGCAGGCGCTCGCTGGGCATCGGCCTCGCACCGACCACGAACCTGAAATCGAAGAACGGTGGCGCATCTGGAGGCAGGAAAAACAGCGCCGGCAGGCCGACGACCGCGGAAAAGGGGTGAATTCTGCCTCGATCTTTGATGCCATGAATCATCACGTCCCGGACAACGCGATCATCGCAGTAGATGTGGGCAACAACACCTATTCGTTTGGTCGCTACTTCGAATGCAGCCACCAGGCCGTTTTGATGTCGGGCTATCTGGGTTCCATCGGGTTTGCATATCCTGCGGCGATGGGGGCCTGGGCAGCGACGCAGCAAAACGACCCCCACTTTGCAGGGCGCCCGGTCGTGGCCGTATCCGGTGACGGCGGATTTGGTCAATATATGGGAGAATTGACGACGGCCGTTAAATACGGGATGAATATCACCCACATCCTCATCAATAATTACGAGCTGGGGAAGATATCCAAAGAGCAGCGCTCCGGGGAATGGGCGGTATGGCAGACGGCCCTGCATAACCCGAACTTTGCTAAATATGCGCGCCTCTGCGGCGCGCTGGGCATCCGTGTAACCCAAAAAAGCGAACTCGACGATGCGCTGGAAGAAGCGTTTGCCCACGAAGGCCCGAGCATGGTCGAGATCGTGGCAGATCCTGCACTGGTGTGATGCTCGATAAAGGCTATTCATCGCTCGTGACCGGGTTGAGATTGAATGTCGAGCAGGCAGCGGCTCGGATCGATCCCTACATACGACGTACTCCGCTCGAACCTTCGTACGGGTTGAGCCGAAAAACAGGCGTCGACGTCGCTCTCAAACTCGAGTGTATGCAGCACACCCGCTCGTTCAAAGTGCGGGGGGCCTTGAACAAGTTGCTCTCCCTGACGGATCAGGAGAAGGAAAGAGGAACGATCGCGGCCTCGACGGGCAATCATGGGATGGCGGTTGCCTTCGGGCTGAAGTTGACGGGTGTCCATGGAACGATCTATCTGCCTGAAACCGCCTCGGAGAGAAAACGCGAGTTACTCGAGCGATACGACATCGACATTCGCCTGTATGGCGAAGATTCGGCAGATACGGAATCTTATGCACGCGAACGGGCTGGGAAGGAGGGTAAGGTGTACATATCTCCCTACAACGATCTCGGCGTCGTATCGGGACAGGGCACCCTTGGCATCGAGCTGCTGGAGCAGCAGGAGCTGCTTGATGCGGTTTTCGTCCCGGTGGGAGGAGGCGGACTAATTTCCGGCATCGGCGCCTATCTCAAAGCGGTGCGTCCAGCGGTTTGCGTGATCGGCTGCCTGCCCGAGAATTCTCCGGTTATGCTCGAGTCCATCCGCGCCGGTGAGATCGTGCGCGGGACCGTGCAGCCGACGCTGTCCGACGGAACGGCCGGCGGGATCGAGGCGCAGGCGATCACCTTTGAGATGTGCCGGCAGGTGGTGGACGATTGGATGCTTGTCAGCGAAGCGGAAATCGAGGCCGCCATGAAGTGGGTTTTCGAGGAACACAGCCTCGTCATCGAAGGCGCCGCCGGCGTGAGTGTGGCTGCTTTTCAGAAATATGCGGCCCGCTCTTCCGATGCTTCCGTGGGGAACGCCGCGATCGTCATCTGCGGCGGCAACGTCGACATAACCCGGTTCAAGGAAATCGTGAAGTAGCGTTTCAAGAAGATCCCTGTTTTCTGAACAGCCCCGGGTTGGAGTTCACGGTACGGCGTATGGGAAGATCGTTTATTCTGTATACAGGAGGTAATACAGGAGGTA
>CAZGHT010000002.1:68888-97995 GCA_964525535.1 uncultured Rhodothermaceae bacterium
ATACAGGAGGTAATACAGGAGGTAGCCGGGCCTATTGGAACGTATATAATCAACAACCCCAGGACCAATGGACGCACATCGCACGATTCATCGATACTACAATTGTTACAGGGATCGCGACAAAGAGGGGTTGCGTCAAATCCTGACCCCTGACGTTCTGCACGTGAGCCCCTTTGGACAATTCGACAATCGCGATCAGATGCTCGACACGATCTGGCCCGAAGTGGGGAAAACGTATGCGGTGGACCTGGAAATTTATGGGGAAGGGGATACATACATGGTGCGCTACCGCCATGCCGGTCAGGGTTCCAGGCGATTCGCCGAATACATCCGGTTCAAGGCAGACAAAATCGCCGAAATCGAAGTATACCTGGGCGTCGGCGCCGTCCCCTTTCCTTCACAGGAATGACCGGCATGCAGAGCCGAAATGAAGGGGTTCGGAGCCTGGATGTCCCAGACTCCGAACCCTGAGCTATGCGTTCTTCTCGAGGCCTTATCGGATTCGTTCCAGTTGTCCCTGTCGTTCGAAGGATACAGAGACCCCGCCCCGGGTGTTGAACGAGGACCGGTCGTTCAGCTCGATAGGGCCGGTCGCAGCGATCCGCTGCTGGTCGTTGCGGAAGGAAAATCCGTCTTCGAGGCGCTCGAAATCGTTATTTGACGGACGCGAAAAAGGAAGGTCGTTGGGGCGATCGTATTTATAATAATTCCCGTCGTCGTGGTAATCGTAATAGTCGTCGTCGTAGCTGCCGCCGTAGTACGGGTCATATTCATCGTTGTAGTAGTTGTAACTGACGGATTCGTACCCGCAGTCGGCCAGATATCGGTCTTCCGGCAGCAGCGAGATGGGCGCGTACCCATTGAAGTGGCTGACGTTGAACAGCTGGCTCCGTCGGGTGGGCACGACGCGGCGCCGGCGGAAGTCGAGTCGCCCCGACTTGTAGCCATGCGACGGGCGATAGGCGTCGAGCACATACCCGCCGTAGTGACGCGTAGAGATCATGTCGAAGCCGCTCCGGGGGTCGCCGACGAGGAAGACGTCCCGATCAAAGACGATATCGCCGTTCCTGTAGATCGTGGCTTCGATGTGGCTCAAGTGATCCGGGATCCGATGCACCTCGCCGAAGAAATACCCATCCTCGTAGACTTCGATTTTATCCAGGTAGATGTCGACGACTGCTTTGCGATGGTCGGCGTACCTGATCTTTTGATAGTACTCGGTACGGACGTCCACCTTGGCTTTTCTATACTGCCGGCCCCAGCCGACCTGCACATAGACCACCTGGCTATACCGGTAGCGGGGTTTCCACTTGCGGCGGTAGCGGTTCTGCCAGGGCCACTCGATATTGATCTGTACGTGAGGACGGTGATAGTACACCGGGCTGATGACGAGATCCGGCTTGACGTAGATATTCCTTTTGCCAGGCCTGCGGTATTTCCGATGAGGGGAGTATCGATCCTTGTAATACCGGTCGTTGTAGTGCCGATCTCTTTTATACCGATCTCTTTCATACCGATCATTTCGACGACGTTCGGGAACGGGCTGCACCACAATATCTCTATTGCCTCGGCCCTGGCCGGCGCGACCTCTACGCTGAGGAGGCGTCTGACGTGTAGAGGCACGGCCAGAGGAAGCGGATCCCCGTTGGGTACCCGTATTTCGGCGCGAAGCCGCAGCCGTACGGTCGCTGCGGGTCGTGTTGCCGCGTTGGGTGCCGGAGCTGCGCCCGTCGCCACGCGAGCTCGTGCGTGTGTCTGTATTGCGGCTCGCCCCCCTGCCGGAGCTCGAGCGGGAAGGCGACCGGTTAGCCGATGAAGAAGCACGACGGGTAGAAGAGGTCGTCCGCTGAGACGGCCTCGATGCGTCGTTTCTCGTCGCATTATTTCGAGAAGGGGTGTTCCGGGATGCTCTCCCCGTATTGGTGTTGGGCGCAGCATTCGAACGAGAAGGCGCTACACGTACGGATGAAGTTGTTTTGGATGATTTAGGCGGCCTGGTCGACGAGGAGCGCGTTGATCGCGTGGCTGCCCGAGAAGCGGATCGGGAGGCCGACTCGGAGGCTGGTTGACGGGAAGACGACGGTGTGCTCGATGCGCTCTTGGACGTTTTTGAGGAGGGCGCTGGTTTGACCGCGCGTTTCTTACGGTCTGTGCGCTGTTCGGTTTTAGCCGTCCGGCCTTTTGTAGAGCCTCTCGATTGGGCTGCAGCGGGCTGCGCCAGGTACGACAATGCCAGGAGGAGCACACTCAACAGGAGCATTCCGGTCAATCCGTTCCGGCTGTGAGATTCAGTTAACAAGGTAGTCATGGATGGTCCTCTAGTTGCTTACGGTGTAGACAGCCGCGTCTATGCGCTATTTACCCCTTCAATGATGTGCCAACCGCGTGAGATGGCCTCCTATGGGCCAATTTAGCGCTTCCAGGTCGCGTTGTGTGCCTGAAACCCTCCGATATTGAATGCAGCCATGTCTACAAATCCGTACACGATCGAACATCGCGCGCCGGCTTTTTTCGATTCCTTCTTTTGTAGCGCAACCGTATCTTTGTTTTCCGTGTATATAAGCAAACCTCATCTTCATTACTGGTTCGATCTAAAGGATGCGTTTTCTTTCGACATTTATAGCGAGCACGATGGGCGCTCTACTGGCGTTCGGGATTGTGATCTTTGTCCTGTTTTTATTCATGTTTGCCATAGCGGCGTCTTCGGAGCAGGCCCCGCGGGTCCGAACGGGGTCCATTCTGGTTCTTCCGGTAGGGGGGGCGATTCCGGAAGTTGTCTCAGACGATCCGCTCACGCAGTCGTTTAGAACCAAGTCCTCGTACGATCTCTACGATATAAAGAGGGCCTTGCAGAAAGCCGCCGTCGACCCCCGCATCGACGGGATCTGGTTGCAGGTCCGCCCGATGGAGACGGGCTGGGGATCGCTTCAGGAAATACGCAACAGCCTGCTCACGTTCAAAGACTCTGGGAAGTTCATTGTCGCCTCCAGCGAGGATCGTCCAGTAGGCGAAGGAGCGTTGTTTCTGGCCAGTGTGGCCGACGAGGTCTACGCGGCCGCCCAGGCTCCCTTCGAATTTAACGGATTTTACATCGCTGTCGAGTACTACAAGAATTTGCTGGACAAGCTGGATGTCCAGGCGCAACCCATACGCGCAGGGGATTACAAGAGCGCTGTCGAACCGTTCATCCGTACCAATCTGTCCCCCGAAAACCGGGAGCAACTGCAGGCACTGATCGACGATCGCTACGAAATATTCATCGATGCTATTGCCGAAGGGCGGGACCTGTCTACGGAGCGGGTGCGCGCCATCCTGGATGGCGAGTTGATCTTCACGGCAACGGATGCTTACCGGGAAGGTCTCGTGGATGACCTCCTGTTCAGGGATGAGGTCGAGGCCGCTATCAAAAACCGGCTTGGCCTCGCAGAGAGCGAAGAGCTCCGGGAAGTATCGATCAGGTCGTACATCAACGTCCCTGACAGTGAAGCGGGCCTGGAGACAGGGCGAGACGCTGAAATTGCTGTGGTGTATGCCGTCGGCACCATCATGACCGGCGAGAGCGGTTATAGCGTTAATCCGTTGTTTGGCGGCGACGTCGTCGGTTCCAAGACGTTCAACGAAGCGGTGCGCGAGGCGGCCGAGAGCGACCGCGTAAAGGCAGTCGTGGTCCGGATCGATTCTCCCGGCGGTTTGGCGTCGGCGTCGGACGCGATGTGGCGGGAAATCACACTGGCGGCAGAGGAAAAGCCGGTGATCATCTCCATGGGGAACGTGGCAGCCTCTGGGGGATTCTGGATTGCCACGGCGGGGGATATGATTGTGGCAGACCCTCTGACGATCACCGGGTCGATCGGGGTATTCAGCCTGGTTCTGGACACCAGCGGGCTCTTCGAAAACAAGATCGGTGTCAACTTCGACGTCGTTCGTACAGGGCCTTTTGCGGATATGTATTCGGGGACTCGGGGGCTTTCCCCTGAAGAAGTCCGCCTCATCGAACAGGCTACGGACGAAACATACAAGAATTTTCTGCAGCTCGTAGCCGAAAGCCGCGGCATGACGCCGGAGCAAGTCGACGAACTCGCCCGGGGCAGGGTCTGGACCGGGTTGGATGCGAAAGAGGTGGGGCTCGTCGATCGGCTGGGCGACCTCCAGGACGCCATCGACATCGCGGCTGAACAGGCATCCCTCGATGAAGGTACGTATCGAATTCGAGCGCTGCCCCGCCCGAAGACCGTTCTGGAACAGCTGGAAGAAACGCTCGCCACCCGCGCGGAACAGGCCTGGATGCGCCTGACCCTCTCGCCGGAAGAGCTCATCTACATGCGAGAAAAAGAACGTCTGGGGAGCCTTCTCGATATGCACGGCAAGGTGCAGGCCTGGTGGCCCTATCGCCTGGTGGTGCGATAGCCAAGCCCTCCCGCACTCCAGCGCTTTATACCAGGACGTCCCCGTCCATCTCATCAGGAATGGATTCCCCCAGGAGCTTCAGTATAGTAGGAGCGATATCGCCCAGCTTGCCGTCCTTGATGGGCCCCTCGAGGCCCTTTTTGATGATCAGGTGCGGCACCAGCGCGGTTGTATGTGCGGTGTGTGCCGATCCGTCCGGGTTCCGCATCTTGTCGGCATTGCCGTGGTCAGCGATGACGCTGACGCTATAGTTGTTGGCCAGCGCAGCCTCGACGACGATTCGGGCGCCTTCGTCTACGGTCTCGACGGCCTTTACCGCTGCATCGAAATCGCCCGTGTGCCCCACCATGTCCGGGTTTGCAAAGTTGAGCACGACGAGGTTGTAGTCGTTGCTTCGGATGGCGTCTGCCACGCGCCGGGCGAGTTCCATGGCGCTCATTTCGGGTTGTAAATCATAGGTGGCCACCCTGGGTGAGGGGACGAGGATGCGCGACTCCCCCTCGAATTCGTGCTCGCGACCGCCGCTGAAGAAGAACGTCACATGCGGGTACTTCTCCGTCTCGGCGGCCCTCAGTTGTGTGCCGCCCCGGTTTGCGATGACCTCTCCCAGCGTCTCTTCCAGGTTGACTTTGGGGAAGACTACGGGCAGGTCGAGTTCGGCATCGTAGGGCGTAAACGTGACGTAGTGCAGGTCGGTCAGCCGGTCGCGCTCGAAGCCGTCGAAAGACTCGGAGGTAAAAGCGTACGTCAACTGGCGCGCCCGGTCGGCCCGGAAGTTGAAAAAAACGAGGGCATCGCCCGATTCGATCAGAGCGCCGCTTTTGCTGTATCGGTCGATGGCCTCGTCTTGGATGCGGCGCGGCCTGATAAACTCGTCCGTTACGCCGTCGTCGTAGCTGGCCTGGATGGCCTCGACCGGGTCGTCGAAATAAAGATCGGCGTCGGGGGCTGTGAGCAGGTCGTAGGCGAGTTTGGTGCGCTCCCATCGCCTGTCGCGGTCCATGGCGTAATAGCGACCTACGATCGATGCTAATTTTCCGGCGCCGATGCGTTGCGCTTCCTCCTTGAAGGCTTTTACGTACTCGATGCCGCCGTGGGGCGAGGTGTCGCGGCCGTCCGTGAACGCATGTACGAGTACTTGCCCTTCCTCGAGGCCGTGGCTTTTGGAGAGTCGCAACAGGGCGTAGACATGGGGCAGGGTGGAGTGCACCCCTCCATCGGAGAAACAGCCCATGAAGTGCAATTTCCCGTCGTTCTTTTCAGCATGCCTCGCCGCGTCGTTCAAGACGTCGTTGTCGAAGAAGCTGCCGTCTTTGATCGCTCGATCGATTCGGGTGATGTCCTGATAGACGATACGCCCGGCTCCCAGGTTCATGTGGCCCACTTCCGAATTGCCCATCTGCCCTTCCGGTAGACCCACATGCAGTCCAGATGCTTCCAGAGTCGCGTGAGGATACCTCTCGAACAGGGAGTCCAGGTATGGCTTCTTTGCCGCATGGATGGCGCTCACCGAGGGGTCCCGGGCAATACCATAACCGTCGAGAATCAGTAACAGGTGTTTTTTGTCAGGGTGCATGAGTTTATATGGATCGATTCGTATAGGAGAGCACTTTGGTTCAGGGTACAGAGATCGTATCAAGCAGATCGATTGTTGACGCGGAAGTCGGGTATTTTTTTCACTGAACGGCCCGTTTTTGCATCAAAGACATTCATGGAACCACATCGTGGGCAGGCTATCTGGTTGATGCCGTACCGGTCGGTGTGGGTGGACGGCTCGTCGAAATAGGTCTGACGGGTCTTGCAGTAATATTTGCCTTTACGGACAGACAGCCCTTCGAGCGGTTGAGGTAGTCGCTGAAGCCGTTCGTAATAGAGGCAGGCGGGTGCTACAGGACAGGACTCGCACTTAGGGCGTCGAGCGATGCAGGTGTACCGGCCGTGCAATATCAGGAGGTGGTGAGCTTCCGACCAGTCGTCTTTGTGCATCCTCTGTTTCAACTGAACTTCGACCTTGACAGGAGTGTTGGCGTCATTGACCAGCCCAATGCGATTGGCTACCCGAAAGACGTGGGTATCTACCGGCAACGCATCGACATCGAAAGCCACTGAGGCCACTACCTGCGCCGTTTTGCGGCCCACACCGGGCAGTTTGATTAGATCCGGGATTGCAGAAGGGATCTCGCCCTGAAAGTCCTCTACTACCCGTTGTGCCATCCCCACGAGATGTTTCGACTTGTTGTTGGGATACGACACCGATTTGATATAAGGGTACACGTCTTCGGGAATTGAAGACGCCAGGGCTTCGGGGGTAGGGAATGCGCGGAATAACGCGGGTGTGACTTTGTTGACTCGATCGTCTGTACACTGCGCCGATAGGATCACTGCGATGATGAGCTCGTATGCATTGTTGTAATGTAATTCCGTTTCGGGGCGTGGGATGTGGTTTCTTAACGCGTTCAGGGTGAACGCAACTCGTGCTTTTGAATTCAAGATGGCTTTTCGGGTAAGAGACCTGTATGTTCTGATGATACTGGAAATTAGAAAATCGATCGAATAGGAATTTCGAATTTGATGGTATTACGTAGTTCTGTAGTTGTTCTTTGGGCTCTGGCAGCCGCGTTTTCGGCACGAGCCCAGTGCCTGACCGGCAACGGAGTAGCTGTCACGCTTTCGGAGCAGGCCACCATCTCGATGATTACCGTGTATCCCGGAGATCAGATTCACGCATACTGGGGCCATAGCGCGCTACGGGTGCAGGATCCGGCGCTTGGTCTGGATCTCATGTACAACTACGGCGCCTTTCTGTTCGATCGGGCTTTTCTCCCCAAGTTTATTTACGGGAAGCTGGACTATATCCTCTGCGTGAGTTCGATGCACTCAGAATTGCGAAAGTACAGCGCGCGGGAAAAACGCTCGGTGGTCGAACAAAGCCTCGCTCTGACCGCTGCACAGCGGCAAGAAGTGTTTGATTTTCTGGAAAACAATGCGCTCCCCGAAAACCGAACGTATCGGTACGATTTTCTGTTTGACAACTGCTCGACCCGAATCCGAGATGTGTTGGAGCACGTCCTCGGTTCCTCATTGAAGTACGGCAGTCTCGAACAGGTGGATGACGACAGGGATAAGACGTTCAGAGCCATCCTTCGGCAATACGTGGAAGATCTGCCCTTTTTGAAGTTGGGAATCGACCTGGGGTTAGGGTTACCGGTGGACCGGCAGCCCGCGCCCCGCGAACTGATGGGGTTGCCGCTGGATCTCATGGAGGCGTACGACCGTGCCTCCCTGGACACCTTCGAAGGTGTCCAGCCCCTCGTCACACAAAAAGACACGTTGTTGTGGATCGAAACAGAAGCGCCGCCATCGAGGGCCCGCTATGGCGCCCTATACGGTCTGGTCTGGTTCGTGTTTTTTGCCGGACTCTGGGTAACCAATGTGAAGGGCTCGGGAGCCTCCCGAGTACGTATCTGGTTCGATCGTTTGTTGTTTGCTTTTTGTGGACTGACCGGCTTTGTGGCTGTTTTTCTCTGGTTTGTTGCCATTCATCAGGTAACGAACGTTAATTTCAATCTCGTTTGGGCATGGCCTACTCACCTGCTCGTCATCCCGTTCATCTCTGAGAAAAACAACCGGCTCAAAATCTACATGAGAGTTTGCGCAATCGTTGTATTTATCGTGTTGCTTGGCTGGTACTATTGGCCTCAGGATATGAATATCGCGCTCATCCCGGTATTGCTTACCGTGGTCGTTCGAAGTGCATGGTGGGGGTGGAATCCGGCTGCCAGCCGGTCGGACAGTGAATACGCAGGAGTGCAGCCGGTGGCACAGTAGGCATTCGAACGGATCGGGGATCGCAGGTCAGAATAGACGGGTTGCAGAAACGGGGCTGAAGTAGAGCGGCACATCAGGAGGGAGCTGTTCCGTATGGTCGAGAACAGCTACTGCATGAAGTCGAAAAACAGCGTATGACGGGAAGGGACCGGCACGCCGCCGACGCGTCCGGGTTCGAAGCGCGCTCCGCGCATAACGCGAAGCACTTCCTGGTCGCATCCAAATCCGAGGCTCTTCACGATTTTTGGATCGGTCATCCGTCCGGTCTCGTCGACAATCATCTGGACGGCGACGCGGCCTTCCACACCGGCTTCCCGTGCGCGGGCAGGGTACCGTATCCGCGCCTGCAAGACGTCCCTGCCGCCGATCAATTCGGGCGGTTCTTCGGTGTAATTATAGATGCCGTTTTCGTCGACCATGCCTTCGGGAAGGTCACTCTGGTGTTCCCTCAACGCATCGATGTTGCGCCGCGTCTCATCGATCTTGATCTTCGCATACTCGTCGTCAGGCTTCGCGTTGAGGGCAGCCTCGTAGCTTGCCAGCGCTTCGTCGTATTTGTTCTGCTCGAGGAGGAGGTCGCCACGGGCCCGGTGGCTCTGATAGTTCTGTTCGCGACGGGCTTGCTCATTCAGATAGGAGTCGATCTCGAAGATCGCCTTCTCTGCGTCCCGTGCGTTGGGCACGATCTCGAGCGCCAGCTCGAACGACCGGCGAGCCTCGGCGAGACGGCCGGCAGCCCTCATCGTATTACCGTCTCGGATGTGCTGCCGGTACTGACCCATTCTCTGGGTTTCCTCCAGCTGGCGGTCGATCTCGGCGAGTTTCTGGGTCACTTCCGGGGCGTTCGGGTTCTGGTCCAGGGCAGCCAGGAATTTACGGCGCGCTGCTTCGTAATCCTGGGCAGCCAGGGCAGAGTCGCCCTCGGCTTTGAAGGTAGCAAACAGTTGCTGCTTCAGTTGCTCGGGGGAGACTTCTGGCGGGCGGGTCAGGGAGTCCGAACGGGTGATGCGGACAGGCGCCGTGAGGCGTTCGCTGGCCCTCCGAAGCCGGGCGCTGACCAGGGAGTCATCTGGAAAGGCCTCGTAGACCTGGAAGTATTTGTCGCGTGCCTCGCGGTACAACGCGGTCGCCTGTAGAGAATCGCCCTGCAAAACGAGGGCTTCGGCGATGCGCATGAGCGAGTCGCCGCTGGACATATAAGCCAGCGAGGCCTTGGCATCCAGGGGCCGGCTGGACGACTGTTCTTTGTTGTATCGCTGGATTTGTTTGATCCGGTCGCGAACCTCGTCGTCGATTTGAGACGAATGCTGAGCGACCATGTAGTTCTCGAGGGCCTTGTTGAACGTGGCTCTGGCCGTTTCGTGATTCCCGGCATCCCTGAAGTTGGAGGCGGCAATAAATAGGGAATCCCCCCGGGCGATGAACTGGCCGTACGTCTCTTCGCTGTATTCGTAGTCGCTGCCGGCGGGATTCTTGATGCGACTGTATACCAGGTAGGTCAACAGGATCAAGAAGCCTGAGGCGATAACCACCAGCAGGATCTGGCTGACATGGGAAGATTTAGCTCGCCTGGGTGCTGCGTATCGGTACGACGTATCTGGATCAACCTCGGAGTACGACTTTTCTTTAGCGCTGGACCTCGACTCGAATCGCTCCGGCGGGGCCGCCGGCAGGGTAGACGTTGCCGGCGTCGGTGTAGGGACGATGTTCGAGGCTTCGGGGAGAGCGTAAAACCCGTTTTCGGTCAACAGAGGGTCTTCCGCCAGGTTGTAGTCGCGGTCAAATTCGCTGGGAGGTCGATCCGTGAATATCGAGTGTTCATCGACGGCAGGCGGCTTTTCATGGGAAACCCCGTTGCCGTTGGTGTAGTCCTCCCTGTAGGAGAAGCCTTCGCCGGCAACGAAGTCGTCGTCTTCGGAATCCACCGGCGACAACTGTGAGATCAATTGCGATTCCGGACTGCGGTCTACAACAGGTGAGGACGACGAGGGGGGGGATGCTGGGTTACGCCTGGAGGAGGAGTAATCATCGCCCTGAGAAGGTACAGGCTGTGTCACGGGAGACGATCCTCTCGAAGAAGGGGGGATCGGAGGGGGCTCGTCGCCAGACTTCGTTACAGAGGCGTGTTCGGCATCCGTAACCGACTCGGACATGCTCTTTGTAAGCAGGTCCCGAAAGGACTCGATAGTCTGAGGGCGTATACCTGTGTTCAAGGAAAGCGAGGATGCCAGAACGTCCTTCAGAGTAGGCGATACGGGGCCCCGTGCTTCGGCAAGGAGTTGGGGAAGCGAATCGTTCTGCATCCGTTGGGGCACATCGGGCACCGTAGCGCCGGTAAGCATGAAAAAGATCGTAGCGGCACAGCTGTATACGTCAGACCAGGGGCCATGCTTGCCTCGTGCCGTGTACTGCTCGGGCGGGGAAAATCCAGGCTGCTGAATCGACGCCAGCTGCTGGGCCCGGCTGGCCAGAAGCAGGTGCGTAGTCTTAAAGGAAAGTACCAGGGGCCGGCCTTGCTTTGATAAGTAAATCTTCTGGGGTGAAATTGCACCGTGAAGCAGGCCGGCCTTGTGCCCCGTCCGTACAGCGTCCATGAATGGCATCATGATCGTTATGGCCGTCCGTGCGGACACCTGTCCATTGTGTTGAACCAGGATCTCCTCCAGGGAAGCGCCAGCATGATAGTCGTATACGCTGTACAGGGTGTTATTTTCCCTGAAGAAGTGCCGTGGCGATACGATGTTCGGATGAGAGATGTGTGTTATGATCGACAACTCCTTCTCGAAACGCTGGAGTCCGTAATCGAAAAACGATTTCTGTTGCGCCGATTTCGGGTGAACGTCCGTGCCCGAGGATGATCGCTCGGCGAAAAGCACAGGGAAATATTCACGAACGACGACCTGTTCTTCATTTTCCAGATCCCAGGCCAGATATGTAATGTCGAAAGGGCCCAACCCACCAAGCCTGCTACGAATAGCAAATTGCTCGTTTAGTACTGTGAGACGAGGCAGTTCCATGGCGATTTCGTCGAGCATTACAGCGCGGGCAACAATGAAGATAAGACCCCGCTAGAGGTACAAATTACTAAATCGAGTATTTGTTCTCACATAAAAAAAGTGCTTGTCGCAAAAATCACGTATTAAAACCGGGTATTTTTTCCGGTTTTTAACGAAAAAGCCTCGAGGAGGCCTCCCCAAGGCTACTGGTATCAGAACTATAGCCGAAGGCAGGGTGTTCCAGGTGTCCCTGCTGCGGTTCATGGTATCAATGCCCTGTAATGGCGGCTCCGGCAAAGTAGGCTACAGAGTAGAACGCCTGGTTTTGTGTATGAAGCAGGAAGAACGCGTGCACCCTGAGACGTCGGAAGTGGGGTCCTCGACGTAAAATTCATGTACTGTTCGGTGGACACTCGTAGCTCTCATGCGATTGAATAGACTGCTTTCCTGCAACGGCCTGGGATTCAGGTCTCGGGTATTTCTTCGACATATTCAACGTGTAGGGGCAGGCAAATGATGAAGGCCGCGCCCACCTGCGGTTCTGGATCGACGTATAGACTTCCTCCATGTCCTTTCACGATGACGTCGTAACTCATGCTGAGCCCTAATCCCGTTCCGCTGCCCGCCGGCTTTGTGGTAAAAAAAGGGTCGAAGATCCGATCTCTGACATCGAGAGGGATCCCTGCCCCGTTGTCCTGAATACGGACTCGGGCCTCTTCGCCTTTGATTGAGGTGGTTACGGTCAACCTGGGTCGATAGGCTTCCGAACGGTCTATGCCCTTCTGGCGAAGGGCGTAGAACGCGTTCTCGAATAGATTGATCAAGGCGCGTCCGATATCCTGAGGGACCACCTTCAGCAATATGGGATCCCGCGTATACCGGGCATCGGCGTCAACGTCAAAGTCCGGATATTTCGAATGCAGGCTGTTCAGAGACAGGTTGAGGTGCTCGTCGACCAGCTCGTTTAAGTTTGCCAGCGTTTTTTTGTTGGAAACGGCCTTGGCATGTTGCATCATACTGGCTACGATCTGGTTGGCCCGTATCCCATATTGATGGATCTTGGACTCGTTCAGCTGCAGGTTTTCGATGAGTTCTGACAGGTCAGGGTGTCGAATACCGGGGTGCTCTCCGAGCTCGTGGAGGAGCTCTTCGTTGATCTTAGAGAAGTTGTTGACAAAATTGAGCGGATTTCGGATTTCGTGGGCGATGCCGGCCGTCAGCTGCCCGAGCGAGGCCATCTTTTCCTGGTGGATCAGGCGGTCCTGGGTGGTCTTGAGCCGGTCGTAGGCTCGATCCAGATCGCTGAGCGCCGTTCTCTTGATCCGGTATCCCTTGTAGATGAGGAAGGCGATGATCGCAAGGAGAATCAAGCCGGCGATAAGCCCCCCAATCCATAACTGTTGGATGCGCTGTTCGCGTTCGAGAAGGGTTATGTGCTGCTGTTGCTGTCGAGTACGGTATTGCTCCTGAAGTTCGGCCACGATGGATCGGCTATCCGTATTGAACAACGAATCGTTCGCCGCCTTGAAGGCACGGTGGGCCTCCAGAGCCTCCTCAAAGCGGTTTTGCCGCTCAAAGATGGTCGTACGCAGTTCGTAAATATCGCGGGTAAGAGGGAGCGATCCCAGGGAGTCCGCCAGCAATAAGGCTTCATCCGAGAAAAAGAGCGCCTGATCGAACTGCTCCTGTCGGAGGTATACTTCCCCGAGGCTCGTGAATCGAGAAACCATGCCGCTGCGGTCGTTCAATGTACGGTTGATGGTCAGGGCCCGTTCGAAATAGTACTGCGCTTCTTTCAACCGATCCTGTTCCAGGTAGATGTCTCCGAGATGGGCGAGCGTTGAAGCGATCCCGGGCTTGTCGTTGAGGCTCTCTCTGAGGGTTAGTGCGGAGCCGTAGTGGTGAAGCGCTTCATCGTACCGTTTCTGGTCGAGGTACACATCACCCATATTGTTGTGCGCCGTGGCGATGCCCGATTGGTTTTGAAGAGCTTGATTGGTCGAAAGCGCCTGCGCGTAAAAAGAAAGAGTTTCTTCTAAGAGGCCCTGCTCCTTGTAGACGTTACCGATGTTGATCACGACGCTCGCCAGGCCTTTCTGGTCACCGAGTTTCTCCAGTATATCGCGCGCACGAAACAGGTGAGTCAGCGATTGATCGTAATCGCCTCGTTCGAAAAACAGGATGCCAATGGCCGTCTCCGCCGATCCGAGACCTTCCCTGTCGCCGATCGAGGTGCTGATGGCGTGGGCATGCTGGAAATGCGCCCGGGCTTTGTCGTATTGCCCTTGTTTGAGCTGGATCTTGCCCATATTCATGACGGTAGATGAAATGCCCCGTTGCAGGTCCAGCTCTTCTTTGAGTACGAGGGATTTTTCGTAGTAGGTCAGGGCCTCGTCATACTTGCCCTGATGCTCGAGCAGTACGCCGATGTTGTTGTAGGATATGGCAATGTCCCTCTTGTTGCCGAGCGCCTCGCGCATGGCAAGGGCCTTGAGGTAATAGTCGAGAGCAATATCGTGCTGTCCCTGAATGCGGTAGACGATGCCCAGGTTGCTCAGGGAGGCGGCAATGCCCAGGCTGTCTCCGACCTGCTCACGGAGCGTGAGCCCGCGCGTGTAGTACTCAATCGCTTTGTCGTAATGCCCCTGGAGGTCGTGGAGGATGCCGATATTGTTGAGCACCATGGCGACCTCGTAGGGGCGGTCGCGTTCCCTGAATACAGGGAGTGCTCTTTCGTAATACTCCATGGCCTGATCGTATTCTCCTTTATAATCGTAGGCGGTCCCTATGCGAGCGAGCGTTCTCGCGGCCCAGTAATCCTCTCCCTGCTGTTCGAAAAGGGCCAGGGCCGGTTGAAAGGCAGCCAGCGCCTCGTCATATTGATCTTTATCCGTGTGGATGACGCCCCTGTAAAATAAGGCCGAGGCCTGACGGGTTGGGTTGCCCAGCGTCCGGTAGGCTGATGTTGCTGCGGACAGCGCCTCGAGGGCGCCGTCGTACACGCGGAGGTTATACAGAGCGAGCCCCTTGTAATAAAACCCCTCGGTCCTGCCCGCTTCGTTTTGATCGGATGAGGCGACAGCGATCAGCGAGTCGGCATAGACGCGGACAGAATCGAAGGCGCGTTGATCGTAGAATGCCTCGATCCGATCATAGAGGAGGCTATCGAGCGAGGAGTGTCGATTTGCGTGCGGCGCCTGAGCGTGCAGCGAGAGCGTGCTTCCGGCTATGTACGTCAGAAACCAGAGCAGGACGCCGATGAACTTCGAAGAAGGTGACTTCATCGCGATAGCAGTTTTCGTAGATGCAATAAAATACGAAAGTCTGTATCGAATGGATATGCATAAAGTTGCGTAGAGGAGTCAGATTACACCCGTAAGATAATACCTTACTGGTACCCGATGGCCACGGCGACAGCGAGCGCGATACAGCCAGCCAGCACGAGCTGCACAACCAGAGGGGCTATGAATCGGAACCAGCGGTCAAAGGGTATCTGTGCAATTCCCAGAATGCCCATGAGAACGGCATTTGTGGGTACGATGGTATTCATGAAGCCGTCGCCCATCTGGTAGGCCAGGACGGCCACCTGGCGGGAGAGCCCGACGACGTCGGAAATGGGCGCCATAATCGGCATGGTGGCGTAGGCCTGGCCCGAGCCGGACGGGATGAAAAAGTTGAGGATGCTTTGTATAAAGAGCATGCCCGCAGCTGCAAAGGTGCTTCCAGCCTGCGACAAGGGGGTCCCCAAGCCATGAACGATCGTATGGAGGATCTGGCCGTCGCTCAACGTGAGTTCGATGGCCCGTGCAAAGCCGATGAGAAGCGCGGTGCCGGTAAGTTCGGCAGCTCCGGCGGTAAAGGTCCGGGCCATGTCGTCGAGCGACTCGCCGGCAATGAATCCCACAGCGATAGCGAGCCCCATAAACAGAGCGCCGAGTTCGACGAGGTACCAGCCTTTCTGCGTGATGCCCCATACAAAGGCAACCAGCGTAATCCCGGCGAGTGCCAGCACGACCCCGTGCCGCGAAGAAAGCTGCAGTTCGAGATCGGGCTCCAGCGCCGGTGACGTGTCGACACCGGCCATGAGCGATGCACCGGGCGTGCTGCGAATCTTGCGGGCATATCGCCACACATAGCTGAACCCGATCAGGAAAAAAGGAACGAACAACGCCAGGCGAAACGCGAGCCCGGAGATGAGCTCCAGGCCGGCAACCTCCTGGGCAACCAGCACCGTGAATGGGTTGATTGAAGCTACGCCGTATCCAATCCCGTAGCCGACTACGAGCATGCCCACAGCTACGATCGCGTCCAGCTTCATGCCGGCGCACAACATGATCAGTACGGCCGTGAACGGGATGAATTCCTCGGCCATGCCGATCGTCGACGAAGCGGCAGAGATCAACAACATACTCGTCAGAATCAACCAGGCCGGCCGGTTTCCGAATCGGTTGAGCAGGGTCGACAGGACCGCATCGACGACGCCTGTCGAGCGGATTACGGCCAGCGCCCCCCCGATGATGAAAATGAAGAAGATGATCCCCTGTGCTTCCTGGAGGCCGCGTGGGATGACCAGAAATAGGTTCCAGACGGGCAACGGATCGACGCCTTCGAGCTGGCTGTACGTGCCGGGGATCACCACATCGCGTCCATGATCGTTGCTCGTGGTCTCGTACGCACCGGCCGGCACGAGCCAGGTCAGGACGTAGGCGAATACAATCATGCCATAGAGCAGCACCAGCGTGTGGGGGACTCTGAACTTTTTCATCCGGGACGACTATTTCATGAGAATCATCTTTTTGGTAGCGCGGTGAGGGCCGGCGGTCAGGCGATAGAAGTATACGCCGTTGGGGAGGCGGCCGGCGTCGAAAGAGGTCTCGTGGGCGCCGGCGGCTACGGGCTCGTCGACGAGCACAGCCACACGTTGGCCCCGGGGGTCGAAGATTTCGAGCCTGACGTGGTGAGCGGCCGGGAGGTGGTATTTGATGCGAGTCTCGGGGTTGAACGGGTTAGGATAGCTCTGTTCGAGCCGAAACGAGGCCGGCAGCAGGTCGATACGGACGACGTCGCTGTACGCCTGGGATCCGTCGAAATCGACCTGACGCAGCCGAAATCTGTACGAGCCGGCCGGCAGCCGATCGAATCCGTGCGTATATCGATGTCCGGTGGCTGTGGTGCCCTGTCCCTCCACGAACGCGTACGTCTCGAAGCCTCCGCCTTCGAAGGAGGCTTCGATGAAAAAGCCGGCATTGTTTATCTCAGAGGCCGTGCTCCAGGAGAGGTACACCTCCGAGCCGCTGGCGGTCGCTTCGAAGGCGGCCAGCTCGACCGGGATCTGGGCATCGAACTCGAACGCCCCGAGATCGACCGCCCCCTGCGGACGTATCCGATAGTCGATATCGAAAAAAGAGACGATCTGGTCGCTCCCGGCATCGATCGCAGGACTGCCCGCCATGAGCGAAAAGTCGTTGTTGCCTGCATCAGCGAAGAGCGGGTTTTGGCCGAGCAGGTTATTCGCAAGATCGGATTCGTCCAGCGAGGTGCTGTTGAATTGTACCGAAGGATCTCCTTCAGTGCCGTTATAGGTCAGGTTGTTTTCCCATGTGGAAGCTTCTGAGCCGGCGATGAGAATGCCCGTGTTCCAGCTCAGGATGCCTGCTCCCGGCTTTGCGACGCCGATATTATTGCGCCAGACCGTGTTTGACGAATACACGAGGCTTAATTCGCCCCGCCAGGTGCCCATGCTCTGGGTATCTCGATTATTGTGGTAGGCGGTATTGTTGAACACGTCGATGTAGTCGCACTCGAAAATGTTGATGCCTTTGCCGCCGTTGTTGTACGTCAGATTGTTCTCTACCAGCGTTCGGTGGGGAAATACGACGTCATAATTGGGGTCCTGGGAGTTGCGGAAGTCGTCTATGACGATTCCGTTGCCGTCGGTGGTGCCGATGGGATTCGTCGCCGACGGAATGAGGTTGATGTTGTCGTAGCTCCGGTTGTTTCTGACGATGACGTGGTAGCCGGGGGCGTCGTCGACGGCCCGAGCCTGGTATAGTGAGATGCCGCTGGCCTGAAGAGGATTGTAATAGGCATTTCGGTACGTTATGTTGTTCTCGATCAAAACGTGATCGAAAATCCCGATCTGTATGCCGCCTCCACCCATATCGTGGATGCGGTTGTTCAGGATGCGGACGTGGTGGTTCTGCCATACCGTGATGCCGTTGCCGGTATCGTCGACGGTCAGATTCGGGTCGTAAATTTCGAACCCGTCGACTTCGATATAGTCGGCGGCGACCTTGATGCCGTCCACTTTGCCGGTCTCGGGGATGGCTATCTTTGCTCCCCAGAGATTGATAGATTTAAGCACAATGTACGCGTTTGGTGTCCCGGATTGGGTGACAATCACCGACTCGTGATAAACGCCGTTTTCTACGAGCACGGTATCCCCGGGCAGCGTCTGGTCTACTGCGTGTTGAATCGTCTGCCAGGGTTGGTTTTGGGAACCGGGGTTTGCGTCGTTGCCGGCAGGGCTTACGTAGTAGGTGTCCGCCAGAGCGGGAACCGGCAGGGCCGTCAAGAAGAGTGCGTAGAGTAGAAATGAATGTGGTTTCATGGGCAGTGGGTACGTGGAACTCAGGGACCAGGGAGTCCAGGCACCCGCATCCAGATACGAGGCGCCCTGTGAAGCAAAACAGTACACGATTTCGTAACATCATCTGTTAGCGTAAAAATCAACTCATGCCCGGTGCATTATGATTCGTTCCTGCGCCCTTTTTTCCATGACGATCGGTCTGTTTTTCGTCGCCCAGTGCCGCGAGACGCCCACATTGTCGCGCGAGCAGGTCGAACCGGTTATCATAACGCTGGCCTCCGACGAGATGCAAGGCCGGCAGACGTTTACCGAAGGGATCGAAAAAGCGTCAAAATTCATCCAGGATCAGTTCGGGCGTGCAGGGCCGCGGAGCTGGCCGAAAATACGGGCCTCGTAGCCGTGATGACCGATCTCGAATCCGTGTCTGCATTAAACATTGACGTCGATAATGCGGTGGAACGTATGTCGCTCGAAAATGTGGTCGGGGTCATCGAAGGGCGAAGGGGAGCGGCTACGCCCTCGCGCGTCGACCCCGCCAATGTGAATTAACCCGGTCGTGTGTCCCGGTGTATCACTATGCATCCTTTTACCCCCATGGGTCGTACATGAACCACAATCCTGTTTTTGCTCCAGGCTATTATTATCGATCTGGCCTGAACCTTTGTTTACCCCTACTCCTTTACCCAGTACATTGAAGATTATGACTTATTCTCGAACCCGCACCGCCTTTTCCAGCTTCCTGATCCTGATCCTGCTGGCGCCACTTGCCGGGACCGCTCAGCCTGTCGACCTCAACACGGTCGAAGCCGGGCGCTACGACAACGGCAAGATGTGGACGTTCGATTATCCGCCGGTCGAACACCTTCAGGAGACCTACGATTTTTCTCCGGACGAAGCCTGGTTCGAAAAGGCACAGCTGGGCGCTCTGCGCCTGCCCAACTGCACGGCCTCGTTCGTCTCGGCCTACGGCCTGGTGATGACCAATCATCACTGCACCCGAAACTCCGTAGCGCAGGTCAGCGAAGAGGGAGAAAACCTCCTCGATGAAGGATTTACCGCCCGGTCGCTGGACGAAGAACGACGCGTGCCCGGGCTCTATGTGGATCAACTGATCGCGCTCGAAGACGTTACCGATGAAGTGTATGAGGCCGTCCAGGATAAAGAAACAGACGCTGAAAAGGCGGCGGCGCGGCAGGAGGCCATCCAGGAGATCACCCGCCGTATTACCGATGAGGCCGGCGGCGCAGAAGAAGGGATCGTGGTTCAGGTCATCAACCTGTACAACGGCGGTCGCTATTCGGCCTATACCTTCCGCCGGTACGGAGATGTCCGGCTCGTCATGGCGCCGGAGCTCCAGCTGGGCTATTTCGGGGGCGACACCGACAACTTCACGTACCCGCGCTACGCGCTCGACATGTCGTTCCTACGCGTTTACGAAAACGACGAACCGTACGAACCGGAGCATTTCTTTGCATGGAGCGCCGAAGGAAGCGAAGAAGGCGACGTCGTCTTCGTGATCGGCAACCCCGGCTCCACCAACCGCCTGGAAACGGTCTCCCAGCTCGAATGGCGGCGGGATGTCCAGGAGCAATACATTCTCAACCTCCTCAACAGCCGCATCGACGTGCTCATGGAGTACTACGAAGAGAACCCTTCGCCGGCCTTGTTGAATCAGATTTTTGGTCTGCGGAATCAAGAAAAGCTGTTTACCGGTCGCGTTAAGGGGCTCAACGACCCCGTCATCATGGCCAGGCGCGCCGATACCCAGCAAGATTTTGTCGAGGATCTCGAAGATGCGTTTAGCGATGCGGCTTCCAGCGACGTGCCCGTCTCTTACGCTTCGCTCATCGACGATCTCGCGCGGATTCAGGACCAAAAGCGGGAATTTGCCGGCGAGTTCGGCGCCTTCCTCGCGATGCAACCGGGGGGAGGCCTCACATCGGGTACGATGGGTCGTGCTTTGCTGGCACGCAACTACCTGCAGCAGAAAGAAGCCGGTGTCGCTGACTCCCTGCTGGGACAGATGGTCGCTCAAATGACCGGCATCACGCAGGATCCCGGGCTGGATCGCCGTTTCATGCTGGCCCGCCTGAATGACTTCGTGACCTACTTCGGGGCCAACGACGAGGCGGTGCAGCAGGCGCTGGACGGACGGGCTCCGGAAGCGGTCGTAGAGGACGTCTTCGAGCGATCCGTCCTGACCGACCCTGACGATGCCTCCTCGGCGATTCAGGAGGGCGCCCTCACGATGGACGATCCGGCCATCCAGGTGATCGATCCGTTCGTTGAACGGATACAGAACTATCAGAGTGCCTTCGCAGGGCTCGGTGCGCAAGAGCAAGAATTAAATGCCCAGCACGGGCGCGCCCGTTTCGAAATTTACGGCACCGCCCGCCCGCCCGACGCCACGTTTTCCCTGCGCATCGCCGACGGTGTGGTGAGCTCGTACGAGTACAACGGAACACACGCGCCGGCGTATACTACGTTCTACGGTCTCTACAACCGGCATTACAGCCACGAGGCCGACGTCGACGGAACTGGAGAGTGGGAATTGCCGGAGCGCTGGCTCGATCCGCCCGCCTCGTTCGATCGATCCACGCCGTTGAACCTGGTTTCGACGAACGACATCATCGGCGGCAACTCGGGGTCGCCCATGCTGAATAAAGACCTCGAAGTCATCGGCCTCATCTTCGACGGCAACATCGAGTCGTTGCCGTCGGCGTTCATCTACCAGACGGGAGGCGCCCGCGCCGTCGGCGTCGACGTGCGCGGCATGCGCGAGACCCTGGACGAAATCTACGACATGGATCGCCTGGTCGTCGAACTGATGGACGGCCGGCTGGTGGCCACGGAAGCCGAAGCCGACGCGGAGTGACCCTCAGGGAGTAAGAACAACATGGGAAAACCAACGAGAGAAACGCTGGCCGCCGCACTGCGAGCCGCCGGCGCGGCCCATCACGACTATGAAACGAACGCGTTGGGTGGAGCGCGCGATGAGCAATGGCCGGGCTGGTACGCGGCGTACGTCCTCGGGCAACTGGGCGATTTTACGACGCCGACGCGTCTTTCCGAATGGCTCCGTGGAGCCCCTCACTCTGACGACTGGGCGGCTACGGCCGCGGATCACGTGTTGATCTCGTTGGATCGTGCGTGATGTCGATGTATGGCAACCGGCACCGGGTTAGAGCGCAGGCGCATCGACGCAATCCCGGTACAGGTCAACCAACTCCAGGTATAATGCACGTGTGGCGATGGCATCGTGCAGGGCCGTATGCCGTTTATCGGAAGGTACGGAAATGCCGAAGTGGCGAAAGGCTCCGGTGGACGTCAGCGTGTCCGAGGGCAGGATGCCATTCCGTACCAGCATAAACAGCAGCGTATGGGTATCTACCGTGCGGTGCGAAATGCCTGTGAACTGCTCGTGCCCTGCTTGAAAAGCGAGCTTTCTCAGAAAAGCCATGTCGAAGGCGATGTTGTGCCCGAGCAGTGTGGCGGTGCGCCCGTTCAGGAGCTGGCTCAGGTAACCCCCGATCCGACGATACGCTTCCCGGGGTGAGACGGCCTGCTGCTCCCAGGCGGTCTGATAGTTTTCGAAGTATTCCCGAGCACGAGCGGACCACACGATAGGGTGCTGGCGAATGTAGACCTCGAGCGGCTCTTTGTGGGCATCCAGGGGGACTACCGCTACGGCGAGCACGTCGTGTACGTGAGGATTTGTACCGCTCGTCTCGACGTCGATGACGACTGGCTCATCCATCGGAGGGTGTATCGGGTTGGAAGAGGTGGGCATACATTTCTGTAATGATGGTATCGCCGAATAACAGCCAGTTATAACGAAAGCTGGCCGAAAAACTCGATACCGTTATCAGAGAAACGAGTAGCGTCGTAGTCAGCAGCCACCAGCCTTGCCGCTTTTTTTCAGAAAGGCTGCCCGGTGGACGTTGCTCCGCAGCGATCAGAGGGCCTGAAGAGGGAGCTTGTGCCGAAGCCGTATCGGGTAAAGCCCTGTCTGCCTCAGTTGTATCTGATGTATCCGTGAGAGCGGTCGATAGCGTATCGGGTTGAAGGACTGTAGCCGCCTGTGTGGTGTCGAGTTCCGCAGGTGCTGCAGGGGTGGCCGTAGACTGTTGCGGGGCGAGAGAACGGGTCTCTTCGGTGGCAGCCGTATCGTTAGCTGCAACGCCAGTGGCCGTAACCTCGGTGGAGTCCTGTGACGATGCTGCTGTTCGTGAATTAACATCGTAGGGCATCAATATAGCGATCACGCTGATTAAAAGCGCAATGACCGTCATCCAGAAAGACAGGACCCCGACGATGGCGATGGAGCGATGCAGCGTATACTTGTTCTGGTAGGTTTCGATCAGCGACTTGGTCAGGTTCTGCGACAGATGGCTGCGGGCAATGGGGAAAAATTGCTGCCAGTTGAGCGAGACGCCTTCCGTTTCGAAACGATTTCTCACCGCTACAAAAAGCGGCGCGAGCCGCCTGTGGAAGTCCGTTTCCGGTGCGAGCACGCGAAACGTCAAAAAGTACCAGGTGCGAGGCACAACCTTTCGTGCCAGGTCGTCGTCACGATGGACGTTACGGGACAGGCCTTTCAGAAATTGCCCCGCCAGATACCAGATGAGCAGGGCAATGGCCAGCGGGGCATACTGCATGGAGCCTTCCTCGTCCTGGAAGAGACGAGTGACCGTGTCGACGCCGAAGTCTTCTTCCCCCGACAAAATAAACCCGGGAACGGTGAGATCCAATCCTATCAAAATGAACAGGATAAATACAGTAGCTGTTAAGCCCGGGAGCAAGATTCCGATGAAGTCATAAGACAGGCTCAACAGCTTGTCGATGAAAGTATTCATGGTTCAGGGTCAAAGGTTTTGGGTCGAGCGCGCGCGAGGGGCGCCGATGGCAGGCATAAGGTACGAGATGCTGCAGGCACGATACAAGATGTACAACTACAAGATGTTCGACCCCGCACCAAAGGCATAAGACCTGACGCCTTACATCTTATACGCTTTTGGAGCAAGCATGTCGAGCTTAAATACGACCGCATATACCGGTGGAAGGCGGTTCCGATCCCCCTGTAAATGTAGTACACTTCACGTGCATAACAAGAATAATAGAGGATTCGTCTAGAACGATTTGTCTATGCGAAAGTGTTGAATCTTGATCTTTCGCAAATTTACCTTGTACCGGGTCATTGTCAAATACGCGCACAAAAAGGCGCATTTCTATACAGCGCATATACTTTGTTATGAATCATCGTCTATTAGCTCTTCTTTATACCTATCGGTTTCTGGCCTTTGCCCTGGTCCTCACGGCAATCAGTCTGTTCATTGGAAGCACCAGCGGCATTCATTACGCCGACCATGGACGTGATCAAGCTGTGGCCGTAGGTAAGTTTCTGGATGGCCAGTTTCCGAATCTGGATCCGAACACCAGTTTGAACTGGCAGATTGTCGACGCTTTCCCCAACCTGTCTTTTGTGAACCCGATCTACTTGCTCCAGGAGCCGGGGACCAATTACATATGGGTTGCGGAGCACGCGGGTAAAATATATCGCTTCGAGAAGAATTCGAACGTGACCGCCGGCGAGCGAACCCAGATTCTGGATATCAGCAGTCAGGTGAAGCAGGACGACGTGAACGGCATCAAAAGTTTCGCGTTTCACCCCGAATATGGGCAATCCGGTTCGCCAAATGCAAAGTATGTATATATCTTCTACAAATATACCCCCAATCCGCCTGTTAATGACGACGACGGCTACATCCGTGTATCTCGTTTTACCGTGAATGACAACGGCACGATCGATAAGGGCTCAGAGTACGTACTGATCCACCAGTATTCGTCCAATAAATGGCATGACGGTGGAGACATGCTCTTCGACAAAGACGGATTCCTGTATATAAGTGTCGGCGAAGATACCAATGTGGCAAAAGCGCAAATGCTGGACGGCGGGCTTTTCGGCGGCGTCCTCAGGATCGACGTAGACCAGGACCCCTCCCGCAGCCACCCGATCCGGCGGCAACCTCAGAACGTGGCCTATAATATGCCCTCGGGCTGGGAGGACAGCTACTCTCAGGGGTATTACATCCCGAACGACAACCCCTGGGTAAACGAAAACGGACAATACATAGAGGAATTGTACGCAGTCGGGCTGCGCGCACCGCACCGTATGACCTACGACGCGGTCGAAGACAAGATCTGGATCGGTGAGGTCGGTGAGTACCAGAGAGAGGAAGTGAATATCCTGAAGAAAAAGGCGAATTACGGATGGCCGATCTGGGAAGGGGACCTGCCCGGCGATAAAGTGGGCAGCACCGTCCTGACTGACGGGGATCTCACGTTTCCTACCTATGCGTATTCACACGCCGAAGGACAGGCGATCATCGGCGGACACGTGTACCGGGGATCCGTATTTGCAAACGAACTCGGCGGCAAATACATCTATGCCGATTACAATACGCGTAACGTATATGCCCTCTCCGTAGACGAGAGCACGGGCGAAACCACGGTCGAGTTTCTGGCCAAGTCGCCTTCAGGCGGTCTCCTGGGCGGCATTGGCAAAGATGCGGACAACGAACTCTACTTCATCCGGTTTGCCAGTTATCAATCGAACAACGGCAAAATCTTCAAGCTTCAGAAAAGCAGCCAGGAAGTATCGAATGCACCTGCGTTGTTGTCCCAAACGGGCGCGTTCAACAGCCTTTCTTCGTTGACGCCGAAGAACGCGATGATTCCCTACTCCGTGAACAACCCGCTGTGGTCGGACGGCACCGATAAGCAGCGCTGGTTCGCCGTTCCGAACAACGGATCCCATAACTACCCACAGGAACAACTCACCTTCTCAGAGGAGGGGAACTGGGAGTTTCCGGGGGGCTCAGTATTCATGAAACACTTCAACTATAACAACAAAAAAATTGAAACCCGCTTTTTGGTACGCGGCGATAACGGGGAGTGGTACGGGCTGAGTTACAAATGGAGGGACGACCAGAGCGATGCCGATTTGCTCGAAGATGGTCTGACCACAACCATCGATGTAGGAGGCGGCGAGACCATCGAGTGGCAGTTCCCGAGCCGCGACGAATGCTTCAAATGCCACACCGACAACTCGGGGATCGTGCTCGGCTTCCGCACGCGTCAATTGAACAAACAAAGCTACTACCCGACGACTGGCAGAACGGCCAATCAACTCGATACGTACGCCCACCTGGGCCTCTTAGGGAATGAATTCGACGAATCCCGGCTCGACAACGTACTGACCTCGGCATCGCTGGACGACGACCAGGCCGACGTGTCGCTCCGTGTGCGCTCCTACCTCGACAGCAACTGCTCGCATTGCCATCAGCCCTCGGGTACGGCCGTGGCCTCTTTCGACGCTCGTCTGACGACACCGCTGGACCAGCAGAATCTCGTAAACGGTCCCGTTGTCAATCCGCTGGTCCCGAACTCGGCAGTCATTAAGCCGGGGCATCCCGAACAGTCTGTGCTGTACCTGAGGATGAACAGCGTCGAAGAAGGGGTGGCGATGCCGCCGCTGGCCAAGAAAAAGCTGGATCAGAAGGCGCTGGACTTACTGATGGAGTGGATCAACGATCCGCTGCTGCCAGTCGATCTGGTGAATTTTCAGGGCGTAGCCGACGGCACGTCTGTTAATCTCCAGTGGGAAACCCGGACGGAACAGAACAATTACGGGTTCGAGATACAGCGCCGCTCGGCATCTTCGGATTTCGTCAAAATCGGCTTCGTAGAAGGGCAGGGCACGACCAGCGACGCTCAGGATTACCGCTTCGTCGACGAACACCCCATCACCGGGGGCGAGGTATTGATCTACCGCTTGAAGCAGATCGACTTCGACGGGCAGTTCGAGTACAGCCCGGAGGTGACCGTCCGACTGGATGCGCCCAATCGAGCGAAACTGCACGACAACTACCCGGATCCTTTTAACCCGGTCACGACGATCGAGTACGAGGTGCCGCTCCAGGGGGCTGTGAAACTCACCCTGTACGACATGCTGGGCCGCGAAGTGCGGCAGCTGGTCGACGCCGCTCAGCCGGCCGGCCGGTACCGTATCTCATTGGACGCCTCCGATCTGCCCAGCGGGACGTATATCTACCGCCTCCAGACCGGCGACGTGGCCCTCGCGAAGAAGCTCGTCCTCGCAAAGTAACGTATTCGGTACCATGTACCCGATTCGTTCTACAAGAGCTGGTATCCGAACGTGATGCCGATGTTGCTGATCGTGCCTTCTTCGATGAAGGCCGGGGCGAATTCCAGGCCGATTTGCAGGTTGTTGCGACCTTTGTTGAACACCGTGAATCCGGTTCCCAGAATCAGGCCGAAGCTTTGATCGTCGAAGGTATCCCCGTCAATGTCGATCGAATAAAAGCCGAGACCGGGACCGCCTTCTACATATACCTTGTCGTTGACCCAGTACTGCAGGCTCAGTGCAGCGACCCCGGATATTTGCCTGAAGTCGCCTTCGATTCCCAGAAATTCGAACTCGTAGTTGACGTTCGTACCCGAGAATCGGGCCATGAGGGCAACGTTGTCCGATAAGAAACCACCGATGCCCAGGTTGAGGCCGGCCAGTCCCGTCCCCGATTCTTCAAGCGCCGCATCATTCTGGAAGCCCACGCCCAGGCTGAGCAGTAACGTGAATCCACCTCGATCCGGGCCTACCCTGGCGCCCTGTTCGCCCGAATAGGTAACGCGGGGCCTGTTCCCTGACTCTGCCTTGACTTCGTTGACCAGGGCCACGAAGTCGGGGGGGTCGAGGATGGGATCCGGCTCGTAATTCGGCACGATAGCCAGCAGGCGGCGTACCGAGGCTTTGGCATCCCCTTCCAGGCCCTTGCCGATGTAACTGAGCCCCTTCAGGCGATACGCTGCTCTCCGTTCCGATTCCAGTATATTCTCCTTCTCGAGGCAGCGGTCGGTGAGCGCGATCGTTTCGTCGAATCTGCCCTGCGCGTATTGGGTGCTCGCTTCTTCGAGTTCCCCGGCGCAGGTGCCAGACTGTTGAGCCGCGACCGGGCGGTGAAAAGCGATCGAGAATAAAACAAGGGCGATGGCAATGATAGTAAATCGTAGCATTTTGAAAGTCCGGCCTACCGGATGAATAATGGCTGTGGATCAATGGATAATTCCAACTCCTGAAGTAAGATACTTTCTCCTCCGCAATTATGTACAGCGACCGGGGGAGTATTAGGGTGGCCTGGTAGGGCCATTTTGCATTCTGTCCTACCGTTCGATATATTCCTCAGATTCAGGTATCGGGTTGGCGCCGGTAATCGTTGCAGACGTTATGCGCCGGGGCAAACCTGAAGACGAATAGGCCGGCCGTACTTGTTCTCACCACCCGGTCGGCCGGCTTGCATGACGTATTATGAAGCGGATCTTATCCATAAAAGCTATTGTGTTGCTGACCACGTTTGTCGTGGGCAGTATCGTAGCTCCCGCCTCTCATTACGTCTTCATGGTGTTCAGTGATGCGTACGTCTGGCATCACGCCCCCCTTTCGGGTAAGAATACCCACCCGCATCACCCGATTCCTGTATCGGATTCGACAAACGTCGTCGCTCCCAACGATCATCTGGTGTGCGACTATGCGGACCTTTTCGCTACGTTTGTTGCAACCTCTCATCCGGCCGCCGAGACGATCGTAAAGACGCCCCAACTCGGGTCGTACGATCAGAAATCGGAGCAACCGGCCCTGCACTTCTCGTTCAACGTTTCTCAATCTCGAGCACCGCCTGCTTACAGCCTGTCCTGAATTCCTGAAGTGCGACAGGACCTTGCGGAGCATCGGCTCCTGTACGCAAAGAAGGACGGGATGAGGCGTCTTTTCTCCTTTACTCGCTATTGGTACAGCAAGCCGCTTCTCGAACGTCGCTTCGAAGAGGGGATTGCCGTTGTATTTATTCAGTGATGTTACGCGAACTGTGCACAGCACCCCGTTTTGCTGGCTTTGAATGACTGCCTTGCAGCCGTTTTTTAGCTATATGCGCGCCTTCAAAGCCGCCCGGGCAAAACGATAACGCACAGATGCGTAACATCCATTATTCATGCATGCTAAGCAGGAGGCGTTGACTCATGCGTTTTATATATCTCGCACTCGTTTTACTCGTATTTCCATCCGTATCTTCCGCACAGTGGACTTCCGGCCGGCCCGACGGGCACGCCCCGATCGGCGTCATGGGCGACCACACGCACGAAGCCGGCGAAGTTATGCTGTCCTACCGATTCATGTACATGAACATGGATGGCAATCGCGACGGCACCGATCGGGTTTCTCCCGACGAGGTGGTCGATCCCAACAACTACAACTTCATCGTGTCGCCCACCAGCATGCCTATGGGCATGCACATGTTGGGCGTAATGTATGCGCCCATCGACAACCTGACCCTGATGGTTATGGTGCCGGTGGTCAGCCTGGAAATGGACCACGTGACGCGGGCCGGCGGGGCGTTCACGACAAATACGTCGGGCCTCGGCGACCTCAAGTTGACCGGCCTGGTGAAGGTAGCGACTTTCGGTGATCAACAGGTTCATCTCAATCTCGGCGTTTCTTTTCCGACCGGCTCCATCGAAGAAGAAGACGTTACACCCGCCAGTGCGCCGAATGAAACACAACTTCCGTATCCGATGCAACTGGGGTCCGGCACGTTCGATCTGAGGCCAGGCATTACGTATCTCGGACAAACCCCTGCTATTTCCTGGGGAGCGCAACTCATGGGCACGCTCCGCCTGGGGGAAAACGATCAGGAGTATACGCTCGGCAATCGCATCATGGGCACCGCCTGGGGCGCCTGGAATATCGACCGCTGGATCAGTGCTTCAGTGCGCCTCGAAGCACAGGGCTGGGGAGACATCGACGGAGCCTCGCCCGTTTATGCTGGCGCTGTTGGAATGCGTATGGTGCCGACGGTATTCGCTGACTTGCGGGGCGGTAGCCGCGTCGATGCGGGCCTCGGCGTAAACACCTACGTGCGGGGCGGCCCGCTGGCCGGATTGCGGTTTGCTGTGGAAGGTCTCCTGCCCGTCGCACAGGACCTCAACGGCCCGCAACTGGAAACCGACTGGACGATCGTGGCCGGCTTGCAGTATTCGTTCTGAGGGTAGCAGGGTTCGGGGTGCAGGGGGGAGGTTCAGGGCGCCTGGATTTTGGACTTGTACCTCAAATCGACCTGGTTTCATTCCCTACCGAACCCCGAACCCCGAACTGAGAAAAAAATAAAAAAAAAAAAAAATAAACGAAAAAGAAACCTATAAAATAATAAAAGATAAA
>CAZGHT010000002.1:98005-125574 GCA_964525535.1 uncultured Rhodothermaceae bacterium
TTACGATTATCGAACTCCGAACCCCGAACCCCGAACCCCGAACCCCGAACCCCGATGCTCAAAGAATTCAAAGAATTTGCCGTCAAAGGCAACGTCGTCGATATGGCCGTTGGCATCATTATCGGTGCGGCATTCGGCACCATCGTGCAATCCCTGGTGAAGGACATCATTATGCCTCCGATCGGCCTCCTCCTGGGCGGGGTCGACTTCTCCAATCTGTTCGTCGTCCTCAAAAAAGGCACCGCGCCCGGCCCCTACGAAACGCTGGAGATGGCCAACGAGGTGGGCGCCGTCACGATCAGCTACGGCGTGTTCGTGAACACCGTGATCAGCTTTCTGATCGTATCGCTGGCTGTATTTTTTCTGGTGAAAGGAATCAACAGCCTCAAGCGAAAAGAAGAGGCGCCGGCTGAGCCTGCTCTACCACCGCCGCCTTCGAACGAAGAAAAGCTGCTGGCCGAGATCCGGGACCTGTTGAAGAACGGCCCGAAAGCGGTCTAATCCTCTGGCGAGCACGTCCTCCCCGGATCGCGAGGCTCGGCTGAGGTCTTCCGATACCCGTCCTCTGCATGGCCCTGTGCTGTTCTCACCTACACATTGCGCTACGAAAAGCTGGCGTTCGTAAGACGGGGCGCCCCGCATTGCAATCGTAGTCAATCCCGTAAGTTACTTCCGAATTTTTGGACATGATGACCGCCGGCGGCGGCAAACTGTATGGATGCAAGCTGGCCGTCGAAATGTTCATGTTGGACAGAGAAGACTTCGCTGACGATCTCGAGGACATCATCACGGTCGGGGAAATGTTCGAGCTGGCCGAAGGCGATAACACCCAGATCATTTTTGTGTAGCTGTACACCTTGGAGCGACCCCTCCAGGTAGGATCGAAAAGCCCGCTTTCTTCGTGGAGGCGGGCTTTTTGTTCAGAACGTGGAGGTCGCCGCATGCAGGGTGCAAGGGGGTAATATTAATAAGTGATGTTACGCGAACTGTGCACAGCAGGCTTGTTTACGGGGCTTTGCACGTGTGCAAAGCCGCTCAGGCAGGAGGTATGCGCATCCGGCGCGTACCTCCTGTAAATAAGGAAAATGCGGAGAAAGCTAAAAAATTTGTATATTACGCGTCCACTACCTGTTGGACTTAATCCTTCTCCTATTTATGGTTCGTTATATAGCCCTCTCTACCCTACTCTTTGTATGTGTCTCGGTATGTATCTCCGTATCCGCAAGCGCTCAGGGATTCGGCGGTGCGATCGCTCTGAGCGAAGATCACCTCTTCATCGGCGAAACGGGTAACGCCGCATTCCCCGGTGAAGTGTATGTCTACACCTCAACCGATAATCGTTGGACGGAAACCGACCGATTGAGCCTTCCTGAAGGATCCCGCGGTGACCAGTTCGGCCGTGTACTGGCGGTCAACGACAGCGAGCTGTTCATCGGTGCGCCAGCCGTCGGAGGTTTTGGTACAGTGTTTTTGTATCGAGAGGATACCGGTTCGGAAGGCTGGATCCAAAATGGACAACTGCAGCCCGAAGGCCTGAATGAAGACGACCGGTTTGGAAGCGCGATTGCATTACAGGGGCCGGTGGCTGCTATATCGGCGATAGGTACGGAGGAACAGGCCGGTAAGGTATTCGTGTACCGGCAATCCGAAGTGGGTGAGTGGGTGCAGGAGGACGTACTGGCCGGCAGCGATACGGAGGCGGGGGACGGCTTCGGTGCTACGATTGCCCTCGACGGCGATCTTCTACTCGTCGGCGCTCCCGAGAAAGACGATTCAAAAGGTGCTGTTCACGTGTTCCAGTTCGATGCTGACCAGGGCGTATGGCAGGAGAAGACGAAACTGAGCGCCAACGACGACTCCGAAGGAAGCCAGTTCGGTTATGCGCTCGCCCTCGACAAGAACCGCCTGTATGTTGGGGCTCCTTCGCATGACCAGAGAGCCGGGATTGTGTATAGCTATGAATACGATGTTGCCTCCTCCGAATGGTCCGAGAACGGGGTGTTGACTGCCTTCGATGCATCCCCATATCAACGTTTTGGGTATTCGTTGCATGAGCATGACGGTTCTCTCTGGGTAGGTGCGCCCGGTTTCAGCCGTTCAAAAGGAGCTTTATACGTATACGGGCACGATGAAGAAGACGAAGATTGGGGCCGTGTGACAAAAATAAAAGGCTCTGACATCGATTCGCGGGCGTACTTCGGTGCAGAGGTCGCCGCAGCCGGGACTCATGCGGTTGTAGGTGCAACCCGGCTGAGTAGCGGAGCGGGTGCTGCCTATGCTTTTGCTTATGTGGCTTCCGAGAAGGAATGGGTGCAGGAGGATATCCTGATCAATGAGATGAAGAGCTTCCCACCGATAACTGGACAAGAAGTAGCGTGTGAAGGAGAAAAGGCGGGTGAGTTCGATTGCAATAATGTGGACATCCTCTCTTTCGTGCCGATCAAAGATATCGGGGGGGAACGGGGAGTCAGGCTTAACGATATCTGGGGATGGACAGACCCTGAAACGGGTAAGGAGTATGCCCTCGTAGGGCGTTCCAATGGCACTTCTTTCGTTGACGTAACCGATCCATTTCATCCTGTATACATCGGTGACCTGCCCAAGACGGAAGGATCGATCCCGAATGTCTGGCGCGATATCAAAGTGTATAAGAATCACGCATTTATCGTGGCGGACGGCGCTGGAGATCACGGAATGCAGGTCTTCGACCTGGAACAATTACGAACGGCTTCAGACCTGCCGGTTACCTTTGAAGAAACCGCCCATTACGACAACATTGCGAGTGCGCATAACGTCGTCATCAACGAGGATACCGGATATGCGTATATCGTGGGAAGCAGTTCGGGGGGAGAGACCTGTGGAGGAGGATTGCATATGGTTAATATCCAGGACCCTGCCCGCCCCGTCTTCAGCGGTTGCTTCGCCGACACGAATACAGGCAGAAGAAATACCGGTTATTCGCACGATGCCCAATGCGTGATTTATCGAGGACCGGATATCGAGCATCAAGGGAAAGAGGTCTGTTTCGGGGCGAATGAAACGGCGCTCAGTATCGCGGATGTTACGGACAAGGAAAACCCTGTCGCCCTGTCAGTGATGTCTTATCCCAAAGTTGCCTACTCCCACCAGGGCTGGCTGACCGAAGATCAGCGCTATTTCTACATGAACGACGAAGGGGATGAGGTGACCGGCCTCGTTCCGAATACGCGTACACTTATATGGGACGTTGCCGATCTCGACGATCCCATCCTTGTGAAAGAACACCTGGCTGAAACCACCTCCATGGATCATAATCTGTACATCAAAGGAAATTTGATGTATCAGTCCAATTACGACAGCGGCTTTCGAATCCTGGATATTAACGACCCTGAAAATCCTGACGAAGTGGGATTTTTCGATACCACGCCCTTTGAGGGGACAGGCGGAGGGTCGTGGAGCAATTACCCCTATTTCGAAAGCGGTGCGATCATCGTTTCGAGCAGTTATGAGGGCCTTTTTGTCCTGAAGAAATCTGATGTCGTCTTCTGAAACCGATCGGTCATGAATCTATGGCAGGTGTGTATAAGTGAAGCTCTTTCCTGGCGCGACCCTGCGAAGGCTTCGACCTGCCATAGATTCGTTGAATCGCTCCCGCCGTTAATGGTGAACGCAGGTGATCGTCAATGCAATCTATCCGCATGGCGGTATCTCGTTCGGTTTCAGGGGCGTTATAGGCGACGACCAACGGCGGGTATTCTAGCGTTCGAAGCAGGTCACTGAGCCTGATGCCGAGTTGTTGAGGAGAAGGGTCGATGATGTCCATATCCAGCAGGACGATGTCATACTGATCTGTAATCAATCGAGTCTGAAACTCAGTCCATTGCGAAACAACCCGTGCGTTTCCGCCCTGCCGCTCGAATAGTCGAGTGAGCAGGGATCGATTGAGATGACGGGAGCTCCAGATGAGAAGTTTCCGTTGTATACCCGGGGGAAAGGCGCTTTCATCGCCCGCAGATTGCGCCCCGTCATCCGGGGGGGCGTGTGCGAACAGGCGGGTGACCAGTTTCCGCAGTTTGCTTTCTCTAAACGGCTTCCTGAAAAAAAACACGTTCGAGGCTTTGTCCGACTGAGGGGGGATTTCATCGAGGGGTATCATCACGCAAAAAAAGCGGTCTCTGGGAGCGAAACGGTCCCTTGTTTTCTCGATAAAAGCCAGATGGGCCGCATACCCCGGACCAGAGCCCAGGATGAATAAATCGATCGAATTACCGGATTGGATGAGGGGCTCTGCAGATGCATGGGATCCAAACGCGCTCACCTCAAAACCGTAATCGATCAATTGGCTGCGAATAATAGCGCGCAAGGTCTCGTTCTCTTCGATAATGAGGGCGTTCTTCTGGCCTACGGTCAGGCGATCTATTGCGGCATCGTACTCTGAAGCTTCATGCATCCGGACCGTGAACTGGAAGTTGGAGCCTACCCCCTCCTCACTGTCTACCCAGATCTGCCCCCCCATCAATTCGGTGAGGTGTTTGGAAATTACGAGGCCTAACCCGGTCCCGCCGAATTTTTTCGTAGTGGAAGAATCCACTTGACTGAATGATTTGAAGAGCCGTTCCATTCGGGAAGGCGGTATTCCTATCCCCGTATCTTTGACGGAAAAGTACAGGTTCAGGTGATCCTCCTTCCGATCGATCAGTTTGGTGGAGACGACCACTTCTCCCTCCTCGGTGAATTTCACGGCATTGCCGACCAGGTTCACGATAACCTGCCGCAGTCTCGTCGAATCGCCCAGTACAAAGCGAGGGGTTTCGCGGGTCGTATTACTGATCAGTTCGATGTTCTTTCTAGCGGCTTTCAGAGCCAGCACGTTGATGGCATCTTCGATGACTGAATTCAACTCGAACTCGTGGTGGTCGAGCTCAATCTGGCCGGCTTCCGCTTTGGAGAAGTCGAGGATGTCATTGATGATGGTCAGCAGAGATTCTCCGCTGCCTCTGATGATCTCGACGCATTCACTCTGCTCGTCGTTGAGGGGGGTTTCGCTCAACAGGCTGGCCATTCCAATGACCCCATTCATGGGTGTCCGGATTTCGTGGCTCATGCTCGCGAGAAATTCGCTCTTCGCTCGTGTTGCTTCCCGAGCTGTTTCTAAATGCCCGCGGATGTCGTCGACCATCAAGTTGAAGGCATGCCCCAATTCGCCGATTTCGTCGTGGGAACGAATATCGATGTGGCTATCGAGTTCTCCATTACCCACTCTGACTGCGGCATTTCTGATGCGTAAGATAGGGCGGCTGACGCGCTGAGCGAGCCAGAATGCGCCCAGGGTACCCAGCAGCGTCGAGACGAGGCTCAGCAGCCCGATCACATACTGGGCATCGGCCAGCCGCTCGGCGTACAGGTCTGTACTGAATCCTATGATGACCTTGCCGCTGAGCTCGGGCGAAGAAAAGGTCGCATGGGTGGTGTAGAGACTTTCGTCCCAACCATTCCCTGTGCTGGTGTCGTATTGAAAGCCCTTGGGATACGATGCAATGGCCTGCCCGGCATCATCTATGGCTGCAACAAAGCGGACTTCCCGATCCATCTTGGCGAAGTCGACGGCCTGCTGCATAGCCGAAAAATCCCCCACCTCTAATCCGATCTGAATGCCCAGCGCGACCGTCACCGCCAGAGAAGTGGCCGCCTGCTCGAAGCTTTCCCGTATGAGACGGTCTTGCTGGTGCTTGAAAGTCAGGTATAAGGTCGTTGATGAACCGATCACTATAACCAGAACCCCGAGGAGGATCTTATTTCGCAGCGAAATTCGCAAGAGCTCACGATTGAAGTGAATGCAGCAGACAGGAGTTGCAGATGAGTATCGGACAGAAAGGGGGCTAATTAAGGACGGCAATAATTTTGACACCCTCATTGACGGCATGAACGCTTGCGTACCCGATAGCCCCTTCCGTCTGACTGACGCGTAACACCAGTTCTTCTTCGGACTTCGCAATCTTGGGGGATTGCCCTTCTCCCGATAAAATGGCCCGCATCCACATCTGCTTGAGGTCTCTGGGCGAGCTATCGAGGTAATCGTAGAATATTTTCTTTCCTTCGCTGTTCGATTTGACGTCGAACAGGACAACGAGCGATCCGTCCTTCCATGTGTTCGTTTCCAGAGTATACAGGTCGTAGAGCTGGTTTGAACTGATGCTGTCGATCGGAACCGCAGCATTCGCGATTATCGCAATGCGCCCGGTAGGGCTCACCGGACTGGCCTGGCAGAAGGCATCTACGTAGAGTACCCCTAATAACCCGACGAACATGGCCTTTTTCAGCCATGCTGAAGATGGATCGGAAATCATTCGAAACCCGGTTGGACGCAACAGGTCTCCTAGACTCTTTCGGATCATTCGTGTCGGAAGAGAGAAATACACGTTCGAGATACCGTCTGCAAGGTTATAAAAAGACGCTGAAGCCAATTAGCACTTCATTCATCTTCACAAAGACGAAGGAGTCAGCATATGTTCGCGTATTTATATATTGCACTTTAAAGGTGATCGCGCTGTTTGGGCGGATTCCCCCGCCGACCGAGATCTGACCTACGCCGTCTCGCAGAATTCGTAGCGTTTCGTCTGAAATGTAGGAATACATCGCATATACGAAGAATCGGTCGTACACATGCTTTCCGACGAGCCCGTATACAAATAACTTGTCGATTTCCGAGCCCAGAAACAAGTTGGCATCGCTCGATGCCGCGAGGAACTGCTTCTGCTGCGTACTGGGACGGTAGAAAACCCGGATCAACTCGGACTCGAAGAAATACGAATTCAGGGTTTTGGATAGATCGAGGCCGATCCGAAATCGATCTACGGCTCCTATGCCCTGAAACGCGAAGTTGCTGAACCGAAGAACGTCCTGGTTGGACATGTCAAAGGTTCCGGAGACGCCCACTTTGACAGTCTTCCACCGGATGCCTATCCGGCTGCCGATCAGTTTGGCCACCGTGGTGTCCCGTCCCGATACTTCGGCGCCGCTCGCCTCGGATGTGATGAATCCATTTTGGTTGCCGACGTACGTGGCGTAATCGAACTTGGCCCAGTCGTTGATAGGCACCGACCCGTACACTTCGACGTAGGCCTGCTGGGGCACATATTCGTCGATGTTTACCAGACCCTTGAGTGCGGTTTCGTACGCCATCGGCCGCTGTATGTACGGGAGAATGGGGGTTCTATTCTTGATTTCGTTCAGGTTGTTGAAGGTCGGTATGAGAAGGCCGACTTTGATCCGGAGACGCCGGTCGTTTTTATATCGCAGCCACGCTTCTTCTATTTTCAACCCGCCCCAGCCGTCCAACGACGAGAAGCTATTTGTCAACTCGAGGTCCACGAACGCATTAAAATTTGAGTCAATTTGTTTGTTGAGAAATAGATTGAACTGCTGTACCGAAAAACTGGTGGTTTCTTCGATACTGGTTTTCGGGTTTGCGTCGATATTGCCGTACCGCCCCAGCACCTGAAAATAACCGTACAGCCTCAGGTCTTCAGTCAGTTGAGCGTAACAACGGTTCTGTGCGGTAACGCTCGCCAGTAGACCTATGACACTCAGTGATAGGCAGGATATTCGATATAACCACACTTCGATCATGTTTTCTTGTGAAGTGGATGGGGCAGATAGCCAGTAAGTTGCACGTGATAAGACCTTTTGAGTAGGTATCGATCTCCCGGGGGGTTACTAAAGCCCGGTATAGGGCAACGTCCAAATACGGGTTTTCTGAGAGTCACGATGGGATGCGGTCGTCGACCTGTGGATACATGCGTTTTAATAATGGCGATTCCTGCCGATTCTACATCAACAGGCTCTGTCTCATCGCGCCCTTTCCATGTTCGACGCTTCCGAAAATAGATATAAGAGATTCTTCGAATTGTCGCTCGACCTGTTGTGTATCGCAGACATGGGCGGCCATTTCAAGCTGGTCAATCCCGCCTTCGAAGAAGTCCTGGGGTATACCCAGAAAGAGCTGTTTGCCAGGCCGTTTTTCGAATTTATTCATCCTGATGACCTGAACGCAACGCAGGTCGTGATCGAAAGACTGTCTTCGGGGGCCACGGCGGATTTCAAAAACCGTTGCATCTGTAGAGATGGAACCTGCAAATGGCTGAAGTGGAGATGCCTGCCTGACGTAGAGGCGGGGCTGCTGTATGCCCTGGGTGAGGATGTAACGGTACAGGTCGAACAAGAACAGGCGATTCGACAAAGCCAGACGGTGCTGATGCAGCATTCCGAGGATCTGGTGAGAGCCAATGAAAAACTGGAGCACAAAACGAAAACCTTGCAAGCGCTGGTCCATCAGTTGAAGACCGCTAAGCTGCGCGCCGACGAGGCCAGTAATGCCAAAAGCAGGTTTGTGGCCACGATGAGCCATGAAATTCGTACACCCATGAACGGGGTAATCGGCGTGATCGACTTATTGGCAGATACCGATCTCGACGATGAGCAACGGGAGTACATCGATATAATACAACACTCAGGGGATATGTTGCTCACGCTCATCGACGACATCCTGGACTTCGCCAGGATCGAGTCGGGCACGGTGAACGTCGCTTCGGAATGGTTTTCTATGGCCCAATGCGCGCAGCTCGCTGCACATTCGGTTCGAATCTTCGCGATGAAAAAGGGCCTGGAGCTGGACGTCCGGTTCGGGGACAATTTCCCATGGAGGGTGCAGGGAGATGCGGCGCGAGTGCGGCAAATCCTGGTTAATTTGTTGTCTAATGCGGTTAAATTCACACCGGCCGGCCGGATTGAATTGTGCGGCCGCGTCTTGAACACCTACGGAGATCTGGCCGAGATCGAATTAAGCGTCCGCGACACCGGGATTGGCATTCCCTCCGAAAAGTTCGAGACCCTCTTCGAACCCTTTACGCAAGCGGACTCGTCATTGGCCAGGAAATACGGAGGAATGGGGCTGGGGCTGTCCATTTCGAAAGAGCTCGCAAAGGCCATGCACGGCGAATTATACGCCGAAAGCGTCGAAGGGGAAGGGTCGACGTTTTTCCTGAAACTGACGATGCCCTATAGGTTGACGATCGAGGAGGTGTACTCAACAGCCTGAACGTCTCCCACGAGCCAAAATGAGCCATCCAGAAAGCGGGCCGGCAGTCCGTATGCACAACGTTGCATACGGCTGGTGATATAGCACATCCATAAGGCCGCAGGGGTGGATCGAGCGCGACGAGGGTTCATTTCATGTGCTGAACGCTTATATTGCGGAAGCCTCATACTGCAGCATAAATCCCACCCACTAAACGGTATCACTACCATGAAGGGCAGCGAAATTACCTCCTCCCGCAGAACGTTCCTCAAAAAAACAGCGCTGGCGTCTACCCTCTATATCGTGCCGAGGCACGTGCTTGGTGGAGCCGGGTACACGGCGCCCAGCGACCAGCTCAATCTCGCGGCCATCGGGGCCGGGGGCAAAGGAAGGAGCGATATCCGCAACGCGTCGGTCGACGGCCGTGAACGCGTGGCCGCCCTCTGCGACGTAGACTTCGGGGGGACTGCCGCAGAATCGGTGAAGGCGTTCCCGAACGCAAAGCTGTATCACGATTACCGGGTTATGTTGGACGAAGAGAAGGACATCGACGCGGTAACGATATCGACGCCCGATCACGTGCACGCTCCGGCTGCCGTATTTGCAATGCAGCGCGGCGTTCATGTGTACGTCCAGAAACCGATGACCCACAATATTCGCGAAGCCCGCATCCTGACCGAGATGGCCCGAGAGCAAAAGATCGTCAGCCAGATGGGCAACCAGGGAGCCTCCAATCCGCTTCTCGGCATGGTGCAACAGTGGGTTGATTCGGGGGTCATCGGCAACATTTCCAACGTGCAGGTGTGGACGAATCGCCCGGTTTGGCCACAGGGCTTTGCCATGCCGAAGCCCGACGAGAGCCAGAAGCCCCGCGATTTGCGCTGGAACCTGTGGCTGGGGCCGGCCGAATATATGCCCTACACACCCGATCTGCATCCCTTCAGCTGGCGAGGCTGGTGGGATTACGGCACCGGTGCACTCGGAGATGTAGGGTGCCACCTGATCGATATTCCTTTCCGCACGCTCGGGTTGACCTATCCCAACGATGCAGAATGCAGCGTCGGCGCGATCTATTCGGACATGTGGACCCCCGATTACCACCCTGAAGGATGCCCTCCTTCGTCGTTCATCACTCTGCATTTCGACGCGACGGAGCAGAGCCAGTCTCCGATCGAGATGACCTGGAGCGATGGCGGTATCAGACCCTCGCATCCGGATATCATCCCCCCCGACCACGACATCGGCGGCCGAAACAGCCAGAATGGAGTTTTGATTATCGGTGAAAAAGGCATCATCTCGACCAACATCAATGACAGCTCGCCGTTGATGCCGAAACTGTATCTGAATGACGGCACGACCGAGTTCGGCCCCGAAGTCGAAGACGACGAAGAACCCGAATACGGTCACCAGCGTCGGTGGGTAGACGCCTGTAAGGCCGGCTTCGGCAGCCCCGAGCACCGCGCGCTCACTTCTTCCTTCGATTACGCCGGCCCCATGACCGAAACCGTGCTGATGGGCAACCTGGCCATTCGGAGCTACCTGCTTCGGAAGGAAGACCGCGACGGCAACATGAAGTATTACGGGCGCAAGAAGCTGCTGTGGGACGGCGAAAACATGCGCATCACGAACCTCGAGGAGGCGAACCTGTTCGTCGGCAGATCCTATCGAGAAGGCTGGGACGTATGACCGGTATCGCGCTTATTTGATCGGGTAGAAAACCATACCCACCGAAAAGCGTTGCTCGCCGTAGCCGAAGTCGTTCGCGTCGACGTCGACGGAAAGATTGCCGAAGCGGATCTCGTTGATGCCGCCCAGGCCGAGGCGGAAGCCGGCGTTGAAGGCGATGTACGGTGTGACGAAGTAGGCCGCACCGCCTCCAATCGTGAGCCCGCCCCCGAGAAATTCCAGGTCGATGGATTCTTGCTGGGCGGCAACAGCCCGCAGGGCAACGTCGACGAAGGGGACGAACGGCTCGCCCGATCGGAAGTTGAACCGCGAGCCGATCTCGAAGGCGCCCCAGTCGTATTCGTAGTTGAGGCGGTTGATACGCCCTTCCATCCTCGCTCCGTTCAGGCCCAGATAGAGAGTCACCAGTTGTGTGACGCCCCAGCCGGCCCGCAGGCTGAGGCCGCCCCCGGTGTCGCTATTCGAGAACCCGTCCTCGTCGAAGGTGAGCACCTGACCGTCGATCGTGACGTGTAAAAACAACTTTTCCGTATTCGAACGCTGTGCCGAGGCGGTAGACACGGCTGAACACGCGAGCACGACAGCGAAAAGGCAAAAAATGAAAGTACGCATGGCAGGGTAATTTGTCGGGAGTGAATGAACAGGAGCGATGTAATCGATGGCCTGGGCGGTACGTATTGCCGGGAAGTCAATCCTCCGGTGCTGAATGCAGGGAATACGGGGGGAGGTGCAGAACCATGGGCTCAGCCCCATCGCTTAACCCGTCTTCGTACTGCAGGATCCCGGTAGTGGATCAGAGGTACATCGCCCACGAATAGTGCCAACTCAAGGATATCTGGTGAATCATGTTTTTACGAGACGGCGTGAAGAGCGCCGAGAACAAGATCAGCAAAGAAGTCGGTGAGTTGAGTTCCTTCGTGCAAAACGGATCGAATCCCTTGATCGACCGGCTGGAGTGTTACGAGGATATCGTCAACCTCGAGGTCGGCGATACGGCGCTGGATCGCGCCCGGCATCTCGAACGAGAATTCGATATCCGCCAGTTATACATCAAATACGAAGGCGACAATCCAACGGGGACGCAGAAAGATCGCATCGCCTTTGCCCAGGTCTACGATGCATTGAGGCGGGAGTTTGAAGTGATCAGCCTGGCCACCTGTGGAAATTATGGGGTCGCTGTAGCCCTTGCATCGCGTCTTGCGGGTATCACCTGTAAGATCTTCATCCCGGCGGCTTATCGCTCAGAACGCATCGGTGAGATGGAACAGCTCGGCGCGGAAACGATCCGTTTGCCCGGAACCTACGAAGAGGCTGTTGTGCGCAGCTCTGCGATAGCTGTCGAAGAGGGATGGTACGATGCGAATCCTGGCGGGGCCAACACCCCGTTGCAGATCACTGCCTATTCCCGGATTTCGTATGAGATCTACGACCTGTTGAAGGACGCTCCCCGGTGCGTCGCCGTCCCGGTATCCAATGGAACGCTGCTCGCCGGCATCTACCGCGGCTTCGTGAGCCTGCATAAACGCGGCAAGACGTCGCGTATACCCAGGATGATCGCTGCTTCTTCGGCACGGAAAAATCCTATCATCACGTCCTTCAAAAAAGGACTTTCGTCCTGTGAAGATCTGGATCCGGCCTCAATACGAGAGACCAAAATTAACGAGCCGTTGATTAACTGGCACAGTTTCGACGGGGAAGAAGCTTTGTACGCCATCAGGCAGTCAGGGGGGAATGCTTTCCACATTAGTGACCAGAAGATGAAAGCGATGAGCACGCTGTTGCTCAAGAAGGAAGGATATAAGATATTACCTGCCTCCACGGCGGGACTGATCGCTTTACTCGAAATCCACGAGGAATCTCCGTTAGAGCCCGATCGATTCGTGGCTATTTTGACGGCCAAGTATTAGGGCGTGTGGACATTCATCCCCTCTTCATTCGGGTCTCTTACGGCTTGAGTGGAGTCCCGAATCGTTTTAACGTTGACAGGCATGATAGAAGATCAGCGACGCTTTGATGGAAGGGCCCTCGTGTATTGCGAAGGGGCATTTAATACACCCGTCGGTAAAACCGCTCACGGCCTGGTTCGATTTACGGAGCGGTATGAGGTCGTCGGCGTTTTGGATAGCCGCTACGCCGGGCGGGACGCCCGTGAAGTGCTGGACGGTAAGCTCACCGGCATTTCGATCTTCGGGTCCATCGAGGAAGCGGCTGAACAGCTGGCACGAGATGGGCGCCCCCCCGAGTCGCTCGTCATCGGCCTGGCTCCCGACGGTGGGCGTTTGCCCGATGAGGCGCGCGAGGTCGTCAAGGCGGCTCTGCGTAGAGGCTGGAACGTAGACAGTGGCCTGCACGATTTTTTGTCGACCGATCCGTCTATTACCTCGATTGCGAGCGAGTACGGCTGCCGCATTCGTGATATTCGCAAGACCCCGGACCGGGATACCTTGCATTTTTTCTGCGGAAAGATCGAGCAGGTCGATTGCCTCAAACTCGCCGTTTTGGGGACGGACTCCGCCGTTGGAAAGCGCACGACGGCCTGGATGCTGGTTCACGGGTTTCGTAAAGCGGGGCTACAGGCCGAGATGGTAGGTACCGGTCAGACGGCCTGGATGCAGGGTGCGAAGTATTCGATGGTCATGGATAGCTGCATCAACGATTTTGTCTCCGGGGAGATCGAACATGCGGTATATAACGCGTGGAAGCATGAGAAATCGGATGTGATCGTCATTGAAGGGCAGGGCAGTTTGATGAATCCGGCCTATCCCGGAGGATTCGAAATTCTCGCGGCCGGCCGGCCCGACTATGTCGTCCTTCAACACGCCCCTGAACGCTTGGAGTACGACGGATTCCCCGGGTATAAGCTGCATCCACTGCCTCGCCAGATCGAAGCGATCGAGCTGATCTCGGGAAAAAAGGTCGTCGCCGTCACGGTAAATCACGAGTCGATGCAGCCTGAAGAAATCGGGCCCGCCTGTGAGGCGATCACACGCGAAACGGGGTTGCCGGCTTTTGACGTACTCGTTCATGGAGCCGACGAACTGGTTTCATTGTTAGCCGCCTATATACGATGAATGACCACCGTTCGCTGGTTGTGTTCGAGAAAATCGCGGTTCGCGACCTGCATATCGAGCCGAAGCGCGTGAGAGCGACGTACGTCCTGACCCAATTCGATGGCCATGAGGTCAGCGACCCACTGATCTATTCCTACGAGCACCCGGTATTCGACCCTTCGGCTTCTGAGGACGTAAACCTCGCATCCATGATGCTGGCTCAGGTTGCCGTGAACTATGGGCTCTTTTGCAAGGTGCTGGAGTTCGAAGGTCTGTTCGATCAAACAGACAGGCGGTTTCTGATCGACGCCATCGAAAACACCGCGCGTGAAATCTACGTCAACAAGTTTCTTTGCGAGAACGAATTCATTGTGCCACCTTTTGATGCGCTCGATCCGGCGCCGGCGAAACGATACACGAATGCCGAAATCACGTTCATCGGAGCAGGCCCGGCTGCAACGAGGCATACCGCGCATACCGCATCGGCGTATACAGCAACGGGGCATACGGCAGTAGTAGCTTCCCAAAGTCTCGATACGTATGCTATTTTGAGTAGCGGGGGGAAGGACAGCCTGCTCACGTACGGCCTGGTCACTGAGATCGGCGAAGCGCATCCGGTATTCATCAATGAATCCGGCCGGCACTGGTACACCGCCGTCAATGCTCATCGCTTCTTGAAGGAGCACGATACCAAAACGGCCAAGCCATGGTGCAACAGCGATCGGGTTTTCAACTGGATGCTCCGGCACATGCCGTTCATCCGGCCGGATTTCACCAGCGTCCGCGCCGACATCTATCCGATCCGCCTTTGGACCGTCGCCGTATTTCTGTTCGGCGTGTTGCCTATCGTCCGCAAACGGGGGATCGGGAATGTCCTGATCGGCAATGAATACGATACCACTTTAAAAGGGGTGCATCGAGGCATCACGCACTACAAGGGGCTCTATGATCAAAGCAAATATTTCGACAACGCACTGACGCGATATTATCGCAAGAAAGGATGGGGGCTGTATCAGTTTTCGATGCTCCGCAGCCTGTCAGAACTCCTCATCATGAAAGTGCTGATCGAGCGATACCCTGAGCTTCAGCGGCACCAGGTGTCCTGTCACGCTGCACACAGCGAAAACGGACGGATGCGGCCTTGCGGCAACTGTGAGAAGTGCCGGCGCATCATCGGTATGATCGTCGCGCTGGGCGAAGATCCTGCCCGGTGCGGATACACTCGCGATCAGGTAGAACGGGGCCTTCATGCGTTGGAGAAAAAAACAGTCAAACAGTTTGGCGCCGACGCCGCCCAGTTGTACTACCTGCTTCGAGAACGAAACGCCATCGAGCTGAACGCGCATACGCGACGGCTTGCACAGCCCCATCCCGAGATCATGCACCTTCGTTTCGACCGGGAGCGAAGTGCGATGTCTGACCTCCCCGTTCACGTCCGTAAACCCCTTTTTGATATACTGGGCCGGCACGTCCCGGGAGCTGTCGCCTGGAAAGATCGCACGTGGCATCCTCTGCACCTTGACGACGAATTCTTACATCAACCTTATTTCCTGGATACATCGTGAGCAAACTTTCGCATCATCCATTACCCCCCTCCAAAGCCGGCTTTCTCTGGGAAGAGATGACCTGGCAAGAAATCGAGACGTACCTGAAACGAACGGATACCGCCATTCTACCCTGCGGCTCGATCGAACAGCACGGTCCGCATTTGCCTGTTGATGTCGATTACCACGACGCCCGCTACCTGGCGCACAGGGTGGCGGAAGCATGCAGCGAACCCAGACCCCTCGTGCTTCCCACCGTTCCCTACGGCGTATCGTATCACCACGAGGATTTTAAAGGCACGATCAGCGTGACCAACGATGCACTCTCCAGGTTCGTATATGATGTTGGTATGAGCCTGGCCCAAAACGGGATTAAAAAAATCATCATCCTCAACGGGCACGGGGACAATGCCCCTACGCTCAGCTACGCCGCCCAGATGATAAACCGGGATGCCGGGATTTTCGTCTGTGTCGACACCGGCGAAACGAGCGACATCGACATGTACGACCTCATTCAAACGCCTAACGACATCCATGCCGGCGAAATCGAAACCAGCACGACGCTGGCCATCCGTCCGCACATGGTTCAGATGGACAAAGCAGTGAACGAAACCCTCCGTTTCAGCACGAACTACCTGGATTACGACTCGGATCGGGGCGTCAGCTGGTTCGTCAGGACACGAAAAATTTCCCAGAGCGGTGTCATCGGCGATGCAACCCAGGCTACTGCCGAAAAGGGGGAAAAGATGTGGGAGATCATGATCCAGCATCTGTTGAAATTTATCGAGACGATTAAAGCCACTCCGCTCGAGGAACTCTATCAGAGAAAATATTGATCACAGGCCCCATCGATGCGTATTACAGAACTTTCGATACAGCGGTTCGATCTGGATCTGGCTCAGCCGTACTCCATCGCCTACGAGAAGATCGAGCACAGTACGAATCTCGTCTTGCATGTAAAGACGGATGTTGGGGGTGAAGGGTACGGCATAGCAGCACCCGATCGGCACGTGACCGGAGAAACCCCCGAGGGCGTTATTCAAACGGCCGAGACCGCCCTGTTTCCATACCTGGAAGGAAAAGACCCGTTGTGTATTGCCCGTATTGTCCACGACCTCAAGGTACAGGGGATCAACAAACCCTCGGTACTGGCCATGGTCGACATTGCCCTGCACGACCTCCTCGCAAGAGCGGCCGGCATCCCGCTCTATAAGCTGCTCGGCGGCTTTCGCGATCGTATTCCAACCAGCGTGACCATAGGCATCCTCCCGCTGGACGAAACGCTGAACCGGGCCCGGGATTGGATTCGCCAGGGATTCACCATTTTGAAGATCAAGGGCGGCCTCAATGTCGAAGGGGATATCGAACGGATGATCCGGCTTCGTGAACTCCTGGGGGGGGACGTCACTTTGCGCTTCGACGCCAACCAGGGATATTCACTGAAGGACGCGATTCACTTCGTGGAGGCCACTCAACCTGTGGGCCTTCAATTGTTCGAACAACCGACCCGAAAAGACGACGATGCGCTCCTGGGAACGGTGACGCGACAGGTTCCTGTGCCCGTCATGGCCGATGAAAGTTTGAAATCCTTAACCGATGTGTACCGGCTGGCCCGGGATCAACTCATAGACATGGTCAACATCAAACTCATGAAGACGGGGGGGCTGCTCGAGGCCCTGCACATCAACTCGGTCGCCAAAGCGGCCGGCCTGGAAGCCATGGTTGGGTGTATGGATGAGTGCGCGCTGGGAATTTCAGCGGGGTTGCACCTGGCGCTTAGCCGGCCCAACATCGAATTCGCAGATCTGGACGGTCATCTCGATCTCGTGAAGGACCCTTTTCGAGATCTGTTTCAACTCGTCGACGGGATGCTCATTCCCTCGGACGCCCCCGGACTGGGGCCCCTGTGAGAGCGCCCGTCAAAACAAAAACGCGAATTTTCGCCCACCGGGTCGAATGGTGCCCCCCTGGGTATTGCGGACGTCCTCTACGCTGATGAATATGTCGCCGCCGCAGGCGCGAAGCGTCCTCGTCACCTGCGGCACGTCTTTTCGGGGGACCACCAGGTTGAGAATATTCACCACGCTGTCCCGTTCATATCCCAGGATTTCGGTAACCATATGGCCCGCCTCGCGCAGCAATTCGGCCGTTTCGGCCCCCCGCTTTCCATTGTCGCCCAGAGGGATGACCGCGCTTACGATATTGTAGCCCAGTGCGAAACGCTCCTCCAGCCACACCCCTAAAAAGGTGCCAGCGCTGAACCCCCCCGCAAATCCTATGATGTGAAGCAGCGAATCAAGATGCTGAAAGGCGTATCCTGCGGCAAACAACCAGACGAATACTTCGAAAAACCCTACAATCGAAGCGAGAATGCGGCGCCCTCGCACTGAAAAGATCATGCGCATGACGGACATCGACACGTCGACGAGGCGGAGTAGAAAAATCACCAGAGCGCCGGCAGGCGCCGAGAATAGCAAGTCGAGGTCATTCACAATCGTATGCCGTATTCTGAGAAGAGCTGTGTAGTACGGTTAAAAGGGCTGTCCTGGACCCGGTGTCGATTTGATACAGATCGATTGCCGGCATTATAAAAAATTCCCCGAGTTCTCCCAACGGTTTTTTCATGCAGCCGCAATTTTTTTCAGGAAGCTATGCGCCCCGGGATCAAAGACGTCGAATTTTTTGGGGAACCCGGTCGGAGTAGCGCCTTAAATGATTGCATTATTTTTCGAATATAGGGTTCGATGTCGCACTATCCGATATCGGCGTAAACATAGAGGGCCCATGAAACCGATTCAAGGACTGCATCACATCACCGCCATAGCTGGAGATCCCCAGGCCAACCTGGATTTTTACGAGTTGGTGTTGGGGCAACGGCTGGTTAAGACCACGGTCAACTTCGACGACCCGGGCACCTACCACCTGTACTACGGCGATGAAACCGGCACGCCGGGCACGATCATGACGTTCTTCCCGTGGCCCCGCATGCATCGCGGGCGGCGCGGAAACGGAGAAACGGCAGCCGTCGGTTATGTTATGCCTTCTGCGTCGGTCGACTTCTGGACGACCCGCCTGGAATCGATGGGCGTGGAGGTCAGGCGGACAGCATCCCGATTCGGTGATCTCGTGATACAATGCGCTGACCCGGACGGCATGCAGCTCGAACTGATTGCCACGAGCGAACCGTCTACAATCCGCCTTTGGGAGGACGGACCGATCCCGGAAGAACACGCGTTGCGCGGATTTCACAGCGTGACGCTCTGGCTGGATGAAGTGGGCCCAACGGCCGAGCTCTTGATGGATCAGCTCGGCTACACGTTCGTCGACAATGAGCAAAATCGGTATCGGTACCGCGCCGACTCGGACGATCGGGGCGTGTATGTAGACCTGGAGCATCGCCCCGGAGAGGGCGGCGGCGCCTTCGGCGCCGGCTCGATCCATCACATCGCATTCCGGACGGTAGACGACGATGAGCAGCTCGAATACCGGACACAGCTGCAGTCGAGCGGACAGCAGGTGACTCCAGTACGGGATCGCCAGTATTTTCACTCGATCTACTTTCGAGAGCCCGGCGGTGTGCTTTTCGAAATTGCCACCGATGCGCCCGGTTTCACGTATGACGAGCCGGTCGAAGACCTTGGCAACTCGCTCAAGCTGCCCACGTGGCTGGAAGCTGAACGCGAACGGATCGAAAAGAAACTGCAGCCGATCGAGCGTAAGACAGTTGACAGGGGACAGTAGGCAGGAGCACAGGGACTGTTTACTGCCTGCTGTGGTTAAGACAAAAACACTACGAAAAATGGCAGAGAGAAAGGGTCCTCATCAGGGACAGAACATGGTAACAGCCGGCGAATCGCTGGATCGTGCCCGGGCGGCCCTGATTCTCGTTCATGGCCGGGGGGCGACCGCAGAGAGTATCCTCGAACTGGGTGCTGTGCTCGACGCGCCGGGATTGGCCTGTCTGGCGCCGCAGGCGGCGAACCATACGTGGTACCCGCATAGCTTTTTGGCCCCGTTGGAGCAAAACGAGCCCGGTATTTCATCCGGATTGCAGGCCATCGATGACGTTGTGGCACGGGTAGAAGCAGCCGGCCTCCCGGCGGAACGGATCGTGTTGGGTGGATTCTCGCAGGGGGCCTGTCTCGCATCGGAATACGCGGCCCGATATCCACGAAGATTCGGGGGATTGATCGTCTTCAGCGGGGGGCTGATCGGGCCACCCGGGATCAAGCGCGTTTATTCCGGCTCGCTCGAAGGCACCCCCGTTTTCCTGGGGTGCAGCGATCGAGACTTTCACATTCCGCGAGAGCGCGTCGAAGAAAGTGCGGCTGTATTCACTGAGATGGATGGCGATGTTACGATGAAGTTGTATCCCGATATGGGCCATACGATCATAGAAGACGAGATGGATCACGCTCGACGGATCCTGGAAGGAATCCCCCTGGATTCTGTTAACGGCGCGAATCGATAACCTGTAGTTCGGGCATTCCTGTCAAAAACATCGTATCATCAATCCAGGTATATCGAGAGCGTATCACCTTCTGTACCATGGGCCTATGCAGCAGGTTGCTGAGTTGCGTCGACGAAAGATCGGTTTAGCGCTGGGAGGTGGAGCTATGTTGGGCGCTGTTCACATCGGGGTTTTGAAATCCATGCACGAACATGACTTGAAACCCGCCTATCTGGCCGGCACGAGTACGGGCGCTTTTATAGCAGCGCTATACGCCTTTGGCGTCTCGCTGGACAAAATCGAGGAGATAGCCCGGGAAATAAACTGGTCGGATGTGGTCGATCTGGCGCTCCCGGAGCAGGGGTTGTTGTCCAACAAGAAACTGGGGCGTACGCTCGAAAAACACATAGGTCCTAATCGAATAGAACAGGCGTCCATACCGCTCGCCATTGTCGCCACAGACATCAGCTGCGGCGAAAAGGTGGTGCTCAGAGAAGGTGAACTTGGCGCCGCTGTGACGGCCAGCTCGTGTATTCCAGGCTTGTTCAATCCTGTTACCATCGATGGAAGGAAGCTCGTCGATGGGGGGCTGGTGGATAACGTACCGGTGCTTCCCCTGTGTGAAACGGAGGCTGAGTTCATCATCGCAGTGAACCTGAGTGATTTGAAACAGTTTTTGCCCGTTACCAACGTCGTTGACGTACTCATCAATACGATGAATATCGTCATGAAACACAGTACGCGGCCCCGGGTCGAGCAGGCGGATCTGCTCATTGCCCCCGACCTGTCGAGTTATAACCCGATGGATTCGAATGCCACGAGTACGCTGATCGAGATCGGGTATGAAACCACCTGCAGTCTGCTGGAAAGCCTGTGACGGAGGAGCGCCCTAACGCGGGTGGTCGAAATCCTTCCGTACGTCGGGATGCATTTCTTTCTGCTCCGCCTTATTATGTAAGGACCTGCTATGCCAACGACCCTGTGGTCTTATGAAGGACATGGGTATCGATGGTATGTCGTCTCGCCTGGCAATCGTAGACAATGCAATTGTAGACTCGTACATATACTTATGGCTACCCCCTTTCGCGTTAATGGTGAGCCCGTCTCAACAGACGTTGCGCCCGATACCCGGCTGGTCTGGGTGTTGAGAGAACATCTCAAACTGACCGGCACCAAGATCAGTTGTGGCGCCGGGGTGTGCGGTGCCTGTACGGTTCACCTTGAGGGAAATCCCATTCGTTCGTGCATAGTGCCTCTTTCCTCCGTGGAGGGTAAGGAGGTAACGACCATCGAAGGCCTCTCCGAAGACCGGTCGCATCCGTTACAGAAAGCCTGGATCGAGGAGCAGGTGCCGCAGTGTGGATACTGTCAATCCGGCCAGATTATGCAAGCGGCTGCGCTGCTCGGAACCAACCCTTCGCCAACGCGGGAAGAAATCATGAGCTACATGGATGGCAATTTGTGCCGCTGCGGTACCTACGGGAGAATTTTACGAGCCATCGAAAAAGTAGCCGGGGAGGGATAAGCCATGAAGACCAACAAGGAACCAGAACTCAGAGTAGCTTCCCTCTCGAGGCGGGGATTTCTAAAAGTGACCGGCGCGGGGCTGACGTTCGGCATCGCCCTGGGAGGCCTGAGCGTACAGGTGTTCGGGGAAGCCCACGGATCCGGGTCCCTGGAAACCGCTATTGGGGCCTGGGTGCGCATTGATGGAGACGGCAGCATCGTGATTTATAATCCGGCTGCGGAGATGGGGCAGGGGTCTATGACTGCCTTGCCTGTTATAGTGGCCGAGGAAATGGATGCCGACTGGTCTGATGTCCGCATCGAACATTCTCCCATTGAACCCGACATTTATGGACGTAGCTGGCGGCCCGGAGGACCCGGCCATATGTCGACCGTCGGGAGCCGGGCAGTGAGCGGTTACTTCACGAAACTCAGAATGGCGGGGGCTCAAATACGTCAGGTGCTCCTCGACCATACGGCGCAGTCCTGGGGCGTTCCCCGAGCTGAACTCACCACAGAACCGAGCGTGGTTGTGCACCCCTCTAGCGGCCGGCGCCTTTCGTATGGAGAAATAGCGGCATCGGCAACCATTCCGGCTGTGCTGCCCGAGGTCGATGCAGCCGATTTGAAATCACCTTCCGATTTTCGGCTGATCGGTCATTCGGTTCCGCGCCACGACATCCCTCCAAAGACGGACGGCAGCGCTCAATTCGCCATAGACGTTCAAGTCCCGGATATGTTGTACGGCATGATCGTTCGCTCCCCGATCCATGACGGACGTCCTGTGTCTTTCAACGAGGCGGAGGTGCAGGCGATTCCTGGAGTTTCAGCGACCGTTCGGTTGGAGCATGGCGTCGGAGTCATTGGAGACCCCGTTGAGGCTGTACTCCAAGCGCGCGAGGCACTGAACATCGAATGGGCTGGCGGATCGGTGGATGCGTCGTTCGATAGTGAAGCGAGCCTGGCCGAATATGCAGAGATTCCGGGTAGCGGTCAGGTGCAACCTCGTATTCTGGCAGAAAAAGGCCAGTTTGAATCCGCATTTCAGGCTGCAGACAGGCGTTATGAGTCCGATTATGTCGTAGATCACATCTACCATGCACAGATGGAGCCCCTGAATGCCGTCGTCTCGGTACGTGAAGACGGAAAAAGCGCTGAAGCCTGGGTAGGTACACAGTCGACGTCGGGGGCTCGCTCGGCAATTGCCGAAACGCTGGGCATCGATTTTGACCGCGTCACCTTTCATGCCTGTTATCTGGGAGGAGGGTACGGGAGGCGTTCCAATTCCGATTACGTCATCGAAGCGACTCAACTCTCTAACGCCGTTAAAAAGCCGGTCAAGTTGATGTGGACGCGCGAAGACGACCTGCAGTATGGCCAGTTCCGCCCCATGTGTCTTCAGCGCCTTTCTGCGGGTGTAAATGATCAGGGTGACATCACCGCATGGAATCACTGTGTAGTAGGTGATGGCGGCGGTTTGCTATCGTCCGGCATCGAAATTCCCTTTTACGGGATCCCTCATCAAAACATAGAGCGATGTTCGGTCAGTCATGGCATTCGCTTGAAGCATTGGCGGGCTGTCGGGCACGGTTTTAATAAGTTTGCCATAGAAGCCTTCCTTGATGAAATCGCAGTGGACCAGGGCGTCGATCCCTATCAAATGCGGCGAAGGCTCATGCGCAATTCGCCGCGAGCGTTGAAGGTGCTCGATACCGTGGCCGAAATGGCTGATTGGGGGGATGTAGCCCCTGGAGGCCGGGCGAAAGGCATCGCTTTCGGAGAACGGAGCGGCTCTCTAGCGGCTGGCATCGCTGAAATATCCGTGGACGCGGCCAGCGGCAAGCTGCGCGTTCATCGTTTCTGGTGCGCCGTCGACGGGGGAATCATCGTGCAGCCCGATAACGCGCTGGCTCAAGTGGAAGGCGGCATTGTACACGGGCTAAGCAGCGTCCTTCACGAACGCGTCTCACTCAAGAATGGACAGGTCCAACAGTCGAATTTTCACGATTATTCGCTGATGCGGATGTCTGAAACGCCTGAGGTTGAGGTATCGTTCGTCCCTTCTCTGGAGCACCCCTCCGGCCTTGGCGAGGCCAGCCTGCCTGTAACCGGAGGCGCTGTTGCTAATGCATTTGCGGCGCTCACGGGCGAACGCCTGCGTCACATGCCCTTCACGCCCGATCGCGTGAAGGCTGTTCTGGGATAAGGGCGGTCTCTACTCAGTTTGTGCTTCATTTCCCATTCACCGAATCATCAGTCGAACGCCCAACCCGATACAGCGGCCGTGAATCGGCCCGTACACGTACGCGGTATCGAAGTTGTCGCCGAACGGGTTGGCAGGGTCGACCAGCGGAGCGGCCTGTGTGTAGCCGAAGAGGTTTTCGACCGACAGGTACGTCTGTGCGAGGCCGCCGCTCGACAGGTCAAAATCTTTCGTCAATTGCACGTTGTGGATAGAAAACGTGGGCGAAGTGGGCGCACGCTCGAACGGCGGCTCGTATTCCGGCAGCTTCATCGGGCCGGTCAGGTTCATGGTATAATCGAGGGCGAAGCCGGGCGGGAACCGGTAGGTTGCGTTCGCGACCCCCTGGAAGTCAGGCGCGAATTCGAGGGGCGTTTTCGTACCCCCTTCATCGAGAAACACATCCATGACCGTACCGCCGATCGTGTACGTGAGCGGCAGCGAAGTCATACTTTGCGAAAAGGTGAGCGAGACGCCCCGGGTTGTTGCCGATCCGTCGAGGTTTTCGTACTGGATGAGGCCGGGCGTGTCGTAATTCGGCTCGATTTTGTTCGTGAAGTACGTGTAGAACCCTTCCAGGTCGACGGTTAGCGGATTCGCTCCGAAGGGGACGATGTGCTGGAGGCTCACTGTACCATTGACCGATCGCTCCGGCTTTAAATTCTCGATCAGCACGGTTGCACGCGATCCCGTATAAGCCGCATGGTCCTCGGTAAAGAGGTTTACGATGCGAAAGCCCGTACCGCCGTTCAAGCGGACTGTGGTGTTTTTGCGAGGGGTAAGCTTCAAGCTGACACGGGGAGATGCAACCACGCCGAAGTCTTCCTGGTAATCCAGGCGCACGCCGGAAAGAAAACGAATGTGATCGCTGGGCGTAACCTCGTGCTGCACGAAAACGCCTGGGATAAAGCGATCGTCAGGCTGGTTGTCCGTCAGCACGCCGGCCTCGTCATACGCCCCGGTGGAGCCCGTGTTGTCGTCGTAGCGCTGGAGGCGCAGGGCCGAACCGAGCAGCAGGGTGTGCGCGTGGCCCCGTCGAACGGGCCACAGCAACTGGGCAAAGCCGGTGGTCTGGCGGGCCTGGTAATCGTCGCTTCCGTAGAAGCTGTCCTGGTCGTGATGATTAAAGGCCATATCCAGCCTGAGGCCGGCTTCCGGATTCAGGTGATACGAACCCACCAGTTCCACCCGGTTCGTGCGGATGGTCTCTCCATAGACCAGGTCGGACCCGCGTAGCGACTCGGAGAAATCGTCAATAAAGGCCTGGGTCCCCCCTATACGGTCTTCGTAGTAATACCGCGCTGATACGTCGAATTGGGGACGGCCCTCCCTGTCGACGAGTGACCCTTTGCCGAAGAGGGAGACGCGGGTGTTGAGCGTCAGGTCGGCAAAATCGTCGCCGTTGTCGTCCAGGAAGCGATTGTTGTAAAAGAGGGTGGCTGACAAGAGCGAGGAAAATCGTCCGCGGGTAGGCACAAGGCCCAGATCGGCCGCATATTCCCCGTCGCTGGTCGCAAAGGAATTGATCGAGAGCGACGGCGTAGTGCGCGGATTCTTCGTTATGATATTGATGACGCCCCCCATGGCCTCCGAGCCGTATAACGTAGACATAGGGCCCTTGATGATCTCCACCTGCTGGATGAGGGCAGGGCTGATGCCATTGAGGCCATATACCGTTGCCAGGCTGCTCATGATCGGCATCCCGTCGATCAAGACGGCCGTGTAGGGGCCATCCATTCCGTTGATGCGGATGTTGTTCGTTCCGCACACCGCGCAATCGACCTGCTGGTAAAGGCCGTTCACGTTTTCAAGCACCTCCATGATATTGGCCGTAGGGATTTTTTCCAGATAATGGGGAGAGACCACGTCAACCTTCACGGGAGAATCCTGGACGTAGGTCTCCACGAGCGTGCCCGTCACGACGACGTCCCCCACAGGAATGACGGCCTCTTCCAGGTCGAAGACGACCTCGAGGATCTCGCCGGCTTCAATCTCGACCTGCTTTACGGCCGTTGTAAACCCGACAGCGGATGCCACGAGCGTGTAGGCTCCTGCGTCGAGGTCGTCGATGCGATACTGACCCTCCAGGTCTGTTGCTGTGCCCATCGTGGCGCCCCGCACGCCGATGCTGGCGAAGGGGATCGCTGCTCCGTTGGCGATGACGCGCCCTTTCAGCACGCTTTGGGCTGAAACGGACCCCGTAAATGCGCCAGATAACAGGGCAATGAGGAGCATGCGCATGGGACGTAGTCTACAATTGTACGGTTGCTGCATAGTCTTCGAAGGAGGTATGGTTGTACGCCCGGGTGGCTACGTAGGAAAGCAGGAGACTGAAGCCCCGGGTATCGATATATCCGGAGGCCCGCGTTATGATCGAGCCCGTGGGAGTGAGAAGAATAAACGTGGGAGTGGCTTCTGCGCCGTAATGGGTCGCCCAGCCGAAAGGGGTTCGCGTTATGCCGTAGGCTGTGATGGAGGACTCGTTATCGTCGTAGTCCAGTGCGGCCAGGGCAAATCGCTTCAGGAGGGGCTCGACCTCCGAAAATACGTCTCTTTCCATCTTCAAACACGGACCGCACCAGGGTGCGTGCACGTAGAGCAAGAGCGGTTTCTTCCCCCCGCGCGCTTCCTCGGCAACCACATCCAGAGAGAGCCATTCGATATCTCGATCAGCGGGCGCGCCGAGAATCAGAGCGGCCGCGGTGAGGAACAACGTGAATATCGAAGAGACCTGATTCATGGCGATCGATGGGCTTCCCTTGTGAACTAATATAATTATTAGGTAGGACTAAAATTTATATAAAGCAATATTGTTTCAGAATTGAGATTCATCAACCATTACACCGTGTTGTTGACAATGTTGTTACAATGGCACCGGGTACCGGACTATGGGGTAACGCCTCGTCTATACCTGATTTCATTCTGCGCTTTTGCATATCTTGGAAACCGGCGATGCCGCTCACGTTCACTCCAGCAACGACCCTAGAAATAGAGCCATACGACACCATGAGACTTACGTGGACCCATCTTCATCGATTGAGTGTACTCACAGCCCTTCTGGTTTTCATGGGGTGTAACGAGACGACGGACGAACCGGTGGCGGAGAAACCCGTGATTGGCGTATCGGTGATGACGTCGTCGAATCCCTTTTTCATGAAGCTGGGAGGGACCCTTCGTGAGGAAGCGGCAAAGCTGGGGTACGAAACGCTCCTGGTGTCCGGAGATTACGACGTAAGCAAGCAGCGTAATCAGGTGTCCGACTTTATCGTACAGGGTGTGGACGCCATCGTGTTATGCCCGGTTGATTCCAGAGGCATCGTCACAGCCATCAAGGAGGCGAACGAAGCGGGTATTCCCGTATTTACGTCGGATTTGACGGTGATCTCGGATGAAGTAGACGTCGTATCGCACATCGCGACCGACAACTACCAGGCCGGGCGCGTCGCGGGTGAGGCCATCGTAGAAGCCGTGGGAAGAAGCGGCAAGATCGGGATCCTCGACTTTGCCCAGGCCGAATCCGTAATTCTGCGGACACGCGGCTTTTTGGATGCCCTCGAAGAGCTGCGCCAGTCAACGGGGGTTGAATTGGAGGTCGTATCCCGCCTGCCCGGCGGGGCTTCCAGAGATATCTCGTATCGGGCCATGCAGGACATGATCCAGGCCCACCCGGATCTGCTCGGCGTCTTTGCCATCAATGACCCTTCCGCGCTGGGCGCCGTGGCTGCTCTCGAAGAAGCCGGAATGATGGATCAGGTCAAGGTCATCAGCGTGGATGGCCAGCCTGAAGGACGAAAAGCGGTCAGGGACGGTAAGATATACGCCGACGCGATCCAGCATCCTGACCTGATCGCAAAAAAGACCGTAGAAATCCTCGACAAATACATGCAGGGCGAAGAGGTGCCCGCAGAAGTCCTGATTCCGACCGACCTCTATCGCATGGCCGACGCCCTCCAGGATTCCACGATACAGTAGGATAGCCGGGTTGGGGGCATGGATTGCTGGGATGGTTTCTGACTACGTATCGAGCAACAATCCG
>CAZGHT010000002.1:125674-153874 GCA_964525535.1 uncultured Rhodothermaceae bacterium
CAATCAGATTCTCAATCAGATTGGCAACCGGATGACAAAGGTCGATCCTTTACCTTCTGAACTTTCCACGGTCAGCTCACCGCCGTTTGATCAAAACCCGCCCCAACTCCTGAGGATAGAGGTCCACGTCGCCCACATCGGCCGCATAGTGTCGTTCGAGCTCGACCACCCACTCCCTTTCCCGAGCGCGCATTCCGTGATAGGCTAGATTGACGTATTCGTCGACCAGTTTATTCAAGTGGATTCTTGATCTCATGGGCGATGCCGGCCGTGAGCTGCCCCAAGGATAACGAGCAAAAACTTCATTCGATAAATCTACTCCGTTAGAATGCGTAACACGCCCCTGTTTTATGTGAATAATTGATGTTACGCGAACTGTGCACAGCAGCCTGGTTAACGCGGCTTTGCAGGTATGCAAAGCCGCTCTGGCAGTACCGATGCGCATCCGGCGCGTAACATCTGTGAATAATTGATGTTACTCGAACTGTGCACAGCAGCCTGGTTAACGCGGCTTTGCAGGTATGCAAAGCCGCTCTGGCAGTACCGATGCGCATCCGGCGCGTAACATCTGTGAATAAGAGGTATCAATCCCTTTCTTCGTGTCTTCCTGGACCTGATTCAGGATCCTTCTACGTGAAAGGCCGAGATGAAATATATAGAAATTCCGGGACAGGTCTCGGGAAAGGGGATGTTGCGCCATTATCGTTTACACAGAAACCGGCGAATTCGTAACACGAATCGAACACACGAATATCGAATGGCACGTTTCATCCGGGGGCATTCATATACTCAATGCCTTGCTTTTCGGTGTGGGCACTATGAAGCGGCATTGTCACCCAGAACGAGGCGCCCTCGCCATACACACTATCTACACCAACGGTTGCCCCCGATGCCTCGGCAAGTTGCTTTACGATGAACAGACCTAATCCGGTCGATTGTTCGCCTGCCGTCGGTCGGGCGCTTAAGCGTTGCAATTTGCCGAATACCTTTTCTTTGTCTTCCTCCGTCAAGCCGGGGCCTTCGTCTTTGACTGCGAACGTGACGACGCCCCCCTGCGTTGTCAGGGTCAGCCAGACCCTCGATCCCGGGGGGCTGAATTTGATCGCATTGGACATCAAGTTGTCCGCGATCCTGAGCATGGCGTCTTCGCTGCACCTGGCGTACAGGGCCTTGTAGCGGTCAAAAATCAGCTGGATGTTTTTTAACTCAGCCTGTTTCCGGTGTCGGTGGAGGACATCTTCGGCGAGTTGGGTGAGGTTGCATGTCGTTGCATGCTCGTAAATCTTGTCCCGGGCCTGATGCTTATCCAGCAATTCTTTCACGATGCGGAGCATCCGCTCCGCTTCGCCTTTCATCAGTTGTATGCTTTCCAGCCCCTCTTCCAATGCAGGATTCTTCGGCATTTCGGAAAAATCTTGAAGCAGTAGTTCAGACATCCCGATGATGCCGCTCAGTGGGTTCTTCAAGTCGTGCGACGTAATGCTCAGGATTTCCTTGTTTTCTTTGAGTGCGTTTGCGAGATCTGCGGTACGTTCTTCGAGATTGCGGGTGCGCACGTGTACCTGGTATTCAAGCCGTTCCTTCTGCTCACTCAGCTTCCGCAGGCGCCACCTGTAAAGGCCTGCTACACCCAGAACCAGAACACAAACAGCGGTCAAATAAAACCAGGCAGTCTGGTAGAAGAACGGCTCGTGATAAAAAGAGAAAGTCGCTTCGGTTGGGCTCCACACGCCATCCCCGTTCTGCGCGCGCACGGAGAACGCATACCTTCCCGGCTCCAGGTTCGTGTAATAGGCGACACGGCGACTTCCTGCTTCTACCCAGGAGTTGTCTGAACCAATCAACTGGTATTGGTAGCGCATTTTCTCTGGTGCTACCAGGCTGAGGCCTGCATAGTGAATTTCCATCCGGTCGGCGCCCGGCGCCAGTTGCACCGGTCCTTCCAGGGGAAGTTCGCTGCCATCGACGAACACCCGTTCGACTTCGATCAAGGGCGGCGTTTCATTGATGCGAATATTCTGGGGGTCGATGGAGGCTACGCCTTCCTTGGAGGGAAACCATAGCCGGCCGTCCCGGCTCTTCCAGCCAGCGCTCTGAACACCCCCGTTGAATTCGTTAGTTTTTAATCCATCGCCCTTGTCATAGGCAACGGACGTAATGGCATCGATTTTTCCGGCGGCGAAATCGTCCAGCTGTTTCTTGCTCACTCGGAACAGGCCGCGGTTGCAACTCATCCAGAGATAGCCCAGGTCGTCCTCCAGGATGTGCAATATTGTGTCGTTGAACAGTCCCTCTGCGGTTGTATATTCGGTGATTTCCCCGTTTTCGACCCTGAGCAATCCCTCCCCGAACGTGCCAATCCAGAGTAGGCCCGCGTCATCTTCGTACAAAGAAAGAATTCCTGTATTGGATAAGGTGTCGGCGAACGCAAATGGCACAAACCGGTCCCCCTGCAGCTTATTCAGGCCGGCATTGTACGTGCCGATCCACACCGATTCATCGCGGCTTTCGAGTATGACCGTTACTAAATCACTGGACAGCCCCTCCTGTGATGTAAACGCTGTAAAACGGTCTCCATGAATCCGGGCTGCGCCGCCTCCGGTGCCGACCCAGAGACGGCCTTTTGAATCGCTATAAAGACCATACACGCTGTTCGCAGGCAGGCCGTCCTTTTTCGTATACGTTGTAAAGCGCCCTTTGTAGAGCCGGCTCAACCCGCCGTCATACGTGCCCATCCAGACACTGCTGTCGGGTGTGCTGGCGAGGGACGTTACGACATCGGCGGCCAGTCCATCGGCAGCCGAATACGAGGACATCGTTCTTCCCGAAAGCCGGCCGACCCCATTCTCCGTACTGAACCACAGGTCTCCGGAAAGATCCTGATGGATCGCGTACACGAAGTTATCAGGGAGCCCCGCTATTTCGGTGTACGTCGTGAATTTCCCCTCGCGCAACAGATTCAGGCCGCCCCCATCGGTACCGATCAACAGATTGCCCTCCCGATCCGTGAACAGGGTTTTGACTACGTCATAGGTCAAGCCATGCCGTGATGAGAAGCTGTCCCAGGCGAACGCCTCTTTGTGCACCGAGTGCACCGGGTTGTCTGTCGAAGCTCCGATCTGAATGCGAGACGCAGTACTCCCCTCGTGCAGCATGGGCAGGTCAATGTGCAAACGGGTGAGCCCCGCCTGGTTCGTGCCGATCCACAGGCTGCCGGCCGCGTCTTTAAAAAGGGTGAGTATCCGATTGGAAGGCAATCCGTGCTCCGTCGTAGCGACGTAAAACGTATCGTCATGGAAGTGAGCCAGGCCTCCTTGCCGGGTGCCAATCCATATACCGCCATTGCGGCCAGGGGCGAGCGACGTCACGTCCTCATCGGGCAGGCCATCTGCCCTGTTGTACGCCCTGACTTCGCCGTTCTCGTACCGGATCAGGCCGGCATCGCGGGATCCAATCCAGAGTGTGCCTGTTTCGGTTTCGAGCAATGCGGAGATGGCTTGCGCGGGTACGTCGATCGAAATCATCTCCCCATGGTGAAGCAGCTTGAGTCCCGATCCAGCCGTACCAATCCAGAGCCTCCCCTGCTCGTCTTCCAGGAGGGACGTGATGAATGCATCGCGGAGGCTTTCCTGAACGTTCATGCTCGAAAAGGAGCCGTTGGCATACCGGTACAGGCCTGCATTCCGAGTACCGATCCATAACAGCCCTTGCCGGTCTCGTTGCAGCACGCGTACGTCGTTGCTCTGAAAGGCCTCCACATTGCTCGTGTTGAACACGTTGAACTGGATGCCATCGAAGCGGACCAGCCCTTCCTGTGTGCCGAGCCATACGTATCCGTCTTCGGTTTGCGCGATCGCATTGATGGATCCCTGCGGCAACCCCTCGTCTTCCCCCCACGATACGTGCACATATTCGGTAATGGCTTTCGTAGGGTCGAGGGCCGGGACGGCTACTCCCTGTGCCACTGCGGGAGGGCTGCTCAAGGTCCCCGAGAGGATGAATAGCCCTACGGCGGCGAAATGACGGTACCTTTCCATAATTCGGGGGCTTTATCGTACGGGGAGAAGAAGGTCCCCGTGGAGGAGCTACACGTGAAATTACTGCTATACAGGGTGCTCGATCATTCGATCGAGGTCGAGCACACCGGTGAGTTGCGCACGAAGATCTGCACTACGGACGATACGATAGCTGAGCGAATTCAGTTCCCTGTTCGACGCTCCCTGTTGTCATTGGTCTTACCCATAACCCCGGGCTCAGGGTCTCGTACGGGTTATCGGATCACGACCATCTTCCGGGTCCGCGTCCAGTTGGGGGTCTGCATCCGGCAGAGGTAGATGCCGCTGCTTAACTGGGAGGCATCCCACCTCACGCTGTATGCCCCTGCTTCCTGCTCTTCGTCTACGAGCCGCGTGACCTCGCGCCCCATCACGTCGTAGATCGTGATCGCGACCCGGCTTCGCTCCCGCAGGCGGTACCCGATCGTCGTCGTGGGCCCTACCGGATTCGGGTAGTTCTGGTGAAGGGCGTAGGTTTCCGGTTTCTGCGGCGGCTCCTCGGGCGCTTCGGTTTCTTCGGGGAGCGTCGCCTTGGCGACCGACCCCGAGTTCGCGTCAAAGTGCAGCACCCGGTTGAAGCCGCCGTCGACGATCCACACCCGCTCGCTACTCGTGTCGATGAATACATCGGTGGCGCTGTTGAAACTCTGGCTGTCGACCGCTCCGTCTCGCGAGGTAAAGTTCGGCTGGCCCAGGTAGCCGGTCGCATCGGCGCCGTCGGCCAGTGTGGAGACGTCGTCGAACCAGATGACCCGATCGGCCCACCGGTCGGCGACCCAGAGGCGGTCCTGGTTGTCGACGTCGAGGCCGGCACTGGGCCACTGGAGGGTGTTCTCGGCCGGGGTGGTGCTGCCCCGGTTGGTATTCCAGGAGGTGAAGTCGGCCTGTCCGAGCACGGCGTCGGCGGCGCTGCCGTTGGCGGCGCTCTCGGCGTTATCGAACCGGAGGACGCGGCTGCTGCCGGCGTCGCTGACGAAGAGGGCGCCGCTGGCGTCGACGGCAACGCCGGAAGGATAGGCGAACGAGTCGCCGTCGGCGTTGTCTTTCCAGATGCGCAGGCTGGTCGTGAACGATGCCTGGCCGAGGACGCCGTCGGCGCCGGCCCCGTTGGCTTTTGCAGTCGCATTGTCGTAGCGCAGCACGCGGTGGTTGAGCCAGTCGGCGACCCAGAGGTGGCCGCTGTCGTCGACGTAGACGTCGATGGGCCACCGAAGGGTGTTCGCCGCGGCGGTGCCGCCGCGGTTGGCGCTGCTGGAGGTGAAGTCGGCCTGCCCGAGCACGGCGTCGGCGGCGCTGCCGTTGGCGGCGCTCTCGGCGTTATCGAACCGGAGGACGCGGTGGTTGCGGCTGTCGGCGACGAAGAGTTCATCGGCTGCGGTGACGAAGAGGCCGGCGGGCTCGTAGAGGGTATTGGCGGCGGCGGCGCTGCCGCGGTTGGCGCTGCTGGAGGTGAAGTTGGCCTGGCCGAGGACGGCTTCGGCGGCGCTGCCGCTAATGAGGGCATTGACGGCAGACCACCGGAGGATGCGGTGGTTGTCGGAGTCGGAGACGAACACCTTGCCGGTGGGCCCGACCGCAACGGAGGTCGGGCCATCGAGGGACGAGGCGGAAATCCCCCCGTTGTCGGCCGCGCTGGAGGTGAAGTTCGGCTGCCCGAGCACGCCGTCGGCGGCAGAGCCGCTGTCGAGCGGATGATAGGATGTCAGAAACAGGACGTAAGCGGCTCCGCGGTCTGTACCACCGTCGTCATCGCCATAGGCCCCGACGGCGAGATCGCCGGCGCCATCGCCGTTGATGTCTCCCATAAAATTTAAGGATTGGCCAAAAAAGTCCTGGCCATCCAGCGTAACGCCGAGACCTCCTGAATTGTTGGAGATCTGCTCGTGTTCTCGGACGGTGCCATCCGTATTCAAGTAGAGTAAAAACAGCCCGCCTGATTCGTTCGCTCCGTCGTCCATGTTAGGCGCTGCGACCGCAATATCTATCACACCGTCCCCATCGCGATCGCCAAGGGAAGCTGCCGAGGTGCCGAAGAGATCGTCATTAGCCAGGCCGGCCAGAAAATTCCCGTCGTTGTTGGAGATTTTCTGATGGCTCTTCACCGTCCCATTACTGTTCAGGAAAAGAATGTAGGCGGCTCCGGCGTCGGCGCCTCCATCGTTATCGCCTGGAGCGCCCGCAACGAGATCCGTTACCCCATCCCCGTCGAGATCTCCGATGTTGGCCACGACATACCCGAAATGATCGTTGTTAGTGAGTGAGGCGGTGAATCCACCCTGGGTGTCAGAGATTTTCTGGTGGCTCTTGACCGTCCCGTCGGTGTTCATGAGCATGATGTAAACGGCTCCCCGGTTAGAGCCGCCATCGTCATCTCTCCAGACGCCGGCGGCGAGGTCGGGGACGGTATCGCCGTCAAAGTCTCCCAGACCGGTAACGCTATAGCCGAATTGATCGTCGTTGGTGAATGCAGCCGTAAAGCCCCCATCGGTGTCGGAGATTTTCTGGTGTGCCTTGACCGTCCCGTCGGTGTTCATGAACAGGATGTAGACGGCTCCCCGGTCGAAGCCGCCGCCATCGTCATCCAGGATGGCCCCGACGGCGAGGTCGTTAATCCCGTCTCCATCGAGATCGCCCAAACTGGTTATGGCGGCTCCAAAGTAATCATCGTCAAGAGAAGCCGTAAACCCTCCCTGAGTATCGGAGATTTTTTGATGCGAGGCAACGGTTCCATCGGCGTTCAAAAAGAGAATATAGATAGCGCCTCGTTCGTTGCTGCCGTCATCGTCGAGAAAAGCACCCACGGCCAAGTCGGGCACAGTGTCCCCATCCAGATCGCCGATGAGTGCTGCGGATACGCCGAAGAAATCACCATCATCCAGTGTAGCCGTAAAACTCCCCTGGGTATCGCTGATCTTCTGGGTCGAGGCCACCTGGGCGATGGCAGGCTTCAAGGCAAGGAGTAAAAAAACAAATAGAAAGGGATACCGCTTCATTGCCGCTCAGACTGGTTTTTGATTACCCTACCTTCCGGGTATCGGCCGAATAAACACAACCTATCGGGGCGGCTACAGCAATTCGAGGATTAAATTGTTGCTGGTGACCGATTGGGCCAGCGAAGCCACGCCCGCGTTTTGCAGGATCTGCAGCTTGACCAGCTCAACCTGCTCCCTGGCAAAGTCGGCATCCTCGATGCGGCTTTGAGACTGGGATCCGCTTATGATCCGCTCGCTTATGAAGCTGCTTTTGAGCGAAAGCGCGTGCTGAAAGGTCCCTACCTCCTCCAGTTCCGAGTGCAGCGTCTCAAAGGCGATCTCCAGTGTGCCCAGCAGTCTCCGCGCCAAACCGGTCGTTGAAACGTCTAACTGAGATAAAATGATGGCCAAACTTTCCGACAGGGTCGGCGCCGCAACAACCACCTGCGTCCCCTGTACGTAGAAATCGTCAGGGGAAGCGGCGGGTGGATTACCGAACTGGTTGGGCGTGACTACCAGATCGCCGGTTTCGTACCCGGCTCGAATCCCATTAATAACAGTATCCTGGCCAACGAGATTTTGTACTGTATCGGCATCAAAGTCGACTTCAGCCAGCAGTTGATCGGTTCCTGTCGGTGTGAAGGGCGTCAGTCCATGCCAGGCGCTCCAGTACCATTGCCCGCCCTGGTTCACGACTGCAACCAGGTGGTCGGCCCGCTCGATACCCGGATTCGCCCCAAAACGGGAATAGATATCTTCTTCGGTGTGCATGATATACCCGATCCCTGAGAGCGCGTCCCAGGATGCTATCCCCTCGTTGAGATCTCCAAACGCCAGCGTCCGAATCGTGCCTACTCGGTTTTCGAAGGTAGACGTGCTTTCAGCCCCCTCGTCGACCTGAAACGTAAAGGAGATCGCAGGATCGATATCCACATCGCCATAAAAGGCGTCCGTTAGTACGTTCGTGATTTCCTCTTCGATAGCCTGCACCTCCAGGTTGAGGAACTGGCGCGCCTGAGCATCGAGGGTGTCGTTGGCCGCCTGGGTCGCCTTATCCTGGATTTTGAGCAGGATCTCCTGGACGGTATGCATCGATTGCTCTTTGATGTTCAGCAGATCCCTGGCGTGTTCGATATTGGCCAGAGCCTGGGCCTGCCCCCTGACGCGTGATTCCAGCTTGAAGGCCAGGCTGAACCGAACCGGGTCTTCCTCGGCCCTGTTGACGTAGTATCCCGTCGAGAGTCGACTTTGATGCAGCCCCATTTGTCGATGCTTTTTCGCCAGTTCTAGCAGCAGCTTCGAGCTATGGCTCGTTCCAAGGATTTCAATCATGACTAGAAAATGAGAAAAGAGCGCACATCGAATATTTCATTCTCTGTATTCCCTGCTAAGACCTTGAAGGAGATGTAGATGTCTGAAATGTTGAAGGGTATCTTTCTGTTTTTCGACGAAAGGGGGGGCTTACTTTAGCCTGTCGTGAAATTATCATTCTCGTAGGGACCTGCCGCCTCACCAGATCAATTCCACGTTGCCCACGTTGGGGGCCTTCGAAAAAGGATACACCCGAGACCTGTGCATCGTGTTCATGCACGCGCCTCGAGCGTTGCATCCATGCCCGGCAGAGCGGCTCCCAGAAAGGATCCTGAGAAAACCCACAAAAAAAGCCCACTTACACGAAGTAAGTGAGCTTCTTATCAGTACCGCGTACGGGATTTGAACCCGTGTTACCGGCGTGAAAGGCCGGCGTCCTAGACCCCTAGACGAACGCGGCATGCCATGAATCGATGGGGTGACCGAGGGGATTTGAACCCCCGACCTCCAGGGCCACAACCTGGCGCTCTAACCGACTGAGCTACGGCCACCATGGTGAACCGGCCGTCCACACGTGCCCCTCAATACGTAAAGCGACTGGTGTTATGACCGCCGTTCATTAGAGTGCAGGTAAACCCGTTTTTTTCGCCCCGGTTCCGTTCGCCGGGGGCGAAAATCCCCCGGTTACGACACACTTCGCAGGAGATTAACCATTTCGATCGCCGCTACGGCAGCCTCGGCGCCTTTGTTGCCGGCTTTGGTCCCCGCCCGCTCGATCGCCTGCTCGATGGTGTCGGTCGTGATCACGCCGAAGATCACCGGGATCCCCGCGTCGAGGGCGACGCGCGCCGCGCCGGTAGCGACCTGGCCGGCGACGTAATCGAAGTGCGCCGTCGCTCCCCGGATGACGGCGCCCAGGCAAATGACGGCGTCGTAGCGGCCCGTCTCGGCCAGCTTCTTGATGACCAGCGGCGCCTCGAACGAGCCGGGGCACCGGGCCACGGTGACGTCGTCGAGGTCGACGCCGTGGCGCTTCAGCGCGTCGAGCGCGCCCGAGAGCAGCGATTCGGTGATGAACTCGTTGAACCGGCTCACGACGATCGCAAACCGCGCTCCCGAGGCGACGAGGTGTCCTTCGATGTGGTTGGGCATGGCCTGAAGTCTGTAGGTTGTCAGGGGCGTCTGTAGGTTGTCAGAGGCAAAGGTAAATAGGTTGAGAGGCAAATAGTTTTATAGGAATGTAGAATTTTTCGTCTTCTCACCGTTGAACTATTACCCATCAAACCAGACTTCCCTATCCCCCTCGATCCCCACAAAACCGCTCGTATTGCTCGAAGGTAAGCCCTGTTGTACCGAAGTGTTTGTCCTCCCCCTGGCGGGAGCCGTGGAAGTCGGAGCCGCCGGACTTCAGGAGGTTCAGCTTGTTTGCCACCCGGATGTAGAACGAGGTGAGGGTCTCGTCGTGTGAAGGATGAATCACTTCAACGCCGCCGAGCCCCTGGTCTCTCAAGGTATAAATCTCGCGGTCGCTGACCCACTGGCCGGGGTGGGCCAGAACGCTTACACCGCCGGCAGCGTCGAGCACGTCGAGCGCGGTCCGCGCCGGCGGCAATTCCTTGGGAACGTCGGCCGGCCCCCCGTCGCCCAGAAACCGGGCGAACGCGTCGCCGGCCTTCTTCACGTAGCCGGCATCCACCATGGCGCGAGCGATGTGGGGCCGCCCGATGGCTGCCCCCGGCACGGCGTCGCGGATCTGCTCGAAATCGAGCTTGATCCCCATGCCCGTCAGCCGGTCGACGATAGCCCGCGCGCGACCCTCACGCTGTTCGTGAAAATAGGTGAGGTAGTCCTTCAGCTGTTCGTCGGTCGGGTCGAAAAAGTACCCCAGGAGGTGCAGTTCCCGCCGGTGAAACTGAATGCTGAGTTCGACCCCCGGAATCAGTGTGATGCCGGCCGCCGCCGCCGCTTCGAAGCTCCCTGCAACCCCTCGAATGGTGTCGTGATCGGTGATGGCCAGCGCCTTCAGTCCCTGTTCTCGGGCCCGCTCGATCAACGCTTCGGGGGTGTAGATCCCGTCCGAACAGGTCGTGTGCGTATGTAGGTCGGCGTGAATAGGAATCATGATAGAGCGTATGGCCAGGAGGGCGTGTTTCCCTCAACCGGTTCGAACAGGACTCGTAATTTTTGCTTAAAGCCTGGCAGACCGGAATGTATGAGGCATGAAACGGATGAGCGACTCGATAGTTTGGAGGTAGGCAGTAACAGATCGTATCCCTGTTCCGTATAGATGGATGGAGTAGATTCATGGACCACATGTGGAGCCCCTGGCGTTCCCGGCATATTAGTTCACGCACGGATGGCGCCGAGAAGGACAGTGCGAGCGGCGAGTCGGTGTTTTCGCGGCTCGTCCGAGAAGAACATGACGAAGACAACCTGATCCTCTGGAGGGGAGACACCGTCTTCGTGATCTTGAACCTCTATCCTTACAACAACGGCCACCTGATGATCGTACCCTACCGCGAAGTGGCGAATTACGAGGAATTGCTGACCGAGGAGCAAACGGAGATCGCGCGTGTGACGGGCTACTGTATTACCTGGTTGAAACAGGCGTTGCGTCCTGAGGGCTTCAATGTCGGCATGAATCTGGGAAAAGCGGCCGGGGCCGGCATTCCCCGGCATCTACACGTACACGTGGTGCCGAGATGGAATGGGGATACGAATTTTATGCCGGCCCTCGGGGGGGTCAAGGTTATTCCCGAAGCCCTGGAGGATACCTATGCGAAACTCCGCAGGGCCATAGAGGAGGCCCCCTCATAATCCTTTATGGTCTGATTGAAGATGCGTATTATTTATTTCGTACTTTACAGAATGACCGCACTTGCAGGGATCTAAGCCCAAGTCAGTACAGGGGGTGCGGATATAGAAGAGTACCAGCCCCGATAAGAGCGAACCAGATACTGGGAATCGATACCGGAATTCGAAGAAAACCGCCATGTCCGAGCCGCTATGCACATCATCATCCCCGGAAGCTTCGCAGCCGGCAGGGAGCCATGGCGCGGCGCGGCAGGTCAGGATATCCACAAAGAACGTTCTTTGGCCGTTATTGTTGAGCCTGGTCGTGCTGGGCGTGATCGGTTATTTCACGTTCGAAACGGAGGGCTTCAAGGCGTCCGTCGAACGGCTCAATCCCTGGTACCTGGTCGCCGCCGGCATGACGATCGTCATGCGTGTCGGCTTCGGCGCCTGGCGCTTCAGCTTTATCTCCAGAGGGCAGCTCGATTTCTGGCACGCCCTGCGAGGCCAGCTGGCCTGGGACTTTTTTTCGAACGTGACGCCTGCTGCGCTGGGCGGCGGGCCTTTTGCCGCCCTCTACGTAGCGCGAGATTCGGATTTGCAGGTCGGGGAGACCAGTGCGCTCGTCATCTTCACGATCTTGCTCGACCAGCTCTGGTCGGTGCTCACGGTCCCTATCATCCTGCTCACGGCTGTATTCATCCCCGTCATTCCCGAAGGGGCGGGCACGATCGGCACAGTAGCGATCATTGGGTACTTTGCGCTGATGCTGCTCTGGGTCGTGTTGCTGGGGTATGCGACCCTCTACCGGCCCGGTGTGCTCGAACGATACGGTTTTAAATTGTTCAGTCTCCGGTTTCTACGGCGTTTCAGAAAACGTGTGATGCTGGAGATGCGCCAAATGAGCCAGAGCGCCCGCATCCTGCGGGCTCAGCCCTTCCGGTTCTTCGGCAAAGCCTTCCTGCTTTCTGCCGGCACGTGGATTCCCCGGTATTTATTGCCGGTTTTCCTCGTCTTGAGCGTGTTGCCCTCCCTCGACGCAGTGCTGTTTTTCCTGCGCAGCATCACGATGATGGTGTGCGCCTTTGTCGTGCCGACGCCAGGCGGGGCCGGTGGGATCGAAGGGTTGTACGCGCTGTTCCTCGGACCCATGATGCCGAAGTCGCTGGTGGCCCCGACGCTCCTCATGTGGCGGTTCTTCGGGTATTACGTCTTCGTCGCTCTCGGAGGGTTTCTCTTTCGCTACGCGCGGAAAGAGGCGCAGGCCAGAGAAACCGATGCAGACCCCCCTTCTGTGGGTGCGGACTCGATGCTCGTGCCCGCTCAGGAACACGAACCGGAATTTGTCAATACCGAGGAGTGAGTTATGGCTGAAGCTCTCGCGTTCACGCTGCCGCTCGAGGAAGCCCGGCAGCGGGTAGAAGAATACGACTTTCGCGCACTCAGTCCGTCTTTGAGGTTCGGTACGGCCAGCGACCGCTACGCCGGCTGGATCGGACAGATCTACCCGGAGTCCTATCGTTCTGAAGTTTCCACTCGGAGCCGCAAGCTCGGCGGTAAGACGTTCAAAGAACGCACGCTCCCCGTGCGTTCTGTCGAGGACTATTTCCGGCACTTCGGCGTGCTCGAGCTGGATTTTACCTACTATAGAGCGTTGCTCGACGAGGATGGCAAACCGACCAACAACTACTTCGTGCTGGAGCAATACGCCTCACTGGCGCCCGGCGAGGCCCTTTTTCTGCTGAAGGCCCCGCAAGAATTCTTTACTCGTACGCTGCGACGGTCGCGTGACGGTAAAACGGTGTATGAAGACAACCCCTCCTTCCTGGACGCCCGGGGTTATGTGGCGCAGTTTCTGGAGCCCGCCGCGTCCATTCTGGGCGATCAGCTCGCCGGAGTCATCTTCGAACAGTCCTACCAGCGCGTTTCCGATAGCCCGTCGATCGAACAGCACGTAGCGGAGCTGGACCGTTTTTTTGTCGACATCCCGGACGACGTGCAGTCGCACATTGAAATACGATCGCCCCATCTGCTGGTCCCGCCCTATTTTGCATGGCTCGAAAGCAACGGGATCGGCTTTGTGTTCAGCCACTGGACGTGGCTTCAGCCGCTGCGGCAACAGTGGCAGCGCTGCGAAGGGCGCTTTTCGGCCGCCAACGGGGAAGCCGTCGTCCGCCTGCTGACGCCCCTGCGCATGAGCTATGCAGAGGCTTACGCCCAGGCGTATCCCTTCGACAAACCCGTCGACGCTATCGTGAATAGCAATGGGGGGAGGGACATGATTCTCGACGTGACCGCCCTGGCCTTCCAGGCCGGCAGCCAGCATGCCACCCTGAATATCATCGCCAACAACCGGGCCTGGGGCAACTCACCGGCACTCGCCCGGGCCATCGCCACGAGCATTTTGGAGTTTTCTGAAAATGGAGGTGTTTAGCTACATAGGGGCATTGCCCCTTTGCCCCTTTGCCTCTATTCAACCACCCTTGCCGTTTCTTTCTCGACAGTATGCCGATAAGCTTCCCGGAGGGGGAGGGTCAGGATGCCGGCTCCGTATCGGGCGAGGCCGGATAATAGATCCGCCATCTCTTCGTACGTATGTTCGGCCAGCCGGGCTGGCGATTCCGTACGTTCGAGGGGCCGGCCGGCCTGGAGCAGCGCCTCCGTTACCGTAGTGATGTCGTGCACCTCTTCTCGCCAGATGGGTCTCCCGGACGGGTTGTGGATCAGCTGAATCGTGGCGCTGACCTCGAAGTACACCGTCGTCTGCCAGCTGTCAGCGCCTATGCCATAATCGTGCACGTCGAACCGCAGCGTGTAATCGGCTCCCTCCGGCGCGTCGACGGGGCGAAAGCGCAGATGCTGGGCCCCCAGAGCGCGAGCCATCTGGATGATTTGATCCGACATATCCCAGCCCGCGAGCACACTGTCGATCAAGGTGTGCGCCGGTGTGCGGCGGGGCTCCTCGTCGTACTCTGCCCCACCGATCGAAATCGGGGGGAGGTCACGTGGGTGAGGTCGACGGTCGAAACCGGGCGATTCGTGACCAACCCGGTCGAATACCGTCATGTTGAAATCTGCAAACGGCGCATCCGGAATGCCGGCTGCGACAAAGACCGTCTTGTCTTCCAGTGGATGGTTCGACAACTGCCGGGCGCCCAGACAGCCGGAAAGCAGCAGGAACACAGTGTGCATTAGAACAGGTATCGATACGGAACGAAAACGCATTGGCTTCATCGCGATGGGGGATCCGGGTGGTAGCGATCGCATGCCTCGCTATGGAGGGTCTCTATCGTGAGAGCAAGATCCAATCCATTGCAACCAACGCGCCTTTCCGCATCGATTTTGGGGAATGTGCCGCGATATCGATCTTTATTTGTATACTCCCCCACACGTACCGTGACCAGAATAGGAGGCGGTCGTGCAGTTGTCTGGTATCAGTCGGCAGGGATCAGTCGGCAGGGATCAGTTGTCACCACTCCGAACTGCGAACCCCGAACCTCAAACCGCAATCGGTTCGTCTTCGGTCACTTTTCCGAAAACGCGGAGGCAGGTGAACAGGACAATCATGCCCAGCGGGAGGGCAATCCACCACGGAAAGCCGAAGCCGGTCGGCAGGGTGCCCAGGAGTATGGCTACGGCGCCGACGGACATCGCGTAGGGGAGCTGAGTGCGCACGTGATCGATGTGGTCGCAGCTCGACGCCATAGAGGATAATATGGTCGTGTCAGAGATCGGCGAGCAGTGGTCGCCCCAGACCGAGCCGGCGAGAACGCACGAGACCGTGGAATAGATGATATGAAAATGCTCGGGGTCGGTCATGCCGTTGGCTTGCATGACGGCCCACACCAGCGGGATGACGAGCGGCATCAGGATGCCCATGGCGCCCCAGCTGGATCCGGTAGAAAAACCGGTCGCTGCGGCCAGGATAAAGATCAGCGCCGGCAAAAATCCGGGCAGCAGCGAGTCGCCGAGTACGGAAACCAGGTAATCCGCCGTATGCAGGACCTCCGTAACCGCAGATAACGACCAGGCCAGTAAGAGGATGATCATAGCGAACATCATGGACTTCAGGCCGGCGTACCAGGCTTCGACCGTTTCTTCGAGGGTCAGTATGCCCTGGATCGTTGAAAGCAGGGCGGCTGCCAGTACCGAGGCGAGCGAAGCCCACAAGAGGGCAACGTAGGAGTCGGCGCTGCCGATAATCTCGCGGATCGTGTCGCCTTCGCCGGTCCGGAAGAGGCCGTTCACGACCCCGAGAATGAGCACGATCACCGGGACGATGGCATTAAACGCGCGCTGGGGTTTTCCTTCGAGCGGCATAATGGCGCGGTCTTCATCGGCATCGATGCTTTGTGCATCGCTATCGGTCAGCCTGCCGGTCTTTCGGGCGCGTTGTTCGGCCGCATACATCGGCCCATAGTCACGCCGGGAATAGGAGACCAGAAATACGAAAAAGATAGCCAGAATCGGGTAGAAGCTGTAGGCCAGGGAGTTCAAAAAGATCGAATAGGCCGATTCGGTGATGGCGCCTATCTTTTCGACGGCATCTCCGATGAGTCCTACTTCGTAGCCGATCCAGGTCGTCACCAGGGCGAGGCTGGCTACCGGCGCGGCGGTTGAGTCGACGATGTAGGCGAGCTTTTCCCTGGAGATCTTCAGCCGGTCGGTAATAGGGCGCATCGTTTTTCCGACGACCAGCGTGTTGGCGTAATCGTCGAAAAAGATGACGAGGCCGAGCATCCAGGTCACGAGCTGGCCGCGCTGCGGCGTTCGGGCCCAGGTTACGATGATGTTGACGATGCCCTGGGTGCCTCCGTTCTTCGAGATGATGCCGACCATCCCGCCGATCATCAACGTGAAGAGGATGATGGATGCATGATCGGTGTCTGCCAGCGCCCCCCGGACGTAAATCTCGAAGCCTTGAAAGAGTCCCGCGACGAGGCCGCCCCAGGTCAGGCCGGCGATGCCCCAGGCGCCCACCCAGATGCCCAGGAACAGGGCGGGGATGACTCGCTTGAAGAGCAGTGCGATCAATATTGCGAGCAGCGGCGGAACGATCGAAAACCAGCCCGGCAGGCTGCGAAGGTCCTGGCTTTGTATGACAGTACCCTGCTGCACGAGCTCGAGGGTCGTCCCGCCCCGTTGCGCCGTCTCGGCGTCCGCAACGATCCAGGCATTGTCTTCGGAGGAATACGTCGGGGTGAACGCGGCGCCGTCCAGGCGCACCACAGGGGTGTTTAACAGGTCGGCCGGCCCGTCGGGAATGATGCGTATCTCAAACGGTACACCGGTGAGGACGAGACTCGGGGCTTCGACGATGAAGGTGTCCTGTGCCAGACCGGCTTCGGACCAGACGCAGGTCAACAGCAATGCGCCGAGGAGGCAGGCATGCCGGGAAGGGTGGGGACGCCTCATGTAAGGGTTCGGGCTTGTTAAGGAATCGCACTACATGCGCGGGAACGGTGCGCAAGGCCCCCAAGATAGCAATTTTAGGGGCCAGATTACAATTCAATAACAGGCGGAAACAGGCGACCGCAGGCCGTCGACGTCGTACGTGTCAAATACGTTTGTCCCCCAACTCCAGCCGTCAATTCGACATCAACGCGTAGTGCTGGCGGAGAAGCCATTCCGCGGCGATTTTATTGATCTGTTGCAGAGGCGCAGTTTTGATGGCGGTTCGATGCCAGCAGATCGTATCGTGCGTTCGAGGGGCGTTGAGCTTGATGCGCGTAGTATTTCGCAGGGGTGGGGTCACATCATGCGCCTTTTTATCGGAATGATGCATGAGTTTGACGATGTTTGTGAGTCTATCGAAGGGCTTGAGGCGCAAGTACCGTTCCCAAACGGGACGTTTTCTCGGGTGTGCACGTACAGGCTCGTCCATTCGGGCGAAATTCGGGGGTGATTGTGTGGTGGAACACAGGATGGGGGGAGGGAAGTTCTTCGGCCGTTCATACGGAGCCGGAAGGGGGGAGACTCAAAATGATACGACACCGTCCGTTGGCCCTCCATGCTTCGATGTACAGCGGAGCGCCGGGGAAAACAGGCCTGTGAGGGGCTTCAGGCCTGTCGCCACCGGCGCGCCAGGGTACTATCAGGATGCTCGTTGGATCAGGCGTCTGTCGACGGGCTGGCTTCTTTGGGTTGCCAGGCTTTGCGTTCGAAGTAGCTGTCGGTGAGTTTCTTGACCAGGCCCGACAACAGGAACAGGGCGATGACGTTGGGTATGGTCACCAGCGACAGCGCCACGTCGCCCAGATCCCAGATGGTGGTTACGGCAAGGATGGCCCCGACAAAGTGCATGATGAGGAAGACGAACTTGTAAGGCAGGATCGCTTTCGGGCCCCAGATGTAGTTGGCGCATCGGTCGCCGTAGTAGCTCCAGGATATGGCGGTCGAAAGGGCGAATAAGAAGACGCTGCACAGGACGATGTAGCGCCCCAGCCAGCCCAGTCCGATCGGCGCCAGGCCTTGTTCGAAAGCGAGGGACGTGAGCGGTGAGCTGCTTCGCGCCGCCGGCCCGTACAATGTATCGTAGGAGGCACCTCCGGTATCTTCCGCGCGCGCCTCGTCGGGGAAAATCGTTCCTGTGAATGGCAGCGTCTGAGCGGCGTCTGTATACAACGTGTCGACGGGTACGTCGAAGTAGGCCATCTTGGGCGCTGCGGAAGCGGCATCGGCAGGAAGGCCGTTGACATAATCAACCGAGTTCGGCGTAGATGTGGACGCGTAGCCGGCGCTCTGGTCGCCGGTTACGTAGGAAATGTTGCCGTCAGTAAGGAGCAGTTCCGTTTCGAATTTAGCGTTCCACACGCCCGTGCCTACGATAACGAGGCCCGTGAAGGTACAAATGATGATGGTGTCGATAAAGGGCTCGAGCAAGGCCACCACCCCTTCCGAGACCGGCTCGTCCGTCTTGGCGGCCGAGTGTGCGATCGGCGCTGAGCCCTGGCCGGCTTCGTTGGAGAATAGGCCACGCTGCACGCCGTACTGAAGCGTGAGCAGGAATACCCCTACGCCGGTTCCGGCCACGCCCGCGGTCGGGTTAAACGCTTCGCTCACGATGGTGCCGAATGCCTGCACCGAATTCCCGGGATTGGATAAAATGATGAACAGGGCGCCGAGAACGTAGATGGACGCCATCACCGGAGCCAGAATACTGGTGACCGCGCCGATGCGGCGGATGCCGCCAATGATGACGAAACCCACCAGCACGGCCGTGATCGACCCGGTGATCCAGGGGGTCACCGAGAAGTTCTCATACATCTGAGTGGCTACCGTGTTGGCCTGGATGGCGTTGCCGGTCATAAAGGAGGTGATCATCAGCATGAACGCGAAGAACAGCGCAACGGGCTTCCATCCTTTGCCCAGGCCTTTTTCGATGTAGTACATCGGACCGCCGGCCACGGAACCGGCCCATTGTTTTCCGTCAGGCGCCATATCCTGGCGGAAATGCTGGGCCAGCGTCACTTCGCTGAACTTGGTGGCCATACCGAGCAGAGCGGTCATCCACATCCAGAACAGGGCCCCGGGGCCGCCGATGTGAATGGCTATCGCCACACCCGCAATGTTGCCGATGCCCACGGTGGCCGACAGCGCCGTGGTCAACGCCTGAAAGTGGGAAACGTCTCCTGGCTTGTCGGGCGTATCGTATCTGCCGCTCGTGACTGCAAAGCCGTGCCCCAATCTGCGAAACTGGATGAATCCAAGCCGGATGGTCAGCCAGATGCCCGTACCGAGAAGCGACACGACCAGGACCGGTGCGAGCCAGTCGTTCATGAAGCCAATAAAGTGTTCTAACGCTTCCATAAAACCACGAGAATTGATGTATGATTTTAAAACAACGACCCGAAATATACCACCCCGCTATACGGACCGCAAACAGCCCCGGCTGATTCGTGGAATATGAGGGGCCATCAGGGCTCGGGTGAGCCCTCGAGAGAAGGGGGGCTCGGTGGAACGTCAGCGGGGAAAGGAAGCTGGAGTCAGAGCGCCTGGGCTTGCACCTCGACGAGCTGGCCGTTCATCAAGGCGAGCGTTCGGGACGGGTATTTTTTCACGAGGCGGTAGTCGTGCGTGGCCATGAACACCGTCATACCCTGTTTGTTCAGGCTGAGCAGGAGTTTGTGGATCTCGTCGGCCACACGGGGGTCGAGGTTCCCCGTAGGTTCGTCGGCGAGCAGAATCCAGGGCTCGTTCACAATGGCGCGAGCGACGGAAACGCGCTGCTGCTCGCCGCCGGAAATCTCGTGCGGGTACCGCTTGCTCTTGTGAGACAGCCCCACACGGGCCAGCACCTGCATCGCGCGCGAACGGACGACGTTGCCCTGCTTGCCGGTCGCGTGGAGCGCGAACGCCACATTTTCGTAGACGGTCCGGTCCGAAAGGAGTTGGAAATCCTGGAATACAACCCCCAGCGAGCGCCTCAGGTACGGGATGTCTCTGGAGCGGATCATGTCCGAACGGTAGTCGCCGATGCGGACGATGCCTCTGTCGGGGAGCCTATCCATGTATAACATGCGAAGCAGGGTGCTCTTCCCGCTTCCAGTCTGCCCGATCAAATAAACCATTTCACCCTGGTCGATGCGAAGGGAGATATTTTCGAGAACCGTGCGATGTGTGCGGTTCGGTAGCGGATAGGAAATGGAAACGTCTCTAATTTCAATCAATGTGATCTAATAGATTGGTCCATGCATGAGTCATTGTACCTCCGTTCAACCCATTGATAGCGTCGTGGGTCCATCTATGCCGGCCGGCGTACGACCCAGTGCACCCGTTCCGAAGAATCGGCGACCGAATTGGCCGTGAAGCCGTCGAAGGCCACTTCAATTTCGAACCCTGCTTTTTCCAGGAGCGCCTTGATTTCCTGGACCGAATACGCGCGCTGGACGTGGCGTTCAAAGAAGGTATCCCCGTCGATGCGAATCTCGAAAGAGGTGGTGTGGAGCCGGGTGTTACGGTCGTATTCACTGTCGCGGATATAGGCGAAACCGTTCATTTCCCCTTCGTCACTGAAATAGGCTTCGTTGTTGATGGAATTGGCGGGTGTGCTCTGGTCGAAGAAAAAAATGCCCCCGGGGTGCAAGGCGTTCAAGCTGCAGTGGAACAGCGACAGCACGTCGTTTTCGTGGAGCAGGTAATTGAGGCCGTCATACAACAGGATAACGACGTCTTGTGGTGTATCTACCGTGAACTTGCTGAAGTCTTCGACGCCAAAAGCGATCGGAAGGCCGGCATCTTCTGCCTTGATGCGAGCCACCGCGATCATTTCGGGGCACAGATCGGTCGCGGTATACGCATAATCGCCCATCGGTTGCAGCAACGTGGCCAGCGTGCCGGTGCCGCAGCCCAGTTCCAGGATCCGGTGCGGGTCAGGGTGAAATTGCCAGATGAGTTGATCGGTGTATTGCGCCCAATATTCATAGTCTACATGAGACATGATCAGATCGTACCCTCGCGCTATAACGCTGTACGGCAGGGCCATGTGTAGATCGTCGGTAAGTAATGAGGCCATGTGTATGGGTAGTATAGTCGTACATTGGGCCAGTCGGCATCAGAATTCGTGCCACTCACGGTTCGTGATACGAAATCGCTCGCTGCCGCACGATATCGAGAGCGAGATAGATGGCGCTTCGCATGCTGTCGGGGGAGGCGCGGCCTTTGCCGGCAATATTGAACGCTGTGCCGTGGTCCGGCGACGTCCGAATAATAGGCAGGCCTGCGGTATAATTTACCCCCTCGCCGAAAGCCAGGGTTTTGAACGGAATCAAGCCCTGGTCGTGGTACATCGCCAGAACCGCGTCGTAATTTCTGAAATTACTGATTGCAAAAAAACCGTCGGCGGCAAAAGGGCCGAACACGAAATATCCCTGCTGGCAGCAGGCCTCGATAGCCGGCAGGATGACCTCATGCTCTTCATTACCCAGATAACCGCCGTCACCCGCATGCGGGTTGAGCCCCAGCACGGCGATGCGGGGCCTGTTCACCGCGAAGTCATGGATCAGGCTGCTCGTCAAGATTTCGACTTTTTCGAGGATGGCCTCGTGCGTCATCTGTTTGGGGACATCCCAGAGTGGAATGTGCTCGGTCACCAGACCTACCCGGAGTGAGTCGGCCACCATCAGCATCGTATAGGCGTCGGCGCCTGTTTTCTGGGCGATAAAGCCCGAATGCCCTTTATTCGAATACCCGGCCAGCGAAATGGCCTCTTTGGAGATCGGAGCGGTCACCATGGCATCGACGTCTTTGCTCCGGCAGAGCTCGATGGCTTTCTCTACACAGTGCATGGAGAGAAGCCCGGCCTCTTTTGTGATCTCACCGAACTGGACGCGAAACGAAGTTTCGGGCGATGGATTCAGGATGCGAAACGGCCCCGCAGCACTACCCCTGTGCTGCTCCAACTGAGCGGCCAGGTCGGTTAACCCGATCTGTTCGGCGTGGAAGCGGAGCACCTCCGGGTCCCCGATGACCAGGGGGTCGACATACTTGAGAAGCCGCGTATCGATGAGACTCTTCAGGATGACCTCCGGCCCGATGCCGTTGGGGTCGCCGAGGGTGATCGCGATACTGGGCCGATTTTTATCCATAGGAGTTAGGTCCGCTTCAGTCACGGGGGACGGTTTTTTTTCGAGGACTGGCATACGCACGCATGAATTCTACGAGCAGGCGCACGCCGAACCCGGTTCCCCCTGCAGGGTGATACCCCCTGGCTTCGTGGAGGAAGGCGGGGCCTGCGATGTCGATGTGTATCCAGGGATAATCCGTGAAGTGCTCCAGAAATTTGGCCGCCGTGATAGAGCCGGCTTCCCGGCCGCCCACGTTCTTCAGGTCGGCAATGGGGCTTTTCAGGGATTCCTCGTATTCCTTGAACAGGGGCAGGGCGTGTACGCGGTCGCCGCTCCGTGCGCCGGCGTCCTGCATGGCCTGCAGCCGCGCGTCCTGGCCGGGCCCCTCATTCGTCATCATCGGCGCTGCCAGGCTGCCCATCGCAACGACGGCCGCCCCCGTCAGCGTCGCCACGTCGATGACCAGCTCCGGTTTATACATCTTCGCATAGGAGAGGGCGTCCGCAAGCAGCATGCGGCCCTCGGCGTCCGTATTCATGACTTCCACCGTCGTGCCGGAATGCATCCGGACGACCTCCCCGGGGACAAAGGCGTTTTCGCCCGGGCGGTTGTCCGTCGCCGGGATGAGGCCTACGACGTGGACGGGCAGCGAAAGCCGGGCGACCGCCTCCAGCGCTCCTACCACAGCGGCAGCGCCGGCCATGTCGGACTTCATGAAGTCCATCGACGACTTCGTCGGCTTCAGAGAAAGGCCGCCCGTATCGAAAACGACCCCTTTGCCGACGAGCACGATCGGTTTGTCATTCACCGCCCCGTCGGGCTTCCAGGACGCGACCGTGAACGTCGGGGGATCTATGCTCCCGCGGTTGACGGCCAGTAGCCCGCCCATCCCTTCTTCTATGATGAGCTCTTTGGTCCACACGTCGGCCTCGTAGCCGTGTTTTTTCGCCGACTTCACGATAGCGCGGGCCAGCAGGATCGGGGTCTTTTCGTCGGGAGAGAGGTTGACCAGGTCTCTGGCTGTACCGACGCTTTCGGAGATGATGCGGCCTCGTTCGGCGCCGACCCGGCACATCTTTTCGTGCTCGCGGGCATAGATCACCAGGCGCTGCAGCTCCGGTGCGTCGTCTTCCGTTTTCGTTTTGTACCGCTTGAACTGGTAGGAACCGAGCATGAACCCCTCGACAAGTGCCTGGCTCGCGTACTCGACTTCCCGGACCCCCTCGGGCAGCGCCAGAGCGGCTGTTTCGACGTTGTGGTCGTGGGCCAGCTCAGCACCGCGGGCGGCGAGGCGGCGTAGCCGCTCCCCATCCAGGCCGTCGAGCGTGCCCGCACCGAGGAGCCCTATGCGCCGGGCCCGCGATTTCTCGGGATACACGACCACCGCTTCGGATTCTTTGCCGGCAAAATCGATGCGCGCTCGCCGAATACAGGCGCCAAAAGTACTTTCGAGATCGTTGAGCCGGTCATCCACCCGGGTCGTCGTCACCGGCACCAGCAACAGGTCGACATCGAGCTCTTCGATGTGTATGGTAGTAACGGATACTTTCATAGTGTGCATCGGGCCCGTTCCGAAGGTCTAGGATTTCTTCCCATCGAGCAGAGACGACAGGTACGAAGCGTCCTCGTCAGACAGGTCGTCGTGCTCTTCCAGAGGGCTTTCATGCTGGTCCAGGTCTAAATAACGGGGAGCGGATGTAACGACCTCGGTGATCGTCTGGTCGAGGGACTTCTTGAGGAACGCGCCGGCGGCGTTCTTGTGGCCCCCGCCGCCCAGGTGGCGGGCGAATTCGTTGACGGCAAAGTCTCCCGTCGACCGCAAACTGACTTTGGTGCCTTTCGCTGTCTCGAGGAAGAGTATGGCTACGCGCACCGAGGAGATGGAAAGCGTGTAGTTCACGAATCCGTCGGTTTCGTCGGAATCGGCCTGCAGGTCGCGGAGCATTTTCTGAGAGATCACCATGTACCCCAGCTGGTCATCGTAGTGGAGCGTAATGGAGGTCAGCGCTCTTGCGAGCAGGCGCAGGCTGCTCAGCGACCGGTTGTCGTAAAGGGCGATGTGGATAGGGGTGGGCTGGATTTGACCGCGCTCGAGAATGTCGGCGACGATGCGGTGCAGTTCGGGCACAACGGCCGCGTAACGAAACGAGCCGGTATCCGTTACGATGCCCGTATAGAGGGCCTTGGCAATCTGTGCATCGATCAGCCCGGGGTCGTGTGCGGCGATCAGTTCATAGACGAGTTCCGCGGTCGACGAGGCCGATTCCCTGCGGTACGTCTGGTTGAACCAGGGCTCCGGATGGGTGTGGTGGTCGATGAGCGCTTTGGATGCGGTGCTGTGCTCTATGATGGGGGCGAGGTCTCCAACGCGATCGAGCGCGTTGGCGTCGACAACCACGATCACGTCGGCCGCATCGATACGTTCGCGCTGGCGGAGGGACTTATCGAACGTTTCGATGCGTTGCGATTCGGGAAGCCATGTCAGGTTGTCCGGGGCATGATCGCTGTTGATCATGGTGACGTCTTTGCCGAGCTTCTCGAGAAAAAGCCCGAGGCTGAGCTGGGATCCGATCGCGTCGCCGTCGGGCCGGGTATGTGTGGTGATGAAATAACGCTGATGAGATAACAGGTATGGTAAAAATTGAGTTGGCATGTGGTCTACATTCCCTTTGAATTATAGCCACAACCTAACGCTATCCCGGCCTAAAGGTTCAGATCTGGTGTCTGGATGCTGGTGTCTGGATATTGGGCGCAAGGCGCAAGGCGCTGGATGCTGGGGGCATGCATCCGGCGCCTTGCGCCCTCACAAATAAGTCTGATTTTACTCGTGTACCCAGTACTACCGCATGCGTGCTTTGACGGCTTCCAGCTCGGCCTGCCAGTCACGATCGGCATAAGGCAGCGTTTTCATCGACGAACCATAGGTGTCGATGACGGCCTGAATACTGGCGATCAGCAGCGCTTCGGTAAGAAACGGGTTATGGGCGGCTGCGCCGCGCGTATCGTTGCCGAACTCGGCGAGATGGTAGTTGAAGAACGCGCCCTCGGCAACCGTGAACGTGGGGTCGCCGGCGTCGATTTCGCCCCCGGCTTCATCGAGGCCCGGATCGACCATCTCGAGCAGAGTCAACAGTTCGGCCGCGCGTTCTTCGAGGCGAGTGCTTGCGCTAAGCATGGCGCTGGCTGCGCTTTCTTCGGACGCATGGCACCCGGCCAGTGTACATCCTTTGAAGGACCGCTCAGTAGCCGTAATCCCACAGTCTCCGGGGGTCGGAATGCCTTGTTCGTCCAGGCAGGGCATCGCCGTGAAGAGGTGGCCGGTAGAGCTGAATACAAACTCACCGGTCGCTTCGTCGGTAATCTCGAACGAGTTGACGTGGCAGGTGGCGCAGAGGCGCTCATTGGCTTCCGAGCCGTGCGTGGCGAGGATCTCACCCTGGTTGATCTCGGCATTCGGCGGGAACCAGCCGGCGTCGCCGAGCAGCAGCGCCGTCTCGGGAGCGTGGGGCTCCAGGCCGTGTGAGGAGTTGGGGTCGGGCGCCGTGCGCCGGTTATGGCAGCTGGCACACAGGTGTTGCTCGACCGATGTGGTGGCTACCGGGCGGCGCAGCTGGCCTTCGAACGTGGCGTCATGCGGGTCGTGGCATACGCCGCAGGTAATGGCCAGGTGTTCGTCGGAGTTTTTCTCGGCATAACTGTCGGAGACCCCCCAGGCCTCAAGGACGCCCTGGCCCCGGTGGCATCCCGCACACGCCTCGCGACCTGCCGCGAAGGAAATGACCTGCGAATGTTTCGATTGCGCCCACTCTTCGGCAAACGGGTGGTGAGCGCCCTGGTGGCATTCGGCGCAACCGGTCGCGCTGCTGAGGTCGGTGAGGTCGCCTACGGCCAGCGACGCAATCGGGTGGGACGCGTCGACGTCCGGATTGGATACGTGCACTTCGCCCAGGCCGTGGCAGCTCTCGCATTGGACGTCGTGGTATCGTGTATCCTGCGTCGCCGTCCAGCCCACGGCTTCCGTGGCCGGGTTGCCATTGGCCGAAACAGTGTGGCAGTTTTCACAGAAGGCCTGGGCGTGGCCGCTGGCCTGTAACCCGACCCAGGCATCGGCGTGCCCGGTGCCGACCCATTCGGATTGCTGGCCCGAATGGCAGTTTCCGCATACCGTCAGTTTCTCGTCTTCGTCGTCGTAGCCCAGGAAGCCGAGGGCTTCGGCCGGCGGCGATTCGAAGAATGGACGTTCGACTTCGACGACTTCGCGCAGGTCGCAGCCTCCGAGGAACAACAGGAGAAAGGCCATCGAGAGCCCGGCCGTCCCCAGTAACATTGAATAGCTTTTCTGGAAAATCGTATGGAACCGGTACATCATAGTGGTCAACGAAAACAGATCAGAGAAATTGGAGCTTTGGGAATACGTAAACGATGTGCGAAATGGTACTGATCGTTTTGCCTTCAAACAACTGCAATCGATAAGATTACATGACCCCTGCACGGATTTCAGGTGAATCCCTACACGCATGTGGGGGCCGCCGTGTAGCCTTTGATGCTCCTTGTGAAATACTTTGGGGCACCACGAAATGAGATGAAACAACTCGTTTAACCCAAACCGTCGGAGCTCATGCGCTACCTGGCCTCGTTTGCTGGATTGATCCCTGCTAAATGGAAGTTTGCTGTGTTCATGCTGTCCCTTGCCTGTCTAACCTCTCCGTCGTACGGCCAAGTAGTCGAAGATACCACTGCAGGCGACATCGGGTTCGACGACATCGAAGAGGAGTCGCCTCCCACCGCTACCACGGGAGGGTGGTTCGAAACGGTGAACCTGAGTGGACGCTTCGACCTGAACTTCGAAATCGAAAATCCGGTCGAAGAAGGCGCCCGGCGCGACCGGCGATTCAGAAATTACCACCGCTTTCTGTTCCTGAAAGTCACCCCCAGTGAGCAAATCACCCTCGACGCCGAGGTGCTCGACCTGTCGTACTACGAAATCGGCTACCAGGTGACGCCGAAGTGGCATGTCCGGGCCGGCAAAATCTGGGTGCCGTTCGGGTCTACCCCGTTCCATCACTACTACGGGGGCATCCAGGGCGACCCGTTCTCGGGGCTGCTGCTGCCTAACGTCTGGTCCGAGTTCGGCGCCAACGTAGAAGGGACGCTCTGGCAAAAAGATCAGATTTCGCTCCGCGGTGACGTTTATGCCATTCGAGGGTTCGACACACAACTCGGCAACGTGATCGACCTGAGCAACGGCGGAACAGACGATATCTTTGCTTTTGGGGGCCGAACCCACCTCGCCATCGGGACGAGTTTTTCGATCTGGGGCTCCGTGCTGTATAACCAGTTCGGGCAAAACGACGAGGGGCAGCTTTTGTTGTGGGGGGGCGATATCTTGCTCGACTACGGGTTGGTCGACCTCCCCGTGCTGCGCGACCTGCGCCTCCGCGCCGCTTTCGCTCGCGCCGAAGTGCAGGACGAGCTGCTGGTTGACCCGGCTAACAATTCCGACCACTGGTATTACCGATACGGAGATTACGCGGAGCTGAGTTACCGCGGTATCCCGTACGTCATCCCGCGCCTTCGGTACGGTACGATCATCGATTTCGACGACGAAGTCAGCAATGCAGACAGCCACAACTGGGAGGCCGCTCTGCTGACCCGCATCCAGCGTAATATCATGCTCCTGGTTCAGTACCAGTTCAACCAGGAAGAGGTAAACGAAATCGACAACGACCTCTTCAGAGGGGCTTTGATTTTTGAATTCTAAAAGGCGAACTATGGAGACATTATCTACCCTGCGCCTGTCCAACATGAACATGCCGCTCAAACTCTTGTTTACTGCGGCACTGATGACTCTGGCTACAGGCTACATCTTCGCTCTCGGCAACATTGCGATCAAAATCGGTTTTTCTTCCGAAGAAGTGGCGCTGCGTTACTACGGGAACGAGACGTCCCGCGAAGCCCTGCGCCAGCTCGAGGAGGATCCGGAGCCGGCCGAAGAGGGCGCCGCCGGCATCGTGGAAGGCGATTCTTTCAGCTTCGACGACCTCGAGCAGGAAGCCGATGCCGCTGCCTCAGAACCCATCGTCTCGATTCCGACCCTCGAGGCCCTCGTGTCCGAAGGCCATTTCCACTTGTTCGGATATACGACGATCTTTTTCCTTTGTGGACTGGTCATGGTGTTTGCTTCGGTGCCTCTGTGGTTGAAGAACACCCTGATCGTGGCCCCCTTCGTGGCCTCCGTGCTCGACATATGGAGCATGTTGCTAACCCGTTTCGTGGGGCCCGGCTTTGCCTGGCTCTTGATCATATCGGGGATGGTCATGGCGCTGTCCTTTTTGCTGGTTTTTATCATCGGTATCTACCAGCTCTGGTTTCTTCACGAACATCGCGAAGCGGCCAAAGCCTGACCGGCTTAAGGTGAGATCAAAAGGGGTCTCTCGACCGTATTCGTAAGTGATGATACGCAGGTTGTGCACAGCAGCTCGTTGAGCCGGCTTTGAAATAAGG
>CAZGHT010000003.1:0-117347 GCA_964525535.1 uncultured Rhodothermaceae bacterium
AATGCCCGACGACATCCCCCCCGTCCTGAACGACTTCGACGGCGAACCCAGACCCATGTTTAATTCGGACGTAGGCGCCGACCAGTTCAGCAGCACGTCTGGGGAAATGGGAACAGTTGCACTCGTTGGCGACGCCTCAGGCAACGGCATCTTGACTGCCTTTGATGCATCACTGATCTTGCAGCATGCCAGTGGCCTGTTCGATCTGACAGGCAACGAAGAAGCCGATACCTCGGGAGATGGTTCGGTGTCTGCCTTTGACGCTGCACTCATCCTGCAGTATATCACAGGCGTCATTACATGCCTGCCCGCCGATCCATCCTGTTCTGTCAACAAACGCATCTGACAGGCTGGCGGCTACGTTGGTCTTGTGCATCGCTGAATCGAAAACAAGGAGATATCCTTTATTACCAGACGTACTTCGCCGATATCTGCAGTAGCATCTTACCCTGATTATGAAAATACTCTTATCTGCATACGCATGTGAGCCAAACAGGGGATCCGAAGAGGGTTTTGGCTGGAACTGGGCCACTCATCTGGCCAGAGAGGGACATCGTGTGTGGGTCATTACTCGTCCGCATACGCAGCATCTCATCAAAGAAGAAGTAGCGAAAGCCCCCGTACCGGGGCTGCACTTTCACTACGTTGACATCCCTGCACACTATAAATCGATACTCAAAGGGCAGTTGGGCGTGTATCTGCATTATTTTATATGGCAGCGCGAAATTTTTGCCCACGCCCGGCAGATAGCTGAGGATCAGTCCGTCGACCTGGTCCACCATGTTACCTGGGGAAGCCTTATTGGCGGCTCCCGCCTCTGGAAGATCGGCAAACCCTTTGTATTCGGACCCGTAGGAGGAGGTCAGGTAGCTTCTCCCGCTTTTAAAGAATATTTTTACAATGACTGGCGTCAGGAATCCATACGGACGTACATCACCCGCCATGTGCTGCCGAAACACCCCCTGACCCGTAAAATGCTGAGACACACTGATCTCTTATTAGCGACCAATAGCGATACCTTGTCGATCGCCAGGGACATGGGCGCCCGCAATGCGGCCCTATTCCTCGACACAGGTTTACCCGACCACTACTTCGCCAACCACCACAAAGAGGTACCTCACTCAGAGTGCATGAACATACTGTGGGTAGGAAGGCTTCTTGACAGAAAGGCCCTCCGGCTTTCTCTTGAAACGGTAGCCCAGCTCGAATTTCCCTTCAAGATGACTATTTTGGGCAATGGGCCGCAAGACGCTCTCGTCCCTCAATGGATCGACGAACTCGGACTCGACGACAAGGTACACTGGCGCGGACGAGTCCCCTGGTCAGAGGTCCAACAGGCCCTTAAAGACCACGAAATCTTTCTATTTACGAGCTTGAGAGACTCTTTCGGGTCTCAATTGCTGGAAGCCATGAGCAACGGGCTCGTGGTAGTCACATTGGATCATCACGGGGCGCACGATTTCGTCCCGGACAACTGCGGCATTCGCGTCCCGGTTAGCGATCCCGCGAGCACCATTAAGGAACTGGCACAGGCTCTGACCTCACTCTACGGTGAGACGCAGCGTCTGCAAGCAATGAGTGCCGCAGCCCTTGCTTTTGCACGCCAGAACGAATGGAGCCTCAAAGCAGCCCGTATGACAGAGTTATATCGATCGGTTCTTCATCTCGATGGTGAGCCGGTGTTGAAATAATTTCATTCCCTCTTTAAACGAGGCCCATGTTTGTTTTCTGCGTAAAATTTGCGATGCTACGATCGTTTTTTAGAATTCCTTGATGAAGAGTCGATTATTCGTTTACAACGGTACATCCGGTCTGTATGACACTGACAGATAGAGATTACAAAGATATTCTCAACATGCATGTGGACGTGACTAGCTATCCAGACGCAGCCACGAAGGTGGTGGAATGGGCTAGCGCGGGTCAATCTCGCTATGTATGCGCAGCGAACGTTCACATGGTCATGGAGAGCCATGACGACCCTGTGTTCAAGCAGGTCGTCAACGGCGCTGACATGGTAACCCCGGATGGGATGCCGCTGGTCTGGGCGCTGAAGATGATGGGAGTTCAACATGCGACACGCGTGTACGGCCCCGACTTGACTCTTCACGTGTGCGAAATGGCCGCCGCCCGCTCTGTGCCGATCGCCCTTTACGGCGGTACCTCTTCGAGTCTAACAGACTTTGTGGAGTTCCTCGAACGTAAATATCCCTCTATAAACATTGCCTGTACGATAGCTCCTCCTTTTCGCCCCCTTACTCCCGAAGAAGACGCCCGGTTTACAGAAGAAATCAATGCGTCAGGTGCCCGTATTCTCTTTGTCGGGATTGGGTGTCCCAAGCAGGAAAAATGGATGGCGGAGCATAAAAACAGGATACATGCCGTTATGCTTGGCGTAGGTGCTGCCTTCGATTTTCATACCGGGAGAGTGCGTCAGGCTCCCTCCTGGATGCAACAAAACGGACTGGAATGGTTATTTAGATTTTTAATGGAACCCAGACGATTGTGGAAAAGATACGCCAGACACAATCCCCGATTCGTATTTCTCTTTCTGCGGCAAATGATGGCCACGAAAACAGGTTAACCATAGTACTCGCTCCGATTCAACTAACACCACAAACCTCAAGATAATGGGCACCCTTACACTTATTGAACCGCACGGCGGCACCTTATGCGATTTATTGCTCGAAGGCGAAGAACTCTCCAGGGCACAACAAGAAGCGATCAACTATCCCTCCATCACGCTCACCTCTCGCCAGTTATGTGATGTTGAGTTATTGCTTTCCGGAGGATTTTCGCCCTTATGCGGCTTCCTTTCGAAAAAAGAGTATGAAAGCGTCCTGGAGGGAATGCGTCTCGCCGATGGTACGTTATGGCCCATGCCGATCACGTTGGACGTGGACGAGGAAACTGCGACAAAGCATAAAGAAGGGGACCATATCGCCCTCAGAGACCGAACAGGGCTGCTGCTGGCCATCATGACTATTTCCGATGTCTGGAAACCCGACAAAGAGCGAGAAGCGAAACAGGCCTTTGGCACCACAGACCGGGCCCATCCTGCCGTAGCCTATTTATTCGATCAGGCTGGAGCCTATTACATCGGCGGCACGCTCAAAGGGGTGTCGATGCCTGTCCATTACGACTTTTTTGAACTTCGCAAAACGCCCAAAGAGTTACGCCAGGAGCTTGAGCAAAATGGCGTAGAACGCGTCGTTGCCTTCCAGACGAGGAACCCGATGCATCGGGCCCATAAAGAGCTCACGGACCGGGCCGCCGAAGAAGTCGGCGGTCACCTCTTGATTCATCCTGTAGTGGGCATGACCAAGCCTGGTGATATCGATTATTTCACCCGGGTCAGGTGTTATAAAAAGCTTCTCAGGTATTATCCCGACGACCGAGCCATGCTGAGCCTGCTTCCATTGGCCATGCGGATGGCCGGACCGCGAGAGGCACTGTGGCACGCCATCATCAGGAAAAACTATGGCTGCACGCACCTGATCGTCGGCCGAGACCACGCTGGCCCGGGGAAAGGGAGCAACGGCGAGCCCATTTACGGTCCTTACGACGCCCAGGACCTCGTCGTGCAGCACCAAAAAGAGCTCGGCATCGAAATGGTACCCTTCAAATTGATGGTCTATGCCCCTGCCGAAGACGCCTACAAGCCTATCGACGAAGTGAAGGAAGGCGAAGAGACCTTGAGCATCTCCGGCACGGAGCTGCGCAGCAAACTGGCGGATGGCGAAGAAATTCCTTCCTGGTTTTCTTACGCTGATGTTGTCGCTGAGCTGCGGAAGACTCATCCACCCAAGAAACAGCAAGGGTTTACCGTCTTCTTCACAGGGCTATCCGGGTCGGGCAAATCGACGGTCGCCAATGCACTGATGACCAAGCTCCTGGAAACAACGGGACGTCCGGTAACCCTGCTCGACGGCGACGTCGTGCGCACGCATCTGAGCAAGGGGCTTGGATTTTCCCAGGAAGATCGCTCAACGAATGTGCGCCGTATAGGTTTTGTGGCCAGCGAAATAACCAAACATAGAGGCATAGCAATTTGCGCCCCTATTGCGCCCTACGAGGCGGATCGCAAAGCAAACAAAGATCTGATCAGCAGCTACGGAGGCTACATCGAAGTGTACATAGACGTACCTCTGGACGTGTGCGAGCAGCGCGACACGAAAGGACTGTACGCCAAAGCACGAGCCGGGATTATCAAAGGCTTCACTGGAATTGATGACCCCTACGAGGCTCCTTCTACACCGGATGTGGCCTGCCATACCGATAAAGAAACCGTTGAGGAGAGCGCGACTAAGGTGCTCAATGCCATTTTCGAGCTCGGCTACCTTGAAAAGCCGTGATATTCGCCGATTCTACCGGTATGTGACGAATTAGCGCCATCAAAAACGGGGCTCTTCCGTCACTCTCCTGGTCCGGTAAATTCATTCAGCTACTTCCCTCCGCCCCTTCATCACGAAGGGGCGGTCACTATTCATAAACTGCATCTCTTTACCCATGAAGATCTCTATCATTGGTACCGGTTACGTTGGCCTCGTCTCAGGCACTTGTTTTGCCGAGATGGGCAACGATGTTATCTGTGTTGACATAGATGAGAACAAGGTAAAAAAGCTTTCCAGTGGTTCGATCACGATCTTCGAGCCCGGCCTCGAAGTCTTCTTCGAGCGAAACCTGCGGGAGGGCAGGCTTCAATTTACGACAGATCTTCTCCTGGCTGTACGGGAAGCAGAGGTCATCTTTCTCGCCCTCCCAACCCCGCCGGCCGAGGATGGCTCTGCAGATCTCTCCTACGTGCAAGGCGTTGCCCAGGATATCGCCAAAATGCTGCGAGCAGATCCGTCTATGGGCTACAAGGTCATCGTCAATAAAAGTACAGTCCCGGTTGGCACTGCCCAGATGGTTTGCTCCATCATGAATCAAGAAGGCCTGAAATCAGAGCTTCACTTCGATGTCGTCTCCAATCCTGAGTTTTTGCGTGAAGGCGTCGCCGTCGACGACTTCATGAAGCCAGAACGGGTCGTGATCGGCTCCTCCAGCAAGCGTGCTATTGCCATCATGCATTCGCTGTACGAGCCCTTCGTACGGCAGGGCAACCCGATCATCGATATGGACGAAAGATCGGCTGAGATGACCAAATATGCGGCCAATTCTTTTCTGGCCACTAAAATCACCTTTATGAACGAGGTGGCCAATCTCTGTGAGAAGGTCGAAGCAGACGTCGACAAGGTGCGAGTTGGGATCGGATTAGACAGCCGTATAGGAAAACAATTCCTGTATCCAGGCATTGGCTTCGGGGGCAGTTGTTTCCCTAAAGACGTTAAAGCCTTGAAGCAGACGGCTGATACAAATAATTACGTCTTTCGGATTCTGAATTCGGTCCTCGAAGTCAATGACGAACAAAGAAGGAAGCTGGTGGACCGAATAGTAGACTTTTTCGAAGGAAATGTCGAAAATAAGCGAGTAGCTATTTGGGGCCTTTCATTCAAACCGAATACGGATGACGTGCGAGAGGCCCCTTCACATGTCATCATCAAAGAGTTGATGGATCTAGGTGCAACCATATCTGCCTTCGATCCCGAAGCCATCGAAACAACGCGGGCTATCCTGGGTGACTCGGTTACCTATGCCGAGGATCGCTATGGGGCGCTTCGCGAGGCTGATGCACTCGTAATTTGCACGGAATGGCACGAATTTCGTCGCCCAGACTTTAGCAAGATGCAGCAACTCATGAGTCAGCCAGTGATCTTCGATGGTCGTAACTTGTACAAACCCAGGGACATGGCTGACCTTGGCTTTACGTATCTTTCAATAGGCCGCCCCCATTTTCAAGCAATTCCCAACAGGGCAGCTTTAGAAGAAGAACAAAACGTTAATCATAATTGACCCTATGAAACGCACATTAGTAACTGGCGGCGCGGGTTTTCTTGGATCTCATCTATGTGATCGGTTCATCAAAGAAGGCCATGATGTAATCTGTGTCGATAATTTTATAACAGGTCGACCCGACAACATTTCCCATTTGATCGGAAATCCCAGGTTTACCTTCATCGAACTGGATGTAACCAACTACATTTACGTGGAAGGGCCCCTGGATTACATTCTTCATTTTGCCAGCCCTGCTTCTCCAATCGACTATCTAAAATACCCGATTCAAACGCTTAAAGTAGGGGCATTGGGCACTCACAAAGCCCTTGGACTTGCGAAGGCCAAAAAAGCCCGTTTCCTCCTCGCTTCCACGAGTGAGGTCTATGGCGACCCGCTCGTACATCCACAAAGCGAAAACTACTGGGGAAATGTAAATCCCATCGGGATGCGAGGCGTTTACGATGAGGCTAAGCGTTTTGCGGAGGCCATGACCATGGCCTATCACCGGTATCATGACGTAGAGACGCGTCTCGTCCGCATCTTTAATACGTACGGGCCTCGTATGCGGCTCGACGATGGGCGCGCCCTCCCGACGTTCATGAAGCAGGCTTTGAACGGAGAGCCTATTACAGTTTTTGGGGAGGGCAATCAGACCCGATCTTTCTGTTATGTCGATGACTTGATCGAGGGCATTTTCCGCCTCCTCATGAGCGATGAAATAGGCCCTGTCAACATCGGTAACCCCGATGAGATTACCATCCTGGACTTTGCGCGTGAGGTTATCGAAATTACACAAAGTACCAGTGAGATCGTATTTAAGGAGTTGCCCGCAGACGATCCCAAAGTACGCCAGCCTGATATCAGCAAGGCCAAAAGTGTGTTGAACTGGAGCCCGACCGTCGAACGACGTGAAGGGTTGCGCAGAACGCTCGAATATTTCAAAAAAGCCGAACCGGCCATCGTATAGCTCGAACGCCTCGAAGTGATCTGCCCATCCCTATTCCTCGTCGTGAATGAACACGATGAGGAATAGGGATGGGCAGATCACTTCAGGGAGCTGTGATTTGATCGCGTGTCTTGATCTTAGTACCACGGCTCGACCTGAACACAACCTTAATGAGGTGAAGGACCAAAAGATCACATCGTGCGCTGTAATGGAGTATTTCGGATGCGCTCAAAGATGAGCTGCCGCCAGTGATCTATTTCTTATATTGCTCTGGTTGTCGATTGAATTCCCGGCAATCGGTTCTGCAAGCATCACACTTCTTCTGGAATCGCTCCCCACTATAACCGTACTGTTAGCGCATGGAACTTGTTGAGGTACTCTCAGAACGTTCGTTCTTCGATCGGCTTCCGAGAAAAAGCGAATGGCTCATCTCATACCTGAAGCATCGCCTTCAGAACATCATTGTTCTTGCAGCAGGCGATATGGTAGCGATCGTTCTCTCGTTCCTCTTAGCCGGCTCTATTCGCCTCATCTGGCAGGGTGCTCTTCTCATCCCGGAATGGTCCTGGTACCTGATTCCTGCCTGGTGGATCGGAGCCTCCGCCGTGCGCCTGTTGCCGAGTTGGGGGCTGGGGCCCGTGGAGGAGCTCCGTCGAACGTGTTTGCTCCTCATAGGCATTTTCGCGGGTGCAGCTGTAGTATTATTTATTAGCAAACAATCCGAATCGGTCAGCCGCATCACCATCACCCTGGCCTTTCTCGTCAGTCTCGTCTCCGTCCCCCTAATTCGATGGCTGGTGAAGCGGGCACTCATCTCGATGAATTTATGGGGCTTACCCACCGTAATTTACGGGGGCGGTGAGTTTGCTGAGCAGGTTGTCTATTTCTTGCAGGAGGAAAAGTCCCTCGGGTATAACCCTATCGGCATCTTCGACGACAACCCGAGCTCATGGAATACAGACATGCTGAACGTACCGATAGAAGGGGGCACGAATCTCGTTACCCCGGAGGCATCGGTGGCCATTCTTGCCATGCCCAGCATGAGCAGCGCTCGGGCCTCTGAGTTGCTCGAGGGCCCGTTATCTTACTACCGATCCGTTCTCATCCTCCCCGAAATCTTCGACACCCCCTCCCTCTGGGTCAAACCCAGAGACTTGAATGGCATTCTCGGGCTCGAAATCACTTCCAACCTGATCAACCCGTTTTCCCGTTTCGCCAAGCTCACCTTCGACATCTTACTGGTGCTCCTCTCAAGCCCGTTCTGGTTCCCTGTTTGTGCAACCATAGCCCTGCTCATTCGCCTTGAAGATGGGGGGAATCCATTCTTTCTCCAGGAAAGAGTGGGTCGAGGGGGTCAAAAGTTCAAGACGTTCAAATTCAGAACCATGGTCCCCAATGCGGAAGAAGTCCTCAAACAAAAGCTGGAGGAAGACGATGAACTCCGCCATGAATGGGAAACGTTTTATAAGCTCCGCAAGGATCCCCGCATTACTCGCATTGGCCGTGTGTTGCGCCGGCTGAGCCTGGACGAGTTGCCTCAACTGCTCAATGTGCTGAGAGGAGAAATGTCACTGGTAGGCCCCAGACCCCTACCCCAGTACCATAGCAACGAACTGCCTCGCCGTGTTCGCGAATTGCGCGTGCGAGTACGACCTGGCATTACTGGCTTGTGGCAGGTGTCAGGCCGAAGCGATTCAGGCAATGAAGGCATGGAGCAATGGGATCCTTACTATGTACGCAACTGGTCTTTGTGGCTGGATGCTGTCATTCTCATCCGGACCGTCACCGCTGTTGTAAAAGGATCCGGCGCATATTAGAGCGACCCTGGCGGCCTAATCGAGCACAAAACGAACGGCCAGAACGCCGACGCCGACCTGCATAGTGCCTAAAGAGACTGCGAAATACCGATCGTATCGCTCAAAGCCGCCTCGCAAGGTGGGATCACCACTTTCCACGTAACGATCGTACCGGCGGTTTGCTTTGGTTTTGAACCGAATGGCCATTATTCCAGATACGACAGCAACGCCTCCGGCTACGTAATCGATCCATCTATCCGACCTCTCCTCCGGGTGCCAAAACTTTTCGGCGATTTCATTGTCGCTTCGGCGAGTCAACTCCACCCGGTGGGCATTCCAGATATCTTCACCCGGCGGCAACCGTACCGGATCGTACCCCGATTTTGCAACAAGCAGCATCCCCCTCAACGGATCTTTCGAAGCATGAAGAACCGGCGTGGTCCCCAGCAAGATACGCTCCTCGGGCTTTTCCAGAAACACCTGGGCCTCATAGGGAATCGATTCGATATTATAGCGATACGAGAAGTGGATCGCTACGTTTAACGTGTCCCCCGGCGCCAGGTTAAGCTCTTTCACCTTTGAAGGGACGGACCAGGAATTGAGTGTGGGTGGAACCAGGCGAATCTGCTTTACAGTAGCAGGGACCTCAAACGCCGCATTACTGGCCTTGCCGAGATACGTTGAATCGGCAAAAACCAGACTGTTAGCGCTGTTGGTTTCCACGATGACCACAGCTGTCGATGGAGATCCCGTTTCTTGCCCTGCCACAGGAGCAGTCCATAGAACGGCCACAAAACACAGAAAAGAATATCTAATACGCATCATACGTCGGCGTCCATTTTACGAAAGGGCGGCTATGAGACTGCACACTCCTACTCCTCCTCCTCATCCGCCAGCTCAGCAGGTTCAAACATGAACACTTGTTGGGTTTCAGCCAGCACTACGACCCGATCGCCGGAAGCTGTGATCGCTGACTTTATACGGCCTGTAAGTTTTTCTTCCCAAAGAATACGACCCGAGTTTTTATCCAGAGCATATAATATGCCTCTAAGGCTTCCCACATAAATCGTATTCCTGGTAACGAGGGGAGCAATGGTCACAGCCCCATCAACGTCTGTTTTCCAGAGTATTTGTCCTGTATCTACATTCAACGATCGAATGACACCCTCCGTGCTCCCAAACACGAGTTGATTTTTTCCAGAGTCAAAAGCCGGCGATGAAAAACGCACGGTCGAATCAGCTACCGAATAACACCAACGTATTTCTCCGCTGGCAGCAGAGAGTGCAAACAAACGACCGCGGGTTGTAGGTACAAATAGATCCGTTTCATCGGATGACATCGTGGCATAAACGGGCGAATGGAGAGCTACGTGCCACAGGTCACTACCAGACCGCGCATTCATTGCAAAGACATCTCCGTCATCGTCAGCTACGAATAGACGTTCTCCAACACCCAAGGGGGAGGACAGCACCGTTGAGCTATCAGAAAGGTTCTTTTCCCAGAGTAACGCTCCATCTTCGGCATTCAGGGCTCGAACGTCAGCATTGGCATCTACGGCAATAACCTGCTCGTCAACAGCAAGCAATCCTGATTCAATAGGCTGGAACGTGAAAGACCACTTTTTGCCTCCCGATTGGATGTCGTAGGCAACAATATTGTTCTTCTTCGAAATTACGGGCACGTACAGGGTGGATCCACGAGCTGACATTCCACCTTCAATGGGCCCATCGAATCGAGCTCTGGCTTCCCTCTTGCCACTTTCGAGGTTTATAGCTGTAATCTGACCTTTCCTGTTTGCGACAAGTACCCTACCATCAATAATGAGTGCACCTGCGTGGCCTGTACCGGCCCCTGCGTCATACCTCCACTTTTCGGCAAGAGGCGGATCGACAGATGCTTCCACACGATGTTGTCGCAAGGATGAGGATCCTTCTGTATACCAGTCCCCTTCTCTAACCCCTGCGTTGCTACCCAGCTTCAAGTTCGAACAGGCTGCGAGGGTTAAACTGACCAGCAATATATAATGGGCATTCAAATGCTTCATTAAAAGTCGAAACCGAAGAAGAATTGCTTGAATAACTTATCCGATCGCTCGCGGAATCCATCACGATAGGAGTAGCCGATGTCGTATCGAAGAACGATGCTGCCAAACATGTTCATTCTGAGCCCGACGCCAGTAGCCCCCAACACTTCACCGGCATTCACCAGGCGATCAAACGCTTCGTCACCGTCGTTTATCGCCTGGGCTGCATCAAAGAACAAAGCACCTCGGAAATTGACGATACCGAACGGGGCGAGAACAGGAATCATGATCGACGGATAATTCATGATAGGAAAACGCAGCTCATGAGAGGTAAACCACATTTTCTTCCCACGGACACTGTACAGGCGTTTACCTCGTAAATCCCAACTCCCTCCTAGAATAAACAATCGAGCTTCTTTCCCCTGGTTGAGTCGGCCCACCAAACGAGATGCAAATTGAATCTGATTGGTGATACGGAAGTAGTGCCTGATGTCAGCAAGCAGGGTGAAGTAACTCACGTTGGAGTGTACGATGTCGGTCGTATAGCCTCCCGTCAGGTTTGCGCGCCATCCCTGAACCGGGCCGTTTCGGCCATACAGGGTATTGTCATGGACCAACGAAAGGGCATTGGACAACAACCAGGCTTCTCGATCAATAAATCCCTGGCGGCCTAGAACTTCCCTGTCACTCCAGCTAAACGACGTATTCACTTCGATGCGCTTGAACATGGAGATCGGATAACTCACCCCGAAGGACCCTCCATACATCGTCTCGAATACGAACGGGAATTCGGTGAAGGCGTCAGGATCCGTAATATCGTATCGTTCTCCCCCAAACCTGAACAAGCCATAGCTGTAATTCGCTCGTTTGTTGTATCGAATGCGGGTGACCGCTACGTTCATACTCTGCAAAAAGTCGCTGCGGCTTCTCCCAAGGTTATACATGGTGATAAACCATCGGTCGTTGCTCATAAGATCCGAGAATGAAACGACAGCTCCCCCGTACGTACCCAGAATAGGATTCTGACTCACCTGTCCCTGCGCTATGTCGAGCGAATATTTTCGCTTATACGGCTTATATTCTGCGCCATCTGCTTCCGTAATTCGCCCATAGGTCCAATGTGACGTTGTATCGAGGACTCCGCCTTCCGCCACATGCTGAGGATGTGCCAGGAGTGAATCTACGTCAGGCAATGTCCGTATCGAAAACCCCATGCGCTCGAAGCTGGAAAAAACGAGCCGATGATCGTCTGTCCAGACGGGGTCATAAGCCGCAGTGGTAATATTTGTCAGCCTCTTTGCTTTTCTCGTCTGCGTGAGAAGAACTGGATCTACATCTACTGTGGGTAGAAACGTAGCGGATGCCACTTCTGGTTCTACAATGAGTTTGTCGCGTACATCAATGGCCCAGATATCTTGAGCGCCAAAACGTCCCGTACTGTCTTTTCTGGCGCTCGTAAAGAGGATATGATGCCCATCTGGACTCCATTGTGGGGAGAAATCGTAGTGATCTCCCTGTGTTACGTAACTGATGGTACGGTTGTGGACATCGAACAAAAAGAGATTATACGCGCCGTGTTCACCTTCAGAGGTTCTATCTGACGAAAAGGCAATATATCGACCATCTGGACTCCAGGCTGGATTGCGCTCGTCGTACATATCGTCGGTAATTCGCTCCAGCGTCTCATCAATGAGATCGTAGATATACAGATCATTTGAACCCGCACTGCTGATTGAAGAAAAGACGAGTTGATCGCCTGACGGGGACCACGACGGCGAATAGATGGCAATCAGGTTTTTGAATTGCAGCGACCCCTCGAGGACTTCTTCCTCCAGGTTGTAGATGTGTATACTATTGCTCCCGCCACTTTTGGTAACAAAAGCAAGCTGCCCTTTCTTTGAAACACTCGTTCGACTTTCAAAGAAATGAAAGGACTCAAAGCGCTCGTCTCGTTCCCCTTTTATGAGAATCTCCTCCTTACCCACGGGGCGATATAACGAGTCGAGCTCTTGTTCATACAAATTGGTATATCCCGTCCGATTTCCAATGTAGAATACCTTTCGCGTACCATTCTTGAACCGGTAATAAGACGGTTTAGAGCTGAATCCTCTTTGAGCGATAGGAGAGGTACTGAGTGTAGGCGGCACGGCCTCGTCCAAAATGGGGAAGTACTGATCTTTGAGCCATGCCTCCAAGGCTTTAGAGATCGCTTTGAAATCTTCGTGCAGCGTGATTTCCATCACTTTTCGAAAATCCTTGTCTCTCCAGGAATTGTCGATGAGCCGCAGTAATTTCTCTTCGCCGTACCGTTCAGAGATGAAGCGGCAGATGGCCTCTCCCTGTTTGTACATCTGATAGGAACCGCTAATCCGGTACATACTCTCGAGGGGGACGAGGTAATTTGAAAAGATGGCGTCTCGAATGACCATCTCATGCTGATAGTCCGGCTCTCCAGACCAGTATTCTGCGAGACCCTCAGTAAACCACAGGGGAAGCCTGCGATTGATCGGCAATCGGTACTCCTTCAACACTCGAAACGCTTTCATGAAGGTGAATACGTGCACTAACTCATGGCGAATGACCCTCCTGAAGCGGTGAATATTTCCGTTGGCGGGTATCACGACACGGCCTTTCAAAAACTCGTAGAATCCACCTACCCCATCCGGGATGAACCCGGGGAATGTGTTCGTCTGTTTAAAATGCAGGTTGGAGGAATAGAAAATGAGGGGGACGCGATGGTTGAGCGAGTAGTTGAATCTATTTTCGAGTTCTTTGTACACTTCCTCAGCGAAATAGGCCCCGTGTTCGGCAAGCTCTTCCATCTCACTGTAGTAGTGCACGTCGAAATGCTCGGTCTTCAGCACTTGCCAGTCAAAGTCATCATATTGAATTTTATTTCGCCCAAAATGATACTGCGCATGTACAATATCACTCGAGATCGACACAACTAAGAAGGCAAGGAAAAGGACGTGTTTGGCTCGAAACATAGATCTATTTGATATTGCGCGGTTCGCGAATGAACATCTGGCTCGCCTGAACAATCAACCATATCTTCACATAAGAAGGCTACTTCTCATCGGCAAAAGTCGTTCCCTCACGTGGGAAATCTAATTGCCAGCTCACACTGGAAACCCAGGCAGTCGGCATGAGGCTCCTGTATGTATTAAACCAGAGAAAGCCATTATGCTTAATGGCTTTCTCTGATTTTTAACCTTCACTTGATATGAAACGGTCAAACACCTGCCAGCTCTTTCTTCAACCGGTCGATCAATCCAATAGGTGTTGGATCGACATCTCTCCGATAAGACAGGTACAGGCTTACCCAATCCCCCAGAATAATCAGGGAAAGCATACGTGCCAGCGGGTGTTCCCCTTCCGAATCGACCTCCACCCAGTATCCAGCCTTGTCGCTGAGTAAGTTGCGAGTGACTTCCATGCGGTGTTGAATGCGGACGTGATCTTGTCGATCACGTAAAACGACCACTCCCAGATTACGATGCATGGACCTCCCATTCGCCAATTCCCACCCCATAATCTCATTGTGATTCAATTCGGGATACACATTGCCAGCCGCCAGTTTTTTGCTGTTTTCTTGAATCTGCCCCCGCCATCGCAAGCTGACGGTTTCCAGCATTCCAGATGCACTGTAGATGAAGGGGAGGCGATCCACCAGGCTTTCTGCAATTTCCAGCGCCAGGTGTTCGCCGGCAGGATCTGAATAGATACGCGTTTTCTCTTCCAGGAGATGGACGGCTTCCTTCCATGCGTCTGTTTCGAGTGCGATCAATTTCAGCTGATCCGCCAACACCAGGAGCACGCTCAGCGAGTAGCCAAGGGCTGCCCTGGGCGAAATACCTCCTGGAATCTTCACCAGAGGAAGATGTAGTTCGGCGGCACGCTGCTCGACCATCCCGCCAGACGTAATACACACAAGAGAAGCCTTCCTGTTCACGGCCTCACCAAAAGCGGAAATTGTTTCCTCCGTATTGCCGGAAAAACTGGATACTATGACTAAACTATGCTGATCTACGAAAGCGGGTAAGGTGTAATTGCGAACGACTGATATCGGGATACTCGCTTCGCTCAGTGCAAAACAGCGCAACAGGTCTCCCGCTATCGCAGATCCCCCCATACCGACTACGACGACGTGGCGAATCCCGTCGAGATTCAAGGAGAGGTCTGCTCCCTCCGCGATTCGTTTCCCCTCCTTCATTTGCCCGGCGAAACCTTTTACCAGGTCGTACATGCCGCTCTTATCGATGCGGCTGATATCTTTCATATTCATGCTATTACTGTTGTATTCGATAGCTGTATGTCTATTCTAGCGAAATACAGCGTTTGGGTTGAAGTGACATAAAGACAGATGTTACGCATCTGTGCGTTATCGTTTTGCCCGGACGGCTTTGAATGCGCTCAGATAGCTGTAAAAATGGCTGCAAGGCAGTCATTCAAAGCCGGGAAAACGGGGTGCTGTGCACAACCTGCGCAACATCACTTAAAGACAGATGTTACGCGCCGGATGCGCATACGTGCTGCCAGAGCGGCTTTGCACGGTTGCAAAGCCGCGTAAACCAGGCTGCTGCGCACAGTTCGCATAACATCACTTAAAGAGATGAAGCAGAAACCTGCATCGGACACAATTTCGTATTCCTTTGGGCCTCATGCTTCATCGGACTCCAGGGACAACGCAGAATTTTCACTATCCCGAAGGAATGAGTAATAATCGGGGGCGTGAACACGCAACCAATCCATAAGCGTAGCTTTCCTCGTCGCAGGGTCAAAGATCTTCATCACCCTCTGGGCCAGGGACTCTGCCTCCCCTCGTCGCATGGAACGTACCACTCTTTTTATTTCCGGTAAAAACATGGGGGATGCGCTGAGTTCTTCGACGCCTAATCCGATCAGGATCGCTGTCGCAAGAGGATCGGACGCGAGTTCGCCGCAAACACTTACTGGAATTCGATATCGCTTTGCAGCAGCTACGATTTCTTTGATAACCTTCAACACGGCCGGATCGAGTTCCTGATAGAGATCAGCGACGAGATTATTACCACGATCTACGGCCAGCAGGTACTGGGTCAAATCATTCGTTCCGATAGAAAAAAAGTCCACTTCTTTTGCAAAGTGATCGGCCATCAAAGCGACTGTAGGGACTTCGACCATGATGCCCAGAGGAACATCATTACTAAAGGGGGTACCTGCTGATCTAAGCTCCTCTTTCACTTCTTCGATGATACGCTTTAACTCTACGATCTCAGTTACCATACTGACCATCGGGACCAGTATCCTCACCGGCCCTCTTGCTGCTGCTCTGTAAAGGGCCTTGAGCTGGGGGCGAAGCAATTCAGGCTTATCAAGCAAGATGCGGATGCCGCGCCATCCTAGAAACGGATTATGCTCCCGGTGCGCCATGGGTAGCATTTTATCCCCTCCTAAATCCAACAACCGGAATGTCGTCGTTTCAGGGGAAATAGCTGAGACGATGGCGCAATAGGTGTCGTATTGAGCGTCCTCTCCATAATCCTGGAACCCATGCATCAGGAAAAGAAATTCCGTTCGAAAAAGACCAACTCCTGTAGCGCCGTATTTCTTTACCGATTCGACCTCCTCACGGAATTCGAGATTCGCGCGGAGCGCTATCGCCTCGCCTTCAAGCGTTTCACTCGGAAGGGGCAACAGCGACTTTTCATCCTCGAGCAGTTGCTGATATCGATCTCTCAACCGCTCATAAGCCGAGAGGGTACGTTTGCTCGGATTCACAATCAGCCGGCCATTGAACCCATCCAGAATAACCTGATCCCCGGCACTCAGTTCTTTCGTAACCCCACTCAGGCTCACAATAGCAGGAACGCCCAGGCCCCTGGCCATCAGCGAAACGTGCGATGTGGGGCCCCCGAACTCGGTCGCACACCCCAGTATATTGCGGCGGCTGAACAAAATAATATCGGCTGCGGTGAGATTTTCAGATACGACTATCGTATTGGGGTCTATGGCAGAAAGCAATTTACCCCGCCTCAAATTGCGAATGAGTCGATCTTGAACATCCAGCAAGTCGTTTGCCCGTTCCCTGAAATAATCGCTGCCGCTGGCCTCCATCCGGCCCCTACTTTCTGAAATGAACGACTTGATGGCGTAACTTGCGTTTGTTTTGTCGCGTCGTATCTTATTCTTCACTACCGAGAGGAAGGTCTCGTCCTTGAGCATCAGGGCCTGCGCTTCGAAGATCCGCGCGCTGTTCTCGCCTAACTTTTCGCGGGCTACTGAAGTGATCTTGGCCAACTCTTTCTCCGCTCGTTGGACGGCATCTTCAAATCGAGCAAGTTCTCGTTCGATTTCGCCGGCGGGAATCACCCGCTGTTCCACGTTGAGGGCATCCCGGGTATACAGGTAGATCGGGCCGATGCCAATCCCCCTTGAGACACCGAGGCCTTTGTATACCCGCTCACACGAACCGTTTGACCCCTGGCTCTCTTCTGTTTCTCGTGTGGAGGTCTCTCTATGGCTGGCGCTCTCGTTTAACATCATTTCGAGACTATTCCTTGACTGGGATACCCGGCAGAGATGACACTATTTCTCCTCTCCAAAGCCATCTTCGAATATTTTGACGATCGCTCTGGCGGCATCTTCTTCGTCCTCCCCCTCGAACAACAACGTCAATAGCGCTCCTTGCTCGGCGGCCAGCGTCATAACGCCAATGATGCTTTTGCCGTTTATCTCGTATCCATCTTTCTGAATGAAGAAGTCAGACGTATACTTGGCGGCTTCTCTCACAATCATCGAAGCCGGCCGTGTATGTAATCCAGCCTTATTCTTAACCCGTACTTGTTCGGTTATCATCGTCTATGGGTAAGAGCGTTGAGCTAAATATAGTTAGAATAGCATGTACAATGCCCAGACGTTTCCATAAATAACGCCCGGAATTTTGGGGTACGCGGTACGCGCTAATGCAATCGCATCTGCAACTGCTCGATGAGCCAGTACAACGCCTTACGAGAGGGTCCATCCGGAATTATTTCGAGGCAGCCGAGGGCGGATCGAGTATGTGAGATTACGGCATCTCTCGATGCATTGATCACCCCGTACTCCTCCATGTATGCCCGAGCCTTCGGAATCAGGTTTTCCGGCAGGCCCCGTTTCTCGATAATGGATTGGAAAAAGGTCCGCGCTTCCCCCTCCGTAGAGGAAAGCGCTTTCAGCAAAAGATACGTTTTTTTGCCTTCTATCAAATCGCCGCCCACCTTTTTCCCCCATTTCTGGTCATCAGCGACAAGATCGAGCAGATCATCTTGAATTTGGAAGGCCCGGCCAACGTGCATGCCAAGCTTGCGCAGGACGTCCAACGATTCTCGATCTGCGCCGCCGATCATTCCTCCCAGAACGAAAACCGTTTCGATCAAAGCGCCCGTCTTTCCTTCGATCATTATGAGATACTCCTCAAGAGATACCTCTCTTTGACTCTCAAAAGCTTTGTCGTACGCCTGGCCTTCGCAAAGTCGTCGCACCATGTTATGATAGGCAGACACAATAGACCGCAAATCTCCTACCTGCAGCTGAGTCAGGAGATCGAAAGAAAGTGCCATGAGGTAATCACCGGCCAGAATAGCCGTGGATTCATCCCATTTGACATGCACGGTATCCCGCCCCCTTCGGGTAAGTGCATGATCCATGATATCATCATGCACGAGCGTGAAATTGTGAAACGTCTCTACAGCCAGAGCTCCCGGCATGGCCTCTTCCAGAGACGCGCCGTATGACTGCGCCGTTAATAGCAACAAAGTGGGGCGTAGTCGCTTTCCTCCGCTGGCCAGGATATATCGTGCCGGCTCGTATAGCTGCACCGGCTCAAGGCCTAGTTCAAGTGCCTCTAAGGATTTTTCGAAGGCAGACCGTACGTCTTCAACGATCTGGTTCCCGGAATCAACTGATCTCGTAGACACCATGCGATTGACTGCGTTCTAATCAGACTTGGATATCGTCGCCGTTGCCCGTACAGACCCGCGTTCCTTCAATCCATCCGCTATGGTCCTGTGTACTACTTCGAGTTCTTGGGTCCCATCAACTCGAATGTAATTCGGATGATCTACATAAAAGGCTTCGACGGGCTTCGTTTGTTTATGATATATTTTCAGGCGTTCACGGATAGCATCCGGCTGGTCGTCTTTTCTCTGAATAATATGCTCTGGGTCTACATCGTCCGGAGGAGGCTTAAAATCCAGGTGATAATTCTCACCAGTAATTGCATGAATACGGCGCCTGCTCAACCGCTCAACGATGACGTCGTCGGGGACGACCAAACTTGCGATGACGTCGAGCGTAATTTCGTGTTCATCGAGGAAGCTACGAAGCCACTTGGCCTGATCGATCGTTCGGGGATAGCCGTCCAGGATAAACCGATCATAACCGGCCTCGCGGATGGCTTTTTCGGCCAACTGCTTGATGATGTCATCTGGAACCAGACGCCCCTTGTCCATATAAGCCTTGGCAATGTACCCGGTCTCCGTCTTTGCCTTAATAACCTCTCGCAAGATGTTGCCCGTTGAGATATGGCTTAGATTGTATCTTTTAACAAGCAGAGAAGCTTGCGTACCCTTTCCTGCTCCAGGAGGGCCAAAGATGAGAACACGCATCGACCTTCACCTATTTCGTATTGCAAACATTGTAATATCCAAGAGCACCTCTATCAAAGCACCCTCTTTTCATCCCAGCCTGAAGCTGTAGTAATTAAGTGATGTTACGCGAACTGTGCACAGCAGGCTGCTTTACGCGGCTTTGCACGTGTGTGAAGCCGCTCTGGCAGGACCTATGCGCATCCGGCGCGTAAGATCTATAATTAAAAAGGGGAAAAGCGCCAGGGAAGGCACCGGGGTAACTATTCCTGCTCTTCCGCCGCCTGCTCTCCGGGTGCACTCACAGCCTGTATCTGCTGATCAATCGCCTGGAGCAGGCTTTTTTTCAACAGCCCCATGCCGATATCTGCCAATAACCCCAGAACCTGGCTTCCGAGCCCTTTGGATTTACGCTCAGGGGATGCATACACGACACTGGTGGCAGTTCCCCGAGCGGCACGCTCAAGGATTTGCGCTAGTTCCTCTTCAGTAGCTCCCGATTGCCGAGATGCAGTAATCAACTGATCTACATATTGCTCGAGGCGCTTCTCTGCTCGGGGCGATTTACCGATTTTCCCCAGAAGCAACCCCACCAGGATTCCAGCAAAAGTAGATCCAGCAAGGCCCAGCCAGGGATTCTCCTTAACATAGCCTACGACGTCTTGTTTCGTCTGCCTCACATCTTCTTGTAAAGCATCGAGGTGTCGGCTGATTTCCTCTTCTTTTTGCCGGAGCCGGTTCGCTGCCTCTTCGAGGGATTTAATCTTTTCCATTTCGATCGGATGATGTATCTGGAGCAATATGCTCTTCCAGCTTCCGCTGTGTGTCTGGTACTTTGAACGTGGTGACTTTCTTCTCGGGCTTCGAAGACTGAGAGGCTCTCAGACCTATCCAATGCACAATCAGGGCAACGGCTAACAATAATCCGGTCACGACAAGAAAGCCCCACGCTGGATGCGACAACCATGTGCCGATACCCAGAGCCAGAGCAACGAGTCCAAAAAGTACAGCCAGGAGAATGATCGAGACTGATGCGAGATCGAAAGCTGCACCCTTGGCTCGATTGGTAATTTGTTCTTTATAATCAAGAACGACGTATTGAATCTTCAGCTCGACCCAGGCGGTCAAATCCTCGAAGAGTTCTTTTGTATGACCCGCGAATTTCCCCAGGGAGTCCTCTTCATCGTTTGAATTCGTCCGCTCCTGAGGATTTGTGGTTTTACTCTTCTGGGCATTCATGGCTGTGTAAGCAGGCGTTGCTGGCGAAATCGGAATTTTTTCCTCTTGGTTCCCTATGTCTGGGCTCCCAATCTATACGATCGATGTCTCTCCAGCCTCGGCCCTCGGGTGATTATTGCAAAGACATTAGAAAGACATTAGAAAGACATTAGAAAATTCAATACGTCTCTGGATTGGGGATGTTCAATGAGACTCAATCGATGGACCACTCCCAGGTCGAAAATTGGCACGGATAGACCGAGAGTTCTGATGACGTTCGAGGCGGTTGTTATCATGGAAACGTCCTGGTGCGACTGGTTCAGCCAGGACATCACCTCATCTGGCGAGGAATAAGTAGACCACCGTATGTGGCAGGGTTCCAAAAATTCTGGAGGCCCTTTGCTGACTAAGAATTCAAGGCCCTCTCCAAAGGCATGGGGCATATCACGGGAAGCCAGGAAAGCTTTTTGCATCTGAAGCGTGCCAGGGGTATCGGGGTGTACTGGGAATACGCTTCTGAAGAGGGCAAATGCTTCAAGATAGGGGTCAGGATTTTGTTCTGCCGGCGCCCAGACGAGGCGCGTATTATTCCGGGATACGCCGTCGAACAATAAGGCATCTTCAGCAAGGTTCATGCGAGTCTCTTCACTCTCCGTGCCATCAAGAATGGCGATAGGGCATGTCCTTTTTCGCATGAAGCCCCGCGCTCCGGCTCTTGAGCAGGCACGGGCGAGCATCTTATCCTCACTTCTTGCAATAACGGCATGCCACGTAGCGCTGTCCCCCACGTGCGGCCCAAACAGAGAGGGCTCTGTGTCCGCTCTGCGCTCAACCTCTTCCGCAAACGCCTGCAGCAATACCGGCGGCTCTCCGGCATACACGCCCATGTATGCATGCCCTGACAGTGTGACCGCAAGCCAATCCCAGAGTCCCTCCAATGGCTCCCGACTGCCTAAGCCAACCAGCACTCTTCCCCCACCCCCATTCGATGAATCGCTCAACCATGTTGTAAGTGTCCCTTCCTCGAGTTGCGATACGTGCCGGTTGACACCGAAAGCCAATGCCTCCTCGGTATGGCGATTTTCAGACTGTAAAGCTGTCTGTACGGCATTCAGCCGGATCGGGTAATCCGGATCTCGCCAGTCGAATGCCGTCGAAACGATCGCGCGTAACAGATCACTGGAATCACTCACCGTCAGGTATTCCCAGGTTCTCGGGCTTGTTCAGTTCGTCGATTGTCCATGCGTCTTTCCGATCTGCAACAGCCGCCCGTACTTTGGCTACTTCTTCGGCAGTAACAGGCTCAGCATCGTTGCCAAAATTCGTCCGGATATAGGTAGACACATCGGCAATTTCCTGGTCACTCAAGAACCCCCCCCATGGCGGCATCATCCCATTATATGTGACTTCATTGACTACAATTTCTCCCCGCAATCCGTTAAGCAGCATTCGGACGAGCCTCCCTTTGTCACCAGTGACGTATTCAGAGTTGGCCAGGGGAGGAAATACCCCCTGGACCCCTTCTCCATTGGCCATATGGCAGGAATTGCATCGGGTGAGATAGACTTCCTGGCCGTCGGGCAACGAAATGTCCGCAGGAGACGGTGCTTCAGCAAGCCGTCGTGTAACGGTCGAAGAGCCTATTAAGACCAGTGACACAAGCAAGAAGACCGAAGCATATACAAATTGATTGAGTCCTTTCATCTGAGTGTACTAAGCGTAAGAATAGATTGTTAGGCTGAAAGCCAGGGTAAGGTAGGGATGATGCGAAATATACAACTAGTCGTCCCTTGAAATCCAGCGATACCGAGACACTCTGGATCCTTCGTCAGCATCCCAAAATCCTGTAAATTCGGCCAGATAGAGTGCCCCATCAGGGCCAAGTGCCATGGAGATAGGGCGCGTGTTGGTGAGAACGTCGAAGGTTTCGACGTCCACTAATCTATGCGCTTTCACGCGATACGTTTCCTTCCGTAACGTTTCTATGTCAACCGAATCCTCCACAACGCGGCCATAATTGATCCAACTTCTGGCCCAATCGTACACAAAAAGCGTATTTTGAAATTGTTCTGGAAAGGCCCCCTCTCCTTCAAATCGGTAAAACGGACCGGCCATGGCGGCGCGCCCACCGCCTGCATAGGTATATTCCCACAAGGACGGTTTGTAATCGGGAATGTCCTCCGGCGCCCATTCGTTGTACAGCAAAGGGCCCATCGCCCGGGGCCATCCGAAGTTTTCACCTCCATGCTCCGATACAACGTAGGCGTCATAATCGTAATATCCATCTGGACCGACAACACCGATATACAGGGCATTGGTCAGCCCGTCAATCCCGAAACGATAGGGGTTTCTCAACCCATATGCGTAGATTTCCCAGCGGATCCCGGGAACCCCAAAGAACGGGTTATCTCCAGGTATGGTACCGTCTTTGTTGATTCGTAGTATCTTGCCCCTCAAATCTTGCAAATTTTGGGCTGATCGTTCGGAGTCCGCAAGTCGAGTCCAGTGGTAATCCGACAGACCGTACCGATCCTGGAAAGCCTGCAATGCCCTTTGGCTCAGCTTCCAAACCGGCCTGGTCTCCGACATACCATTGTCTCCGGTCGACACGTATAATGTTTCGTTGCTCCCCCATTCAAGGTCTCCCCCATGATGGCAACACTGGGGTTCCGTGGGAACGCGGAGTAACACAAGTTCGGATGCCAGCGACATACGATTATGCTCGATGTCGAAGCGAGATAACGTATTGATGGCCGTTTCCACTTCGGCGTAGTATACATATATGAATGGGGAACCGTCATAAAAGGCTGGGTCTACTTCCAGTCCGTAGATGCCGTGCTCGATTTTGGTTGGGTCCATCGTTTCTACTGAACCGATGTGCGACGTCCTACCAGATGTTGCGTCGTACCGAAATATCTTGCCTCTCAATTCGGCAATCCATACATCTCCTCGGGCATCAACAGCAATGTCGACCGGCCACACATCCTCCACGAGGGTTTCCTTGAGCATACGGCCATCGGCGGTCTCGAACAACGTTTTCACACCCTCAGGCGGGATATCTATCTCATTGCTGGGCCTGCCGTAGTCAGGCATTGAACTATCGAGCGATTTCCCGTAAACGACAGGCTGTGCATATTCCGGTGCAGAAGCCCGGTCCTGACATCGATTGGCGCTCACAGTGAGCGCAAGCAGAAAGAATAGACAGAAACCCCTTAACTTCGCCCATTTCCCCGGGAATATGGCAGTGAATATCATCGTGAGCACGTAGAACTCATTGCATAACTCCGATTGCGTTCGCCAGGGAAACCGCAGCAAGGACGCCCCCCTCCATGGATACGGGCTCGACGGCGCCGTCCCCGTCTGCATCGACGCCGTAAAGTACCTTTTGGGCCAACGTCTCCAGATCCGATACATGTCGTTGCGCTACAACCAGATCACCCTGATAGTCGACCTTCAAGATATTGATGGCCTGTGCCTGCACCTCAAAAAGCCAACCCGTATCGGCGGTGGAATTCCAGAATTCCCGAGGAGCGTCCCACATGCGCGTCAGGTCCACCCTCGGCTGACGCTCTCCTTTCGTGACCCCATCTTCCATCGACGTCCATCCGATTACGTTATTCAATGCCGCGATAACCTGGCCAATATCTTCTTTTTCGTCTTTTGAGACAAACCAGCTTTCACGCCTCTTTTCCAACAGGGCTCGGGCGGCTCGTCCTCGCCCCATCATGCCCAATGCTCGTGGATCTTCGATTTCTGGAGGCTTGCTCCCATACCGCTTTTCATAGGAACGCGCAAAATCGGAAAAATCGACCTGCCATCGAGATTTCCAACCGGGCCAGGATACAGCCCCTATCCGGCCAGGCGCACGGAGACCGGATGGCATCCCCCATATACGTTCGAAAATCTGGTCGGCGACGTCTTTGATCTCATCCACTTCGCCTGCATTCGCAGCTCGCTCGCCTAGTGTATTGATCTGCCGGGCCATGTTCTCGATGTCTTCCAGATATACCTTCAGCGCCTCGTCAACGGGTGGATGAATACCGATGAAGGCATAACCAAACATTAGCAACAAGAGGAACTTGCGCATACAAGGAGCACCGTAGAGGTAAGAGGTGGGTCAACAGGAGTGGGTTAACCCCGTTATTCACCCGATCCAACTCATATGGTTCCAGATGCAACTCGAAATACCCGGGCGGGCTGGATTTACAAATACGTGAATAACCTTCCAATTTCTTCATTAGGATTTGACCAGAATATTGAGGTTTTTATAACCAAGAGACACAGGCTAACGACAGCCTAACCGAACACCTCAGTCGCTTGTCATGATTGAACCAGAAACAACCCACTACGTCGAGACAGGAACTCATCTCGAAAAAGCACCGGTCCGCATCTTCGAAGGCCCGACCGCCATGTCCAATTTTGTGGCCCATTATATCGCTGAACTGATCGAAAGCCGCAGAACCATGAGCAGAAAGCTCGTTCTGGGTCTTCCCACCGGATCTACTCCCATCGGTGTTTATCAGCGGCTCGTCGAAATGCACCAGATCGAAGGCCTCGACCTGAGTAATGTCATCAGCTTCAATCTCGATGAATACTATCCCATCGAACCGGACAAGCTGCAAAGCTACAGGCGGTTCATGTACGAAAACTTGTTCGATCATGTGAATATTCCTCATGACCAGATTTACATCCCTGATGGGACCGTTTCCAGGACGGAACTGCCGGAATACTGCACGTATTACGAACGAGCGATAGAAGAATCCGGTGGGCTGGACCTGGTGTTACTGGGAATCGGGCGAAGTGGGCATATCGGGTTTAATGAACCCGGCTCCAGTATTTCGACCCGGACGAGACTGGTCACCCTCGACGAAATCACCCGAAAAGATGCATCGAGCAGCTTCTTTGGCGAGGAGAACGTGCCCCGCGAAGCGATCACAATGGGGGTCGGCACCATCCTATCTGCCCGGGAAGTGATCTTGATGGCCACTGGAGAACACAAAGCCAGGACCATCCGCAGGGTGATCGAAGAAGAAGAACCGAACAAACTCTTCCCCGCTTCTTTTCTTCAACGCCATGACAATGCGTCCTTCTATCTCGATGAGCCGGCTGCCGGTGAACTTACGCGAATTAAGACTCCCTGGCTCGTCAAAGATGTGAACTGGACGGACCAGATGACGAAAAGAGCGGTCATTTGGCTCTCCGAAAAAGTAGATAAAGCGATCCTGCGCCTCGATACGGCCGATTTCTTCAATAACCGCCTGCACGGCCTGTTGTATGCCAATCCCAACGCTGACGTCTTATGCCGAAATGTGTTCGAGGACCTTCGGAAACGAATCGTCTACCAGGACTATCTGTTCAAAAACAAACGTGTCATCTGTTTTAGCCCCCATCCCGATGACGATGTAATCTCGATGGGAGGTATGCTGGATAAAATCGTCGCCAATCAGAATGAGGTCACCGTAGCTTACATGACGAATGGCTCGGTTGCCGTCTTTGACTCCGATGTACGTCGCTATCTGAAATTTGTCGAGATGAGCATGGCCGTGTTCGGGCTTCACGAATCGACGACAGCCACGTTCAAAGAAGAATACGAACGCATTTTGGATTTCATCGACAAGAAGACCCCCGGAGACATCGATATCGAAGAGGTTCAGAAGATCAAGGCCTTCATTCGATATTCGGAAGCCATTGCCGGCATCGAAGTGTTGGGGTTGTCAGCTCAAAACGCACGTTTTCTCGATATGCCTTTTTACAAAACGGGCACCGTTCGCAAGGATCCGATCAACGAAGCCGACGTCCAGGTCGTTCTGGGGCTTCTCAATGAGATAAAGCCCCATCACATCTTCGTGGCGGGAGATCTATCTGATCCTCACGGAACGCACAGGATGTGTTATATGGCTATCAAAGAAGCGTTGAATCGGTATAGAAAAGAACGGGGAGTCACCGACGCGTCCAGTTTACAGGTTACACCGGAAGCGATCCAGTATGCGCCCGTCGCCGAGCATTCACCTCTCGTCTGGTTATATCGCGGCGCCTGGCAAGAATGGGAAATCGATCGCGTCGATGTATTCATCCCCATGTCGAAAGCCGATCTCGACCGAAAGATCGAGGCCGTCTTCAAGCATGAAAGCCAGAAGGACCGGGCCATGTTTCCTGGCGCGTACGACACCCGGGAATTTTGGGAACGCGCCCGAGATCGTAACCGGGCCACGGCGGATGCTCTCAATAAGCTCGGCCTTCCCGAATTTTACGTCGCCGAAGCATACGTGACGTGCTACGAAATGTAGAGGACCCCAGCATAATGATAGAAGGCCATACATCACCCTGTGACGAGGGTGTATTCCTCGGCGAACCAGAATGCCGCCCATACGAAGAATCCGTTAAGCGGTGGGTCCTCGTCACATCTATCCTGGGGTCTAGCCTGGCCTTCATTGTAGGTTCTGTCGTCAATGTTGCCCTCCCTGCCATCCAGGATGGGCTCGAGGCGTCGGGACCTCAAATGCAGTGGGTTCTCAGCGCCTACCTGCTGTTTCTAGGCGCGCTCATCCTCGCGGGCGGGGCCGCCGGCGATCACTATGGAAAACGCAACGTTTTTGCTGCTGGGGTGCTCATTTTTGCATTCAGTTCCGTCTTATGCGGGCTCGCTCCTTCCATAGAATGGCTCATCGTGGCGCGCGGCGTTCAGGGTCTGGGGGGAGCTCTTCTCGTACCCAATAGTCTAGCCCTCCTCGCGGCCTTCTTCACGAAGGACGAACGCGGCAGCGCCATTGGCACCTGGGCCGGCTTTTCTGCCATCACCACGGCGTTGGGGCCGATGCTCGGCGGTTGGATTGTAGATGCATCCAACTGGAGATGGGTTTTTTTTGTCGTCATCCCCTTCGCCGTCTTGACGTTATGGATTACGTACTTCAAAATACCCGAAAAAAACGAGGCCTCCTCTGAAGGAGGCTTGGATCTGCAGGGCGCCCTTCTGGCAACCGCCGGGATCGGACTCCTGACCTACGGACTCATTTCTTCTTCAAACAGAGGGTGGTTGGATATCTTTGTTCTTACTGCCCTGGGCGCCAGCATCCTGCTATTTGCGATCTTTCTCCGCGTGGAACAACGCCAGAACATGCCCATGATTCCGATGAGCCTGTTTAAATCCTCTACCTTCTCGGGAGCCAATATAATGACTGCATTTCTGTACTTCGGGCTTTCGGGGGCGTTGTATTTCTTGCCGTTCAACCTGATCCAGGTTCAGGGATATTCTGCAACCCAGGCCGGAGCTGCTTTTTTGCCGTTTACACTCATGATCGGCGTCTTGTCCAGGTGGAGCGGCTGGATGACAGATCGATTCGGCGCACGTACATCGCTGATCGCAGGCCCCTTCCTGGCCGGAATTGGTATGGGGCTGTTAGCCGTACCGACCATCACATCGAATTACTGGACATCGTTTTTTCCGGGCATGCTGGTTCTGGGCCTGGGCATGACGATCAGCATCGCTCCTCTGACCACAGTGGTCATCAATGTGGTCGACGATAGCCAGTCTGGCCTTGCATCCGGCATAAATAATGCAGCAGCCCGTATCGCCAGCTTGCTTGCTATTGCGGTTCTCGGTATGCTGGCAATACAGTTTTTTGGCGATGCTTTGAACCCGCGGTTGACGGACCTGTCTGTTCCGGAAACAATGAAGGAGGCCGTTTGGGGCTCCAGAAACGACCTCGCCGCCGCGAAAGACGTGTTGGACACTGAACGAGGGGATAACCTGGAGATCGCTGGCGTGATCGATCACTCGTTTCTCTACAGTTTTCGCATCGTCATGCTTATATGTGCAGGACTTGCCTGGGCAAGTAGTTTATGCGCTCTATGGCTGGTCAAACCGGATCACCTCGAATAAGGCATCCCGATTGGGCTCCCAGACAGGTCCAAACTCGGCACGGGGCAACTCCAGAGTGATCGTAGGGATGCCTCTCTCCTTTCCCGCATACGTTCCGAATGATCCCGGAGTAGGATATCCGATATCGTCATTCACCGGATAACCGGTATGTTTCGACATCTGTTCTGCCAGAGCCCTTGCTGGACCATCAAAGTTCACCACCTCGAGCGGAGCGTGCACAGAGACTATGCGCTGCGGGCGATAACGCTCGAGCAATTCGATCATGAATTTCGTTTCCGGTTCAGATGCTGCGTTTGCCCCTGGGTGATTTCTCGGTGATTGAGCGCGAGGCGTCCAATTCTCGGTGGGGAAATTTCTATTGATATCGACACCGTTGGCATTCGTCCGCTGCCCACGAATTAACCCGTCTGGATTCAACACCGGAACGATCACAACCTTCGCGTCAAGCCACTGAGGAGGGTTAGCGTGTAGCAGTTGAGCGAACCGGTACATGAGATGGACACCTCCGACTTCTGTGCCATGGAATCCACCGACGAGAAGAACCGTACGCTCCCCCTTCCCTACCTCTACAGCTACTATTTCACGACCTTCGACGGATTTCCCGACTGGAGTCCATGAAATTCCGTCATTCATGATATTTCGGTACAGGATTTTTCCTTCCCTTCCGTCGGTAGAATACGTATGTGCCGTTTGGGCACCCGCCGGCAGTATGACAGGACTCATCAGCATGAGCAGGGAATACGTAGCAAGAGGAATCCAATCATGAAGGTTGGGTCGGGCGGTAAAATCCGTTGAATGTGAACTCATTGCTCGTCACAGGAGGAAGGTAGAGAACGTATCGACACGAATAAAACCCCGGGTTTGATCAGAACCCGGGGATCTTGCATCAATCATTTACAGATGTTACGCGCCGGATGCGCATAGGTCCTGCCAGAGCGGCTTTGCATACTTGCAAAGCCGGGTGAACCGGCCTGCTGTGCACAGCTCGCGTAACATCACTCATTAATCGATCTCTGGAACAATAATCCTTTTCTTTACCCATAGAGTACGGCGAATCCAGGTATGGGATATGGTACGATCGGAGGTAAAACGGTAGCACCCAGGAAGCATTGCGTTTATTCTTATGTGGAGCTGAACGCGACGGCTTACTCGGAAGCGGCGGGGAGGGCGATTCTATCGCTCTCCGAGAACCCTATCCGGTGAGCAAGGGCCAATACCTCCTGCCCGCTGGCCAGTTCAATGGGGCTGGTATAGACCTCCCATACATCACCCGGCGCCTGACCTTCAGATACTATCTGATACCCAATGGATGCACCCTCGGTTTGATTTTCCAGGATGATGCGTGGTCCTTCACGACGAAAAGAGGGCGGCTGAGTCACGGGCTGCTCTCCATCGGGCCAGATAGATGCAATATACTCAGGTTCAGACATCAACCCCTTATCGTCAATCCTTGCCATCCATTGATCCATTTCTGCGCTGAGTTCTTCCAGTTTTTCACTATATGCAGGATCTGAGGCCAGATTATGGAGTTCGTGGGGATCCACCTCCGTATCGAAAAGCTCTTCCGGATCCTTCTGATCCCTGAACCACTGCGCCTGATACTCATTGAGCTCCCCTGCATCCCGCATTCGGAGTAGCTCTTTCATGATCGGCATCTGTTCGCGGTAGGCAACGGGAAGGTAGTAGGTTTTCTCCGGCTGATAGTTGCGCAGGTATTTGTAGCGGTGGTCGCGGACTGCACGAATCATGTCGTATTCTTCATCGAATCGATCTCCAGCCCCGTGCACATATGAACGCTCCGTTTGGGCCGCATAGGGGCCGAGAAAAGCCTGACCATCTACGTAATCGGGCGGTTCGATTCCGGCGAGCGATAACAGGGTAGGCTTAAAGTCGATAAAGCTGATCAACTGGTCGTCAACTTCTCCAGCTCGCCATGCCTCAGGAAAACGGATGATGAGGGGAACGTGCATACCCGAGTCATACAGCAATCTCTTCTGCCTGGGCAGAGGACCGCCATGGTCGCTGTACCAGAAAACGATGGTGCTATCGAGCAAGCCGTCTGCCTCCAGTTCGGATAGGATTTCGCCCACCTGGGCATCCATTTGTTTAATGTTGGAATACACCTGGCGAACGTCTCTGCGGCCCACCTCGTTGTCGGGCAAATAGGGAGGCACCGGCACATCCAGGTCCTCATCGACCCAGAGGGAATCCTCAGCGAGCGCCCAGACGCGCGACTCGTGGGTTACGCCAAAATTGAATATCGCAAAGAACGGCTGCCCGGGCTCTCGGTTGCGCCAGTGGGCCTCCCGGCTGCTTTCATCCCAGGCCGTAACAGGTTTCTCGAACTGGTAATCTTCCTTCGCGTTGTTCGTCGCATAGTAGCCGATTTCTCTCAAATATTCGCTATGCATCTTGACGCCGGCCGGCGGCATTGCTTCGTAGGGAACTACGCCCTCCGGCAAATACCTAGGATTCCCTCTCGTGCGCATGTGGTGCGCACCGATGTGATTCTGATACATACCGGTCGCAAGAGCTGCACGGCTCGGCGCACACACCCCTGAAGGCGAAAATACCCGGGTATAGCGAACCCCTTCAGCAGCCAGCCGGCTGAGGGTTGGCGTGGTTACTGTAGAGTCGCCAAAGGGGGGAATAATGGGACTCAGGTCTTCAGCGACCAGCCACAGAATATTGGGCTGGAACCCCCAGGGTTCCGTTACCGAGATGGCCTGTGCCTGTTCAGTGCTTTCTTGTGCCTGTTCACATCCACCAATCAACGGGCTCAGGGTCAGGAATGCGATCAAAAGGCTCGCTTTGTCGAAGCCGGCATACCATCTACGCATAGATCTTTCAGATAATTACTTTATGATGTTACGCGAACTGTGCACAGCAGCCTGGTTTACGCGGCTTTGCAACCGTGCAAAGCCGCTCTGGCAGCACGTATGCGCATCCGGCGCGTAACATCTGTTACTTTAAATGGATATAACGTCCCTTAAAGTCAGGAAAAAAAGGGAAAACAACAATGCTGCACACAGGTACTCAATGCTTCGTTTGCGTCTCGGCTTGTCTTGCGAGGGCGCGCAACATGCCTGGGAAAACGAGCAGGTGCGGGATGTAAAGGAGATACCAGTATAAAAACCCGAACAGGCCGCGAGGTTCATAAAAAGCAGTTTGAGTCAACATCGCTGTGTGTCGATCCATCGGTTCGACCTCGTACTGAAGCCATGCTTTACCCGGCACCTTCATTTCCGCTCTGAGCCGAAGGAGTTCGTTTTCCTCGACCTCTTCGACCCGCCAGAAATCGATGGTATCACCGGGCCGTATGTCGGTGTAACTTCGGCGGCTTTTGCGCATGCCTACCCCTCCGACGATTAAATCCAGGAATCCTCGGATTTTCCAGAGAAAATCGGCATAATACCACCCATTTTCACCCCCGAGACGCTTAATAGCAGCAAAGGTCTCCTCGCATGAAGCATTGACTTTTATGTGCCTCCGCTCACGGATCATGCCTTCTTTATCGACCAGGGGCTCGGAAACCATCGATGAATCCATATTCGAAACCAGAGAACCCGTCCAGGTCGTTTCCACGTCGTCATTCTCGAATCGCACGAGCGCTTTACGGACCGCTTCTTCGTAACTGAGAAGCGATACGTCGAACAACCGGTTGGCTGTGTCGTCATGCACAACCAGTTCGTTATCGAGCCCCTCGACGAGAGGTTGAACGATTCGACTGCTCAAAGGCGTAACCAGACCCACCCAATGCGACGAGAGCCAGGGAGTAAGAAAAGGGACGGGGATACTGACCCTTTTTAAACTACGAATCCGGGCATAGATCTGCATCATTTCGCCATATGTCAGCACATCAGCCCCACCGATCTCGATGATCTCACCCTCAGATTCGGGTATGTGCAGGCAAGAGACGAGATACTCCAGAACGTTACGTACGGCTATGGGCTGGGTCCTCGTCCACACCCATCGGGGCGTAATCATAAAAGGGAGTCGCTCGGTGAGGTACCGTATGACCTCGAACGACAGGCTTCCCGATCCGATGATGGCCGCTGCCTGAAACTCAGTGACCGGTACTCCGGCCCGGCGCAAATACTCTCCGGTCCGGAGCCGGCTTTTGATATGCGTCGAAAGCCTTTCCGTCTTGGGTTGGAGCCCTCCCAAATAGACGATGCGCTTCACTCCGGCTTCTCGAGCTGCACGCCCGAAATGGTCGGCCGCTTTTTGGTCCTTCTCGGCAAAACCGGAGGTTTCGAGGGAGTGAATCAAGTAGTACGCAACATCAATTCCTTCCAACGCGGGCATTAGCGTCTCGTACACGAGTACGTCCCCTTCTACGGTTTGCACCTTATGATCCCACGGCCGTCTCTGTAGCCGGCCCGCATCGCGCACGAAGCAACGCACGGCAGCCCCCTTATCGAGCAATGCCGGCACCAGGCGACCGCCGATATATCCAGTAGCACCTGTTACGAGAATGCGGTTATGTTGCATACCCTATCCGTTTCTTTGCACGCGGGGCAACCGGCTTCATGATGAGCCCGAAAACAAAAAGCGCTGGATGAAATCGCGCACCTCGCCCTTATCGAAATAACCGGTATGTACGCTGTCGAACGGTCTTTGGCTCGTTGTTAAAAAGGAGGCTGCCTCACATGGTTTGAGGATCCGCTGCCGTTCCGTATGCACGACGAGATCATGATGTTTCGAATTGAACATGGCACTTACGACTGCATCCAATCCTCGTTCGAATATCCGTTGGAAGAACTTGTCCCGCCTTTTAAAATCTCCTTCGAGATCTCCGACAACAGCGACACAGCCAACTCCCTCTTGAGCGGGCACGGAGGAAAGCAGCGACTCCAGCTCTGTACTGCCTGGAGTTTGTATTCGCGCTCCGGGTTGCTTCAGGAAAAACGAGGCCGAATGCTGGGCAAAAAGGGCGATCAACGAACTGGCCTGACCGGGCAATAAATACTTCAACACTGACAAAAACAGCGGCACCCTCGCTCCGAGCGTAAAATATTCGACCCCATTCGAACACGCAGACAGAGCGACTCGACGGAAGGGAAGTTTATCTTTTACCGTTTCGGATCGAAGCAGATGTTTGAACAACAATCCCCCTCGGCTGCTCGTAACCACGTCTAGCGGTGTATCGAACGCATTGGGCCCGAGAGCCTGCAACAGCGCCTCCTCATTTTCCAGCACACCATCCCGGATCGTTCGATGATCGAAACCTATTACCTGTTGATATCCGCCGGGTCCTGTCGTTACCTGTTCGAGCCAGGAAGGGTTTTGCCTGGTTGGTTCCAGGAGGGACTCGAAAGTGCCGCCGGTAGAACTAAATGTCCCGTGAATTAAGAAGAGTGTCTTCTTCGAAAAATCCAGCCGGTCTTCGACGAATTCATTTTGTCGCGGATCGTACTTGACCCAGGTACCCCCTCCTGCGATAAAGCCCTCCTGCGCACGTTGCAGAGCCTGCCAGCTGCTCTCGTCTTCCCGCTCGAACGTCAGTATTTTCACCAGAAAATTGTAACGCGGCGTCCCGTCTTTACCGCGTTGGGATATTCCCTTCAGATTAGGTAAAAGTTCGAAGTGGTAGTCCAGGCGATCTCTGCGCGTAGTATGGCCTACCGTGGGCTGGGGCTGAATATACTGGACGACGTCCCCCCGGGGATCACTTCCGGCGTGCTGATAAAATACGAGCGCCCCCTCTCCTTCTTCGACCATGACTGTGAGGCGAAGTACCGGGAGCCTGGCCGGCTCGGATACATCGTAGGCCGAAAAGTCAACCTGGTCGAAATTGATGAATCGTTCCTTGATACGACCCTTTTTTACGGAAGGATACAGGTTTTGGATGAGCTCTGATTCCCTTCCGGTTACGTGACTCCTCCGAATCCTGCTATTAAAACGCCTCGAGATGAGAAGAGTGCCGGTGAACCGAATGCGCGAGTTGTCGGCCATCCCCAGCGTGCCCCATACCTCATCGACGTTCTTTCGCGTGTCGCCGCGAATCTTATCGATCACATCAGGGGACGAGGGAGAAACTTCTGGACCTAAAACGAAAAATTGCCGGTTTCGAAACTTGTTGTCATCTGTTAATTCAAGTACTCGCATAGAAAGCTCCACAGACGGATGGGCTGGTACCGGGGCTCATTAATTGGTTCAGGCCATTATGTGATGTTACACGAACTGTACACAGCAGCCTGGTTGACGCAGCTTTGCAACCGTGCAAAGCCGCTCTGGCAGCACGTATGCGCATCCGGCGCGTAACATCTGTCATTATATGAAACCTGGAGAACATCTGTAGCACAATCACCTCCGTTCGTGAAGTTAATCCTGGCTAACCCCTACCTGAACGACCTCATTTCATAACAAAGGCCTAAAAAATTCTAAAGGCGCATAATCTATAATCCAAAGGCGACTCCACCGTCCCAATGGTTGGGATATATTTGTTTCATTCAATCAAAGCTAAAGCTCTTACAACTGTTCACGCAGGGTATCCCCGAACCACACTCTGCCCATTTAACGCTTCCCTCACATTGTCGGCATCCTGTATGTGCAAAAGCTTCTGAGTACCCCGCGGGCTCCTCGTCTATGGTGTACCCATCGGCCAGATGTTCATTCAAAGAATTGGTTTGTAACATAGTTATCTGGGTACTATAAACCATGCAACAAACACTCTTCGCGTTCCTCGCCGTATTGATTATTGCTCTCTTTACGCTCAACCAGATTCGCACGTCTCTACACCACCAGCAAGCGGCGTACAACCGCCAGTTGGAACTCGTTGCTACGGACATCGCTTCCGATTATTTTGACAACCGCCTGGAGTTGATGGATTTTGACCAGGGGCTGACGGCACCCGGGTTGGATCCCACAGTTCTCGTCTCACCCACCCTGGCTCTTTTGTCCTACGATCACCAATTTGGCCCCGACGCCGGGGAAAACCTCTCCTCCTTTAACGATGTGGACGATTGGCACGGGGCGAGCGATACCGGGACACGCACCTACAACGGGAGCACGTATAGTTACAAGGCCGATTTTTCTGTTGAATATGTGAATCCTAATACGGGGGCTCCTACCTCCAGTAAGACGTATGCCAAACGAGTGACTGCCACTGTAGATGTCCTGGGTGGCGGCCTGGTTACCCTCAGCCGGACATACACGCCCTCACAGTTATTCATGAAGCATTCCGCGTTGAGTAAATACACGGCCAGCCCCGGTGCCGCAGGGGCAAATGCTTCCAGTACACCGGATCCGCTGCCGGATCCACCACTTCCGGACGACCCTGGAGATGACGATGATTCCGATGGAGACGCTTCGGGGCCGCCACCGCCGCCGCCGCCACCGCCACCGCCGCCAGATACGGACTGGTAGGCGCCGGCCTGATGTTCATATCTTGAATTCTTCAAGCAGAATGTAGCAGATTCATATGCAAGCTCTTCTAGACCATCTCGGTGCTTTGATCATCGGATCTGTAGTACTGCTCGTGATGGCAGTCGTTAGCCTGAAATCGTTTCAGGATAATTCCGACCTGACGGTGAACTATATGATAGCGTCACAGACCTACAGTCTGGTCGACCTCATCGAACACGACATAGAGAACCTGCGACCTGCTTCCTTGAGCCCACCGGGACTTCAATTTAAATGCGGCGTCCGGGACAACGTCAGCGGCGCCAATCCCTATACCGACGTCGTACAATTTATGTCGCTGAGCGAACCCGGCGCCACCGATGTCGTGATGGTCCAATACGAGATCCTGCCTGTGGCCGGGGCCGACTCCATAGACGTTGTGCTCAATCAAACGGACGGCCGATATGCCATGTATGACTTCGTTCGATCCATCGACGACGGCACCGGCTTGAAGGAAACCCATCGATGGTCCAACTTATTATCCTTCGACGTGGATCTGATCCGCATGGATGGAACCACGCAAACTCCTCCTAACCCGAGCAAACCATCCTACGGTTGTACGGAAAACAACCCGCCGGAATACACTAATTTGATCGGGACTATTCGCGTACAACTGGTAGCCGCTGCGCCCCACATTACGGACATCGACCCAGACAAGGTGAGCAATGCAAACCTGAATGTCTTTCACTATTCGAAAGTTATCCGCCCTATGAATCTGTTCTAAGGGAGACCTGCTGTAGTTATGGGAAATTTACTTAAAGTTTTAGCTATCTCTTTCGTCTTGACGGGATCCTTACTCTTGATGAATATGCAAGACGTATCATCCGAGTTGACCACAAAGGAAATTGATCACGGGACCAACATGCTGGCGAGAAACGTCGCTCGCGCCGGTCACGATTTACTGTTATCCCAGTCGTATGACGTCATTTCAGGCCGGTGGAAAAATACGTCGTCTATACCCGTAGGTTCGACCGTCAACTTTGACGGGGGCAGGTTCTGGGTCACCTCGTATGTGTCCAATCTATCCGGAGATACGGTCAGTTTCAAGATTCGATCGGAGCATTTCGGCGCCGTGCACGAGATCGATGCCAGTTATGCCTGGGAGCAATTTATCGCTCCTAATCCATGGATACTCTCTGGAGCCCCTCTCGACATGTCCGTAGATCCGTCCGCCAATCTAAATCTGGGCGGCGATTCCCTGGGTATCGATATATCCGTAGTCGATGCCCTGGGCGAAATGTTTGACAGCCTTGGCGTGGCGATGCCGCCTCAGTTGGTCGGGCTGACTCCGGCCGGCTTGACCCAAACCGTGGAAGATGCCTTCCACAATGCCGGACATACCACCGTGAATGTGATGAGCATGGACGCCTCTCAACAGATTCAGATGGGCGAGTTTTCACCGGACGCCCTCATCAGTAATGTGGAAAACCACCTCGAAGACGTCAGATATACACCCTTGCACAAAAGGATCAACGCCAGTGGCGCCTCAAACGTAGATATGAACCTGTCGGGCTCCGGAAAAACGGGGTATGTGGTCGAGATCAGATCAGACGCCGTCATTGACCGGCTGATCGGAAGCGGCACCCTCCTTATTGATGGCGGACTAAACGTCCCTTACGGGAGTACGCTGGACTGGAAAGGCCTTATTGTCTTACGAGGCGATGGCTTGAAGACCGTCGTTGATTTACAAGGGGACGTCAACATCGAAGGGTCTATTCTCACAGCCCATAACACAGGGTTCACCGACATCGGTCACATCGATGTGTCTAGCTGGAGGGACAACGACCCCTGGCCCTGGCCCGACCCTACCGGCCAGTGGCATATGAACGAACCCAACAGCCCTCCCCTCTACAGACACAAGCACCGATACGACGTAGAACGAGGTCCAATCGTCGACTATAACCGGTGGGGATTTCTCGGCTTTAGACACAATAAAAACGGTTGGGCAAACCAGGGACCCATGCAACTGGTATTCCTTCGTGCCCAGACCGCCCACGGCAAAAGCACGTACACGTTCAAACTGCAGGGGCAACCCGCCATCACCGGCCTCGTTGAAGTGGGCTTCCCGGTAGAATTCAGAGATAATCCCACGGAGCCTTTTGTAAGCAAACCGTTTTATACGAACCAGGTGGAAGAATTCAACATCCGGGTCAAGAGCCGGCCCCACCTCGCCAAAACCTGGGACACAGCCGCCGGGTACGGCCCCCATTGCGGATCCCCTATGAAAGGGCCCCGGTGCGTTTCTCAAGATTATAACCGCAATGGCGCATTTACGATCAGGATCTACGAGCCCGGCGACAACGACACGAACTTCGAAACGGCCATCTACTGGCACATGCTGCAGAGTGAGGTTGACGAATACCAGAACGATCTCAACCAGATGATTGCCGACCTCCAGTCCGGCGTCGATTCCGGACTCGAAATAAACATCGGGGCGAACACGTCGATTACCTATGACCGCACCGCGGTGAACTCGACCGGTGTTCCTGAAGGTATCGGCGGCCCGAATCTGCTCTCGATCAATGAACGGCATTATAACCGCACCGATCCGAACAACCCGTGTACGACCGGGGTCATAACGGGTTGCGCCCTGTGATCGATGCCATCCGGCGTCCCATCGTTACCCTTTCATCGATACCATCGTAGGGAAGCTCCCGGCGGAGCATGGCTTCGCATGTAATCGGCCACGATTCGCACAAATTCTGCGTAGCTCATGTCTTCACCGGGTCGCACCGGACTCTCGCCGATCCAACAGTGAGGTTTACGGCGCCCATAGGACACCTCTGCATGGGCTGGCGGGTTTTCGACGGTCCCCAGGAACTCGTCAATGAGATACACGGCATTATCCAGGTAATAGGTATCCATGTCGCCGACGGCGATATGCAGTTTGCCCGTCAGCCTGGAGCCAATAGAATCCCAGTTCGCTCTGAGATAGGCATGCAAATCGTACTGTTCCTGCCAGTATTCCGCCGTTGTCCCGTCAATTTCTCCCGTGACCGGATCCCAAATGCGCTTCGGATAACCGTCTTCCCCTGTCGGCCCGAAGACCGCTTCCCAGATCGCCCACTGTCCCCCTGAACGGCTCTTCGTTCCGATAGCCCGTTCCATATAATTTTCCTGCCTGATCGTCGAGACGATATTGCCGTCGAATCGACGGGCATTCGGACGCTCGATGCGGTGCCATTCGTTATCCATGTAATACGCATTCTCATCTTCATAGATATTTACAATCTGATAATAATTAAAATCGACGGGATCCGGACACCATCCCCAGGCGCCTCCGAAAGCGTCGGGGTAAAAGATCTGAAGGGCCAGCGCTTCCCACCCACCGGTAGAGCCGCCGGCGACGACCCGAGCCCAGGATTCCGGGATGACGTTGAACTCCTGCTCTAAATAGGGAATCAACTCCTCCATGATGGCATCTCCATAAGGGCCGAGATTCGCAGAATTGACCGAATACGAGGTGTCGTAATATGGATTTGCATCCCTGAACGTCACGGCGATCATTCTGGGCGCTTCGTCCGACATCCAATACGAAGAAAACCCCTCGCTACGCCCCTGTCCGGGTTGCCCCTCCTCAAAACGAAATGGCGCGCGCCGGCCCGGAAAGTGCCCCTGCATGTACATCACCGGGTACGGCCCCGCGTCCTCTGTATCATAGCCCTTGGGCAGCAACACGTTTGCACCGATGTACATCGGCTGTCCCCAGAATGCACTGAGCAGATCACTCTTTATTTTCACAAACCTGACTTGACCGGTATCGACCGGATTGCCTTGCTGCAGCACATCCCCTTCCGAAAGCGACTCGAGGGGCGGAATGACGGTATCCAGCACAAGTCGAATCGCCTCCGAGCGATCCGGATCCAACTTCACGGTTCTCACTGTGCTGTGTATATTTCCAGGCGCTCTCCATGGATTCTGGCCGGCCCCGGAGTTCAGATGCATAGATACCGTATGTCCATCCGCTCTCGCGAAGGTCGTATAGACCGAGAAAAAGGCCTGCACACGATAGTCGCCCGCAGGTAGATCCGAAAACCGTTCCAGTGGAAACCCGATGAGTTCCTCGTCGCCATCGGACAGTACGATGTCCTCTTCAGCAGCAACGGTACTCACGTATTTCCCCCAAAAAGGAACCCCATTTACGCGGATCTGCAAGCGAGGCTCTCGCTCATCGTTCCGAGATACGATTACGTAAACGCGCCCCTGCAGAGGGGTTTGTAATCCCAACCGGGACAATTCACTCATGGCGGCCTCAGGAACTGTCACCACGAATCGGGGCCCCTGGGCGGGTTGCTCTACGCCCTCCGAACTACTTCTCGCACATCCCAGTATTCCGGTCAGCACTACGAGCATCCAGATAAGCCTGGTATTTTCCAACATTAGTCCATCGATCATTTTACATTTAACGGACCCTCCCCGGTAAGAGTATATAAATCCACCTGTAAACATGCGGCGAATTATTTGTCGAGGAATTTCTGACCATTGCAGGTGAAGCCGATATTCGAGCCGAAGTGTACCACCTGAAGGCCACAGACCCGTCCCACTGGACCAAACTCGGCGAGGTATCCGACAGGATCGAGACTGCACGTTCTAATGGCCAGGCCATCACAGCAAACATATACACGTATACGGCCGGGGCCACCGGCCTGGATGCGACCATACCCCGTGGGTACAGGAAAAAGGATACGATGCCTGGGCAGAACGACTCAAAGACCTTCTATACGTGCGCTATCGCGAGCGGAGATATCTACGCCGACCGATGAGTGGGAAAATCTCTACCTGGCTGCCGGGCCAGAAATGTCTTGCTGGCTGACTTCAAGAACGATGCGTTGAAACCGCTATTCGGAAAAAGCCTGGCCAAAGTGGCCGACATCCGAGGCACGTTGCCTGAGGAAACGGCGATGGACCTCGCCATCGAAGATAGCAGCCAGGTCGGATGTGTTTTTTTTGATGCGCGAGGACGACATCCGGGAAAAAATCGTGCAACTCTGGATAGGCTTCGGATCCGACGCGTCCTCCATGGCTACTGTGGGAGTATTTCTGAGGAGTATTTCTGAGGAGTATTTCTCGAATCCGGCGCTCACGCGAGAGCGTATGGGATCTTTGCCAGGCTCCTGGGCCCCCAATACGCAACGGGGGTCGTACATGCCTTTGTTAACGGCATCCCCGCCCTGCTAGATGGGATCATACGGGCGCCTTTCCCAAACGGGTCGTGCGAGGCCCCGGCTGGGATTCCCCCCACCCGGTACACCTCGCACTCACCTACCATCACCTTGCTACAAAAATTCGTAACCGCCTTCACAGGCGACATTGTTTGTCAGAGACAGGATGTTCGTCAGAGACTTAGCCCAAAAACGAGGAAAGACCGTTCCTGGCCCGGGGTCGGATTGAGGATAAAACCGACACTGACCGGTAAACTGAATGCGTCCGTGATCTTGATTTCTTTACCAGCAGCAATGCCCAGATTTACGATCGTCGCCGTATTCGTCCCATAAAACGCACTTTCTCCGAGAATAGCGCCTGCCGTGAGGCCCAGATCGACACCGTCTGCCGGGATGGGAACGCTCGCCTCCAGGTAAAACGAGTTATCTGGATCGTTGTGAACGAAAAAGGCGCCGTATACTGTTACTGGAAATGACGAAGGTCCCGTTAGGCTCGCATAGGGTTCTATATAGTGGGCCCCTTCGCCGTCGCCATCATAGTTGAAAAAGTCAAGGCCGTCTTCCGTTGCTCCAGGAAACGGAAAATAATAATCGGTTACCCCAAAGGAGAGGCTGGCGCCATCTGACAGGTCAGCGGTGTATCCAGCCCAGATATCGTGTTCGTTAGCGCCAGAGCCGTCAGCTGCTATGGAATAGGAAGCCCAGGCGCCGATCTCAAACCCCGAAGAGCCAAAGGTCAAAGCCGGCTGTATACTGAATGATTCGCCAAAATCGAACCCGCGCCAGACATACCGGCTCACTAGATCGGCACCGATACTGACCTGTGCACGAACAGACGTTGCGGAAAACAAAAATAAGGATACAATCAACAAAGAACGCAGATAGATCTTCATCAGGGGACCTCTACTGTATTTTAAGGAAGCCTGATCCTGAAGCAGAGGCTCCAGGCAGCTGTGTGAATAAACAACAATGTGATGTTATGCGAACTGTGCACAGCAAGCTGGTTTGCGCGGCTTTGCATACGTGCAAAGCCGCTCTGGCAGGACGTATGCGCATCCGGCGCATAACATCTACAACAATGTTGAATCCAGGTGGGCAGACCCAACAAGTAATGGCTTATTTTATTTTCCTATTTACGCCTTTTATATAATTAATGCAGATTATACTGTCAATACCCCAAACTATATTAGGCCCAATCGAACCGCTTCCAAAGAAAATAAAAGCGCTACCGGAGATAAAAGGGGGGGTAAAAAAGGATAGGGCGGTGAAATCACCGGGTCAAAACCTGTACGGTTGGAGGCTAAATCGAAAGGCGATGGCTTATTCGTGGAGTAGAAAGGAGCGGATCGCCCACCGTTGATAGAGATGAACTACTTTTTCAGTCGCTTCTCGGACCGGCAACCAGACTTCGGTATGGTCTTCCTCTATCTTGCCGCCGATCTTGAGGTAGTTTTCTGCCAGATAAAAATGCCCCACGAGTCGCCAGTACTTCCCTTTTTTCGATATGACGTACTGGCTGCTGGATCCCATGTAAGGTCCTATGTGAGCAGACCAGCCCAATTCTTCGCGGAGCTCTCTGGTCAACCCTTCTTCGTGAGTTTCCTCTCCTTCCAGACCGCCCCCCGGTAACTCATAAAATTCGCGTCCAGCACGACCAACGATAGCGATGTTACCCTGCCGATCGGGTATTAACGCATATACACCCTCCCGGGCTGTATACACCTTCCCGTCCTCTTTTTCGCCAAATGAAATCATGGAGTCATTCGATAAACCGCAATTCGAGGCCTACGCGTTGTAAAGCCGGTATCTCCATCAATACAGGGGGCGTCTTGCAGGCGCTCCATACAGGTTCTCGAGCTTTGCGATATATTCGTTCATGGGTTCGAGCCCCAGTTCACGACGCCTCTCGTCCAGACTGAAGGGATGTTCGAGAGGAAAAAACACAAGTTCACCGTTTCGAATCTCAGCCTGCGTCCCGTACCGTTGGGGATACCCATCGCCGATGAGAACCCGGTCGATGAGTACGGCATAATCACCCGCAGGCAACTCTCCCACCTCATACGCGCGGCGTACGTGGGGGAGCATGCTTTTCTGGAAGGTGTGAGAGCCTCGCTGCGTAATAGTGAAGGCCGCTTTGACACCGTCGAGACCCACCATAGCTCGATCCGGCCAGCCGTACTCCTGTATCATCTTACTCAAGAGGCGAACATTGGTATCGTCAACCGCCTGCTGCCTGGTCAGGTCTAGAGAATTCAGGTTGCCAAATCCTTTGCCCACCAGCTCTTCGCGCACCGCCTGATCGATTTCATGCATACTCAACAATACCGTGCGTAGCTCAGGGTGGGTGATTCCTGCGGGCCCTGCCTCTTGCGCGTACACCCCTGCAGCCGGAATCAGTAAAACGGATGCCAACAGAAAACCTTTTCGAATGCGAGCCATATGAATGATGCAAATATGGAAGAATTACAGTATAAAATCAGGCCCATCAAGTCTATACGATGTTACACCGACTCCTTGATCATGTTCATCCGTTCCCATTCGTGCAGCGATTTGTTTGACAGTGAATTCCGGATCAGCTTCCTCCAACTGGACGCCGTTTCCATCCATTCAGCTCTTTGCTGGGGCAGTTCGACAAGTCGGTCTCTTGCAAAAGCTTTGGTGAGTTCATTCTCCTCGTCGTCGTTGATCACTTCCAAGAAAATATCGATGGGAAAGTTCCAAGACTGGGCATTGCCATGCTCTTCGATATGGTAATTGATCAACGACCTTGCCGTGAGTACTTTGCCAACCACCTGGCTCGGCTTCGTTTCTGCAGTCAGCCAGACTCGAAAGTCGCTGACTGCTTCTTCTTCATCGGGGGTGTAGCCGTCGTTGGGGAGGCGGGGCAAGAGAAACTGAGCGAGATCAACCTGGTGGTTCTCATTTATATGGTCGTACCACTCAAGCAAGTCTTCAATGGGATTGCTGTTCATGTAGGTGCTGAGTCAGAAATTAGGGTTGAACGTAGAACACACGTTATACATGTGCATTCAATGTGTGTTTCTCTAAGAGATCCGATACCCGGTACGCAATTCAGTTCGCACACCATGCAATATACTTCCCCGCGAGGTTTATCCCGACCCCTGGCCGGTATGAACCGTTAAAATCTCATTCCAAAAACCGATTTATCCAGGAAACTCACATACACACATGACGACATCACTGGACGGAGAAACATCCCTCGGAGCCACTCGGGCAGGTGAAGCGACTCATTTCCGCGTCTGGGCTCCTTTTGCCGAGCGCTTGGAGGTTCTTCTTTACGAGCAGAACCGGTACCTCGCTCTCGAAAAGGATACGGAGCACTACTTCTCCGGCGCCGTTGATACGCCTTCGAAGGACCTGCGGTATTCCTATCGCATTGACGGTACGCGCGAACGACCTGATCCGGCTTCCGGGCACCAGCCTGAGGGTGTGCACGGCCCTTCATCTATCGTAGACCACACCTTTGCCTGGACCGACGAGCATTGGGCTCCCCCCGCGCTAGAAGATAGCGTCATCTACGAATTGCACACAGGTACCTTTTCAGAAGCAGGAACCTTTACCGGCATCATTCCCTTCCTACCCTACCTGCAAGAACTCGGTGTAACCACAATACAGCTGATGCCGGTGGCCCAGTTTCCTGGCGCCAGAAACTGGGGTTACGACGGCGTGCAGCTATACGCACCGCATCACGACTATGGCGGCTCCCATGGACTCAAAACACTCGTGAATGCATGCCACGAACACGGCCTTGCTGTTTATCTCGACGTTGTATACAACCACCTCGGTCCCGAAGGCAATTATCTACGCGAATACGGCCCTTATTTCACCGATCAATACCGATCTCCATGGGGGGATTGCGTTAACCTGGACGGCCCGTACAGCGACCATGTACGGCTTTTTTTCATCCAGAACGCCGTGTACTGGCTGGACCTGTTCCACTTCGACGGGTTACGACTCGATGCTACACACGCCCTTTTCGACTTCTCAGCCCGCCCTTTCCTGGCTCAGTTGTCATTCGCCGTCGAGCAATGGGCACTGAAGGCCGACCGGAGCGTCGTCCTCATTGCAGAAAATGATCAAAGCGACCGGCGGCTCACGTTGCCCCGTGAACAGCATGGACTGGGGCTGGATGGACAATGGCTGGACGATATGCATCACGCCCTTCACGTCGCTCTGACCGGAGAACAGGATGGCTATTACCTCGACTACCAGGACCCGACCTTGCTCGCCAAAGTCCTCCGCGAAGGCTTCGCCTATTCCGGCCAGTATGCACCTGCGCGAAAAAGACGGCACGGCACCGACGTAAGCGACCTGTCCACCAACCGATTCGTCGTTGCGACCCAAACGCACGACCAGGTCGGCAATCGAATGCGTGGCGAGCGGCTTTCGCAGCTCACGGACTTCAGCGGTCTAAAACTTGCCGCAGGCCTGCTGGCTGTTTCTCCGTATGTCCCTATGTTGTTCATGGGCCAGGAATATGGAGAAACGGCCCCGTTTATGTATTTCGTATCCCATAGCGACGAGCAACTCGTAGAAGCCGTTCGCCAGGGCCGGGCGGAGGAGTTCAAGGACTTCGACTGGGCCGGGCCTGTACCCGACCCTCAAGCCGCGGACACGTTTAGCGCCTGCCGCTTGAATCACCCACTGAAGGATTCGGGGACTCATTCGATGCTCTTCGACTTCTATAAAACGTTGCTGGCCCTTCGCCGCACCCACGATGCATGGACCAACCCCGATCGATCCAAAACCTCATTCATTTCCACGCGGCATCCTCTCGCTTTCTGCATGCAACGGAGCGGCGAATCGGACGCCTTTCTTGTATTCATGAATGTGTCTCCCGATACTCCTTCCTCCTTTTCTATCCCAGGTGGCAAGAATATCTGGACCAAGATCATTGACTCTAATGCCCCGCAATGGACGCCGGAAGACCTCCCAGGCAATCTTCCCCCAGATGCGTTCGATGCCGGAGATCGAATCAAGTTGGACTTGAGACCTGCATCCTTTGCCATTTACCAGGCCGAACTAGCAAAATCAAATGCCCCCGATGACTGACCCCAGCCCGAATACCCATTCCTCCTTGCCCCGTCCTTTTACTGCTCCTCGCATTCCCAGAGCCACGTACCGGGTTCAGTTTTCCCCCTCCTTCGATTTTGAGGAGGCCACCCGGTGGGTGGCTTATCTGGACACCCTTGGGATCAGCGATCTCTACGCCTCCCCGCTTTTCAAGCCCAGAAAAGGGAGCACCCATGGCTACGATACAGTGGACTACAACACGTTCAATCCGGACCTGGGAACGTCCGAAGCGTTCGACCGACTCAGCAAGGCGCTCAGTGAGCGTGGCATGGGCCTCTTGCTGGACATCGTGCCCAACCATATGGGCTTCAGCACAGAGAATGCCTGGTGGGCCGACACGCTGAAGAACGGCCCCTCATCCAAATATGCCCGGTATTTCGATATAGACTGGACTCCGCAAAATCGGGTTCTTGACAACAAAATCCTGCTCCCCGTCTTGCACAACCACTATGGGCGCGTTCTGGAAGAGGGGCACCTCAAAGTCGTGTACTGGCACGGTGACTTCTACGTACATTACTACGAGAACCAGTTCCCGATGACCCCGGAATCGTACGTACACATTCTGGAGCGAACGCTCCGGGCATTCCCGGATGAGATACAAGATGGCGATACGTGGGTCCCTATGGAAGTAGCCAGCCTCATACACTCCCTCAAATTCTTGCCCCCGTACTGGCTCACCGATGCTGACAGCATCGAAACCCGGGAGCGCGAACAGACCATCATACGCTGGCGCCTGTTAGGCCTGTTCGATAAAAGCAATCTGTTCCGAAAAACATTGCAGGGCAGCATCGATGCCATCAACGGCGCCCCTGGAGATGCCACGAGCTATGACACTCTGGACCTCATCCTGTCCGAACAACCCTATTACCTGGCCTATTGGCACGTAGCCAGCGACGAAATCAATTACCGGCGCTTTTTCGATATCAATGACATGGTCGCCATCCGCACCGAAGACCAGCAAGTATTCGACGATGTTCACGGTCTGACCTTCTCTCTACTGGCGCAGGGTAAAGTTACCGGGTTACGCATTGACCACCCGGATGGCTTGTGGGACCCTCAACGGTATTTCTGGCGCCTGCAATCGGGATTCGTGCGGGCTGCGCTGCGGCAGCAGGCCTCCGAACACGCACCTGCTGAAGCAGGCGCAGAACTGGAGGCTACGGCGGAAGCAGCGCTCGCGGAGGCCACCAGCACCCATCGCTGGCCCCTATACGTACTCGTAGAAAAGATCCTCTCCGAATCCGAACCTCTTCCTACCTCCTGGTCCATTTACGGCACAACCGGATACGACTTTATGTATGCGGTAAACAATCTCTTCGTCGATGCCTCCCGAAAGGAAGAAATCGATTATGCGTACACCGCCTTCACAGGAGAAGATACCCCCTTTGACGAATTGACGGATGAGACCAAAAAGCAGGTCATGACGCAGTCCCTGACCAGTGAAATCGCTGCGCTGAGCGCTCTGCTGGCCCGCATCGTAGAAAAAAACAGGCGCTATAGAGGGTTTACCCAGAACAGCCTGGCTTTTGGCCTGAGCGAATGTATATCCGCCCTGGATATCTATCGCACCTACATTACGGGGACCGACTCGATCAGCGACCGCGATCGGACGTACATCGAAGCTGCCATGACCCGGGCCAAGGAGAACAACCCGCTCGTACCGGGCAGCATCTTCGATTTTCTATGCGACATCTTGCTCATGCGTAACTTCGATGAATTCAAAGAACCTGTACGCGATGAATTACGCCACTTTGTTATGAAGTTCCAGCAAATTACCGGGCCGGTGATGGCCAAGAGTATGGAAGATACCGCATTCTACATCTTCAACCGCCTGGTTTCATTAAACGAAGTGGGCGGGCACCCGGATCATTTTGGCATATCGGTTGACGACTTTCATACGCATAATCTCGAAAAGCTCGAGAGCTACCCGTACACGATGCTGTCCACTTCGACGCACGACACCAAACGAAGCGAGGACGTTCGGTGCCGGATCAACGTGTTATCAGAGATGCCTGAGCGATGGTATCAATACCTCAGGGCATGGACCGCAATCAACGCCGGCGCCAGGGATTCGGTCAACGGGAAGCCCGCCCCCACGCCCAACGACGAATACCTGATTTACCAGACCCTATTAGGTGCCTACGACCCCCTGACAGACGAAAAGGAGACCTTCCAGGAGCGCATCGTCGCCTATCTCCACAAAGCGATCAATGAAGCGAAAACGAACAGCAACTGGACGAATCCGCATAAGGCGTATGCCAGCGCTGTGACCCACTTCATCTCCTCGATATGGAATAACGAGGACTTCATCGAGTCCTTCATGCCGCTACTCGAACAAATTGCGTTCTTCGGGCGGCTCAATTCTCTCTCCCAGTTACTTCTCAAACTGACGTCTCCCGGTGTACCTGACCTGTATCAGGGCACGGAATTATGGAATTACAGCCTGGTCGATCCCGACAACAGACGCCCTGTCGATTTCGAATACCGAACGAACTTGCTCGACGCCCTCAGGGAAAAAGAGGCCGGCAACAGGCTTCAAATGGCGCGCGAACTCCTCGATACGGCCGAAAATGGGACGATTAAACTCTACCTTGCCTACCGAACACTCAACTTCAGGCGAAAATACGAGTCGCTGTTTCGAGAGGGAGCCTATATGCCAATACAGACAGGAGGAACAAATGCGGACCATATTTGCGCGTTTGCACGGCAGGCGAACGATCTGATAGCCATCACCCTGGCGCCCCGTCTCATGTATGGCCTGTTGCAAGGAACCCCCCGCTCTCCCCTCGGTGAAGAGAGCTGGCTCGACACTCATATTATTCTTCCCTATGGCGCTCCCAAGGACGGGTGGCGCCTCCTACATACTGGAGAGTACATCGACGCAGAAGACCGGGCCGGTTATGCGGTTATTGGCCTCAAAGATGCCTTGAAGACGTGGCCCCTGGCCGTGGTCACCAACGCATCTTTACCCTGATAACGAATGTTGTGGAAGTACACACTCTGAACATCTGTCAGTAATCGATGCGCAAGGAAAGTGTCAGGTGCCGGCCCGGAAGGGGTCGAGATGCGACTTGATATCGGTCTTGCACGGGCATAAGGCTGCGATCGAATACATGTTTTCGGTCGAATGCGTTGACCACCATAAGTTGCAGACGCCCTTCAAGTCCGAGCGCAGTAAATCGCTGCGTCAATCCGAGATCAACCCGGCTGTATGAAGGCAAGTTGTCATGCTCCGGATCCATAAAGCCGGGCATACGGGGTTGCGGTTCGGGCCTCCATACCGCATACACATCGTAATACGCCCTTCGGAAGGCCCAGCTTTGCCCCCAGCGTGCGGTCCACACGGCCTCCAACGAGGTAGCAGAGGCGAAGCGTAAGCGCAGATCGGCCGATAGTGTATGCGGAACATTCCAGGGAGTAGAAATCCTCTCCTCTTCGAATCGTCCCGGAAACCGCTGAACTGCCTCGCTCAAGGTATACGTCATGTGCATCGAGATTCGCCGGCCCTCATAGCCGGCTCCGAGGCTCGCCCCTATCGCTCGCCCGTCAGACTCGACGACAAAGTCTGCCTGCTGCCTATCCAGCCTGTCCTCATCCAGATTCTGAACGCGGGCATAGTCCATCGTCACTATTCGTGTATCCCATCTCCCGTAGGCCTCGGCTCGAACCGTCCACTCGGGAGAAGGCATCAAGAGCCAGTCAATAGCAGCATGATATCCCTTCGACGGGGCAACGGTATCCTCTACGGGCAGCCAGAACAATGAATAGGGCACAACAGTGACTGTCCCATAACTCGTCAGTTCGAACTGGTGAACGAACTGGCGGTACAGACCTCCCGATAACCGGACCGCATAATCGCCCAGTGCGGGCCCACCCCCATCGAAACGTATGGATACCCTCGGCTCGGCATACATGGTTCGGCGGACGGGCACGTACGTAAACCTCAAACCGGGAGTCAACACCACACCTCCTCCCACCGAGATGTGATTCTGAGCAAATCCCGAGAGGAGCCATGAGGATGGATCCGCACTGATCCGATCGACAAACGGCATAAATGCATCGAAATGCGCCGTGGTATGCTGAGCCTCGAAACCGAACTCTGTATCGTGATCGACCGTAATACTGTGATTAAACACGGCCTTCACTCCTAGTTCACGGATGGAGTGTTTTTCAGTGGATTCGACACGCATCTCCAACGAATCCTGAAAGAGGACAACGGGATTTCCTGGAGAGGCCGTCGCATCGATAGACTCGCTATATGCCCGATAGGAAAGGGCTGAGTCATGCCAGCTTCCCACGACTTGAGTCGTCAGTACGGATCGAGAACCCACCAGCCAGCTATGCCGGATTTGCCCTGCCCAGTTATGCCAGCTATAGTCGCTGCGCGCGAGCATGAGCAGATCGGCGCCCGTGTCGCTCGCCTGCCCCCTATGTATGGCACTTCGCTCGGCTGAGAGCTCATTAATGGCCCGGTACCCCGACACGTACAGATTATGAAAGGGAGCCACCTTTACCCGTGCCGCCAGATGCATATCGGAGAATTGAACATCTGGCCGGGTCTGAATCGTTTCGAGGCTGGTTTCGTTTACCGCCCTTCCTGCCCAGATCGAAGTGATAAAAGGATCGAAGGCACTCCAGGTATCGAGCAGCGAACGGACGTCCCTGTCTTCATACACGTTCCAGTTACTCACACGCCCTGCCGCCATGAATGTCATCGATCGCTCTTGCCCGAGGGGCGTATGACTGCTCAACCTGGCATTCAGGCTAACCGGGTCGAGCATGGAGCTCACACCGAAGGGGCGCTCAGCTGACAGGTCGTGCTCGACGTCTACGCGTCCGACGAGGTGGCTCCCGTAACGAGGCTCAAAGCCGGCCTTCTGGATGACGATGCGCTGGAGCGCCAGTGGACTGAAGGCGCCGAGATGCCTCCCCAGACTCACCGGGTTTCGAACCAACGCTCCATCCAGCAACGTGAGATGCCCATTCCCTGCCGCACCCTGGATGTGTAGATCTGCGATAGGCTGTTGAATGGCGATTCCAGCCAACCGGCTCGCGCCCTGCAGCGCGTCTACAGCCACTGCTCCCTGTAGCGTAGTGAAGCGATCTCCACTCAGTTCGCCACTACCCAGGGACTGCGAAGGCAGCCTCTGTGTGACCCCGTTGATCAATATAGGATCCACTTGCACGTGATGGGGCTCCAGCAAAAATTCATGGCGGTTGCTTTCCCCCGGATGGATCAATATCGTATCCACAGCCGGTTTATAGCCTACGTAGGTCACCATGACCGGATGAGCGCCGGACAAGAGGCTGGCAAAACTAAACAGACCGTCCTGATTCGTGCTGGTACCTGAAGCTCCATCCGCAAGCAAAACGTTGGCAAAAGGAAGAGGCTCCTTCGTTTTAGCATCGTATACGATACCAGCCAGGTTGCCGTATAACGGCTCGATTTGCGTAGACCGCAACAAAATGTAGGTGCCGGTCGAGGAGCGAACGTAGTCGACACCCGTGGAAGCGAGCATACAGCTTAAAATGACTTCCACGTTGGCCTCCCTACGCCGGCAGTACACGACTTTGCCTTCGACCAGGTCCCGGGAATACACCAGGTCAATCGGCGCCATTGTAGTAAATTCCAGAAGCGCCTGACCCAGCGGGGTGCCATGAAATACCACTGTGTAGGTTTCCTGAGCAGGGGATTGCCCGTATGCTGTCTGAACGAACCCGGACAGTTCAATAACGACCAGTACGCTGAACCAGAAGGATATGGATGCGATGTTTCTCACGCCGCTCTGTGTGATACGCGCTCGTTCGCTACCGTAGGGGTTCAGGGAGCTATCGGCCGCAAAAGCTCATAACCCGTGCTATTCTCCCGAAACACGCAGGGCGTCGATATACACAGGTGATCCAATACATCTTCCACTGCCGGCCGATCGTTCTTGTAGATGAAATTCATCGGGATGAGCTCCAGCGAATCAGACACCTGTAATTCGACCCCATATTGCCGTTCGATTTCGGCAATCATGGCTTCTGTCGATTCGTTCAGCACGACGAAGCCGCCATTGCGCCACGCAGTGTGCCACTCGAGAAGGTCAGATTCGTCCGAAGGCATTTCAGCAGCAGCGTTTTCGGCTCGAACCACAGCGACCTGCCCTTGTTCGGTGAGAAGCACGCTTTGGTGATTGCCAGACTCGCCTTCCACCCTTACTCGTCCGTGCTCCAACGTCACGCGTGTTGCAGCGTTTTCGGTATCTCCATAAGCGCGTACATTAAAAGCCGTACCCAGAACAGTAATCTGAGCATTAAACGTGGTGACGATGAATGGGGCTCCGCCTCGTTCGATGTCAAAGAATCCCTCTCCGAACAACTCGACTTCTCTCTCCTCATGTGGCATAAGGGGCCAGATTTTAAATCCTCGGCGGTATTCTATGGTTGATCCACTATTGAGCTGTATGCCCGACCCGTCGGGAAGTTCGACAAACGCCGGCTGTCCTCCGACAGGGGAGCTTACTCTAATCGGCATACTCCACAGCCAGGCAACGAGAAAGGCGGATGCGGCTATAACGCCGGCTCCCAGGTAAAACCAACCCCGAAGTGTTCGCTTTCGGCCAATCGGCGACCGATCGGTCGCACGATGTATGCCAGTACTGGCAGTCGTAGAAACCGCATCGATGCGTGCTTCGAGATCGGCCAATGCCTCGGAAGTAGACGGCACATCAAAACCCTCCGCTTCGAGGGCGCCCAGCAATGCCCATATGCGTACCGTCCTGACATCTTGAGCGACTCCATCCCTGCGGACGCCATTTGTGACGTCTAAAGGCCAGGTTTTCTGTTTCTTTTCGTTCATGATTCCAGGAGGATAGGTTCAGTGGATTCGATGATACGGTGTAGGTTTTTCATCGCCAGCGTAATATGGGCATTCACTGTACGGGGCGATACCCCCATCAATTCCGCAATTTCTTTGTGCGTAAATCCCTGATAACGACTCAATTCCAGTGCTTCGCGTTGTCGATCCGGGAGTTCATTCACCCAGCTCCTCAGTTTCATGACCAGCATGTCCTTTTCAAGTCCGGCATCGGGCCACTCTTCTACAGGCAAGTGTCTGTCGTTCTGCATCCTGATCTCTGTATGTTTCTTATGGTGCGTTCGCTCATCCCGCAGAAACCGTATGGCTCTGTTTCTGGCCACTTGATAGAGGTACGCCTTCAGGGACCTGGACGGATCCAGGGACGCCCGTTGCTTCCACAGGGACAGGAATACGTCCTGGACCAGGTCGTGCGCCGTCATTTCGTCTTTGACGATGCTGCGTACGTACCTGAGGAGCGCCTCTCGCAGCGCGTTGAACAACGCACTGAATGCCTCGCGATCCGATGCTTTGATGCGCTCAGCATATTCTTTGTAGGTAAGGGTCTCACTCATGTAGCGCAGGAGAAGTCACAAGGGGGCTACCGCCCGGGGAAGCGGACAGCATACTTCTGATCTAACAGATGTACAATGACACCAGAGCGTAAAATCTGGCTATCGAACTACATACATTACGACGTATATGTACGCGAGACCGGCACCATACCTAACGAGTGGATACTTTTTTGACACCAGCCTTCGTTGCGTAGACGACACCGGGTCTGCGTGCCTCGAACTCGGCCATAGAATGGCGCCCAACAGGGCAATGCATTGAACCTCTTCTCGATCGCAGACTACTCCGTCAACCAGTCGAAGGCGTTCTGCACGATACGGTTGATCAACGGGTGCTCGATGGTAGCCATCCGGTGACCGGGAATGAGCACCACCACTTTACCCTCGCCGAACGTATGCGCCCATCCCTGCGGCGACCGGCCGTGCTCGGGAGAATGGCTTTCCAAAAAGACGGAGGTCTCGGCTTCGTCCATGTCGACCTCGTATTCCTCATCGGCCACCACAAAGGGGGTAACCCCCTCGGTAAGCTCGGGCATGGCGCCTGTCGGCGTAACTGTGATTTCAACGATTTTAGGGTGGCGGATAAAACAAGACCGCGCCACGATAGCCGGACCGTAATCACAGGGGTAGTTGCCGAAGCCGTCGTGATAGAGCAACATGCGCCCGCCCGCTTCGACGTATTCGACGAACTTGAGAGATTCCTCCCGGGTGAGCCAGTACCCTCTTTCGCGATCCGGATGGGTATCCCGATGCCGGTAGTACTCGACAAATTCGTGGCCTTCTCTGCTGAGGATGATGAGGTCGTAGCCCCCGAACGTCTCCCAGGGCACGTCGTAATCCATAATAACGACTGCTTCCCAGCCGGCATCGCGAAGCTTACCCACCAGGTGGCGGTCGAGCGGGGCCACACGGTGCCAGCCGTCGCCGAGGATGGCCAGCACCCGTTTCTGCTCCGTCGCCGGCACTTCGGCCGGAGATTGCGCCCGGAGGGTTGACGGATTCAGACAGTAAAACACAATAAACAGTATACTGAGCGGTCTCATATCGTCATCTTTTCGAGTTCCTCTTCGCTCACTTCAGCCGTATCGGTAAACATGAAGTAGAAGAAGAAGGTGAATACGAGCGTTGCAGCCGCAAAGATGCCCCAGAATATCTGCCATTGCTGAAGGCTCAAGGTGCCGCCCTCACCGTAGGTGTTGACGTAGAGCCCGGAGAGCTGCGTCCCGAGAAAGAAGCCCAGACCCTGTGTAAGCAGGACCAGCAAGCCCTGAACCTGGCCGCGAATCTCCTTCGACGTTTTTTTATCGATATAAATCTGACCCGTCACGAAAAAGAAATCGTAACAAATGCCGTGGATGGCGATGCCGAGCATGATCAACCAGAACGTGCCGCTCAACGCTGCACCGGCGAACAACGTGAACCGTGCTACCCACGCCAGCATACCCAGCATGAGCATCCATTTCACCCCGAGGCGAGCGAAGAAAAAGGGGATCATGAGCATGAAGAAGATCTCGGAGAACTGACCGAAGGCCATCTCGAAGCTCGGATTCGCGAAGTGGTCGGGGTTGACACTGGTGTGGATGGCAGCGAAATAACGCGGCGCATAAGGGAAATACGTCCCGAAGGCGATAAAGATGAGCGTCGCAGCAACGAGGAAAACGATGAATGAGCGCGAGTTCAGCTCTTTCAGGGCATCGAAGCCTGCAATCTGCTTCCAGCTCGTCTTCTGGCCGGCTGAAGGAGGAGGCGTCCGCGGTAACGTAAAGCTGTACAAACCCAGGAATAACGAAGCACCGCCACCGATGAAGAGCGGTAGAGCAGTCGAGTCGGCCTGCAGCAGGCCGCCAATCGTAAAGCCCATGACGACCCAGCCGATAGTACCGAAGACCCGCACCACGGGAAATTCCTTCTCCTGGTTGGTCAGGTGATGGAATGATAACGAAGCCGTCAGCCCGAGCGTCGGAAAATAACACAACGCGTGAACGAACAGCAAAGGCAAGAAGAGGTCTGTCCCGGCAAACTGCGGCATGGCCAGCATAGCGACGCCTGCGATCAAGCACAATACGCCGAGCACTTTCTCCGAGTCGAAAAATCGGTCAGCTACCATGCCCAGGAAAAATGGAGCGATAATGGCGCTGATCGGACCTAGCGAATAGGCAACAGCGATCCATTCACCCATATCGATGGCCTCGGTGCCCATGTAATTCCCGAGCGTAGGCGCCCAGGCCCCCCAGATCGCGTACTGGACAAACATCATGATACTGAGGCGAATAATCAGCGGTACGTTCATAGAGCTTAGCGTATCGAGTTACACAATTCGGCAAGATGCCCTCAAGATCGAAAAAACTTAACATAAAGCCAATGTATTTCGAGATGGCTTACGGAACGGGGCTCGCGGCGACGCCGCCACGATTCCCGGCTCCCGGTTTCAAACATGAGCAGATCGGACAACTGGCTACGATCACCGCGTGTTCAGGCGGTCCATTTTGTACGCAGCACTGTTTCGCAAGTAGTTGTCAGCATACCGGTTGATGGACCACACTTCTTCGTCGGTCAGTTCACGCACTACCTTAGCTGGAGCGCCCAGAACGAGAGATCGGGGCGGCACGACCGTCCTTGCCGTAACCAGCGCGCTCGCTCCGACAATACTCGAGTGGCCAATGACGGCATTATCCAGGATCACGGCGCCCATTCCGATGAGCACATTGCGCTCGATCGTACACGCATGTACGATGGCCCCATGACCGATCGTTACCCGGTCCTGAATGTGGACGGGGCCCGTGCCGCCTGTCACGTGAATGACCGTGTTGTCCTGCACGTTGCACTCTCGCCCGATGCGGATCGAGTGAATGTCACCTCGAATGGTGACGTTGAACCATACGCTCGTGAACGGCCCCATCGCAACATCTCCCAGTACGTCTGCCGAAGGAGCTATGTAGTTTGTGGGTCCCCACATGGGCGTAAGGCCTTTGAAGGAATAGATCATTATGATTGCGAAGTAGTTTAGTGGGAAGCAGGCAGTGTGTAGTGTAACTATTTCGGCATATCTATCGTATACCGTGTGTTTTAGACTGGGTAATCCTCGGCGCGAGGATATGCTTCCAGGTTCGTGTAAACCCAAACCCTTCCAAGATGCGATACCCTTCACTCCCTCTCGCCGTATCTTTCATCGTCCTTGTATGCTCCGCCCCCCCTTCCGACACGTTTGCCAGTATCAAGCAGGATCGGATCTACGGCCAGGTAACCACCGAAGACGGCGAAATTTTCGAGGGCCTCATCCGATGGGACAAGAACGAGGCGAGCTGGGTGGACATTCTTCATGGCTCGAAGGTGATTCCCGACGGGGACAGGCAGCAACGCCGGCGAAAGCGCATCGAAGTCTTTGGCGTCACGGTATATGAGGAAGAGGGATACAACGGAGGAGCTGGCACTCGCACCTCGGGCATTCGCTTCGGGTATGTCAAATCGCTGGAGCCGCTGGGCAATGACGAAGCGCTCCTTACCCTTCAATCGGGCGAGGAGGTGATCTTCCGGCATGGATCGACGGACATCGGCAACGAGGTGCGCGAAATCCTCGTCGAGGACGTCAATCGCGGTGAAATCGAACTTCGCTGGCGTGACATCGCCCGTATCGACTTCATGCAAGCGCCCAGCTCTGTATTTTCGGCCTACGGCGACCGACTGCACGGTACCCTGCTGACCCGGAGCGGGTACGAATTTACCGGCTTCATCTGCTGGGATCTCGACGAGGTGCTTACCTCTGACATCCTCGACGGCGACGATAAAGGCCGCCGCCGCAAGATCCGTTTTGAAACGATCGACGTGATTGGCCGCAACAGCTCCTCCAGCGCCTATGTCATCCTCAAGAACGGCGAGGAAGTTGTCCTCCGCGGCACGAACGATGTGAACAGCGATAACAACGGCATCCTGGTCCTCGATAATACCCTGGGGCAGGTCGAGATCGACTGGGACGACTTCGAAGAGGTAGTGTTCACCGAGCCTTCCTACGTTCCCCGATTCGCTGACTACAGCTCGACCGGCAACCTCTTCGGGGTCGTGTATACGCGGGACGGCGAGGCGTACAACGGTCAGATCCGCTGGGATGACGACGAGAATCGTACCTGGGAATTCCTCAACGGAATCATGCAAGATATCGAATTCGAGATCCAGTTCATCAACATACGCTCTATCGAGCGCATCTCGTCCCGGGCTTCCGAGATCACCCTGTTCGACGGCCGCGCGTACGAGTTGCGTGATTCCAACGATGTGGACGACGACAATAACGGGATTTATGTGCTGGACGACCTGGGCAACGAAACGATCATTTCCTGGCGCGACTTCGAGCGGGCTGTATTCGATAAACCTTGATTTCACGCGGGCCTACTTCGTCTCCAACATCCGTTTCAGCTCTACCAGTTTGAGCAGTGCCTCCACTGGAGTCAGGCCGTCCGGATTCAATGCTCTGATCGCGTCGGCGACCTCCAGGGCCTCTTGATCGACGGGGGTAAATAATGACAGTTGCTGTACAGGCGGTACATCCTCCATGGAAAACCTCGACGTCGCGTCGGGGCCGCCCCTGCCTTCTTCTCCATCCTCCTCTGCGCCCTCTGATCTACCTTGTTCCTCGCCCATCGCCAACTGCTGTGATTCGAGGTGAGCCAGCAATTCCTGAGCTCTCTCGATGAGGGGCGCCGGCAACCCGGCCATCCGCGCCACTTCGATGCCGTACGAGTGGTCCGCCCCGCCGGGCACGAGCTTGCGCAAAAATATGACCTTTCCATTGTGCTCGTTCACCTGAATCCGCATATTGAAAACGCGGGGATATCGAAGAGAAAGCTCGTTCAATTCGTGATAATGGGTCGCGAATAACGTCTGAGCGGCTACGGATGGTTGTTCGTGCAGGTATTCGGCCAGGGCCCAGGCTATGGACAATCCGTCGAAGGTACTCGTGCCCCGCCCGACCTCATCCAGTAGAATGAGGGAGTCGGGAGTCGCATTATTCAAGATGTTGGCCGCCTCGTTCATCTCGACGAGAAATGTGCTCTCGCCGGCCGACATATTGTCCGAAGCACCCACACGAGTGAAGATGCGATCCACTACCCCGATCCTGGCCTTTTCAGCCGGCACGAAAGAGCCGACCTGAGCCAGGAGGACGATGAGACCTGTTTGCCGGAGCACGACACTTTTACCGGCCATGTTGGGGCCCGTAATGATCAAGATCTGCCGTTCATCGGGATTCAAGCAAATGCTGTTGGCAATGAAGGGCTCCCCGGCCGGCAGGCGTTTCTCCACTACGGGGTGACGGCCCTCCTCGATCTCGATCCCTCGCTCATCGTGCACAACGGGCCTGACGTACTTATTTTGCACGACAACCTCGGCAAGGTTGGCGAAACAGTCCAACATGGCAACACGGATTGCGTTGGCCTGCAGCTCCGGAGTGTGTATCGCGATTTCGTCGCGCAAGTCCTGAAAGAGCGTCTGCTCGAGATGATTGATACGTTCCTGGGCGGTCAAAATCTGCTCCTCGTATTCTTTGAGGTGCGGCGTAATATAGCGCTCAGCGTTGACCAGCGTCTGTTTGCGGATGTAATGGTCCGGGACTTTGTCCTTGTGAGCGTTGGTGACCTCCAGGTAATAACCGAATACTTTGTTGAATCCCACCTTGAGCGAAGGGATGCCTGTCCGATCGATCTCATCCTGCTGTAGCTTTGCGATCCAATCCTTTCCGGACCGGGATACGGTGCGTAGCTCGTCCAGCTCAGCATTGTATCCATCGCGGATGAACCCCCCTTCAGACCACTGAGCCGGCGGCTCATCCGCGATGCCCTGAGCGACAAGCTCGACCACCTCATCACAGGTCGTCAGTGCATCGGCCAGAGCCTTGAGGACGAGAACCGTTTCGCTCGAGAGCGTGGACTTGATCTCCGGAATGGCCTCCAGGGTCGATTTCAGGCTTACCAGCTCTCGGGGTGTTGCCCTCGACGTCGACACTTTGGCCGCCAGGCGTTCAAGGTCCCCCACGCCTTGCAGGATGTCCCTGAACGAGTTTCGGAGAAAATCGGACGTGACGAAGCCTTCCACGGCATCGAGCCGTTCGTTGATCTGCTCCACACTGCGAAGGGGGCGCAGCAGCCATTTCCGGAGCATACGAGCTCCCATGGGGGTTTTCGTATGATCCAGGATTTCGATGAGCGTTCCCTCCCTGCGCCCGCTGGTCATGGACGCTATGAGCTCCAGGTTCCGCTTGGTCTGGGCATCGAGCGCCATGTACTGATCGCTGGCATAATGCTGGATCTTGTGAACGTGCGGGAGACGCCCCTTCTGCGTCTCGCCGAGGTAATACAACGCAGCTCCTGCCGCCACCAGCCCAAGCGAAAAGTCCTCGACGCCAAATCCCTTCAAAGAGTGGGTCTTGAAATGCCGGAGCAGCGTTTCGTAGGCAAAATCGTAACCGAAGCACCAGTCTTCCTGTGGCGTCACCACGAATCCCTGGTGACGGAGCCACCGGATCTCGTCGTTCTTGCGCTTGTCGACCAGAATTTCTGAGGGAGCCACGGTATGAAGGACTTCGTCGACTCCCCTGGCCGATACCTCGGTCAGGTAGAACTCTCCGGTAGAGGCATCGATGAAGGAAAAACCTACCCGGTCGTCGTTTCCGCTTTTAGACGGCCGGTATAGGGCAGCGAGATAGGTGGATCGACGCGGATCCAGAAGCTGATCGCGAAAGGAAACACCCGGCGTGACCACTTCGACCACATCGCGTTTGACAATCTTGCGCGCCATCTTGGGGTCTTCGAGTTGCTCACAGACCGCTACTCGCAACCCCGCTTGAACCAGCTTGGGGAGATAATTATCCAGAGCATGGTGAGGGAAGCCGGCCAGGGGCACCTCGCTCGCTTTCCCATTGGCCCTCTTCGTCAGCGTGATGCCGAGGACCTGGCTCACCGTCCTGGCATCGTCCTCGAACGTTTCGTAGAAATCACCCAACCGGAAGAGCAGCACAGCATGGGGATGCCGCTCTTTGATTTTGTAGTACTGCCTCATAAGGGGCGTTACCCCCCTTTTAGCTGAACTTTTTCCGGTACGTGCTGACTTCCCCATTCCAGAAGTACAAGAGTAGAATACTGTGGATTTTGCAATACGAAGGACGTTGCATACAACCCGTTGTGCAGCTGATTGGTCCTCCACAGGTGGGAGAAAGGGAGGGAATTATACACCCAACGGCTGACTTCGAGCACCCCTTATGTTTCTCTACGAACCGGGGAAACTTCTCACAGGCCAGGATCGTTCTGGTCGCAACAGATCACCGGGCTACGCGCCGATCTCTTGTTCTGGTGGTCCTGAGTCCAATCCATTCATTCCCGTTTCCAAAAATTTAAGCCTCTGTTTCTTTTTCACATCCTTTAAGTAACGACTTTACTATTGACAATGGCGATACCGTGCCATTCAGAAGCCAGGGAGCTCGCATGGCACAGTTTTTTCTGACTTGTCAATCGCGTTACGCAGATCTCTTTGCACCGTGTATGCATCAAAGACGCCCTTCAGATCCAGCGTCCCTGCGATGTCAGTCTTAAAAGAATCTCGTTTTTCAAACTCTTCGATGTCTTATGTCATTCTTATACTATAGTCCTATCCAACGCAACCTACCTGGCCGGGTATTCATCTTCGTCGTGCTGGGCTTCATCTTCTTGACGTCGCCTGTGTGGGCCGGCCCTGTACCTGACGGCCCATCCCAAAGCGAACACCTGACCTCCGTAGAGGTAATCTCGACAACGACCCCCACGATCCGTTTCGTGGACCCGGCCTACAGCGAGAATGCCCCCGGTCAGGGGGGCAACCCGTTCCCCAACAATCTTCCTGAAACGTTCAGCACGCCTACTCTCGTTGATCTCGACAACGACGGCGATCTCGACATGGTGAGCGGTGATGAACAGGGGAATTTCCTCTACTTCCAGAACACAGGGTCTGCCGCATCGCCCTCTTATTTGCAGATGACCGATTCTGACAATCCGCTCGACGGAGAAAATATTGCCGAAGGCAAAACAGCCCCTGCCTTCGTAGATATTGACAACGACGGGGATTTCGACATGATTGCCGGCGCGGAGCTCGGCGGTTTTTTCTTCTATGAAAATACCGGGGACGCGGCCAATCCCGCGTTCAGCGCCGTTACTGGCGCTGGCAATCCGTTGGACGGTGTAGACATCGGCGACCGCAGTGCGCCCATTTTTGCCGACCTGGACGGCGACGGAGACTTCGACATGGTCGCGGGTGGCTTCGCCGGCGCTCTCCTCTACTTCGAAAATACCGGTGACGCATCCAGCGCAACTTTTTCGCAGCAATCCGGCGCGGGCAATCCCTTCAGTGGGATCGTCGTCACCAGCCTTTCGAAACCGGCCCTCGGTGACGTCGACGCTGACGGGGACCTCGACCTCGTCGTCGGCCTCGACGATGGTACGCTGGCCTATTACGAGAACGATGGCGCCAACATGTTCACGCAGGTGACTGGGGCGGACAACCCCTTTGACGGGTTCGACGCGGGGACTGAGAGCGCACCCGCTATCAGCGACGTGACCGACGGCAACGGCGTAGATGTCGTGGTGGGCAATGTGTCCGGCGACTTCTATTACTACGTTAACGCAGACCCGCTGCCGGTCGAACTCACGTCCTTCGAAGCCATCCTGGATGGCAGCGACGTGGTGCTGCGCTGGTCAACCGCCAGTGAAACCAACAATGCGGGCTTCGAGGTACAGCAACACGTCGACGGCGCCTTTCAGCGCGTAGGATGGGTCGACGGCGCCGGCACGACGGTCGACGCTCAGAGCTACTCCTTCACGGTACCGGGCGTTGGCCATGGTACTCATACGTATCGCCTTATGCAGGTGGACTTCGACGGGGCCTTCGAGTACAGCGACGAAAGTGCCGTACTCCGCACCCTCGAAGCGGCCTACGAAATGGAGGAGCCGTACCCGAACCCGTTTAATCCCCAGGCCACCTTCACCTTAACCGTTGCCCAGGATCAGCAGGTCACGGTAGCCGTGTACGACATGCAGGGCAAGATGGTCGGCCTTCTGCACAGCGGCGCTCTCAAAGGACAGCAGGCCCACCAGTTTGTGATCGACGGATCCGTCTGGGCCAGCGGTAACTACCTGATCCGGGCTGTTGGCGAGTCGTTCAACACGGCCCAGGTTATCACCTTGCTCAAGTGATCGGCTAACCCATACAGTATATCCCGAAAAAGGCCGGTGATGGACATGAAGCCCATCTTCGGCCTTTTTCTTTTTACATGAACTCTTGCAGATAATCCCCCTTCAAGTCGCCACTGCCTTTGAGCATCGGACTTCGTAGACATCGTTGCAGGTTTTAGCGGAATCGGTTAAGATAGAGGATGAATCTCTCACGGTCTATCCGATTATGCAACAGACTCTTCCCACAATGCACTCATTCTCTACCCTCGTTCCTTTTCTGACAGTCCTGCTTATGGTAACGAACCCAGTTATGGCTCAGTCGGGTCGCGGCGACCGGGAGGTCGGTCTTTCTTTGGCCTCACGCAGCCCGGTCCTCGCCCAGAATGGCATCGCAGCCACCAGCCATCCTCTGGCCTCGCTGATTGCCGTGGACATCCTGAAAGAGGGAGGCACTGCCGTCGACGCGGCGATCGCAGCCAATGCGGCGCTGGGCCTGATGGAACCGACCGGCTGCGGCATAGGAGGCGACCTGTTTGCCATCGTGTGGGACCCTGCAACAGAGCAGCTGTACGGCCTGAATGCAAGCGGCCGCTCACCCCTGGGACTTTCCCTTTCCGACATGCGTCGTGAGGCCGCTGAAGCCGGCACCGATGGCATCCCCATGCGCGGCGCTTTGTCCGTCTCGGTGCCAGGCGCTGTCGATGGCTGGTACGAACTGCACGAGCGTTTCGGCACACTGGACATGGAAACCATACTGGCGCCGGCCATACGATACGCCCGAGAGGGCTTCCCGGTCACGCAAGTGATCGCGTCGTACTGGAAAACGGATGCCGGGGCATTTGCTGAGGCGGCATCCGTCATCGAAGAACTGGATAACTATCGCAATACCTTTCTGATGGACGGCAGGCCGCCTGTTGAAGGGCAGGTATTTCGTAATCCCGATCTTGCCGCTACCTATGAAACGATCGCAGCCGGCGGTCGCGAAGCGTTTTATGAGGGGGAGCTGGCCGACGCCATGGATGCCTATATGCAACGTATCGGCGGTCCCCTGCGCAAAGCTGATTTTGAGGCTCATACCAGCGAGTGGGTCGACCCGGTGTCGGTCAACTATAGGGGGTACGACGTATACGAGCTTCCGCCAAACGGACAGGGTATTGCCGCACTGCAAATGCTCAACATCCTCGAAGAGTATGACCTCGCGGCTATGGGGCATAACAGTGCCGATTATCTTCACGTTCAGGTCGAGGCCAAAAAGCTGGCTTTCGAGGACAGAGCCCGATTCTACGCTGACCCCGCTTTTTACGATGCCCCCCTCGAAGGATTGTTGTCGAAAGAATACGCCGCTGAACGACGAGCGTTGATTCGGATGAATCGGGCCTTACAGGAGATCGACCATGGCGACCCAAAACTCCTTCACGGCGAAACGATCTACCTCACCGTTGCTGACAAGAGCGGTATGATGGTATCTCTGATTCAGAGCAATTTTCTCGGCCTCGGGAGCGGCCTCGTCCCCGACGAACTCGGATTCATGTTCCAAAATCGCGGCGCCCTGTTCACGCTCGAAGACGGACATCCGAACGTATATGCTCCAGGCAAACGGCCCTTTCACACTATCATCCCAGCCTTCGTCATGAAAGACGGCGCACCCTACCTCAGTTTCGGAGTGATGGGAGGTCCGATGCAACCCCAGGGCCACGTGCAGATCGTCACAAACCTGATCGACTTCGGCATGAACGTGCAGGAAGCGGGCGATGCGGCCCGTTACCAGCATAACGGCAGCAGTCAGCCGACCGGCCAGAGAATGACCGACGGCGGTATCTTGTACCTCGAAAGTGGTGTACATGGCGACGTTCAGCTCGACCTCGTCGGGCGTGGTCATACCGTCCAGGTTTCAAATTGCTGCTACGGAGGCTATCAGGCCATACTCTGGGATTCTGACAACGGGGTGTACCACGGCGCCACCGAGATGCGCAAAGACGGCGTCGTTGTGGGGTATTGATCGATCTCCTGTTGCGTTTCGCGTACTGGCCGTGGCTCAAAACAGCGCGCTCATCTGAACGCGAAGTGTGTGTATCGTAGGCGCTCCGGCAGGAGAGCGGCCATCGTAGGCAAAAGAGAGGCGTAGATACGTGTTGAGCGTAAAATTGCCCTGTAGGCCCCAGAGGTACGAGGTGCCGGCGCCACGGCCATCCGTCAGTTCGAAGGCTGCGAGCCCCTGCGCCTCGCCCTTGAGGTCGATAATCGCTACTTCCGAACGGGCCGTAATCTGGGTTCGACTCAATACACGGTACTGCAGCTCGAAGGGAAACCGCCATACAACCGCCTCCCGCTGCCCGACCCGGTCGTCTTTTCGCGCCCAGATACCGCCGGCTACCGTAGATATCCGCCGGCTCCAGTTGACCGATACTTCAGGCTCTATCCGCAGAGATTGGATCTTGTACCTGCGAGAGGCGAATGTTTCGCTGTCGAGCCGGCTCGTTTCCGTTTCTCCGCGCACTCTGAGCCCCCACCTCCGGGAGAGTGCATATCGACCCTCGAGATTCCAGCCATTGAGGAAACGGGTCTCTTCTCCAGCGGACAACTCGGACAGGCTTCGCAACTGGCTGAATCCCAGATCGATGCCGACGCGAGGGATCGTACGAAAGAAGGTGAAATTCTGATTGATGCGCAGCCGGCCATTCAGCGTGTTGGTGGCGTCGCGAAATCGACGCAGGTTCAACAGATAGATAGCCGCCAGATCTTCGTCCCGGCTTTTTTCCTGCACCTCGAACGTGGTTCGAGCAGTCACGTGCCGCAAGACTGCGGGTAACCCCGTAACCTCTGAAGACCAGATCCGCGACGGATCGAGCTGAAACCGGACGAGTGCTCGTACACTGATGATCGAAGAGAGGCTGTCCGAAGGCACGAAAGTCTGAATATACGTCCCTTCGTTCGGTGTGCGTTCGGGTAGAAATTCGTCGATCTGAATGGCGCCGTCCCCGTTCGTATCCTCCCATACATACTGCCCTAACTCTGGCCCGGTGCGGATATAGATTTCTTGCAGCGTCGGCGTTCGCTCCGTAGAGGCTTCGTAGCGGGTGGTGAGATCTATAACCCGGCGCAAAGGCCTCCACTGGGAGTTCCATCGCAGAAGCAATGACTCGCTATTACTCCTCTTCTCATTAATGCGAAAATAGTCGGTGAACCGTTTGACCCGGTACCCTACACTTCCGTCCGTAGTAAAGGCCATTCCCGGACGTAGGTCGAATTGCCCCTGGTAGGTCCAGGCCGTAGCGGCATCCCGGAGCGCTCCTTCTGCGACATCCTGCTCGTTCCGCCATTCTATGCCGAATCGGGCGTCCACCCATTCCGTCGCCCACTGGATGCCCGGTCGGACTTCGACAAAATCCAGAGATCCTCGCAGCAGGCTATCCCGACCGGCCGATTGCTGCTCCCTTCGCTCCTGCTCGAATTCGAGACCCGGCGTCAATCGTTCCCGGAGAAGTGGATAGCTCACGCGACCCCGCTGGCGTATCCAGGCGCCCTCCTCTTGCTCGATCCGGTCGTCGCTGGCAATCCACTCTATGGTATATTGCACCCGATCGTAGCCACTTGCAGCGAACGATGTCCGTTGTGCGTCGAAGGCGTCGCCCAGGTCAATACGGCTATGTTCGCCCGAGATAGACATGTGGGGATTCAGGTACAGGGCCGCCTCCAGCGCATCGATGCGCTCGTCCCCGGCTCCCTCGACGCCGCCGGTAGCACTCACCGCGCTAGAGCTCAAGTTCCAGGTGCGACCGAATTCCACAGGCCGAATGCGATTGAAGGATTCGAAGTCAGCCCCGATCTGACGCCGCTGCAATTCGATTCGCAACAGTCCCTGCTCTTCAAACCCAAAACTCAACGGCACATCCTTGAGCCGAATTCCCCCCTGATACGCAAAGTCGACGTCATCCTCGCTGTCCAGCGAAGAAAAACGATTCTGGTCGTTGAACGAACGCGCCCACTCTCCAAACACCTCCACGCCTCGGATAGGCTCCAGGCGGGCGTTGAAATCGAGCACGTTGTGATTGGCCGGCTTGGGAAGCACCCGTATCGGCTCGTAATCCCCCTCTCTCGGGCCCCGGTATTCATAGAGAATTCCGTTGATCTGCCTCCCCAACCGGACGTAACTGCCCTGCCTCGTGCCAACGCGGGTGAATTGCACCCGAAAGACGTCTACAGAGTCTGGCGGCGCCGCATCTATAGCAACGAAAATGGAATCGCGTTGTCCATCGGCATTCGTAACCACCTCCCGCTGGTAATGCACGAAGGGAGCTTCCGGATCGAACTCGACCGGTGTGGCCCCCGACCGCTGCGCCAGACCGTCGCCGGCCTGCTCGATCTGTAGAGAATCGATGCCGGTGAGCCCGAATTCGTCGTTGAAGAGATCCCCATCGGCTTCCCTCAAAAACGTCAGCCCTATCGAAGAACGGGCGCGCTGCCGGGCATCTTTCCAGAGGTGAGTTTGCACAGATGCACCGGTCAGGGACCGGTTAAACTGGTTTGAGGTATACTGAAATTCTACTGAGATCCTTCGATCGCTCGTAATGATGCGGTTCGTCGTAAACGTGATTTCACCTGTTGCGTAATCGATGACATAATCGTTGGTTTCCCCGCGTGTCATCTGGACGCCGTCCAGGAATACAACCTCGGAGCCGGCTACGACGATAATGAACCGTTCGCCGTTGTCTCCCTCGAGGCGATAAGGTCCCTGTACTCCGTCAATCGGCTCGATCTCCTGGGTCCTGAATTGCCCGCGTGCCGTGGCGCCTGCCACGTCGATCGACAGGCCGGGCGCCGCTCCGGCCGGCTGTTCCGAGGCGCCCACCGCACTGAACGCGTGGATGCCCTGCAACTTTCTGCTGAACCGCGCGAATTCGGAAGTCGTGTAGCTCACATCGAAATCCCCGAGCTGGACGGTCCCTTGCCGGGCTGCAATCTCTATAAACACACGGTCGAACTCGTTGAGTCGTTGCGTCGTCCCTTCGGGTTGGATCGGGGTATTCTCGTCGGTGAGCACCGCCTGAACCTGAACGCCATCCACGATTTCACCGGCGAGTTGCATACGAAGCCCCGATTCCACCGTAACGTCCCTGTTGTTTCCAGCGACGATGCCGCGACGGATCGAACCGCTGCGCTGAAGGCTCGAACGGCCGAATGGATCGGCCGGCCGTGCACGGGCCAGCTCGGTTTGCTCCTCTAGCTGTTGGACTAGCTGGGACGTATCCGTCACGCTTTCCAGGGTGCGAGGCGTTCTCCGCTGGTACGAGAGAGCGAATTCGAAAGGAAACACCCGGTAGGTTACGACGAGGAGGCCGGATGCCGTGGAATCCACGAGCGCCAGTTCTCCCGTTCTATAATCGAGTGTGTAGGAGGCAACGTCGAGCACTCGTTCCCTGAAGATCACCCGCTCACTGTTCCTAATGATAAACCCCCGGCCAAGCTGCACCCTGCCGCCGGCATAATCGAGGCTGTCTACAAAAACGTCGATGCGCCTCCCCTCACCATGGCCCGAATCCTCCAGATCCTGGGCCCGGATCGAGCCATGAATCAGGGTTATAATCGCTATGATAAACAACAAGCGCGTTCGCACTGGGCAATCTCGAGAGCCGGCATGGCAGGAAAGGCTGAGCCGGCGAACTAATGGGAAGAACTAGACGGAAATCGTAGCGAAGCGCGATAGGAATCGAGACCTGTCTTTTTCGTGATTTGTGGGAACGTACGTTGCAGAAAATTCAGGTACTGACAGCTATTCGGCAAGTTTCAGCAACGAAGCAACGGCTCCATCCCACTTCAACAGGGTCGAGGCCGTCAACAGGAACAACTCCCCCTCGTGAAAAGCCACGTCCAGAAGGGGCCCGGGTCCTTCTACGGCCACGACGACATCCAACCGCCCCGCCTCGTGCATGACAACCAGGCGGTCCTGCAGAACGATGAAGAGTCGATCGAGGTGATGCACTAACGAGGTTGCATCATCCAGCAACCCCTCCCCGATCGAACGCAGATACCCTCCGAACGCATCGTAAACCAGTACTGAGGCATGACCGATGTCCAGGACGTACAGCGTCTCGTTCGGACCGAGCTCCAGGGCAACAGGACGGGACAGGGCGCCCTCTCCCTGGTTGTATTCCCCGATGAGTTGTATAATGTTGCGATCCTGATCCCACTTCACAACGAGATTATTGTAGGCATCGATCGCATAGGTATCGTTATTGGGGGTCGTCTTTACCGCGATGGGCCAACCCGATCCATGAGGAGAAACCGATTCTTCCTGTCGATATCGCGGTTGATCCGGATTGGAGTCGATCCCGGCTCGCTCGTAGCGCCCCACTACGAGTGATTCCAGAAAGAGGAATTCGCGGGAGAACCGTTGAATGCGACTGTTGCCGGCATCCGCGACCACGAGAACCAGGCCATTTGTCGGGTCGATATCCGAAGGCTGGTCGAATTGACCTTCTGAAGCCCCCGGCCCCCCGAGAACGCTCATCGCACCTCCCTTCAGGTTCATCCGGCGTATTCTGCTCCTGGCCCGCTCGACGATATAAATGGTCCCCGCCGGATCGATAGCGAACGAATGCGCTGCGTCCAGCAAAGCCACCACATCGAAGTCTGAAAGGACCGAATCTACCGGTTGAGCTCCGACGGATCCGGTCATTAGCCCTAGCGCAAACACGACTATAGTAATACGATGCAGGTAATTCGGCAGAGCGTTCATGAAGCATACCCTCCATCGGGCGATTATTTAACAAGGTGCGCCAATCCCTTCTGACCAATATCGCGTCGGAACTGGGCCCCTTTGAAGTCAACCATCCCAATCGCCTGATACGCGGTTTCGAGAGCGCCGGCCAGGCTCTGGCCCAGGCCCGTGACTCCCAGCACCCTCCCCCCATTCGTACGCAGCGTTCCGTCATCGGCAACTCCGGTGCCGGCCTGAAATACCAGCACGTTCTTCTCAGCAGCCGCTTGATCCAGGCCTGAGATGACAAACCCTTTGTCGTACTTCTGCGGGTACCCCCGGGAAGCCATGATCACGCAAGCGGCGGAGCCCGGATTCGTGCTGGCCTCTGCGGGTACGGGCTCCCCCTTCAGCAGCCTGAGGATCAATGTAAGCAGGTCGTCTTGCAATAACGGCAAAATCACCTGCGCCTCGGGGTCGCCCAGCCGGCAATTGTATTCGACGACTCTGGGACCTTCCTCGGTCACCATCAGGCCCAGGTACAAGAAGCCCACATACCGCCTCCCCTCGGCTGCGAGCCCCCTCAGCGTCGGCTCTGTAATCGAAGTTCGAACCTGCTCCATGATGGCCGGCGTGGCTACAGGCGCTGGTGCATACGCCCCCATACCGCCTGTGTTCAATCCCGTATCTCCCTCACCGACTCGCTTGTGATCTTGTGCAGGCGCAAGCGTGAGGTACCGCTCGCCATCCGTCAGCACAAAAACGCTGACCTCTTCACCGGTCATAAATTCTTCGATTACGACGCTAGCGCTGGCATCGCCGAAGCGTTGTTCGACCAGCAGCGCATTGAGCCCTGCAACGGCTTCATCCATGTTCAACGCGATCAGAACGCCCTTTCCTGCGGCCAACCCATCCGCTTTCAGCACGACCGGAACGCCTATCTCCTCGAGAAAAGCCCGGGCTTCCTCGTATTGGGTGCTCTTAAAGGTTCTGTATCCCGCTGTGGGTATCGCGTGGCGTTGCATGAAGTCTTTCGCAAAGACTTTGCTGCCCTCAATTTCAGCAGCGGCAGCGTCCGGGCCGAATACGCGAAGGCCCGCTTCGCGAAAGGCATCCGCCCACCCCTCGACCAGGGGCTGTTCTGGCCCCACAACGGTGAGTTCGACCTGATGCGACTTTGCAAATTGGATCGCTGCGGTAACGTCATGAAGGGTTACGTTGTCGCCGACGTTTGCCGTGCCCGGATTGCCCGGGGCGATATACAGGTGGGGGTGAAGTGGACTTTCTTGCAACGCCCACGCGATGGCGTGTTCTCGCCCGCCGCCGCCAATAATTAATACGTTCATGTTGAAGTATGAGCGCTCGGTTTGTCAGTACACTCGGCGACCGATGTACGAAACATCTATCGCGAAGTTCATTTCCCACGCAACAGCAGGAACGATTGATGCCTGAATTACACCTAAACCGATTTCTATTCCGGGCGTTTATACTCTAACGGAACCCACGATAAAGCCCGAAACAGCTCAAACTATTTATGCATAAAGAACGCGTACTATCGAAACCCACCTTCCATATAGATGACGCCCTCCTTTTCGAGGAGATGTTGTCGGAGGACGATCGGATGATCATGGACGCGGCTCGCCAGTATGCCCAGGAGCAACTCGAGCCGCGTGCCCTGGAAGCCAATCAGAACGAGATCTTCCATGATAACATACCGGCCGAACTCGCCGATCTCGGTCTTCTCGGCGCCACCATCCCGGTCGAATACGGGGGCTCCGGCGTCAGCTACACCGCTTATGGATTGATCGCTCGAGAGCTCGAGCGCGTCGACTCGGGCTATCGCTCCTTCTGCTCCGTACAGTCCTCGCTCGTCATGTACCCGATTTTTGCGTTCGGGACGGAAGAGCAGCGCCTGCGCTTTTTGCCCGAGCTTGCCGCCGCCGAAATGATCGGGTGTTTCGGGCTCACCGAGCCGGATCACGGATCCGACCCCGGCTCTATGAAAACGACGGCTCGCAAGGTAGATGGCGGATGGGTCCTCAATGGAACCAAAATGTGGATCACCAATTCTCCCATTGCCGATGTGGCTGTGGTCTGGGCCAAAGCCAAAGAATCTCCCACGGACGAAGGCGTCATCCGTGGATTCCTGGTCGAAAAAGAGTTCGAGGGGTATTCTGCCCCGAAAACGCACCACAAAATGTCGCTCCGGGCATCGATTACCGGTGAGATTGTCCTGCAGGACTGCTTTGTCCCCGAGTCGAACGTATTTCCAGAAATCAAAGGCCTAAAAGGTCCTTTTTCCTGCCTGAATAACGCACGCTACGGGATCGTCTGGGGAGTACTCGGGGCCGCAGAAAACTGTTATCACCGTGCTCGGGATTATGTAATGAACCGCAGTCAGTTCGGGCTGCCGCTGGCCGCCACGCAACTCATACAGACCAAGCTGGCCGACATGTTAACCGACATCACCCAGATGCAGCTTCTTGCCTTGCGCCTGGGGCAACTCAAGGACCAGGACCGGGCAGCGCCGGCCATGATTTCACTGGCCAAGAGAAACAACTGCGGCAAAGCGCTCAATATCGCTCGCGTTGCACGCGACATGCTGGGCGGAAATGGCATCACGGGCGATTTTCGCGTGATTCATCACATGGCCAACCTCGAAACCGTAAACACGTACGAGGGCACGTACGACATCCACGGACTTATTCTGGGGCGCGAAATCACCGGCATCCAGTCTTTCGTCGCGCTGGGCAACCCGGACTAACGATACAGCTCCGTACCGGGCTTGAATGCGAACCAGGCAAACGCGAAGAAATTGCCGTGCGGCAGCGGGGTGAGTTGTTTTCCGCGCAACGGGCCGGCGACGGCCTGCCCGGTCACATCCCACGCTGTGCCCGTCTCTTCATCGACGAATACGCCTTCGTCGTACGAAAAGGTCAGTGTTTTGTCATCTACGGCCCGCAGAAAGACGCCCGTAGTTCCGATTTCTTTTGAGTCGCTAATCTTCGAGCGGTCCAACGCCGAGACGGCGCCATCGCCGTGAAATAGGACGATCTCAGTGCCGCCGATTGTGTCGTGTACGGTATGCTCCTTTCGCGTTCTCTGATGAGCATACGCTTTGTCTGCACCATTCAGGCTGACCGTGATCACTTTTTCCATAGGCCGGATCCGATCGTCGTAGGGGCCGTCGTAGAGGAATGGGCGATCCTGAATGTTGTCGTAACCCACGTAAGGATTGCGCCCGTATTCTCTCCGATGCCCTGTATCTTTCGAAAGGACGTCGCCCTGCGGATGTGCGGCCTTAAACTGTTTGTAAGAGACGATTTGCGCCGGTACCGGTTCGAGGGTTCTGCCGGTATAGGTCCCCACAATGCCTTCCCCGTTGAGCTGCTGCCAGAGGCTTTCGGTTTCCCGGTCGTACATGACCATATCCGAATGCCTGAGCATCCCAGATACGCCAAAGGAGTGCACGTTGCCATCGATACGCCGGTCGTAGGCCAGCGCTGCATAACATAACGGACAAAATGTGACGGCGATGGGCCGGCCGGCCAGTTCGTCGTTCACGATCTCGTGCCAGGTCAGGATTTGCAGGGGATAGGCTCTGGCCTGCCCATCAATGCTGACCAGAATGACGGGTTCTTGATTCCCGAGCCAGGCATTCGCATCAGAGATGCTTACAAATTTGGGATTGTTGATCGAAGGAATCCCATCCTTTGGGGGCCCTCCGGACATCAACTCGTCCAGCTCGATGGACCGTTTGGAAATATCCGTACTCCAGCCACGAAGGATCGAAGTGCCCTGTTGCGCTAATGTGCAGTGAGCCGTAAAAAGTAAACCGGTGAGAATAAATCCGATTGCATAAAAAGGGCGCATGAAAGGGTCGTATATGTGGATATTGTTCGGGGATTTCACCCATTATGTGTAGGGCGGAGTAATCCTGTTACGAATTTCCAGCCCAGCCTCAACGAAAAAAGGCGGCTCCCGAGGACCGGGAGCCGCCTTTGGCCGGTGTGTTTGGGTATGTTGGGGTCAAATGCTTATTCGCGAGACATGAACAATTGGAGGACGTACCAGAACATAAGCGCTACGGACGCAAACAGCGACAGCGCCGCTGCTACGTGCCGATCCTGAGGGTAGTGATGCATTATATTCGACGTATCGTACAGGATGGCTCCGCCGGCCAGGGCAATCATCGCTACCGAAAACAGGGTGCCCAATTGAAATCCGAAGAGGATGCTCGCCACGATAAGCACGATAGCTACGATGAAGCCCCACCGGAGCAACCCGCCCAGGAACGAAAAGTCCTTACGCGTCATGAACGCAACCATGGTTAGCCCCGCAAATCCGAGCAACGTCACGATGGCGGCGCTGTTTATGATGGTCGGATCTATCCGCAGGGCCATATAGAGCAACGGTACGAAGATCACGGCTTCGGCTGCTACAAATGCAGCCAACGCTCCGTATTGAGTGGCTGTAGAGGTCGCATTCATAGCCGTTCGGCTCGCAAACCAGCCTACAATCATGAAACCACCGAGGACAACGAGCCATCCGTACTGCGTACTCAGCATTGCCGAAGCAATTGGCTCTGCAATGCCGGACATAAACAGATACACCTCGATCAGCGTGAATCCGATCATCGCACCGAACAAGTGCAGGTACGTTCTCGTGATAAAATCTGCGCGCTCGTCAACACTGGCGTGTGCGACGGGAATAGCAGACGACATACCGTATTGTGAACTCATAGAGGTTGTTACATCGTTGATTGAAAGATGGTTTTTATACCGAAGGCCCTGACATTGGTTCTTACATTTCGTTCCAGCCCGGATCGGGAAATAGACGCATCGGTCACACGTCACAGATCGCGATAGCCTGCCTGAGTGACGTCATCGGATCGCGTGCCGGGACAAATTCCTGACCCACGTACCCCTGATATCCCGTTTCGACAATGGCTTCCATGATGGCCGGGTAATACAATTCCTGCGTCTCGTCAATTTCGTTGCGCCCCGGGTTGCCTCCCGTGTGATAGTGCCCGAAATAATCCTTGTAGTCGCGAATGGTGCGGATGATGTCCCCGTCCATGATCTGCATGTGATAGATGTCATAGAGCAATTTGAACCGATCCGACCCGATGCGGTCCACGAGGCGTACGCCCCAATCGACGTGGTCGCACATGTAATCCGGGTGGTTCACTTTGCTGTTGAGCAACTCCATACAGACCGTCACCCCCTGTTTTTCTGCTTCGCCGATAATCTGTTTGATTCCCGTTACACAATTCTCGAGCCCTTCCTCATCGTCCATCCCTTCACGGTTGCCGGAAAACGTGATGACATTGGGAAAACCGGCCTCGGCGACTTCGCCGATACGGACCTTGTATTCAGGCACGAGCCACTCGTGATGCTCGACACGATTGAAATTTCTCGCGATCGAGCCAGGCCCTGTGGACATGGCGCAGATAAGACCGTATTCTTTTAATACGGGGAAGGCTTCTGGGCCAACTATTTCGATCGACTTGATGCCCATTCTCACGGCATGAACGGCGAGTTGTTCGACCGTGAAGTCCGAATAGCACCATTTACACACCGAGTGATTGATATTGCCTTTGAGCTGAGGAGTGGGTCGAGCGTCAGCGCGCGAAGCCAATCCGGTGGCGCCGACCAGCGAAACGCCGGCCATTTTCTTGAGTGCATTACGGCGGGAGTAATTTTTCATCGGTTCTACAGGTTTTGATGCCGGGATCCAGGCTCTGTCTGTCCCATGCTTCATCTGTCAAACGCTCTGTGTGTCAAACGCTCAGGGAAAACCGTAAGCCATACACGAAATCAGGGACAGATCATCAAGAGGTAAGGGCCCGGCATACATGTTCAGGTTCAGGTATCGGCGGGAAATCCGAGCCCTCTTGTTTGCAATCGAATACGCATGAGGTACATGTCAGCCGTGATATAGAGGGTAGAGCCATCCTCACCGAACGTGCAGTTGGCGGTCGCTTCTCCCGTGAATATGCTTCCGAGATGGGTTCCGTCGGGATCGAAGATCAGCACACCGCCGGGCCCGGTTGCATAAATATTACCGTTCTGGTCCACAGCCATACCATCCTGAGAGCCCCTGCGTCCTTCCTCTCTGAGCGAAGTCGCATCGAAAAAGACCCGGCTATTGGTCAACAACCCATCCTCCGTGACGTCAAACGCTCTCCATATCGGGTCGTTGCCGTCAGACTGCGCCACATACAGTACCGATTCGTCAGGTGAGAAGGCTATGCCGTTGGGATTGGTCATCTGGTCCGTGAGCAGCGTCAGCTCGCCGTCTGAAGCCAGGCGGTAGACGCCGTTGAAGTCCAGTTCCTTATGCACACTTTCGTTGACGCCTTCGAGCCCGTACGAGGGATCCGTAAAATACAGGTCTCCGTTCGATTTAAAGACGGCGTCATTCGGACTATTGAGGCGTTTGCCCTCGTATCGATCCACCAGAATAGTGTGGGTAAAATTTTCATTGAGCCGGGTGACGGCGCGCAATCCGTGGTTGCACAGGACCAGCCGGCCTTCCGAGTCCAGCAGCAACCCGTTGGCGCCCAGTTCACCTCCGAAAGGGTCATCCAGGTTGTAGCCGGCCGGACGCAGAAAAACACGAAGACCGTCTTCTTCACTCCATGCGTACACCGTGTTGTTGGGGATGTCGGTAAACAGCACGTGTTGCTGTGCAGGCACCCAGACAGGGCCTTCGGACCAGGCGAACCCCTCCTCGAGCACTTCCAGGGTGGCCGTTGTATCCACGATGGCGTCGAGCCGGGGATCCAGCCGCTCGATCTGACCTTGCCGCACTTCAACGACCGAGTAGGCGCTCTCAGGCGATTCGGGAACGTCCGGCGGTGATTCAGTAGTCTGTGCGCAGCCAAATATAAACACGGCGACACCAAATACGACGGCGCGCAAGGCATAACTAGGGGCTTTCATATTTTTCGAGGTTCGATTAGGGATTCGCGGCTGTGGGTTCTCTCTTTATCCTCGGACCCAATATACACAATCCCGCATTCAAAGCGCACCGCTGGCATCGTCATAACGCACGAATGGGGCCAGAACGGCGATATCGGACTGCCCTGCCGGCCAGAGGTTATACATCGTTTCGATACGGTTCACGATTAGGGCGCCTCCTGTACAAATTCTACGATATTGCCGTCGGGATCTTCCACCATGATGATCTTCGCCCCGTTGCCCAGCTCGGTGAGGTCCATCGCAACAGGGGTGCCTGCCTGTTCGAGTTTAGACACGACAGGATCGATTTCCTCAACCATCAGGGTGATGTACCGATGCCCGTAAGCGCCAGTAATCCCGGCAGGGCTCTCTACGGCAGGCGGCTCGTCCATCTCCAGAAGCTTGATCAATGAAGCTCCGTGGCTGAGCTGCACCATCGTACCTGCTCCTATGAGCGACGTCCTCACCTCGGCTACGACCGGCAACCCGATCACGTCGCGATAAAATCCGAGGGCTTCTCCCATGTCATTGACTACGATCCCCACGTCGATGGCGATGCGCGTCTCTGAGTCGGGAACGCCCGAAACCGGCTCGGTGGGAGGGGGAGTGGGCGCAGCGTCCGGCTGGCACCCAGTGGCCAATACCGCGAGGATCAATAAAAACGGGATAGGACGAGGGGTATAAAAAGACCTAATGAATAACGTCATGGGTGTTTGCCGATACATTTTTAACAGATGTTACGCGCCGGATGCGCGTAGGCCCTGCCAGAGCAGCTTTGCAGGTATGCAAAGCCGCGTAACCCAGCCTGCTGTGCACAGTTCGCGTAACATCCGTTCTTAAGAGAAAGCACTGAAGTATCACCCTAAATTGAGTAACGAAATCCAGGAATGCAACCGCCTCCATTTCAAAGTGCGACAGTACGGAGATACGGGGATACCCTTCGAAATGCGACAGAACACCTGAGTAACAGATGTTACGCGCTGGATGCGCATACGTGCTGCCAGAGCGGCTTTGCAGGTATGCAAAGCCGCGTAACCCAGCCTGCTGTGCACAGTTCGCGTAACATCACTGAGTAACACAATTCCGCCTCGAGAGTATCCAAACGACCGGTTCAGAGTAAGGTGGACGTGTCCGCAGCATCCCCGGTTACTTCCCTTGGCCGTGCCGCCAGGTCACTGGGGCGTCGAGCCGGTAGCCTTCGAAGAGGAAGCCGCCTCCGTGCGCTTTCAGTTCTTCCTCGATAAGGGCGAGCAGCACGTCTGGATGCCCTCCCTGGAATACACGATCGACTTCGTCGAGATAGCGCTTCGCAAAGGATGGATCCACCTGGTACATTCGCCTCGGAATCCACTTTCCCTTCGCAGACCATTCTCCTCGGGCTCTGAAAAAATGCTCGGCAAACTGTTCGTATAGTCGAATCAAAATCGCCTGCTTCTCCACGTGATCGCGCGTCGCGCTGAGGTCGTCCACGATGTCCGTGATGGCATACCGAGAACGATCGATTCGTTCCTTCGTCCAGGGTTCAGGGCCTGCCTCGATCACCTGCCGGGCCCATTTTTTCACCAGAGCTGACCGTTTCGTGCGATCCGGTATCTCTATGCCTTCGCTAACCATCTGCATGAGGCTGGGAATTCCACTCGGGCGATCGACCTCCACAAAGAAATAACGCATCGTATCCATGTCGTGCACGAAGGCCTCTACGGGCCAGTCCTCGAAGTAATACGAGTCCCGGTAACTGTGAGGGAGGGTATCATACAAAACGACGACATCGAGGTCGGAGGTCGCTGTGTTTTCTTCACGTACGACCGATCCGCACAAAAACAGGACGTCGGCTTCGGGATATTTTTCCCGGTAGATGCGTTGGGCCACAGCGACCAGGCGATCGCGCATTGTGTATTGGTTCTGGTTGTCGAAAAGCAGAGAGCGACGAACAGCCCCTAACATACGCAAAATCCTTCAGACACGCCCAAGTCGTACCGTCAAGGGCCAGCTCACCGATCGGGGCCGGGCGGGATCACTCCAGAGGAGCCGTACGTCCTCGTGAAAACGGTCGATCACATCGTTGCGACCCGCATCTCGCGCCTGTTTCGACGCCGACCAGGTTTCGATGTAGCCCGTCAGATCGCTCAAGGTCCAGGTCTGATCGATACGGTGGATCGGAATGTTCACCTCTTCGAAAGGAAAGGCGAGGTCCGCATACGCCGTTTCAACGTGCCGGCGCTCAGGCGGCCAGAAAGGCCCCATGTCCTGCAGGCAGAAACGCCGGAATCGCTCTTTGACCGGGCCGGCAATCTCCAGGATGCCATACGTGATCAGGGCGATCAAGCCATTCTGCACCGTCACTCGCTCCACCTCTTCATAAAACGCTTCGAGATCGAACCAGTGCGCTGCCTGAGCGACCGTAACCAGCGAAACACAGCCTTTCGAGAGACTGATTGCCTCTGCCGATTCGACCGAGTAGTGAACCCTCGGATGCGGCCGGGCCTGCTCGATCTGGCTCACGCTGGCATCAATCGCATACACGCGATCGAAATGATGGGCCAGCAGGCAGGATAGCTGGCCATTGCCGCATCCGACATCGAGAGCCATCGCCCGATCGTCGACGTATTGCACGATCGATGAGACGAGTTGAGGCGGGTAGTCGGGGCGAAATCGAGCATACGCCTCTCCCCCTTGCTCAAAATGCCGACTCGACTTCATGCGACCGCTTCGTCCGATCCCGGCATTCGTTGCAAGTGCCAGGCGATGATGCTGCCGAATACGACGCCGGCCATCGCGAACATGACGAAGCCCCCCAATCCGAGTCGCGACCATAGATTCGCGACGCCCAGCATGGCAACGAACCCGTAAGCCACCAATCCCATCATTGCCCAGAAGCCGGCCTGCTTGACATATTCATAACTCCCAAAAATGCCATTTCGGACCAGTTTATTCGGAAGCAGTGTCTTAAGCCGTTGGTAGTCCCATACGAGCAGATATACATTCGCCGCCAGCATCAGCAGCGTGACCAGCCAGGTCCCCTCAAAACCGATGCTTAAAGTGATCATCGTAATGTTGAGGATAATCGGGAAAAACAGGGCTGCTCCGACGGTAGCCGTACGCGGAAACAACAGCAACACACCGGCCAGTACCTGCACGAATCCGACGAATGCGTAATATTCGCTGGCTTGAAAAAATGCGTCGAAGAAATAACCAACCGGCGTTGATGGGGGCAACAACGTAAATGGATGCCCTATCATCTTTGTGATACCGGGTGGAATGAATCCGACCGCAAGAAGCACGCGGCACATAGCCGTCACTCGCTGAAATAGAAGAGACTCGCGAAGACGAGCGTGTAGCGAATCGAACATGGTTATGAAGATGATTTGAGTTAGTTACCTCGACCAGGGAGGCACAATGTCGTTCGCGCGAGAATACGCCATAAGCTGCCCGAGATGTTCCGCCATGTGCACCTGGAGCTGAAGCAGTACATTCCAGCCCTGTGTGTCGCGACCGTAAAGCGATACGATCTGCGCCAACTCTTCATCCGACATGCCGTCCAGCACCTCACGCACATGATCCATAGAAGGACCCAGATACTCCAGCACTGTTTCTTTGCCCGTCATGTCCTCGAGACGATCGAGGTCGACCTCTTCGGGTGAGGCAACACCGAGAGACGATTCTGGATACCAGTAGTTGTAACGGACGATGTGCATGAACACGCGCTCGACCGACATACCCCCTTCGTTGGGGGTCCATGAATACACGTCCTCAGGGAGCGCCTCAGCGAGCTGGGTGTATCGATTTGCAGCGTACTCGAAGCGCCCCAGGAAACCATCCCTGAGATCTCCGGGAACTTCCTGCCCATAAGCCTGGAAGGGAACAGGAGTACTATAAAGGACGGCGAGTACTGCGGCAATACGGATGCCTCTCATGAATCTTGACCGTTCTAATTGGACTGTTACCCTAAAATAGGAATCGAAGGCGCGACAATCCAGGCAGCTCTCCGTCTGTCATCGTTCCGGAAAAAACGCGCATAGGTCAGGCACTTCGACGACGCGAACGTCGTCAATCAGTACCGAAAAGGTATCCTGGTATCTTCGAGCAAGCTCACACTCTCTTTGTATGAACGTCACGATGATAGACTGCAAATGGACATAATTTTTCGCTACTCCATGAACACCCTGGTCGAAGATACGTTCGTAAATGCGCTCGGCAACCGCTGTACTCTGTAACTCGTAACCCCGCTGATTTTCGTACAGCTGGGATAAAAGCAGCACCGTATCGTAGTCCATGAATTCTACGACGCCTGTTGATGACGACGCTTCCCAGGCATGGGAAACGAGACGAGCCGGATATAAGAAGCCTTTATGGAAGAGACGGGCGGAAGGATAGCGGCCAGTCGTCTCCCCGTAAGCCCGGGTGAAAGCACGCAGGGTGTCCATCACGTACGCGTGGTAATCGATCGACGCATGGATTCGTGTTTGATTGGCCTCGAGTTCATCCAACATGCTCACTAACGCCTTTTCGGCCCGCTTCGCATTGTTGTGCGCCTCTCGGAACTCGTTCGCCGTCAATGCGAGAACAACACCTAATACGACAAAAAACGACTCGAGAACGATGGATGCCCAGTTTATATTGTCAATCGCGTTCTTCTCCATGGTTATCCCTTCGGTGTCGTGTAAGAGAAGCCTCGGCAAACGTCTCGAACCGTTCGCCGGTAAGTGCATAGGCCGTAACGTCCTGCCTGATATCCATGATGTTATCGTAGTACTTTCGAGCCTCATCACTGGGAGTGACCAGCCAGATGAATTCCTTCCCCCTTTCTCTCGCATCGCGACCCACGGCCTGAATCAACGCGGTGCCAACTCCTTCTCCCCGTGCTTCGTCTTTTACGTACAAATCGATGACGTACACGCCCCGCGCTGCATGGCTGGGTTCGTATGAATTCTGGTACAGCGTATACCCGATTAGTCGTCCTCCTGAAGCCGTTGCAACGAGGTGATGAAACTGAGGCTCCGTTCCAAAAGCGTCATTCAAAAAGCGCTCTTCGTGGAAGTGCTCGATGCCGTCGTCTAACGCAATCAACAACGCCTTGACCATATCGACCAGCTCAGGCCCATCTTCAGGAATGGCTCTACGAATCGTGAACTGCATACTTAGTGCCTTTAGTTCAACCCTATCTCTCGGAAAGAAATCCAGAAACTCGAACGGAGAACCCAACAGGGTGTACAGGACGATCCTGGCAAAGATTACGTAACTTCCTCTGGTTACCGGCATTCTAATATAACGACTTGCAGGCCATGGCGCTCCGAACGTCCCTCCTTTTTTTACCCGTCCTTTATTTCATGGCCGTCCTTTTTTTCATGGCCGTCCTTTTTTTCATGGGTTGTACGGGGTGTCACTCCAGAGACGATAACGGGGAGGATCTGAGTCAGGGACAGGCGGTCCTGACCGTCTTTGCGGCAGCTTCGCTGGCTGAGGCGTTCATGGAAGCCGCGCAGCGATTTGAAGAGATGCACGCAGTCCAGCGCGTGGTGCTCAACGTGGCCGGCTCGCATCAACTGGCTCAACAAATCTCGCTGGGTGCACCGGCCGACGTCTTTGCCAGCGCCAATCCGGCTCAGATGCAGGTTGCCGTCGATGCAGGTCGCATAGACCCCGGAGCGCTCGTTCCATTTACGGGCAATCGCCTCATCATCGTAGTTTCTTCTTCCCACTCGGGAAGGGTGGATACGTGGCGCGATCTGAGCCGGCCCGGGATTCAACTGATCCTGGCTGACGAGGCCGTCCCGGCCGGCCGCTATGCCCGGGAATTCCTGGAACGGGCGTCCCTCGAAGATCAACCCGGTACCAGTTTTCAGGCCCAGGTCATAAACAACGTCGTATCGTTCGAACAGAATGTACGAGCGGTACTCACCAAGGTGACACTGGGAGAGGCCGATGCAGGTATCGTGTACTCCAGTGACGCGCTCAGGGCAGATACGAGCTCGGTGTACACGCTTTCCATCCCGGATACGCTGAGCCCGCAGGCCCGATATGTGATCGCTCCTGTAACGGACAGCCGGTCATCGGGCCTGGCAAACGCATTTGTCGCCTTCGTTCTTTCCGAGGAGGGCCAATCTCTGCTACGAAAGTACGGCTTCGTGGGGATGCCCTCCCGATGATCAGTCCCCTCACAACTCAGCCCCCCTCACCTGTGTATGATCTCAGGTTTGCTCTGGACTCACTGCTCGACAATGTCCTCGCCGAAGACCAGGATGTGCCCGCTCGGATCGATCATTTGAAATTCTCTCATCCCGTAGGTCCTTTCTTCCAGGCTCCCGACGTCGTACCCATCTTCGACCAGCGATTGCCTCAACCCACGGACATCTTCCGGGTAGAAATAGAACAACACCTGGGGATACGTCCCGTCCACCTTCACCGGCTCCGGCATGTAGGTCGGGCTCGCCAGCATGATGCGCACGGGACCTTGTTGCAGATACGCCCAGCCCGACGTACCCAGTTCGTCCATACGACCTGTGACGGAAAACCCCAATGCTTTCGTATAAAATGAGATGGAGGCCTGCACATCCTCACAAATCAAAATAGGGACAAGATCTTTCTGTGCGACCCTCCGCTGTGTGGTATCAGATTCCATAAGCCTGACAGGTTTGCTGCTTTTAACGCGGGTTAGAAGCCAGAATATAGGCGAGGCGACTGACAGTCCTATGTCATGCCTCCCCTCAAACCTTGCCGAATTGAGCACAATTTGCCTATTTTGAACCGGGCGTCATCGGGATGTCATACCTCGTTCCGTATGATGGGCCTGGTGGCAGAAGATGCCCCCTGCCATATCGTTAACACAATCTGGTGAATCGTATGCATGAACCCACTACTTTGTCCAAACCCACTCGCTTTTTCTGGATCGTCAGTGCACTCGCTCTGGTCTGGAACCTCGTCGGCGTGCTGGCCTATCTGATGAGCGTCACCCTCACGCCGGAGTCCCTGGAGGCGATGACCGAAGCAGAACGCGCGCTCTATACCGACATCCCGTCCTGGGCCACCGCAGCGTACGCGATAGCCGTATTCGGAGGCACCCTGGGGTGCATTTTCCTGTTGCTCCGAAAAGCCTGGGCAATCCCTTTGTTTATCATTTCACTCGCAGCAATCCTCGTGCAGATGACCCATGCTTTATTCATGACCGACATGATCGCGGTGCGGGGGCCGACCAGCATTATCTTGCCCGTCCTGGTCATCCTCGTAGCCATCTACCTGATTCCTTTTTCGCTCACGGCAAGGATCAAAGGCTGGATCCGTTGACGGTTATCTTCGCCTCTTGTTGAACAGACCGAGTACGAGCGCAAAGACTGCGGATCCGATGATCGACCAGATGACCGGAAAGGGCTGGCCTCCGATGTTGAGCATGAAAAGCTCGGGGAGTCCCAACTCTCTAGACATCCACATGCCCAATACGGCCCCGATAAATCCGACCACAATGGACAACAGGCAGCCGCCAACGGAATATCCGGCCAGAGCCTGGCCCAGTGCGCCGCACAGGGCCGCAATCAACAGAAGCACTAAAAAACTCACGAGAGACATAATATCGGGGGGTTGGTGGGTGAGTGAGCCAATCTATTAAAGCCGCAGGTATCTTGCAATCGCAGGTCACTGTTTCTCAGGGTGTGTGGACATTCATCCCTTGCTGATGTTATCGGATTATGGCCACAGCATCTTCCCAGGTAGAGGGCGGTATTAACTCCGGGGTCCACGCTCCTCCGGTCCTGTCTCCCGTCCGTGGGTCAAACCATCTCACGGTACCGGGATCAAACGGCAGGCGGCGGACATCAATCGTCGTCGGGCGAATTTCAGGGAAATAAAGGAGCGCACCGTTTCTACCCCTTGCCGTCATCGCTACCTGGCGGAGTTCTCCTTTACCGGGATCGGACCCTATCAGCGTCGAATCGGGGACGTAGGACATCACGGACTCTTCGGAGAGGAATCGTTTCAACGTGCCGGCCACCTGATCGGCGCCGGGCGCATCGAGACTCTGATCCCAGGTCTTCCCGCAACTCGTCCCTCGAAACGGCCAGACGGCCCAGTGCCCGTAGGTAACGCCTGCAGCCCCCGCGAACAAAGCCTGGTATGCCTGTCTTCGCACGGTCAACGGGGTGATCCACCCGCATTCGTGGCTATAATTCCCGTCCTCGTAAGCCCCTTCCCCGAGCAAGGTCGGCTTCGTCGGGTTGGCCTTTTGTACGTCTTTGGTAACCAGAGGATAGATCCTGTCCGTCCAGGCATACGTCTCCATCATATTGACATCCAGCCACGGATCGTCATGAAACCAGGCGGATGAGGATCCCCCTCGCTCCCCACTCTGGCGAGGCGCTTTGACGGCATGGAAGGTCATAAAGGTCTTATCCCAATCAGGATGGGGCGTATCCCAGCGGAGGACTTTATTTACGGAGACGCCGCGACCGACCCCCTCTGCCATGGCCCTATAGACGGCCCGTTGATCTTTATCCCCAAAATGAACGGGGTCGACATCGCCCCCCATGACCCAGATGATGTGCGGCGCATCCCGGTATCGTGCTCCCAGAAAGGCGCCGTAAGACCGCGCTTCTTCTTCCGTAAACTCGATGCGGGATCCCTCCATGCGATTGTTGACGTACGCATTCCCCCAGCAGGGCAATAAAGCCAGATACATCCCACGGGCTTTTACGGCATCGACGATGTAATCCGCATGGTCCCAGAAATCGTTGGGCGAATCCGCCGATCCACCGTCTACGATCAGGGGCCGCCCTGTGTCGGGCTCATCCGATGTGCCCACGAAAGGGCGATGCCCGTACGCATTCGGCGCGTTATGCGGGCCCACGGGTATATTCCCCCCGTGAGGATACCAGAATACGACCGACTGAATGACCGTAAACCCCTGCTTCATTCTGCGGTCCAGGTACAGATCGACTTCCTCACGGCGCAGCTGTTGAAACAGGGCCCACCCGGTATCTCCGATCCACCAGAAGGGCTGCCCGGCCTGGACGAGCGTATGCCCGTCATTCGAAATATCGAGCGTGTTGTTATTCGGACTGAGGTGAGAACTTCGAGGAGAACAGCCCGCCAGTAGACACACCGCTATGCACAAAGAGAGGGTACCGTCGCGACGCCCTGGCCTGGCAGAGCGCTCGTTCACTTCACCAGGCAGCGTTTCATCCAGTTCGATTAGGGGAGCCGCGGCATCTATCGGAGGCTCCTCGGAAGATGCTGTGGCTCGATCCAATACCGTCGCCGCGATGGCATCCAGCCTTGCCTGCTGTTCCTCGCGCCACCGCGGAAGCATAAACCACGATGTGCCAAAACCTCCCAGACCCAGCAGAGAGAAGAAGGAGACGACCAGCGTTTTATCCAGATCCGTGAGAAAGTCCCCCTTTGCCGCGACCAGAGATATCATGAATAAGCCCATCAGGAGGAGTACGGCACTGGCGCTCAACAGGGCCCGATGAACGTCGTGCTGCGCGTGCATCCGCAGACGATGACCGGTAGAAGTGGGTTCAACGCTCACGTGTACGGATTCGTTAGACCACGAACGAAAGGACCCTTCGAGTTGGATCGTGCCAGGCACGTGATACATGTCGTTCAGTGTCAGAACCAGATGATTCCAATCCTTTTCCGCAAAGGGACCGGGAAGATCTACGACGCGCGCTACACTCGTCGGAATGCCCAGAAACCTCTTCGGGGGTGGAACCACGGCTTTGCGCTCAAGAGCCGCCGCAGCTCTGGCAATGCCTTCTGCACTGATGCCGACCTCCGCACCAATCCGCTCAATCTCGTCGAGTGTAAGCCCCTCGCCGTGATGCCCTTGCTGCTCTTCGGAAGCGTCCTCGGCAGCGGCCTGCTTGAAAATGGCTGCAATTTCCTGTTCGCTGTATCGACGTTCGTTATCCATTCAGTTGGTAAAGACTTGCGTAACTTCTTCTCGTAATATACGAGACGGAGAGACAAACCGTTGCATGAGGTATCAACTGAATAGCTCTTTATCGTTCAGTCAGGCAATATCGTCTGAACATCCACAGTCGACCATCTATCGTTCCTCTTGAAGCCAGATATTGAGAAGCGGAGCGTTCCACGTATACGGTTTCCCGAGCACATCGAGGTCGCCATCGCCATCCAGGTCCACCAGCCGTCCTTCATGCACCCCATATCCACGCGCCACGACGTGTTTATGAAACGCCCCTTTACCATTGCCCAACAGAATGCGAATCTCGGCATCCGGATTACCTTCGCCGAACCGCATTTCAGCGTTGAAGATATCCAGATGGCCGTCGTTGTCGAAATCAACCACCTCGAGCGTGTGGCCATTGTCCACTTCTTCCATCAAAACCGTGCTGTGCCAGACCCCTTCGGACCATTCGTAGAGCACCAGGGGCCCCATGCCGTCGCCAACAGTCAGAACCACTTCAGGACGCCCTCCCTCGATGAGCTGGCCGGCTGCAGAGCGGGTGAAGGTGTAGCTGGCGTCGATGATGTGATCGATAAACGCCCCGTCGCGAAATTCGAACCATCGCCCCCCGCCTACAATATCTTCCCGGCCATCTCCATTGATATCGCTCACCACGAGGCCTTCGTGTTCGTGCGTGCCGCGCCATTGGGGGTACTCACTGCGAGGCTCCATCTCTCCGTCGACGGTGTACTGGTAGATGGGATAGACCTCCCATGTGCCGGCTTCGTGGGGATTGGCCGGAATTTCAGCATAAAACAGCCCCCGTGAACCCTGATTCCAGAAGATCAGTTCGGCCCTTCCATCGGCATCGATGTCATGAAAGATCTGGTCGTGATGTTTGTTACCCCCACCCTTTTTGATCGTACGCCGCGTCCAGGGTCGGTCCGAATTCAGGTCGGGAAAGGGGTTTTCCCACCACCAGACTTCGTCACTCTGCCCATCGCCGCCGAACACCAGATCCAGATCCCCGTCATTGTCGATGTCATGTACGGCGGATCCGGCCTCGATGTGCAACTCATCGTTATCGATGATATGCCGCTCCCAGCCGTCCTGACTATAGAGAAGACCGATGACTGACGGAGCGATCGTACGATCGGTGATGAAGATGTCGTTAACGCCGTCGTTGTTCACATCTGCAACGAGAGAGGCGGTTTGTTGATTACTGCCGTTGGTCATGGGCAGGTCTCCGTGCTCCGTGGTAAGGTGTTTCCAGGCGAACCGTGCATCGATGCGATCGTTTCGCCAGAGATGCATGAACGAAAATTCATCCCACCCGGCGCCCACGAGATCCAGGTCGCCATCGCCATCCAGATCGGCCAGCTGCGTTCCGAGGTGATTTTCCTTCCCCACGTCAAGAACCTGTTTGGTGAATTGCCCCGAACCGTCGTTTTCCCAGAGCTGGAGTTCCAGGCGGGGTCCTTTGTGCTCAGCCGTAATCAAATCGATATCTCCGTCCTCGTCCATGTCGGCCACGTCCAGATTATTCATGGAGTACTGCGTGACGACGCGACGGCGCGCCCACTCTCCAGAGGCGGGTTGCTCGAACCAGAACAGATTGGCGTCGGGGGCGAGCCCGGGGTACCGTTCCTCGGCAACGACGACGTCAGCCCGCCCGTCTCCATTCAGATCGGCGATTTCGACCCGGTCGATGGGATGGTTGCTGTTTCCTATTTCCTGGGACGGCCATCTCTCCGAACCATCGCCGGGGTTCAGGTAGACCACCATCACGAGCGGTTCACTCGCCCCTTCGGCGCGACGTCCAGCGGCTATGTCCAGGTCACCGTCGTTGTCGATGTCGCCGAGTCCTATGCCTTCGTCGGACGTATTCGCAGCGACGAGCGTCCTTTTCCAGGGGGTTGTATCCGGGTCGTCGGGAATCTGGAAGCTGTAAATGTTGCCATCGCCGGCTATCGCGAACTCCTCTGGGCCCCCCGCCAGAATCTGCCCTCGCTCGAAGCCCTGGCTGTTGACGTGACTGGTAGCAGGCACCGATCCGATCACGCGACCCGACCACGTGCGCCCCTCCGGATCGGAAGCTTCGAACCAGTACAAATCGGGAAGCGCCTGGGCGATGACATCGGCGAATGGATCGCCGTCAACATCCATCACCAATATGCCATCTACATTCCGGGGCAGCGCCGTTCTCTCCCAGGCCCCTGCCATATCTCCGCCAGGGTTGTGGTAGACATAGCGGCCGGAAACGACATCCAGATCGTCGTCTCCATCGATGTCGCCCACGTCCAGCCCGAAATATCGAAGCCATGCCGGCTCGGCTTCATCTCCCCATTTCCCTTTCTGATCGTCCAGCAACACGTACGACCACTCCGTTACGGGCCCTTTCTGTGCAGTGGCGGTTGTAATGGCCAGGGTAAAGCAGGCGAATAATAAGTACGAAATACGGCTCATGGCGAAAGCGGGTTGGGGTTAAGCAATACCGATGGGGATTGCGGGACGGGATAAAGCCCCGTCTCGCACCACCCGCCGTCAATCACCAGCGTATGACCGGTGATGTGATCGGCCTGGGGGGAGAGCAAAAACAGTGCAGCTCCGGCGATTTCGTCGGGTCTGGCTACCCTTCCATCCGGAATCAGAGACTGCCACATTTGTTCGTAGTTGGCATCGTCCTTCAGCGTCCGTTCCGTCAATGTAGCTCCAGGGGCCAGCGCATTGATCGTGATCTGGTAGGGCGCCAGCTCCAGAGCGAGCGTACGAGCCAGCATATTCAAGGCGGCTTTGGTCATACCATACGGCGCCAGTTTGGGGTGCGGTTTCACTCCGATGTTCGAAGACATCAAGAGGATTTTGCCTCCGAGACCTCGGGCCTTCATCTGCCGGCTCGCGGCCTGAACGAGAAAAAAGGTGCCGAGAAGGTTGACGTCGAGGAGCCGTTCGAAGTCCTCCTGGCGACAAGAAAAGACGTCATCGAACAGGGTAAGCCCCGCATTGGCAATGACCAGATTAAGCTCTCCGAACGACTCGATGGCCTGGTTGACGAGTCCTCGTACGACCTGAACGTCGCCGGCATCTCCCGGGTATGCCTCGACCCGACCTCCATCCGCTCGAATTTTTGCAGCGGCTGATCCTAAGCGAGTTTCGTCAATATCGTTAAGGACCACGGAGGCTCCTTGAAGCGCCAGCTGGTGCGCAATAGCAAAACCGATACCGGAGCCCGCTCCCGTGATTACGGCTGTCCTTTGATCGAAAGAATTGGGCATTACGTAAACCAGACGATTAGAATCATGAATCTGGAGTTAACAGCACCTTGACCGCCCGGCCCTGTTCGGCGAGATCGAAGCCGGCTTTCCATTCCTCCAGGGTCAACGTATGGGTGATTACGTCGGCAATCTTCAACGAACCTTGCTCGAGAATCCGCATCGTCTGCTCCCACGTTTCCCGAGTGTATCCCACCGAACCGTCGATCCGCAGCTGGCGGAAGGCGATCAGGTCCCAGGGTACGGTGAGGTCACGACCGAAGTGGCCCACCTGAACGTAACGGCCCAGAGGCCGGGTCGCCGACAGGCAGTTCTGAACGGACGCTTCGGCTCCGGCGCATTCAAACGCCAGATCGACGCCCCTCCCCCCGGTTTCCTCTGCGATGACGGCCGGCACATCGTCCCGGTCCACGGCCACCGCCCGGGCGGCCCCATAAGCCAGCGCCTTTTCCAGCCGCATGGAGTCTGCGGCCGTGCCGGCCACGATCGTCTTGATACCTTGCGCCGCCAACAGCTTCAAACACAACAGGCCAATCGGGCCTGGACCGGAAACGAGTGCAACATCACCGAGTCTGAAATCGGCGATATCGCAGACCGCATGAACCGCCGCGGCCAATGGCTCCACGAGTGCGGCTTCTTGCAAAGATACTCCTTCAGGAACGCGAAACAACTGGTCGGGCCGTGCTACCGCATAGCGGGCAAACGCCCCATTCACTCCGTGCCCCATCCCTCGACGGGATTGGCAGAACATGAATTCGCCACGGTGACAATAGTGACAGGTCCCGCAAGTAACTGCAGTAGCTCCCAACACGGCAAACTGGGCTCCCGACTCCACGCCTTCAACTTTACCCCCGGCCTCCATCACGGTACCTGCAAATTCATGACCGAGGATCACAGGGGGGTAGTTTTTGAAGCGGTCATGATACACATGCAGGTCAGTACCGCAGATGCCGCAACAATCGACCTCCAGAAGGACCTGGTTCGCCTCAGGCGATGGATCCGGAACATCACGCAATTCGACGTTCCCGGGTCCTTTCTGGTATTTGACAATCGCTTTCATGCTTAGGGGCTTCGATGTTTATGTGGCCAGAACACGGTCAGGGCATCGACACGGTCGTTGTATTCACAATGCGTCGGGCTGCATCGATAATATCCCGGGCGCGGAGGCCATATTTTTCCAGGAGCTCCTGCGCCTGCCCCGATTCTCCGAATACGTCTCTCACGCCAATCCGAATCACTTTGCAGGGATGGTGCTCGGCCGTGATTCCGGCTACCGCTTCGCCTAAGCCGCCCAGGATGGAATGTTCTTCAGCCGTGACAATCCCCCCCGTCTCACGCGCTGCCGCAAGGATCGCTTCCTCGTCGATCGGTTTCACCGTAGGCACGTGTACGACCCGGGCAGAGACCCCGTCGGCTGCCAGGGCGCGTGCAGCTTCCAGCCCCTCGCTGACCATGATTCCTGTTGTTACGATGGTCACATCCGATCCCCGTTGCAGTTCTTTTGCCTTTCCAATCTCGAATGGGCCGTGTATTTCCGGTACAACGGGGTAGCTGTCTCGTCCGAAGCGGAGGTACATCGGTCCGTGAAAATCGGCAGCGGCCAGCGTCGCCTGTTTGGCCTCTTCGTAATCTCCGGGGACCAGCACCGTCATATTGGGCATCACTCGTGCAATGGCGATATCCTCGTTGGCCTGGTGCGAGGCGCCGTCGCCCCCGGTGCTGATGCCGCAATGGGTAGCCCCGATTTTAACGTTGAGCCCGGGATAGGCGATTGCATTGCGCAACTGATCGCCTGCCCGACACGTGGCAAAAACGCCGAATGTAGAGGCAAAAGGCAGCAACCCTTCCAGAGCCATACCAGCTGCGGCACAAAGCATGTTCTGCTCCTGTACGCCGCAATTGAAGAACCGGTCAGGATAGGCCGCCTCAAACTGATACGTCATGGTTGCTTTTGCAACGTCCGAATCGAGTACGACAACGTGTGGATGAGATTTGCCGAGCTCGAGCAGTCCATCGACATACCCTTGCCGCGTTTTTTTGAATTCCTTAGCCATCACTCTCTTTCTTAATACGTGTATATCTTCGCTGACAGACCCGGTGGCGGGTCATTGCAGTTCGGCCATAGCGCGTTCGAATACCTCGTCATCGGGAGGTGTACCGTGCCACATCACCTCATTCTCCATAAAAGAAACGCCTTTGCCTTTTACCGTCCGTGAAATGATCATGGACGGTTTTCTGGTGGTTCGGGCTTCGTTGACGGCATCCACGATGGCATTAAAATCGTGGCCATTGATGTCAAAGGTTTGCCACCCGAAACTTTCCCATTTGGGCCGCAGAGGATCGAGCGGCATGATATCCTCAGAATTGCCGTCCGTTTGCAGGTAATTCCGATCCACGAATCCGATGACGTTGCCGAGCTGATATTTGTTGGCAAACATAGCCGCTTCCCATATCTGCCCTTCTTGAATTTCTCCATCTCCACAGAGGACGTAGTAACAATGCGTATCCCCACGTCGTTTGGCAGCCACTGCCATACCCACAGCGGTCGAGAGCCCGAGCCCGAGCGTTCCAGTCGACACCTCGATACCCGGTGTTTTCGGCTGGTAGGGGTGTCCTTGAAGATGAGAGCCCGGACGGCGAAAGGTTTTCAGATCCTCCGCCGGAAAATAACCGCAATCAGCAAGAACGGCATAAATAACGGGCGTGCAATGTCCTTTCGACAGGATGAAGCGATCTCGCTCGCTCCAATCGGGCCGTGCAGGGTCGTGCTGCATCAGGTGGTAATAGAGGGCAACGAGGAGTTCTGTAGCCCCCAGACTGCCGCCGACGTGGCCGGATTTTGCCCCGTGCACCATGGTCAGAATGCTGCGGCGAATTTCCGTTGCCTTGGCCTTCAAGTCAGTGATCGTTTGGGTATCGAGCATACGAGTTATGGATCTAAGTATTAAAAAAGCCCTTTCATCGAAGGATGCGCGGGTAATACACAATTTTCGTGATCACTCGACGTGCTGCCGGTCAGCGAGCGGCGGCGTCCTCTGCCTGGTCGAGGCCTAACAGCGACCGGTTGAGCCGGCGGTCCGTCTGGCTGCTTGCAAAATCGTCAAATGCTTTTGACGTTGCTTCGATGATGTGGCGTTTGATGAAGGGCGCCCCCTCCCGAGCCCCTTGTTCAGGGCTTTTGAGGTAACATTCCCATTCCAGAATGGCCCAGCCGCGAAATCCCAGGGCCGTCAACCGAGAGAAGATGCGCTTGAAATCAACCTGACCGTCTCCCAGAGACCGGAAGCGCCCCGCTCTTTGCCCCCAGCCCTGGTACCCCCCATAAACACCCGTCAGCCCGTTTGGGCGAAATTCGGCATCCTTTACGTGAAATGCTTTAATTCGGTCGGAGAAGCGTTCGATGAAGTCGATATAGTCCAGTTGTTGGAGCAAAAAGTGACTCGGATCATATGTGATACATGCTGCAGGATGCCCGTCAACCAACTCTAGAAAGCGCAAAAAGGTTGCTCCGTCGTACAGATCTGATCCCGGATGCAGTTCGAACCCGAATGTAATACCCTGATCCAGGGCAGCGTCCAGCACAGGACGCCAGCGGCGTACCAGCTCATTAAAAGCTTCTTCGATGAGCCCTCCCGAACGCTGCGGCCACGGGTACATGTAGGGCCACGCAAGCCCCCCCGAAAGTACGGAAATGTGGTTTGTGTTCAGGTGAACCGATGCATAAATCGTCTTCCTCAACTGCTCGGTAGCCCATTCCATCCGTTCTCTATCGGTCAGTCCTTCAGGAAAAAACGGCTGGAATAGTTCTACGTAGGCCGGGTGCATCGCCATGACCTGCCCCTGGAGGTACGAAGCGAGTTCAACGATCGACAGGCCGGCTTCAGACACGCGGCCCAGGTATTCTTCACAATACGCCTGTGAGGAGGCCGCTAGATCGAGATTGATCGCCCTCTCATCCCAGGTGGGTATCTGTACTCCCTCATACCCCAGACGAGAGGCCCACTGAACGACCGAATCTACCGTATCGAAGGGCGGCTCATCTCCCATAAACTGCGCCAGAAATATCCCTGGTCCCTGAATATGATTCATAGACGCCATCGCAGCCGCTCACGTTAAACTAAATGTGTTCATACGGTACCTACAAAGTAGGAGCAATCCCCTAAAGTATGTTTCACGGAATTGATTATTTCCAACACTATATTGAATCAATCAGGTTATAAACAGCAAAAAACGCGCATTATTGAGTCATCTCACGCAACTTCGCGTGCACGGACGGCTGGAAATCGCCGTGGTATCAGTCCAGCGGGGTTGCCGACACCTCGTGGATCGTCACATCGCTATTGTGGGGCACAATCAACAAGGAACCGGACGGGTAATCCAGGGAGCCCGGTTCGGTGCCTTCGGCCTGCCATTTTTCCGGCTCCTCCTCATCCACCGGCCAGGTTTTGAATCGATAGCGGGTGGAATCGGTATCGAGCGTCTGCACCTGCGTTCGCACCCACCGTTGTTGCCCCAGCTCGACGGGAAAGTCGATGGTTCCAGGCTGGGTCGTGTGTTCGCTACCAAATAAGATACGATACCGGCTGTTTTCGGGTAACGCCTTCAGCAACAACTCTCCCTGCGATCCCATAGGATACCATTTGCGGTTGGGCTGATGCGGGTCAGAGTGGTGTCCTCTCCACCTCATGGCTACGCCGAAATGGGTCACGTTGTAGGTAGGCGGACCGGGAACGGAGGGCGTAAACCCGTGCACGGTCAGGCGCACGAGCGCCTCGTAATCGTGCCAGGTGGTGTCGCCGACCCCTATAACCCGGTCGTAATAGGGGGTAACGGTTCGTACGCCTTCTTCGTCCAACCTCCAGTGACCGTCAATTACCTGTACGACTTTTTGTAAATCGTCTACTTCCGAAAAGTCAACCCGGTACGGCAACGGCCACGTATTGCCGCGTTCCACGACCAGCGTGACTTCTCCCAGGGCCCGACGCCCGTCGGCATACACCGCTTCGACGACCAGATCGTTTTCACCGACGTGCACCTCGTACCACGCAAATTCTACGTTAAAATCCCCCGGGTTTGCCAGCCGATGCAGGTCGCTTCCCCGGCTCAATCCGAACGGAGGCCCATCATTCAGCCTGTAGATCAGCGTATCTACCCGCTCTGAATCGGCCACGTTGCCCAGCACGTTGATCCATCGCTGGGGTTCTCCGTTCTGACCGAAGTATTGCCGGGAGCCATACCAGAATTCGATGGCCGATTGTTGGGCTGAAACTGGTTGCTGGAAGACTACCATTGAGACGAGCAGTATACAACTCCAGTAGAACGGGCTTCGAGAGCCTGTCGACAGGCCCCTTCGGTGTCTCGTACAGCGTCCCGTCATCCTCCCTGTTAATACCGGTGCTTTCATGTATGCTTTGCTCATATACAGCATGTCGTTGCTCGGTAGTTTGTAGTCCTACAAAGTAGGGGTTGCCAGGCTTTTTGGATAATGCTGATTTGCCTATTGTTTGACCTATTTTGAACCGCATATTACCAGGACATGAACAATATTGAACCAAATGAATAAAAAAACCCCTTCCAGTTATTCATTATTGTGGAGTTTTTGCATGAACCCGATTCTCGAAAAGATCACCCTGAGCTCCAATCGTTCCTTCGCATTGAAGGAGGACATTCTGGACCACATCGAGATTGGATGGCACGTTCACCCCGAATACGAATTAACCCTGATCGCTGAAAGCGACGGTAAGCGAGTGATCGGAGATCACGTCGGGTATTTCGACCCTGGCGACTTATTGCTGATCGGCCCCAATTTACCCCATTACATGCGTAATGACGAGCGGTATTACGAAGGTCGGAAGGATCTGCGCTGCAGAGCGATTGTAGTGCATTTTTCTGGCTCCTTTCTCGGAGAAGCGTTCTTCCAGGTGCCTGAGATGGCGCACATCCGAAAACTGCTGAACCAGTCAGATCGGGGCCTGAACATCTTCGGCGCAACGCGCGACTGGGTCGCCGACCGGTTGGAAGCTATGCTGATGATGACGGGCTATCGGCAACTGACGACCCTCCTCGACATCCTGGACGCCATCGCCATAAGTACCGAGCGAAAAGCACTGGCGTCTGTAGTTTATGCCCCCTCCTTCCCTGCGGGCGATGCGCCTCGCATCAACAAAGTATTCGAATATTTGATGACCCATTACACCGAGAACATCTCCCTGTCCGATGTAGCGGCCACGGTTAATATGAGTCCCTCTGCCTTCTGTAAGTTTTTTAAAAAACGCACGGGCAAGACCCTTTCCCAGACACTCAACGAGATTCGAGTCGGTCATACGTGTAAACTGTTCATCGAGGAGGGCATGCCCATTGCACAGGCCTGTTACTTGAGCGGCTACAACACCCCATCGTACTTCAACCGGCAGTTCAAGAGCATTACCGGGTATACGCCGCTCCAATACCGAAAGAAGTTTCACATACCGGCGCTGCAATAAACTCCCCGGACGGCAAGCCCCCATGAGCAAGCGACCCACCAGGCACGCACAATATTAGCCGTTTATTTCACTATTCTGCTCAATCCTGTATTATTCTCTTCAATTCACGATATATGATCAGGGTGAGTACTCTGACCAGAGGTTATCGTTCATGAATAACATGCTACTCATAACAGGCGGAAGCAGAGGTATTGGCGCTGCCACCGCATATCGGGCAGCGCAGGAGGGGTATCATGTCTGCATCACCTATCGCCGGAGCCGTGAAACAGCAGAACAGCTCGTGGATGGTATTCGAAGCAAAGCGGGCAGCGCCTCGGCATACTCCTGTGACGTCGGTCGCGAAGAGGAGGTCCTGCAACTGTTCGAAACCCTGGATCGCCGCGGGGATTACCTTTCAGGCCTGGTCAACAACGCCGGCATTTTGAAGGCGCAAACGCGATTCGAAGCCATGGACTTGGAGCGATGGGACGAAGTATTTCGGATTAACCTGTTCGGCAGTGTCCTCTGCACCCGGGAAGCCATCAAACGCATGGCGAGTCGTTACGGGGGACGAGGTGGGGCCATCGTCAATGTATCCTCTGCGGCGGCCCGATTGGGCGGCGCCTTCGAATTTACCGATTACGCCGCCTCGAAGGGCGCCATGGACACGTTGACCGTGGGGCTCGCGAAAGAACTCGCCGCAGACGGCATACGGGTCAACGGGGTACGTCCGGGGCTCATCTTTACGGACATTCATGCCGATAGCGGACAACCTGACCGGGTTAAAACCCTGGCGCACCATGTACCCATGCAACGAGGCGGCACCCCCGAAGAAGTGGCCGAATCGATCCTGTGGCTCCTTTCCGAAAAAGCGTCTTACGTCACCGGCGCCCTCCTCGACGTAACCGGGGGGCGTTGATCACCAAAAATCTCTCCGGCATGCACAAAACCAACGTCGCCATCATCGGATCGGGCAATATAGGAACCGACTTGATGATCAAAATCATTCGAACGTCTGACGTTCTCAACCTTTCTGCGTTGATAGGGATAGATCCGGAGTCCGAGGGCCTCGCTCGGGCATCCGGCCTGGGCATAAAGACCACTCATGAGGGACTACAGGGGTTGGTATCCACGCCGGCCTGGAATACCATCGATCTCTTTTTTGACGCTACGTCGGCGCGAGCCCACCGCGCCAACTTCGAAATCATCAGGCAATACCCCTCAAAACGTATTATCGACCTCACACCGGCCGCTATCGGCCCTTACGTCGTCCCTCCCGTCAACCTGGCTGCTCTCAGCTCGGAAAAGAACCTCAACATGGTAACCTGCGGGGGGCAGGCCACCGTACCGATCGTGGCGGCCGTATCGAAGATCGCCAGTGTTCATTACGCCGAAATCGTTTCCTCTATAGCCAGCCGTTCGGCCGGCCCCGGCACTCGGGCCAACATCGATGAGTTCACCGAGACGACCGCCAGAGGTATCGAGAACGTAGGCGGCGCTACTCGAGGGAAAGCGATCATTATCCTCAACCCCGCTGTCCCCCCGCTCATCATGCGCAATACAGTGTTTACCCTCAGTGAACCGGCTGATCGATCGGTAGTCCGTTCGAGCATCGAACAAATGGTCGGCGAGGTGCAGAAGTACGTCCCCGGTTATACCTTACACCAGGACGTACAGTTTGAGGAGATTCCCCCCGATAAGCCCGTCTTCATAGAAGGGGTTGGACATAGACACGGACTCAAGACCACCGTTTTCCTCCAGGTTCGCGGAGCGGGTCATTATCTGCCTGAGTATGCAGGAAACCTGGACATCATGACATCGGCCGCTCTGGCCACGGGAGAAAAACTGGCTCAACGTACCCCTACATCCACTTGATTCATGACGAAAGACCTCTACTTACAGGATGTCACCCTTCGCGATGGGATGCATGCGATCGGCCACCAGTACAGCAAGGAACAAATCACAGAAATTGCCCTTGCCCTGGACAATGCCCGCATAGACGCCATCGAAGTCGCTCACGGCGACGGCCTCGCCGGCTCCAGTTTCAACTACGGATTCGGTGCTCATACCGACTGGGAATGGCTCGAGGGGCTGTCTGACCGGCTGAAGCATGCCCGGCTGACCACGCTCCTGCTTCCCGGCATAGGGACGATCGAGGACTTGAATCGCGCGCACGAGCTGGGCGTGGCATCGGTGCGCATTGCGACGCACTGTTCGGAGGCCGACATCTCAGCGCAACACATCGAGGCGGCAAAGAAGATGGGGCTCGACGTAGGTGGTTTCTTGATGATGGCTCATATGCTGCCCCCCGAGGAACTGGCTCAGCAGGCAAAACGGATGGAGACGTATGGAGCCGACTGTGTCTATGTCACCGACTCAGCCGGCGCCTTGCTGATGGACGACGTGGCAGCTCGCATCAAAGCGTTCAGAGAGGTCTTGCACGAGGAAACCGAAATCGGCATTCACTGCCACCATAACCTGTCGCTCGGAGTCGCCAATACCCTCGTTGCCATGCAACATGGAGCGACTCGGCTGGACGCCTCCCTTGCAGGTATGGGGGCAGGAGCCGGCAACTGCCCGCTGGAAGTTTTAGTCGCCGTGCTCGACAAGATGCATATCGACCACGGCGCCGATCTCTTCGCCCTGATGGACGCTGCCGACGATCTGATTCGGCCCCTGCAAGAACGACCGGTTCAAGTGGACCGGGAAACCCTCTCCCTCGGTTATGCCGGCGTCTATTCCAGTTTTCTCCTCCATGCAGAACGGGCCTCACGACGCTATGGCATCGATACACGCGCCATCCTGGAAGAGCTGGGCCGGCGCAAAATGGTCGGCGGCCAGGAAGATATGATCGTTGACGTCGCTCTCGACATGCTCAAACCGTGATCGGTTCCGCCGCGGTATAGACCCCTGGCACGTCGGCGCCCTGACGGCCGTTCTGGAATTCAACTTCCTCTTTTACCCTGTTGTATTTTCCAGGATGAGAATAGATGGACTGACCTCCAACCAGCGACGCTGGAGCGTATCTGGAATATGGCGCTCCAGCAGTCCGACGAAGGACCCCAGAACGAGGTCGACATCCCCATCCCCGTCGAGATCTCCGGCATCGAGCCTCATCCATCGCCCTGCATCCTGCCCCTTAAAGGTAACTGGAGCCCACTGAAATCCCCCCGTGTTTTCCAGATACACGAAGCCTTCTCCCGGTTCACCGCCAAACCCGGGATAGAAAGCAATCGCGGCGATGTCCTGGTCACCGTCGCCGTCGAAATCTCTAGCTGCGGCCCCATAGGCCCCATGTAAAGGGAAGAAGAAGGCTTCGTCGAAGGTATTGGTCCCGTCGTTAAGGAAGCCGCGGACGCCGTGGTAGGGTTTGCGGGATGGAGGTGAATAGTCTCCATTGTCCCCGGCCGTATGTAGGATGTCCAGGTATCCGTCGCCATTCAGGTCTACCAGTTCGAAGAAGGTCGATCCATAGGATGGAGGAAACCGGAGCAGCGGCCGTTCTTCGAAGCGCCCGCGCCCCTTGTTCGCCAGCAAGAAGATGCCTTCGTCGCCCTGGGCCATCAACGCTACAATATCCGGACGATCGTCGCCGGTGAGATCGCGGACCTCTGCGCGCGTTGCACCCGGTCTGTCGAGGAGCACGTGCCGGCGGTAGCGGCCCTCAGGCTCGGCCATGAACGCGGAGAGCTGCCCCAGATGCCGCCCGAACTCGGATACGACGAAGTCCGGACGCTGGTCGTCGTCGAGATCTACTCGGGTAAAATGGACGGGCCGGTGGAGGCTATCGAGTACCGGCACAATGGCGCCAAACGTGTTCTGACCGGGGAGACGCAACAACTTTACCAGCCGGCCCGCCGGCGCGTCTGTCGGCAAAAGGCGTCCGGCTTCCAGTACAAACAGGGTATCGGCCACGCGCTCCAGATGGGTGGGTCTCTGAAGGGGAGCGACCCGTTCGATGACATTACCGGTCGGATCCAGAATGGCGAGCGTGCTGTAATCCGACTTCACATCCCCCGCATATATCTGCGAACGCTGCGCATCGACCTGGACCAGACTGGTCATCGGCGGCGAAACCCGAAAGGTGGGGACGTGTACGACGAAGCGGCTCACCCCTTCCTGGACCGTTGCCGGCGCATCAAATGCCAATGCCGGGGGCGCCTGATCGAGGTAATACGCTATGATTGCCTCCCACTGAGTGCGCGGCAACAATGGCTCCGAAGGATAAATCCCGGCCCTTCTCACCAGGGCTCCTCCGACCCCATCCTCAAAAAGCGAGTCAGGCGGCCCCCCATCCTTATAGTGACCGAGGAACATACCCATCTGAGGAAGTACATCCTCTTCCCAAACGTCCTTTCTGAGCAGCGTAGGCTCCGGGAATGGATGGCAGGACTGGCAGTACGTCTTCGCCAGCGCTGCACCCTCAGAAACCCGGGCGTCATTTCTCATGCCCGAATCTGCACCTGACTGGCATCCGATCAGAAGGACACCGATCAGCAAAGCCAGTGAAAAGACCCTGTGAAGGAGGACGGCGGCGAAAAAGCGATCTGTAGGCATCAGGGATACTCCTCGTAACACGACTGGGTACTTCAAGGCTCACGCGATTCGAGCAAGGTCTCCGCCACGCGATAGGACCGGGCAGCTTCCTGCCGACGACCGAGCTGTTCGAGTGCCTCTCCCATCTGGATCCAGGGTCCTGGATCTTCGGGCCGCATGCGGATGACCTCCTCCAATCGAACGGCTTCGCTCTGCAGCCGTTGCAGGCTATCGGCCAGAGCGATGAGACCTTCAGCCTCTATTGTATTGCCAAGCTGGGCCATGATGCGCCCGAGCCGGTACTGGGCCCCGTAATGCCAGGGTTGCTCTTGCACGACGGCCTGCAGATGGCGTTTCGCTTCATCTAAGTCCCCCGCGGCAAGCAGCTGGGATCCGAGAACGTAGCGATAATCGATTTGATCCGGATCTAGCGCGAGGGCCTGCCGGGCATGATGCAGCGCATCCACGATGTTGCCCTGATCCTCGTACAGCACGCTCAACCAGAGATGGGCGGGCGCACTGGCGGAGTCTGCAGCGAGTGTTCGTTCGTATGCCATTTTTGCGCTGTCGGCCTGGCCCAGGGATGCATACGTCCGCCCGACATAGACGCCGAGCCTACCGGGTTCCGTCTCGACCGCCTTCCGGTAGTACGCGAGAGCCGTGCGGTATTGCAACTGGCGGGACGCGTTGTGCCCCAGATTCACCCAGGCCTGGTAGTAGGTTGAATCGAGAGCAACCGCTCGAAGATAGGCCTCTTCTGCCTCGTCATACCGCATCATTGTCGACCATACGCGGGCGCGCTGGAAATGAACGTCAGCGACCCGTGGGCTACGGCTGGCAGCACTGTCGGCCAGAGCCTGCGCCCTGATCAACTGCCCCCGATACAACGCCTGCTGCGATCCGAGCAGGAGACGGGCCGTCACCTCATCGGCGGACTGCGTTCCAGGAGCACAGCCCACCACAGCCACACAGACGGCCAAAAAGAAACTAAGCAACCGGCCCGACTGATGGCTCATGGCGCGTTTACTGAATCAATGATGTTACGTCAACTGTGGACAGCAGGCCGGTTTACGCGGCTTTGCATCCGAGTAAAGCCGCTCGGGCAAGACCTGTGCACATCCGGCGCATCACATCTGTGAATCTATTGAAACGAATCGGCCAGGGGATGTACTTCGGAATCTCCCTCTACGATCCGAAGGATACGGCCGGCCCGGATACCGGTATATCGGCTCACCTGACCGCTCGGCCAGTAAACCGACAGCGAATCTATGTGAGTATGGGTCCCCAGCCCAATTGCAAGCACCGACTCGGAATGAGACAGATAACTCGACCCTGTTTTTACCCTTCGCCGTAAACGGAAATACTGCGCGTCCGTGACGGCCACCGTTGCTTCGACAACTGCTCCGATGGCATCTCGGTTTCCTTCTCGTCCCTCCAAAACGATGCGCAGGGCATGAGGGGCGTCGCCGAGCCCAGCCTGCCGGGCATTGTTGCGCCACACGTGAACCGGCCCGCCGTTCTCCGTCACCAGAATGTCCTGATCCCCGTCCAGGTCAATGTCGGCATACGCCGCACCTCGAGCCACGATCGGCTTCGCGAGCGGGTTATCTGCCGCTACAACGGGGGTGTGCACGTCGAAGTCCCCCCCTTTGTTGACAAAGAGTTGGGGCCGCTGCCGGTAGCTGACGTTGTCCCTCACCGTCTCGATATCCTTTTGCACGTGGCCATTGGCCGCAAACAGATCGAGGTCGCCATCCAGATCGGCGTCGATCAGGAATAACCCGAAGGTGAGGGTGAGCAGACTGGGAAAACCGATCCGCGAGAGGGCCGCACGATCGACAAAAAAACCTCCGTTCAAATGGCGGTATACCCCGATCATCTCATTCGAGAAGTTACCTATGAAGACGGTTTCCTGCCCCGTTTCGTCGACTACGCCGGCATCGGTCCCCATCCCAGCTCTGGCCTTGCCTTCTTCGTTAAAAGCGATGCCGCTCAGGATTCCGCGTTCGACGAACGTGCCATCTCCCCGGTTTTCGTACAGCAGGTCGCGCTGCTGATCGTTCGCCACGACCAGGTCTATCCATCCATCCTGGTTGTAATCCAGCATAGCGGCGCCGAGGGCTTTGCCTGGGGCGGGCCGGAATCCGGCCGCCTCGGTACGCTCCGAAAATGTACCGTCCCCGTCGTTCCGAAAATATCGGGGGGGCAAACCCTCGTATTCCTCGGGAGTGCAGTACGACTTATCCGAACCGTTGAGGGTGCAAAAGATATCCTGATCCGGGGACCAGTTCACGTAGTTTCCCACGAACAGATCGAGGTGTCCATCTCGATCCGCATCGAAAAAGAGGGCTGCTGTACTCCATTCTTCGTGGATGCCGAGTCCTGCCTGAGCAGTCACGTCTTCGAACACCCCGTCCTCGTTCCTCAACAGCAGGTTCTTTCGAAGGGACGTCAAAAATATATCGGAATCCCCATCGTTATCGTAGTCCGAGACCGTGATTCCCATTCCGTACGCCGTAATACCGTCGAGCCCTGCCGGCTCCGTCGTTTCGATAAATGTACCGTCTCCCCTGTTCCGGTAGAGATGCAGCGCAGAAACATCGGGCGCTCTTTCTTCGTGCCAGGTACTTCCTCCGATCAGGAGGATATCCGGCCACCCGTCTCCATCGTAATCGATGAAACCTCCGCCACCTCCCATCGTCTCGGGAAACCACTTCTCCCCGAAGGCTCCGGTTTCGTGACGGAAGGCACTCAGGCCAGCCTCGCTGGTAACGTCCGAAAAGAAAGGGCTAGCTGCCGGGATGTGAGACGGGTCGCCCTGCAATGTGTCCGGTACATTTTTTCGTTGATCGCAACCGGCAACCGCTCCCCAGATCAGAGCGAAAAAGAGCGCAATGGTGCTGCGACAGAGCCGGCCGGTCGAAAGACCCGGCAAACGATACTGTTTGTTCCATCGAACGGATGTCATAAATCCAACAAGGTATGGCCCGACCCGGCCGTACGTTATCTACGGGTATTTTCGAAGACCCAGACCATTGGGTTGTACCAACCCAGTGAGATGACGTCCAGGTCCCCGTCATTGTCGAGATCGACGAACTGAGAGCCGTCGTGATGATCGATCTCATCGGGCGCACCGCTGTCGATCACATGCGTCCGCCACTGCCTGCCCTGCTGCGTATTTTCGTAGAGGAGCAACCTGTTGGCCGCCTCGCCCCGATGCTCTCCGAGGACGACATCGACGTCGCCGTCGCCGTCCACATCACCGGCATCCATACTGAAGCCGCCGCCAACCCCGGTGTCGATGAGACGTCGCTCCCAGGGCATCGACGGGTCCTCCGGCGAGAGAAACAGGAATACGTCGCTGCCATTCTCCAGGCCAATAACAGCGTCGAGCCGGCCGTCGCGGTTGAAGTCGAAGAGGTCATTTCGGTCCGGCAGGCCTTCTGTAACGGAGCCAATCGAATGGAGCGTCCACGGGTCGGCGGTATCAGCGCCGGGGTTTTCCAGCCACTGCGTACCGAGGTAGAGATCCAGGTCGCCGTCGCCATCGATGTCGCCTGCGCTGAGATCTTCATCCTGGGACTCCGAAGAGATCCGGCGCCAGCTCCACGTCGTCGTGGAAGGGTCTTCGGGAAGGGTCAACATCTGGACGCCTTTGTCTGCGACATGCCACGACAGGGCCACTTCGAGGGGGCCGCCCCGTTCGAACCGGTCCACGGCAATGCCCTGCAGAAAGTCGCCGTCGGCCTCGGGGATGTTATCGAGCACCGTGAAACGCCCCTGCCCATCGTTACGCGCCCACACGAACCGGGCGTTGGCGTCGGCCCCAACCCCCTCGGTACCGAGGAGATCCAGGTCGCCGTCGCCGTCCGCATCAAGCACCGCGGCCATGTTATTCAGGGGGGCGCCGACCGCGTGGCGGGGCCACGTACCTTCGATCTGCCCGGGGTTTTCATACCACCAGGCCCCGACAACGAGATCCTTCCGGCCGTCGCCGTTGAGGTCGCCAGCCTGGAGGTAGATCGACCGGTGCGGCAATTCGGGTTCGATCAGGTGGCGCCGCCAGTCATCCGAGACCGCAGCTTCCGGAGCAGCCCCTTCGTTGAGCCATACATCGATCCGCGGCGTATCCCAGGTGTACGGCTTCGTAAGTACATCGAGATCGCCGTCGCCATCGAGGTCTGCAAGGCGCGATTCGTGATTCCCGATACCGCGGGAGAATACCGACATGGTAAAATGTCCCGTTCCGTCGCCGTAGAACATACGGGCCATGGCATGTTCTCCCTGCCCCGGGGTATGCATCTCGGCATTAAACAGGTCCAGGTAGCCGTCCTCGTTGACATCGCCCACTCCGATGGAATGGCCATGGATGACGATGCCTTCCAGCAAGGGTCGCCCGGTCCAGGAAGCTGCTTCAGTGGGATCTCCTTCAGCCGTATAGTACATCAGGGGGCCATCGGCGTCGCCCGGCACAAAGACGATCTCGACCGGCCCGCCCGGCTTGAACTGCGCCGCCGCCGAACGCGTAAAGCGCATGGACTCGTCCACGACGATGGCCTCGTAGTCGGTGCCGCCGCGATGCTTGAACCAGCGCCCCCCGCCGACGATGTCCATGACGCCGTCGCCGTCCACATCGGCCGAGGCCAACCCTTCATGCTGATTCGAACGGTCGTCCCAGCCATAAATCGCCGTGTACGACCACGGCTCGGCCTGCTTCGGGTCCTCGGGGATTTCTGCGATGTTGAGGGTTTGGCTGAATTGATTCCAGAAAACCAGTTCGGCCGCTCCGTCTCCGTCGAAGTCGCCGAAGAGCTGGTCGTGGTGTTTGGTGCCGGCGTCATTTTTAATGATGCGGCGCGTCCAGGGGACGTCGACGCTGAACGAGGGTGCGGGATTTTCCCACCACCACATGTGGTTTTCGCGGGCGTCACCGCCAAATACCAGGTCCAGGTCGCCGTCACCGTCGATGTCGTGCACAGCGCCCCCAGCCTCGATGCGCAGGGGGGTGTCGTCGACCAGATACTTCGTCCAGCCGTCCGCCGTGCGATGAAACCAGACCACCGAAGGGGACTGGCTCCGGTCCGTGATGACGAAATCGTTCGTGCCATCGCCGTCGACATCTAGAACCTGGCTGGCCGTCTGCTGCGTGCCGCCGTTTGGCGCTGGAAGCTCACCCCGGGTACTGGAATAGTGGACCCATTGAACGGGCTCTGGAGATATCGCCGGTTCGCTGTCGACCCCATTGGATGGCATACAACGCGTGCACAGAATCAACATGCCGCATGCCAACAGCCCGACGCTCAGGTTCTTCTTAACCGCAGGTTTGTCTTTCATAATCGTATACATGGTAAAGGGGGACTGAAGCTCCGTCGCGGGATCGTCGCGAACTGGCACGACCGTACCACGCCTCAAGGGGGTGTGGGCATTTAGCGGCGGCCAGCGCTTTGTTGATGGATGTTGAGCAGATCAAGGCGCATTCCGAGACGCGATGCGGGGTATCTCGCGAGGAATGTAACGCAGCGATGCGCAACATCGGCGAAAAAGAGCGGATGCCGATGAATGTCCACACGCCTTAGTACTGCGGTGCCTGTATCGATCGAACGTGCACATCGCCGAACGTGGCGTCGACGTGATGGGCCAGCAATACTACACCGCCGCGCCGGAGAGCGTGCTCGCTGGCCTGGGTCACCTCGAATGCCCAGGCTTCAGGTTCGTCCTCATCATACGGCCAGGTTTTCCAGGCGTAACGGGTTACGCCGTACCCCTCGTCGGTGTCCGGCAGCGTTTCCGCCTGCATTTTCATCCAGTACGTTCCGCCTTCCTGGATCGGCATCGTACCAAAGTTCTCCATGGTGTTGGAATCGCCCGCGTAAAACTGGCGGTAGGGAGGCATTTCGGCGCCGTCATTCCAGCGGAGCCACCCGATCGATCCGAACGGCTGGTACCCCCATTTGGGCTGAGCTTCAGGCCAGTTGCGATACGTACCCACGGCATGGCCGGTGAATCGCATCAAGATCCCGAGACCGTTCGCTCCGCTATGGGGGCCTGTTTCAGGATCCACCTGGTGCATGGTAACAGGGACAGTGACCTCGTAATCCTGCCAGGTGGTGTCTCCTATGAGAAAGATACGATCATAACCTGATTCCAATGTTCTGAGTCCAGCCTCTGTCAGGCCCCACTTGCCGTCAACCACCTGCCCTGCATGCTGCAGGTGATCGATGTCGCTCCACCGAAGTTCCGCAGGAAGATCGGTTCCCGTTCCCTCTTTTCTCTGAACAGTTACCCGGACCCTCGCCTCCGCCCCGGTCGAATCGACAGCAATCAGGGCTATCGTATTCGCACCCGGCAGGAGCAGCCCCAGCGGGATATCCGCGTTGAAGTCGCCCTCCGCGCCGAGGCGCCGGCCGTCTCCGTACGGTCCTCGCGCCACACTGAGGGTCTCCGGCTCCGCATCGTTGAGTGTATACGTAAGCAAGGCTACCCCATCGGGGTCCCGTGCATTGCCCAGGAGATTAAAATCGCGCTGTGCGGGACCAGCGCGACCGACCTCTTGCTCGAGCCCGTACCAGACGCTCACCGTGGGCGGCGCCTGGTTCGAACTCGAACAACCTGATCCAGCAGCCCTACTGATAACCAGAACTGCAAACATGACCATCCTGGACCCTGGAAGGGGCAGTGCAAACCGCCGAAGCAGCGCATCGGCCCAGGAGAAAGGTCGGCGCAAGATCAGTAACCCGGGTTCTGAATGAGCAAGGGGTTGCGGCTCAAAGCACTCGCCGGGATGGGAAAGACGCGGTGTTTCGGCGCTTCCAGAGCCAGCATATCGATCCGAGGACCAAATTGCCGTTCGGGCGGAAACTGGGCGTCAAATTCGGCATTGGCGCGAATACGCCGTTCTGCGATATCCCAGAACCGCTGCATGGTCCACCAGCCGTGGCCTTCTCCGACCAATTCTTTGCGGCTCTCAGTGTACACCGCTTCCCGGAACGACGCATAATCCAGGCCTGCCAGCGGCGCCAGGCCGGCTCGTTCCCGCACCTGGTTGATTGCGTCGTAGGCCTGGGCCGTCGGACCTTGATTGGCTTCATTGAGGGCTTCAGCCAGCATCAGCAGCACTTCGGCATACCGGAAAATGACCCAGTCGTTGTCATCGTCGCATCGCTGACCGGGAGCAGCCTTGCTGTACTTTCTGAATGGCGGAGAATCCTCGGGAATACCGTCGCCTTCTACGTTATCGATATCGTAGGTGACCAGTTCGCCGGCTTCGTTCGTGAACTCGAGCAGAAACGTCACGTCCTTACGCAGGTCTTCGTCTTCGAAAGACATAAAAAAGGGCAGTTCGGAAGTATGTTGATTCCAGGAGGCGCCGGCAAGCTCTGGGCCGGCCACTTCCGAAATCGTGAGGCAGGGAGCCTGAGAGGTATAGCCGACCGCCGGATCGGATTGAAGAGCAAAAATGATCTCCGGATTCACGCCCGGAACTTCGTCGATAAATAGGGCCGAATACTGGCTGACGACGTCCAGCGGCAGGCTGTATTCTCCAGAATCGATGACCTCCTGGAGCAGGTTCGCTGCAGCCTGATAGTCACCCGGTTGAGCAACCTGGCGTTCCGACGGCAGAGGGCCGTTGTTCGGGTTCAAACTACCCCGCTGCAAATAGGTCCTGGCGAGCAGCGTCTGTGCGGCGCCTTTGGATGCCCGCTCCTTGTTCGCTGCGCCGTACACAGAAGCGACCGGAAGATCCGGGATAGCCTGCTCCAGATCCTGAATGACCTGTATGTAGACGCTGTCCTCCGAAGCCCGTGGCCGGGCGATGTTATCCAGGCTGCGGATCTCCTCGACGTAGAGTGGAACGCCCCCAAATACACCGACGAGGTGGTAGTAGTGTAATGCCCGGAGGAACTTCGCTTCTGCGATGATGCGGGATTGTAAGGTCGGGTCGATGTCTTCGATGCCCGGCACATTGTCGATCACAGCGTTGGCCGCTTTGATGCCTCGATAGGCGCTGGCATAAAACTGGGGGAGTGCACCGCGCTCGGTTGCGTCGGCCGACCAGGTAAACTCGTCCAGAATAAATTCTGGGGTGTTCGTGCCCACCCCTACTTCGGGGCCCGGCTTCTCGAAGTGCCGCATGAACTGGTAGCTGCCGATATAACCGCCGAACGAGCCGGAAGAAATCTCGTTATAGGCCCCGGACAACGCAGCCAGCGCGTCCTCGGCATTGCGGTAGAAGTTATCGGGACCGATAAACGCGGTCGGTTCCTCCTCCAGCGCGCTATCGCAAGCCGGGAGCATGAGCACGCTGACAAACACAGCGGCCAGCATCAAGATAAAGGGGAAGCGTTCCATAGATATATTCATAACCGATCAATCCGTATTTTTTAATTCATCAAAAAGGCTGCCGGGCTGCTGCCCATCAAGGAATGCGGAAGCTCCGGCGTCCCCGAAATTTGGTTCAGAACTCCAGATCGAGACCGACCGTGTACTCCCGTGCGAGCGGGTAGGCCGCATTGTCGTATCCGGTATTGATGGATCCCTGTCCGAAGGTATTCACGTCCGGATTGAGCCCGGTATAGTCGGTGATGGTGAACAGGTTGTGACCCTGGACGTACAGGCGGGCTCGCCTCAACCCGACCAGCCGCGCGGGCAGGTTATAACTCAGGGTGAGCGTTTTCAGCCGCAGATAAGAACCGTCCTCGATCAGATTGTCCGTTCGGGAATATTCGTTTCGATCGAAGCCGGCCCTGGGCATCGTCGCCTCCTGCGCGTTCTCCGGCGTCCATCGATTTTCGAAACGCCGCTCCGTGCTGTTGAGCTCGAGATCCGTCTGTTCCAGGCTATTCAGGTTCATGTTCCAGATGTCGTTGCCATACACCCCCTGAATAATGGCCGTCAGTCCAAAATCGCCGACCGTGAACGTGTTCGTCCAGCCGTAAACGAAGTCTGGATGAGGATTGCCGATCACGGTGTAGTCTGCAGGACTGATCGCCCCGTCGCCATCCTGATCGATGATCTTCAATCCGCCCAGCTCGCCGTACCCGAGCGCGTCGAGTTCGGCCTGGTCATTGATAATGCCGTCGGTTCGGTACCCCCAGAAGACGCCGATGGGCCGGCCTTCTTCGATCAGCGCGCCCTCGATTTCACCGGGCAGCATCGAAGGACCGAAGAACCGGTCGCTTTCTCCGAGATCGATGACCTCGTTGTCGTTGAAGGCGAAGTTGAGATTGGACGTCCAGGAGAATACCCCCGAGTCGACAAACGTCTCGAGAGCCAGTTCGATGCCCTCGTTGCGAATGGACCCGGTATTGCGGATCGACGTCCCAAACCCGGTGCCCAGGGGCAGAGTTACGGGCAGGATCAAGTCTTCGGTATCGATCCGGTAATAATCGGTGGTCAGCCGCAAGCGCTGGTTGAACAGGCCCAGGTCGAGGCCGACGTCAAACTGGCGTGACGTTTCCCACTTGAGTTCCTGGTTGGCCACGCTGACCGGGATGTATCCGATGACTTCGGTTCCTCCAAAGGCGTACGTCTGGGTACCCAACCGGGCCAGCGAGCTGTAGGTACCGATCTCCTGGTTCCCGCTGAGGCCATAGCTGACGCGCAGCTTGAGGTCGCTCAGGGCGTCGATCCCCTGCATGAAGGGTTCTTCGGCGATACGCCACGCCAGTGCACCGGAGGGGAAGAAACCCCACTTGTTGCCGGCGCCGAACTTGGAGGACCCATCGGCCCTGCCCGTCACAGTCAGCAGGTACCGATCGCGGAAACTGTAGTTGACACGGCCCAGCCAGGAAAGCAACGTCCACTCAAACCGGTTGGACCCTACATTGGGGCCCCCCGGCTGAGACCCGGAGCCGATGTCGTCCGTACGCGTAATGTCCGCGACGAAATCTGCATTCTGCAGGGACTGGAAGCTCGTTGTTTCATTCTGCCAGGTAAAACCACCGGTCACGCCGAGCTGATGCTCTTCATCGAAACTCGTCGTATAGGATACCACGTTTTCGTTCAACAGGTTGGTCCGATCGCTCAGATTGATCGAAGCCGTGCCGTCGTTGTTGGTCTGCACGAGGCGCCGGGTGGAATATCCTTCTCGTTTCAGATCTTCGACATCCGCGCCGAGGCTGATACGAACCTGTAGATTTTCGAGCACGTCGAATACGCCTTCGACTTTACCCAGAAAACGGTTGACCTCTGTATTGTCGTCGATCTCGTCGACCCAGGCGACGGGGTTCTCCATGGGGCGCGATCCAAAGGGGACCTCCTGGGTTTGATCGGAATACTCGCCGTTTTCGTTGAACACGGGCACCACAGGGAGGAACGAAGCTGCCGCGAGCGAGGCGCCCGTTGCATAATTCAGCCCCCCTTCGTTCGTAACGGCGTATAAACCCCGGCTGGCGGTAAGGTTGGCCCGGACCGCAAACACACTCGAGACCGTTTGATCCAGGTTGACTCTCGCCGAGTAGCGTTCGAATCCGGAGTTAACCATGATGCCTTCATTGTTGAGGTAGTTGCCCGAGATAGCATACCGCGTATCCTGATCGCCGCCCCGTACACTCAACTGGTAATTCTGCCGCAATCCCGTTCTATAGATCAGATCCTGCCAGTCGGTCGTCTGGTATGAAGATGGGGGATCGGGAAACACCACGCCCAGCCCGTAGAACTCGGCGGCTTCATTTGCAAACTGAACGTATTGCTCCGACGACAGGACGTCGAACGTACTCGCCGCTTCCTGGGCCCCCAGCGAGGAAGAAAAGCTGACTACACGATCGCCGGCTCGTCCCTGCTTCGTGGTGATCAGCACGACGCCGTTGGCGCCGCGCGAACCGTAAATGGCTGTGGCTGACGCGTCTTTGAGCACCTCTACAGACTGGATATCCTGCGGGTTGATCGTCGCCAGTGGGTTCGGCGCCACGCGGTTATTGCCCGTTCCTGGAACACTCTTGTTGTCGTTGTAAATCGGAACGCCGTCGATGACGTAAAGGGGTTCGGATCCGCTGGTGATAGAGCCCGTGCCCCGAATGCGAACAGAGGTGCCTCCACCCGGTCGGGATGAATTCGTTACGACGTGAACGCCGGCTACCTGCCCCTGTAAAAGCTGATCGGTGGAAGCAGCCGGCAGGCGATCGATCGCTTCGGCCGTGACTGAGGCTACGGAGCCGGTAAGATCGCGCCGCTGTACTTCGCCGTACCCGATCACGACAACCTCATCGAGAAATACTTCGTCTACCTGAAGTTCCACATTGACGACGCTCCGGGCAGCAATGCCGACTTCCTGTTCGACGAAGCCGACGAATGAAAAAACGAGCGTGTCTTGAGGGGAAGGGGCGGTCAACTGGTACGCTCCATCGTTGTCCGTAATCGTACCAATCTGCGTCTCCTTGACGAGAACGTTGACCCCGGGTAAAGCCTGTCCGTCAGAGGCCGAAATAACACGGCCGCTTACCGTATGCTCCTGAGCTGCTACGGGCATCGCAAGCGAGAGTGCAAGAACACATGCAAAAAGCGCTTTCAAACCTACTCGAAAAAAAAAGCGGGGTCCGAGGCATCGAGTAGTTTCCGGCGACATGAGATCCATATGCAATGACTTCATGGTGAGTATCGAGGGTGAGTATAAGATTCTTGGTGAGGTATCGAGGGAAATGGACACAACCGGTTAGGGTATGTTCTAAGAGCGGTTAGGTATGTTTAATTGAACAATTCAGGTGATCTTTCCCATTCTAGAACCAATCTAAGTTGCGTATGAGGCATCATCAATCACTCATTTTGCTAATTAATGCACTATATTGCCTGAATGACTCAATCATGCAACAACAAAGTTCACCATTTTAGTCAGTTCTTTGCGACTCGTGCCGCCTGACGCAGTACCGAGATCGTTCGACGAAGGCGCCGGCCGGCCCCTATAACGATTCGGGAGCCGGCGCCCAACGCTCGGTTGGCGCAGCCTCAAGACGTGATGTTATACGAACGAGTGCATCGAATCACTCGGCGATCAAGACCCAGGGCTCGTTGTCCGGCGGCGTAAACATGGATGGAAGGGTGTCCCCGCGCTGCCCCTCTTCACCCGTCTTCGGATCGACCCATCGATACGTCATTCCTTCGGGCGCTCCCTGAATCTCGATGGGCTGCCCATCCTGCACGTAGGCCACATACAGTTCGCCCTCCTTCGCCAGGAGAGGATTGCCGCCGGCGAGATCCCAACGCTTCTCGATGTCTGTGACGTCCAGGCCCTGGAGGATAAGCCCCATCCGCCCCACGTGAGCGCTTCCCTCCATATCCAGCGCTTCGCGCCAGGATTTTGGCTGGGTCGCCCACTCGGTCCAGCCCTCTTCGCCGGGCGATATCTTCCATTGCCACAGGCTGGCTGCTCCGTAGACCACACCCATCGTTCCCCCGGACATCCACTGCATCCAGGCCTCTTGGCCCTGCCACCAGCCCAATCCATGGACGCCTCCCCCCATGCCTTCGTACGTGGGCTCCCCATTGGCAGAGGCCTTGACGGGCTCGTTCTCGTACATCCGCGCCACCTTGTGATACAAATGTTCACTGCTGTGGCCGGTCTGCGCCCATTGAAAATCGAGCCAGGGCTCGCTCTGATGCGATTTATTGAAATGCATACAATGTTTGACCGGGTTGTTGGCCGCCCAATCGGCCAGGTAATCGTCGCACGGGTTGTAATGCAACCCGACGGGCTGTTCGTAGGCATCTTCGGCCTCGAGCATCACGCCGGCTTCTTCCACGCCGGGGTCGTCGCCCCCATTGTCGCCTGCGATGAGCCACATCGCCGGCATGCTCCCGTACCTGGCCAGCAGGTACCGGGTATACCGCACGTACTCCTCCGGCTCTACGTAATTCCCCAGGACGTCCAGACCCTTCCAGCCGAAGCCATGGAAGACGGGCTGGTACACCGGCACGATCTCGCGATCGATCAGTATGGCGACCAGTGAATCCAGGTAGTGGAAATACGACGGGTTGAGTTGTGTGATGTGTCCGTCCGGGAGGTCGTAAAAAGCGCGTGCAAACCCCTGATCGATGTTTCGTTCGTCCGGTCCTTCCGCCCTCATGTCGGGCTGCAGCGTCATCAACAGCGCTGCGTTGAATCCCTTACGCTGGCGGTCGGCGGCATAGATCTCGACCTGATCGGTAGTCGCCCTGAAAGGGAGCGCCCAGGGGGTGTCTCCAACGACGAGAAAAGGCGCCCCCGTGTGATGGATCACAGAACGTTTTCCTGGAGACATGGTCAGGAGGCCGTTCTCGAACAAGTGATTCGTCCCCTCGTACGGGACGGCGTTGAACGAGCCTTCCTCTACGAGATTCTCATCGTCAGACATCGTTTTCCAGCGCCACGTCCCTGTGGCGTTGGGTGGGGCGAACCGCACCTTCCAGGTCGATTCCCCATCCCAGTATCCGGGCCGCCGATAAGTGATTCCACTTTCGTGTGTGAACTCCGCCGTCAGTTCCACGTCTGTGTATGGGTTCTCGTACGCTGTACCCGATACGAGCGTGATTTCGTAGGTCGTCCACTCCGGTACATCTTCATTCATGGACGTACAAGAGGACAAAAGAACCAGAATCAGAAAGGTGAAAGCCGTGAGGGTGTGCTGCTTCATTATTTTTCAGGGGGTTATGCATCCTGCTTGTTGGCAGCGATGCAGGGCTTTGTTGATCTGCACGACTACTCCACGTCCCATTCGTCTCGGAGTTCGTTGATTCGATCCATGTACCTGCGCTGGCTGCGCTCTTCGTAGTATTCGTATACCGATTGCGGTTCCGGAAAGCGCCCCTGGTCGTCGACGGCCTCGATCCAGGCGTCGAGTTCGTACCGGAGCTGCCGGAGTATCTCCTGGTGGGCGTCCGAGTCGGCCAGGTTGTTGACTTCGTAGGGATCGGCGAGGACGTCATAGAGTTCCTCGGCCGGCCGGGTAGGGGCCATCAGCCGTTCCTGCTCGGGGGTGAGCGCACCCTCTTGATGGAGTTGTTTCATCACCCAGATGGTCGGGTAGGTCGCTTCCTTGTATCGGTTCGTCTGCAGAAACGGCCGCTCGGGGTAATAATTCCGGATGTATCGAAATCGCCGGCTGCGTACCGTACGGATGCGGTCCACAGTTTCGTCGCCCCGGTCTCTACCGCTGAATACGTAGGTGCGCGGCGGTTCAGCCTGTTCACCGAAGAGGACGCGCCCCTGCATGCCCGCCGGCTTGTCGACACCGGCCAGCGCCAGCGTCGTCGCCGTCATGTCGATGGAGCTGATCAACCGGTCGCTCAGCGTTCCGGGTTCGTAGTGCGCGGGCGCACCCAGGGCTTCCGGGATGTAGATCAGCATGGGCACGTGCAGGCCGCTGTCGTATGGCCACTGTTTGCCGCGCACCATGGCGCGGCCGTGATCGCCCATGAACACCACGATCGTGTTTTCAGACAGGCCGTCCGCCTCGAGCAACGCGAGCACGTCGCCGATCTTTCGATCGAGCGCCATGGCCGCATTCAGGTACTGCGCCCAGTCTTCGCGGACGACGGGATGATCGGGATAATACGGCGGAATGACGACCCGCTCCGGATCGGCCGGCCGGTCGATGTGGGTATGCGCCTCGTCCCAGTCCTGGCCGCGGTGCGTCTCGGGAAAATTGACCTGCGCATAAAAAGGCTGATTCGCCTTCAGATCCGTCCAGACATCCGTGTCGAAGGGCTCGCCGGTGTAGGTGAAGTTCCAGTCGGTCTTGCCGGTTCCACGAAACCAGGCGCCCTCCGGGAACTGCCGGATGTTGCCGGTGAAATATCCGGCATGGCGCATGCGGTCGGAGATGACCTGCACGCCGGCCGGCAGGTAAAAAGGGTACACCGAGGTGTCCTCCGGGCGATGCGACCGGTGGTTGTGCGCCCCGATCGTCATCTGGTACATGCCCGTGTTGATCGCAGACCGGCTGGGAGAACAGACGGGCGAGGTCGTGAAGGCGTGGGTGAAGTACATACCCTTTCTGGCAAGTGCATCGATATGGGGCGTATGCACTTCGGGCGTACCGAGCAGGCTGAGCTCCGGCCCCATATCTTCACCGAAGATCCAGAGGATGTTCGGGCGGGGCTGTGCCTGAACGGTAAACGGTGCGATGGAAAGGAAAACGGCGAGTAGTACTACGTGTGTGCGCATCGGTCGAGGGTCCCGGTTGTTTCCTGATAAGAGCTATATCAGAATATAGGAGCCTCCCCTCGCAATCGCGAGCTGAACGGCGGCTTTGAAGGGAGATGCACCCGGTCACAATTCCTCAATGACCAGGTTCTTCCAGCGCACCTTGATGCCGCCCCCGTCGTGGATTTGCAACGCGATCGACCCGTCCGCTTCGCCGATCTTCTCGTCGATCAGCTCGACCATCGGCGTATCGTTCAACCAGGTCTGAACGCGATCCCCCACCACCCGAATGCGCATGGTATTCCATTCCCCCATCGCGAGCGCGCTGCCTTTTTCCGGATCGGGCTTGATGAGCCATCCTCTGCCGTATGACTCATAGATGCCACCCGAGTCATTCCCGGGTGGGGCGACTTCCACCTGCCACCCACTGATGATCGTGCCCTCCAGCGAGGATCGAAAGAAGATGCCGCTGTTGCCGTCGGCCTCCTGCTTGAAGTCGACGCTCAGGTCGAAGTTTTTAAAGGTCTTCTCCGTCGCCAGGTACCCGTATTCTTCGTCCGGTCCGCTTTCGCACACCAGCTCGCCATTTTCCACGTACCATTTCTCGGTGCCGTGGATGCGCCAGCCGGACAGGTCTTCACCGTTAAACAGGGACTGTGCCTGCCCCGCGAGATCCGCATGGGTGGTCATCGAGATCGCCAGAAGAAAAACGAGCGTGCGTATGGAATTGCGCATGGCGTGTAATACTTACGGGTAGTTGGGACGATACACGAATAATACGTATTGCCACTGAAAAAACAACCCCTCGAATCACTACCTCATCAAATCCATGATCGCATCGATGACGAGCTTTTGATGTGTCCAGATGACAAAGTGGTTCATCTCAGGGTACCGCATCATGCGCACCGGTGCGTTTACCAGCATGCGTTCCGCGAACGCTGCGTTGCCTACCGGCACCAGGTCGTCGAGATCCCCATGGATGACCGTAACCGGTTGCCGGATGTGTTTCCACAGCGGCATCATACGTTCGAGTTCATCCTTGAGCGCCAGGATCTCGAGGTTGCAGACGAGCAGGTCGTCGGGCATGAGCCAGGAAATGGGCGGCACGGCGGCGGGAATCTGAAACCACTTGGTTTTCTCCAGGTCTGGATCGATCGAAGCGGCAGCCAGGATCAGGCCGGAAACGCGGTCAGGAGCATCCATCGCCATTCGAGCCACCACCGGTCCCCCGTACGAATGCCCGACCAGCACCGCTGGCTCTTCCGGGCTCCGGTGGTCGAGAACGCGTAAAAGAGCAGCCGCCTGCTTCTCCAGTGACGGCTCGTACTCGCCGCTTCCCGAAAGGCCATAGCCCGGACGGGTAACGGAAATCACCCGAACACTGTCCAGCAGCGAGGCATTGCTCATAATCCCCAGAAAGTTGTCCCACAAACCGGGGGATCCGTGCACGAGCAACACGACCGGCTTATCCGAATCACCTGCCTCGACGTAATGCACAGGCTGTCCGTCGAAATCGATCACCTCGCTGTAGGGCTCCCGGCCGGCGGCGGAGAACGCCTGTTCGATGGCCGCTTCCGATGCGGTGAAGTCCAGGCGATGCAGAAAAATCAATACACCGATCACAAACAGGAGGCATAATACGCCTAATACCATGCCTGACCGTCTAAACCATTTCATGCGGAAATACGTATCTTGAGCTTACAATAAAATGTTACGCGCCGGATGCGCATACGTCCTGACAGAGCGGCTTTGCATACGTGCAAAGCCCCGTGAACCAGCCTGCTGTGCACAGTTCGCGTAACATC
>CAZGHT010000003.1:117447-149492 GCA_964525535.1 uncultured Rhodothermaceae bacterium
TGCATACGTGCAAAGCCCCGTGAACCAGCCTGCTGTGCACAGTTCGCGTAACATCACTTACAAACCTGCTTGCCTGTACGAGCCGATATACGCCGGCCCGTACAGGCAGTTGCAGCGATTCCCGCGCTGTCGTTTTTCCGTGTTAATACGCGTCCCCCTTCAGAAGCCGTCTGTCCACCGAGGCGGCGCCCCCACCCCCCAGTAGAAGCGCAACCGACATCCCGATCGCCAGCAAGAAGAACTCGATGCCCTCGCCGGCCTGGTTCCCGAACCAGTTCATGAAAAAGCCGTGTTGCACGTGACTCGTCAACATGGCTACCATCATCGTTACGCCGATACCGAGTGCAGCTATCCGGCTCAGGAGGCCTGCAGCCAGGGCCAATGAGCCGAAGAATTCAGCGATGATGGCGAGTACGCCGAATACATAGGGAATCCCCATTGTCTCGGTAAAAAAGCCCATCGTACCCTCAAACCCGTATCCTCCGAACCACCCCAGCACTTTCTGAGCGCCGTGCGGAAAGATCACGACGGCCAGTGCGAGACGGACGGCCAGCAGACTCCAGCTGCGCTCTGTCCGTAATACGAGCGATTTCACATTCGTCGTTTCGGTAATACGGGTCTCGGTCGTAGTTGTCAGTGTCGTTGCCATGATTGTTTACCCCATTTATTTGACTGATCAAGTAATTGCGCAGGCAAACGCCTGCCGTCGTTGTACTGGATTGATGGTCTCTTCATCTCGAAAGGTCCACGCAACCTGAGACGCCAGGCGGCGCCGCATGGGGCCTGGCATCGATCAAGCTCCACCCTTTATTACTTTCGTATGGCGTCTAACATTTCGATGAAGCCCTTTTGCTGCCCCTCAGTAAGGTGGCCCAGAATGGCTTCATCCAGCCGGTCTACCGGGCCGTCTAATCGTCCGAGAATCTCTTCACCACCGGGCGTGATGGAACAAAGATAACTCCGCCCGTCCTCTGGACTTCGTTCTCTGGAAATCAAGCCTTTGCTCTCCAGACGCCCCAGGAGCCGGGTGATCCCGGGTTCGGGTTCGATCATCCGTTCGGCAACCCCCATCGTAGGCAACGCCTCTCCGGCGCCCCGCAGGATCCGCAGCACGTTGTATTGCTGAAACGTGATCCCTTCCGATTGCATCAACTGCTCGAAACGCCGGCGTACTACCGATGCCGTTCGCAACAAAGCAATGACTCCCTCCTGCCCCGGAGATCGGAAGGGACGTTTTTGCTTGATTTCCTGCTGGACGCGCGACGCCATACGCTGCTCCTGTTCCTGTTCGTATCAACGATTGACCTTATATACTTGACTAGTCAAATATAAGTTGCAAAGGAAGCCGTTTTTTTATCATCATGGCTTTGTCTTTCCTAGTAGCGAAACAGGTTATGAGCTATTCCAGCACCAACTCGTCGTACCAGGCGTTACAGTTCTTCGCCCACACCTTTTCTGGGGAGTTGTACCTCATCGACCACATATGGGCTTCATTCTGCAACCTCATGCGAGAAAGCAATGAGGTTGCCTATTTCCGAGAAGACAGCTGGGAGCAGGACTGGCTGCTGGCGAAGTACGCGGCCCGGTTCCCCGGGTTCGGCATTAAGTCCCATTACGACCCGCCGGACGACTTTACGACATTCCCTTCGTTCGACACGGGCACGCGGGTCGCGTCGCTAAGTACAGGCTCCGATGTACACATCCAGCACACCCATCGGGGCATACAACGAGCCGCTTTATTCGGCAGCGAATCGACGCCACCCTCTTCGCTCTCGGCCCCGTACACACTCGATGCATTTTATGACCTCCGTTCCCACATCGAACGTCATGGAGATGTGCCCATGACTCAGGTCAATCAAGTCCTGGCGTGGGTCAAAATGGTGTTGGGAGAATTGTTCACCGGAATCGTACTCACTCCGATCGAGACCTCTCCGCAGGACCTGTTCCTCGCCATGCAGCAACGCATGGACCACGTGTGGGCAGAAAAAGACGTGTACGAAGACACCATGAGTTTCCCCGAACTGATTCAGTGGAAGCTCGATGTGTTTTACAATGCAGACATCACAGCCACCGACTTCATCGTGCCCCCTTGCCGCCAGGGGCAATCGGAGAAATGGCTGGCATTCTGGTCGTGGATGAGCGCCGACATCACCCGGGAGCAGGCACTCACGTCGGTGCAGGTCGCCGCTGGGCTTTTCAACCACCCGGTACTCTCTATATACCTCCAGGAAGTGCTTCGTTCGGCTAACGAATCTGTGAGGACCCACCACCTGTTGATCGCCGCTGTGATGCGTCGATGGGCGCTGACCCTGCAGGTGCTCGCCTGGTTGGAAGAAGCCCTTCAGCAGTCATGGACCCATATCAGACCGCCGGATTTGATGTGTTTCGCCTTCAGCGCATTGAGACCCCACTGGCCCCGGCGCGTGCTGGCCATCAGCCACCGGAGCAGGGACGCCAAACCCTGGCTGAGGGAAATGAAGATCTGGCAACACTTCAGCCATTCCATAGATGCCACGTTCATCCCGCAATGGGAAACCAACACCGCCATGGTCTGGGGTCTCTTCAGTACAGTGCCCGGCCTGATTCGCATCCGATCGGATCACTACGACCAATCGGTGTGGTGCCTCAGAGAAAAAGAACTCATTGCCTACCTGGCCGGGCACAGCGACTTTCTGCAGGAAAGGTACCTGATCGAGGTCGACGTGGACCGGGTGCATACGCTGGATCGTTCGGTTTCTGAAGTCGAAACCTCCAATCAATCCCTGAACCCGGAAGGGCGTTTCCCGCGGTTAACGACCGTCTTCAAGATCATACCGTTCGAGCCCTGGGAAAACCGCCTGCTGGCCGGTATCGGCGCCTTCCGGTTGATTTACCTCATGACTCACGATCCAGAACTAACGGCAGAGCTCTGCTTGAACCTGGCCCGGGGATGGCAACCTCCGGATGATTTTCCGCTGCTAACCAATCACCCGGAGGGCTGGCTTCCTTTCACCCGGCTGCTGCAGGCCTTTCACAACCAGTGGGCTGACGACAACGACACGTTCCCACTCGCGTTCCCCCCTGATGATACAGGCGATAGCGTAATCGATCCTTCGAATACCATGGCCCTCGAACGTATCATGGATCTGAGCGATGGAACACATCAGTTGGAGGACGTGCTCGCGGCATTCGAGTGGCATTACTCCCTGCTGCCCTCTTTGATCGGCAATAAAAAATACGGCGACTTTTTCGCGATCGACCTGCGCGGCGTCCAATACGAAGCCTTCCTGGTCGACGATCCATTCATGGTGATTCGCGGGCTCAACCGGATCCGCGTCTCGACGCCGGTCTGGGTTCTTCAAACCCATGAGCAAAACGTGGAATCGTGGTTCCAGCTCGGCGCGAAGCCGATCTTTACCCAACACGTCAGGGAGCAGTGGGACTGGATGCTGGAATTACTCATCGAGCCTCAGTGGCCGGCGAGGCTCGATACCGACAGCGGTATCCGGTTCTCGAAGAAACTTTCTGAACGCTGCGCACGGACCCGTGAACGCGATGCGGCCTACTACTCGTGAACAGCTCCTCGTGAACACATGGCCGGCGAAATCACGGTTCGGCGTCCGGTTGTTGGGACCTGATCCAGGAGTGCCTTCTGGCGTTGATTGCCGGGTCTTCCCCCATCCAGACCCAGAGCTTGATCAGGCCATTCTGGTGGGCGCTCGCCAGAAAGCTCCCATCGGCATTAAAATCGATGTACTCCGCGTTGTCGCTCGCCCAGACCTTATGGGCAACCGGTATGGCGTCGTTCTCGTGTTCCAGAATTTCGGCCACCCGGTACACGTAGATGTAGGGGTCGTGACCTGCGTGGGCGATGTATTGCCCGTTCGGGTGCCAGGAAATCGACTCGATCTTCTTCCCGGTGTGGTTGAATCGCTTCAACAACGTGCCGCTTTCCCAGTCCCAGAGATAGGCCGTTCCTCTTTGATTCCCTCCCTGCCCGACGGCAATCACATACTTGCCGTCGGGTGAAAAAACGCCGCTGGTGAATACGACGCGGTACTCGAGCTCCAGGGTTTGCAGGAGCGACCAGTCGGCGACGTCGTAGACCTTGACCGCCCCGTGGCCGACCGCCAGGAGGTACCTGTCGTCCTGAGAAAAGAACAGTTCGTTGACGGTATCGCCAAAGTTCAGCGATTGGATTTCGGCCCCCTCTGCCATGTCGAACACGCGAATCCATCCTTCCCGGTCCCCGTGTTCCATTTCTCTCCGCTCTTCGCCCGTCACGAGCAAGCTTCCGGTGTGCGACCACGTCAGACCATCGATCCCCTGCGTATGCTGCAGCTCCTCGACGACCTCCCCGCTCTCGGCCTCGTACACCGTGACGAGAAAATCTTCACTGGCCGAGGCGACGTATTTTCCGTCGGCCGACCAACCGACGCGTTCGATCTCCTGGGTCGCATATCGCCTCCAGAGCTCGGCGCCGTCGGACGTACGCCAGACGATGACCGAATAGTCGAACTTGGATCCGCTCACCAGGTGTTTCCCGTCGGGCGAGAACTCCACGCTTTCGACGGATCCCGGCTCGCCCAGCGGGTCCGCCACGCGCGCCCAGACGGGTTCGAGCCGCAGCTGGTAGTTGAGATATTGCTGGGCTGAAGCCAGGGTGGCGGTACACGTCAACGCAACAAAAATATAGATCGCTTTCATAATCAAGTATCAAATAGGCTTTAGAAGAGGCTACTCATCGACTACATACACCGGTTGGACCATGGCCCCGTTGGTGGCTACATCCCAGGCAGCAAAGCGAATCCACTTTTTCTGCCCGACCTCGAAGGGAATCTCGAACCGTTTCTTGCCGAACGGCAGCAGGTCTGTAGTGGGTATGACGTCCCGTCCGACTTCCTCGCCGTCACCCCAGACGATCTCGACAAACTCTAAGGGAAACGTCCATGCAACGTCGGCAATCACCGTACGCGTCGAGCCGCTCCCTGCTACGCTGTAATTCGTGATGAACACTTCCCCCGAAGTCACGAAATAGTCCCCTGCCCTGAGGGCATCGATGATGGGGCTCATATCCTCGAAGGCAGGCACGCGATCGAGCTCCACGTAATTCACGGGCGACATGCCGTAGACGTCGTCGTAAGGGGGTTTGCCGCGATGGCCGAGGTCGGATCGCGCCTCAGAAATCGCGAGGGCAAACTTGAGCGGATGCCCGCCGGCCGCCATCGCGTTGTTGGTCTCGTCCCATACGCGCTGAAACCGATATTCGCCGAGGCGTATCTCGGAAGCATCGATGCCCATACCCCAACGAAAGCCGAGCCCGAAATAATGCGCATGCTGAAAGTGGGGCTCGTCGAGGATCGCTTTCGGGTAACCGGTGGAGCGCTTGGCATCGGGGTGGGGCATCGAGATGAGGACGTTTTCGCGTTCGGCCATCTCCATCATGTCGGCCGGCGTGCCGAGGTTGTATACCGTCCCGTATTTCGGGTGCTCTTCATAAAGCGGCTCTCCGGGCAGGCGCTGGGGGCGCCAGTATACGGGTTTAGACACCATGATGTCGTAATGCCCACCGAGGAACGGCCGGCGCCCCCCCGTGCTGTTCTCGTCGTTCGGCATAACCAGAAATTCTTTGTCAGACTGCCGCCGCGCCGCCTCGTAGTATTCGTCGAGGTCTTTCAGGAACGCCTCGCCTTTGTCGTGCCGCCCCGGTCCGCGGGCGCCATCGATGACGCCGTAGATGTCTACGCCAACCCCTTTCATGGTCTCCACATCGTTCAGGCGGTGGTCAAATCCCCCCAGTGCTTTCAGGCGTTTGACCAGACCCACGTGATAATGGGCGCCCATCACCTTGTATCCGGGCAGCGGTTTGAATCGATCGCCGTGTGTAAATGCGAGAACTTCCCCGATGGCATCAGCCCCGCCGCCGGGGCTGACGTAATAAAAGACGGGCATGCGTTGCCACAGGCCGGGGCGCGCATTATATAAGGCAAAGTTATGGTAAAACTCGGGATCCATTTCGAGCTCCGCCTGGCGTGTACCAAACGAGAAGGCACGCTCACTGTCTTTCCGGTACCAGCTATACCCCAGGTTTTGTTCGGATTCCCGGGCCCAGTAAAAGCTGTGCGGCGGCGGAAAGGCGGCGATGGCGCCCCCTTGCAGCTCGGCTGCGATGACGCGATGGCTGCTCCAGACCGTCGCCGGCCCCTCGTGCACCGGCCCTCCCAGGAGGTATTCCTGCCAGCGGTTGGCGATATCGCGCCAGACGAGCCGGGAATCCGACTGCAGGGGCAGCCCCACCAGACCGGCGTCGTACTTGAACGCCGTCGAGGTATGCTCCGTTCTGGCGACCAGCATCTGCCGGATCAGGTTACTCCCCTTGAACACATCGAATTGCAGCCGGCCCGAGAACAGGCCTGCGGTAACCCCGGGAAACCCGACTTCGATGCGGGCGCCGTTGGTGCGCACCGAACAGGCCGTCGTTTGATACCGGGCTACTGCTCGCGTCACTTCTTCCAGCTGGCGGGGCATCCCGGGGTGGTTGGCAAAAGGCTCCGCCGCAGGAATGGACGACCGGTGAGAGCGCGGCGGTTCGTCGTCGACGTACAACGGGGCGTCCCAGAAGGCATCCCACTTGATCTCGTCGAGCTTTTCGGCGGTCAGCGGGATTCCGAGCGCTTCGAGCGGTTCGGTTTGTTGCTGGGTGACGCGCCGGAACCCGGACACGAGGCGGTACTCGGGCACGAGGTTTTCCGCCAGGACGCGCCAGTCCCCGTCGGCCTCGCGGATGGCCAGCCGGCGGATGACCGGCGCACCCTCACGGAGCTCGAACTGCAGATTGAGCTGGTTTCCTCCATCGCCATCCCACAACACATTCAACACGTCGTTCTCCAGCGTGGCCGTTAAACCGGTCTGCGGCGTGTATCCAGCCAGGTCGCAATCCATCGGGTCGGCCTGTACCCATGGACACATCAAGAGGGTGAGGACCAGAAAGATCCACCGGCGCCGGAAGTAGAAGTTGCTTGCCATCACTCAACCCCCATCACCCTGATTTCTTTGCCGCTCAAGGAGAGCTTTGCGCCCTCCTGGTTGACAGACTTCAGATACCCGAACAACTCCCGCCCCTTCCCTTCGTTGGGATCGTAGAGCCGGACGAAGTTGTCGTCTTCTCGCCACGTCGGCACCAGCGATACTCCGGCCAGCGCCTTGTCTTTCACCGCCAACCGCACGAGCAGCCCTTCACGGAAGCGGTCGTACCGATCCTTTCGGAGGTCGTCAAAAGCAAACTGAGCGACGCTGTGCAGGATAGGTTTTCCTTTATACAATTCCACCTCCTGGTACCGATGAGGACCGTGACCGAACACGACGTCCGCGCCGGCATCAATGGCGGCCCGGCCGATATCCCGCTGGTACGAGACCGGCGACCGCGTGTTCGAAACGCCCCAGTGGTACGAAGTGACCACGAGGTCCACCTGCTCCTTCAAGGCGCGGACGTCCTCCACCATGCGCGCCTTCGATGTTTCGTCGAGCCACGTCTTGACGATCGGCGGCTGGCCGGGTTTGTCGAGATTCGGCGGCGGCATGTACGCCGTAAACACTTTGATCTCGGCGATCCCCGGCCGGATATCCGTGGCGGCATGGTTAAAAGGAAATACCGTAGCGGCGTATTGCAGGAAGCCGATCCTGACCCCGTTCTTTTCGACGATGGCCGGCTCGTGAGCCGCATCGATATTTTTGCCTCCCCCCGTATGCGGGATGCCGGCTTCGTCCAGCACTTCCAGGCTGCGCATCAGGGCCTGCCAGGGATAGGTTACGTTGTTGGCCACACCGACGACGTCGATCCCGCCGGCCACGAGGGCCATCACCTGATCCGGCTCGGAGTGTACCCAGTCCTTGTGGGGAATATCGGGGTGCAGCGGGTCCGTTGAAGCCCCCGCAAAAGGTCCCTCGAGGTTCATGAAGCGTACGTCCGCCGCCTGTAACGTCGGCATGACGTATTTGAATGCATCCTCCGGTGTTTTCCGATGCTGTATGTTCGTATCACCGATCAACAGGATGGAGGTCACGTCGGGGCCATCCATCTCCCAGGTCCAGGCGACCGGTTGTGCCCGGGATGAGACGACGAAAAGTATACTCGAAAGGAGGAGGGATAAAACTTTCATGGGGGCGGGCTATTTGCGTTGAGGAATCAGTCTATGCGAACGAGTTTTCCTTGCCGGGAGATGGTAGCATGGCCTGCCATTAATCGAAGGCGGTACAAATATGTACCTGAAGGCCAGTGGGCCGTATCGAGAAGGATCTCGTTCTTCCCTTCGTAAACCGGGCCCCGCAATACATCAGAGCGCCTCCGGCCGAGGGCATCGAAAACTTCGAATACGACGCGACCGGGCCTTTTGACGTCGAACGCGATCGTGGTGGACGATCGGAAGGGATTCGGATAATTGCCCCTGACGAGGAGATCGCCGGCAACGTCACGGCCTTCCAGTGCGATGGATGTCCCTGTATTTCCGTTCGCTACGGCCGCCACGATATAGTTGGTCAGGGCTCCCTCGGCAGGTTGCGCCCGGTTGCCCCCCAAACTCACGGGCCCTGCCGGGAACGGTTTCGTATATAGATCCAGGTGATTTACGCTCGGGTCATCCAGGCCAATGACCTCCCCGGTCCGCTCCCAGTCCTGCAGCCAGGCCGGCAGGATCGTGGCCCTGGGATCGAAGGCGACGTATACATCGGCTGCTTCGAGCAGATCGAAGCGAAGAAACGAGGAATCTCGTGCGGCGGTGTCGTTGTTGGCTGTCCGGATGGCCCGGGCAGGATCGAGGAAGGAAGGCAGTGCAGTGATGCGGGTCGAACGATCCGAATACACGGGCCGATTGGTTTGCAGGACCCAGGGCGCGTACAACCGCCCGCTCTCCGCCTGTATATCGGAGAACAGAGGGGCGGGCACTTCGATTTCACGCACGTCCCATAGCCGCAGCGTGCCGTCTTCGTGGGAAGAGACCAGCCGGCTGCCATCCGCGTTGAAGTGGAAATACTCCTGCCGAAACACCGGCTCTTCGGTTACCAGTTCGAAGGTCTCGGACCCCTCTTCAGGCACGCGGTAAAACCGGATCGCCCCGATATCGTCCGTATTCTCGTTTTCGTTGCCGCCCACGACGAGGTATTTCCCGTCGGGCGTAAATTCGACGGCTTCCATGATGCGAGCGAACGCCGGCAACGAAGCGATCAGTTCCCCGGACTCAAAATCCCACACCTTCACCCCGGAGTCGTTCGCCCCGGCAGCCACAAATCGCCGGTCCGGGGAGATGCGCGTCGATTTAATGGAGCCGGTGTGCCCGTCCAGCTCGCGCACCAGGGTAAGACGGTTGTCCGATTCGATACGCCAGATGCGCACCTTCAGGTTGCGGCTGGCCACGGCCATAAACCGGTCGTCCAGCGTAAAATCGATCGAGTTGACGTCCGAATGAACGCCCGGGTCGTCGCCCTGCAATTCGTCGGGTCCCTGGGGGACCTCGTGGAGTTTTGTCCAATCCGGCACGCTCCAGAGCGTTACGAGCCCGGCTTCGTCGCCGGCGGCAAGGATCGAACCGTCGTGCGAGAAACGCATCCCGTCGATGCTCGCTATGTGGGGCAAAGCGGCCACGGAATCGCCGGTACTGGTTTCCCATATACGGAGCGTGTTATCCTCGCCTCCCGAGGCAACGAATTGCCCGTCTCTAGAAAAGGCGACAACCTCGACCTCTTCCTGGTGCTTGCGTTCCCAGCGCATGTCGCCTGTTTCCACATCCCAGAGACGAACTTCCCAACCTCGCTTCGCGCCCGACGCGATGAGGGAGCCATCCGGCGAAAACTCGGCCGACTCGACAGAGGCCGTTCCGTTATCCTGGTCGACCGCGCCAAACGAGTCGCCGACCCGCACCCATACGGGCGTAAGTCGTACCTCCTGAGCGGCAGCGACACGCACGGAGGCCCATCGGTGGCTGGGTGCGAAACACGTCCACACCAGTATCATCGTATTCGCTATCCAGAAGCGTTTTGTCAGCATGCTCATTTTACGTAGGTCACCGGTAATGCATGTACAAAAGGACGACCGCGTTCAGTGATCGTGACGCGAGCCACGTAGAACCCTGCCGGCATTGCTGAAGCAGGTATCGGAAAGCGGTGTTTTCCTGCCGGCAAAGCGGTTCTTTGACGGCTCGTGAGTACGCGTCCCAGCAGATCCACCCATTCGATCCCGACGTCGGACGCGCGCTCCAGGGACACAACGAGGCGCGATTCCGGCGTTAATGGATTGGGAAAGAGGGCTACGGCCGGCTCCGCGTCGTGCTCGGTTCGCGGATGCACGTCTTCTTTCGCTACGGCGGCAACCGGCAATGTCCAGTCCACCACGTGCCGGTCATTCAGCGACACGTGCAGGGTGTCGCTAAATTCCCCGTACGAGGCCGTCACTACGTACTCGCCTTTGAAGCCGCGAAAAGACGCCAGTCCGTCCGCGTCCGCGATGCGTTCCTTTTGGGTCCACCACTCGTCGAACACGAGATCTTTCCAGACGGCGCCGCTCATCTTGAGCGTCCAGTCGTCGTTAAACAGAGGGGCATTGCCGAGCCAGTGTTTCCCGTCCCAGAACCCCCACATGATGAAGGCTGTCACGGCCGGCTCAGCGAAGGAAGCAATCAGCATGTCTTCCATAAAATTCGCCTGTTGGGCCTCCGACCAGTTTTTGTTCATGTCGAATTCGGTGATCTGCAACGGCAACCCGAGTTCTGCGAGCGAGGCCAGGCGGTCGACCAGTTGTTCGGGCGTTGGGGCCTGTCCCAGAACGTGGCCCTGCATCCCGACCCCGCCGATATCGGCCCCTTTTTCAATGAGATCCCGGACGAGCTGTTTGTATCGATCTACCTGCGCCGGCCCCTCGAGGATGTCGAAGTCGTTGACAAACAGCCGAGCGTCAGGGTCTGCTGCGCGGGCCAGTCTGAACCACTCGAGGCGTTCGTCGAAGCCGACAATGGCTTCCAGGTCTGTTTCGTGCAGCGGTTCGTTGATGACATCCCACTCGGGAATGCGCCCGGCATAGGCCGTTGCGATGCGCTGCACGTGATCGGCGGCACGCCGGCGGACGAAGTCGCCTTCTTGCTGACGGGCTTCTACGTCTGCAGGGATGGCGTTCCAACGCCAGGAGGACCAGATCATGGTGTGCCCCCGCACCGGTATCCCTTGTTCATTCAACCACGCCAGGGCGCCGTCGGCCATGCCGGGATCGAGCTCCCAGGGACGCCACTTCAGCGCATTCTCCAGCGTGGCGTAATTGAAGAGCTGCGCAAGTTCGGCGCGGTACCGCTGCGCGTCCTCTCGGTAGAAGTTCGCGCTGGACGCTTCGGCGTCGTCCTCGGAGCGTGCGACGACCGTCGTTCGTTCCTGTCCTGCGTCGTAGATCAGGCGGGGCGCTGCGCCTGGATCCTGGTCGTACGTTCTGGCGGACCGCTTCCCCGAGCCATCCAGGATGAAGACGATGTGTTGGCCGGGTTGCCACCCATCGCGGTCGATCACTTCCCGGACCAGAACCGATACGTCGGGGGATCGCTGCGCCGCTCCCTGCTCCCCTTCCTGCAGCCACGGTGCTACGTTCCAGACGACAGACTGTGTCGTCCGGGGAAGCGTCTCTATAGCCGACTGCTCCAGGGGGCCAGCGTCATCCAGGGCAGCCGCCCACACGGTGAGAATCGCCGGCTCATCCTGCCCCGGCTCGTCGGCCGTGAGTTGCAGAACGGCGGACGTAATCGGCGCTCCGGCGGGTGCGTCGAGTTGTACTCTGAAGGCGGACAACTTCTCGCCCAGATCGAGGTCGCCGCTGGAAAAATCGTCCCGGGGCTTCGAACGGGCCCATTCAGCATCTACCGCGGTGCCGAACTTAAAAGCGTGCCGCTGCATCTCGATACGCACTGCTGCTCCGGAGAGTGGATTGCCATTCGCATCATGGACTTCGACGACCAGGTCTCCTTTGCGGTGCGTTTCGATCCGCTCCTCGGCCCGCGCCCGCCAGTCTTGCGAGCGTGCTTCCAGTGAAACGATCGTACCCAACAGAACGATCAAAACCGCCTTCTCCATCGCTGCCCAGACGTACGCCAGATACCTGTCCTCCATGAGCTTCAGATTTCTTGAAGCGTTTTTTTAAGCGCGGCCTGATCCGCCACGCCATCCATGAAGGCGCCCACGGCCTGAATGCGTGCGCAAGCTCCTGCCAGGGCGCGCGCGTACTGGCTTTGTCCCCGGGCAACCTGCATGGCCTCGGCCAGGTCGATCGTAGTCTCGGTGATGCCTTGCTGCAAGTCGCGGGCAAGGACGATGAGCGGATTCGATGCGTCGTAGAAGTTGGGCCGGTTCACGTAGCGCTGCACTTTCTCGGCGTCCGGCTCCAGGTACGCCCGGGCGTAATTCCGGGTTAATGCCCGGGTATCTTCGCTCCACTTCACGTACCGGATGATCCAGTTCTCCACGTCGTCGAAATCCGGATCGATGGTGTGCATGCGCACGTACGTCCGGAGGTACATCATCTCGAGCAGATGCGCGAGCTCGTCGACCGTCGGCTTCCTGGCATCTTGCGATACAGGTTCGCTCTTAAAGATCGAATGGCACAGCGTGACGTCGTGGTACACGGCTTTTTCGTCGATGCCCGGATGCGCCTCGTCTCCGTAGATGTGTTGCTGCACCGCCTGGTGGGCGAGCCACCCTGTGACGAAGGCCAGTTTCGGTTCGAGCATGTCGCCGTTGTACTCGTGCCGCTCGACGGGAAGCCGGTCCCGCCCTGCCCATTTTTCCCGAATCGTACCGAGGAGCGTAAGCACGTCGTCCTCCTCGCGCGCGAGCACGCCGCTCGACTGATAAAAGCCCTGATGGGCGATCATCACCGCTTTTACATCCTCATTCAGGGCCCGGTCGAGCAAAGATAGGCGCAAGGCGTCATCTACGGCCAGAATGGGTGTCAAATGGGCGCCGGCTGCGAGCGGGGAGGCCGCCATCGCAACGGAAAAGGCGTCACGAGCAGCAGCAGGCAGCCCGATGGCTATTCCGGCGCCGGCGAGGGCTGTATGGGTCAAAAAGTCTCTTCTATTTTGCATGGGGAGTATCTTGTTTCATCTCAGAAGATCGCCGTTATATCGCAGCCGGCTCAGCTTTCAGCGCGGTATTCGTCCTGAAGCGCCTGTATGTCGGGATGCTGCATGTTGAACAGGTCCTCGGCCGTTTCGGCATCGATGCTGCCGTCGAAGTAATCGCTGCACGCCTTGGTGAACCTCAGGCTCAGCCAGAGCCCCTTGGCGTACTGGCTGCCCTGCTTGGCTTGTGCCAGCGCCTTTTCGAAGTCGATCGACTCATCCATCTCGCCCCGCTGGATCGAGCGGGCAAGCGCGATGATCGGATCTTCCCTATCGTAAAAGTTGGGCGTCAGGATGAAACGGCGCAGGCTGTCGAGGTCGGGTTCGTGATAATAGCGTGCATAGCGGTCGATATCCACGTAGATCGGCTCCGTCCGGACAAAAAACTTCGTGAGCCATTCATCGAGATCCTCTTCTTCGTACGTGAACGAGTGCAGCCCGACGAGCGATCGTTGGAGATGGGCGGCGAACAGGTTTTCGACGTGACTGACGCTCATCGCGCCGGCAGCTGGATGGCCTTCCATGTACCGGTCCAACAGGCCCGGCGAATACGGCACACCTCGCCCGTGGTCCATGATTTCCTGATAGAGGATCACGTCGTGGTACATGCGGATAGGCGCGGGATATTGCTTTCGCTCGTCGGTGTCGAAGTCGGCATTGAGCTTTGCATAGACCGGTTTGAACCACCGGTCGGCGGCCCGATGCGCCGTCCACCCCAGCGTGAAGGCGAGGATCGTTCGGTCTTCATCGGCCGGGTTCTGTATATTCCACCGTTCTCTCAGCTGGGTCAGCAGTTGCGTCATGTACGTGCCGCCCTTCCGTGTCCCGCTTCCCAGACGGCCTGCCATTTCCAGGGTGCGATACGCCTCTTTTATAGGCTCGTTGATCTCAGCAGAAAGCTGGGCCAGGCGAGCCGTGTCGTCGTAAACGAGATTATGGGTTATATATTCAGACATATTGCGGAGTTATCGTTTTGTGGATCGCGGGCACTACAACATAACAGGGCCTTCGTGCAGTAACAGGGCCTTCGTGCAGTATTCCACTGCACGAAGGCCTCCTATCACTGTTACCCTGCAAAGATTATTTGACGAGAAGCATTTTTCCCGTTTGAACCAGCGTCGTATTCTGTGTTTCGGCACGAACCTGGTACAGGTACAGCCCTGACGCCAGCGACCCGGCATCGAACGGCACGGAATGGTTCGTTCCCGCCTGCAATTGACGGGGCTCAATCGTTCTGACCTCCCGGCCCAGCAAGTCAAACACGGCAATGGTGACCTCTGCGGTGATAGGCAGATCGAAGGTGATGTTCGTCGTCGGGTTGAACGGGTTCGGATAGTTGCCGCGTAGCGCGAACTTGTAAGGTAGGGCGTCATCGAGTTCGTTCGCCGTCGACGTAATCATGGCGAATTCATCTTGACCACTCACGTATCCTTCAGCCATACCAAAGGAGTTTAAGTCACCCACAGGTTCTCCATCTGAACCGGCTGTGTAGGCAGCTGAGCTGGTCGAGTAGCCGAAATCGAGATCGCCTTCCCCTTCGACCGTACGCGTGTCCCGGTCGAAGAAGAGCACCTGCCGCTCTCGTGCACCCGTAGCGAAATCCCAGAAGTCAATGACAAACTGAGGATCTACGCCCGGTGCTGAATTCAAAGCAACGCTTTCAGCCAGTAAGGTCTCTCCCGTTCCGCCGTTGGAGGCGATAAACAGGTCGAGGGTCGGGTCATACACCTCGTCGGCTGTAAAGAGTCGAATGGTATCGGGATACGCACTCGCAATCGACTCGTCGAAGGAAAATACGTTGTTACGGATATCAACGCCTTTGGGGGCTTCCATATCAAAGGTAACCGAATCGATTTCGACGATGGCCGAGTCGATGTCGATGATAAAACGCGGCGTAAAGATGTCCTGCGTTTCAGTACCGACGACGCCCATGTTCACCATTAGGTTGTTCCGGAATACGGCGTAATCGCTTTGGGACATTGATAGAACACCCACGTCTTGTTCTCCGGGCTCTTCAATACGCAGAGTATCGAGTCGGTTGGGTTCATTGAATACCCCTCCAATGTTGACGAACGTGTTGTGGTCGAATTTCAAGTAATTAAACCCGGAACTGCTCTGGACATTAAGGATTTCTCCCGTATGGTTCCAGATGGTATTGTTGATGAACACGACACTGTCGGCCGGATTGCCGCGGGTATCGAAAATGAAGCTCTGATCCGGGCGGGTATCGTTGTAGATGTTGCTGAACTGGCTGTTATAGATGTAGAACTTGGTGCTTTCATTATCCGTTCGGATGGAGGACTGCCGGTTGCGATCGAAACGCACCCCGTCGATGATCACGCGGGCAGAGTCGGCGCCGATGCGCAACATCGCGTTGTCGCTGGGCCGGCCTGGGTCGGGCAACGACGTGTCGTACCCGTCGAGGTACAGGTTGCGCAAGGTAAGCGTCGTCAGCGCAAACAGGTGGAACTGGCGGGGAGACTCCTCACCCCCGGGAAGAGCCGCCGGCCGGATGATGGGCCGGGCTCCGTCCCCCTCTTCGGCTTCAATGATCCATTCACAGTCGGCCCGCATCGATATGCGCTGGTTGTAGATGTAGACGGCGTCCCTACGGAGGATGTAGTGGCACTCATTGCGCTCACCGGTGGCCGTGGTATCCCCCAGAATAGCCTGATTGAGTGTCCCTGGAGGCCCGGGCTCGATAATCGTCTGGGCCAGTGCGTCGCTGCTCGCGAGCAGAACGACGGAAACGAGTAACGCTGTTAGAATAGAACAGATTCGGTTGGTAGCATCGTTAGTCATGTTGCTGTGGTGGATTGATGAACGGGAATGAACTATATGAGTAGGACGCTGGCAATGCAGGCTCTCGAGCTGAATACCGGCGCCCCGGGTTTTCACGTGATTAGTCGAACTGGTATCGAAAGCCAAGGCTGTATGTTGATCCATAATCTTCCTCGTTTCCGATGAAGATGGACCGATTTCCCTGAAGCGACTGCTCGGTCAGGCCGGTGACGTTGGATCCGTGTAGATAGACGGTGGCATTCCGGAAGACCCGCTGGGACAACATGACGTCGAAACGCCTGAAATCGTCGAAAAACGAGTCGATTTCGGGCGTATTCCCGACGTCGTCGAGGAACTCCGATTGATAGGTCATGGAAATTCGCCCGCTAAAGCCGCCTCTTTCGTACCCCAGCGAAACGTTGGCGATGTGGTCGGATTGACCGGGGAGCGGCCCCTCTCGCTCGCCGGAAACGAACGTCTGGCGGTAGAACGGGGGCGGCCCCGTCTCGACGCTGAGGAAAGGAAAAACGGTTTCGCCGTAGGTCCTCGTGTAGTTCGCATTGATGACGATGCCGTTGAACGGGCTCGGCAGAAAGCGGAAATTGGTCTGGACTTCCGCTTCGAACCCGTAGGCCGTGGTCGTCCCTTCCGCGTTGCGCGGAGTATCGAGATCAAACCCGAAATACGGCGATTCCTGATCCTGAATGACCAGATTCGCCCGGTAGTCGATATTTTTCAGCCGTTTATAGAACCCACTCACCGAGATCAATCCGACACGGCCGGTGTAGTATGATAGCGAGGCGTCGTAATTCCAGGCGGTGGTGTGTTTCAGGTCGGGGTTGCCTCGTGTGACGGAGCCCCTGAACCCGCCGAAATTGATCCGCCCGCCCGGGCTCAGGTTGGTGTAGAGCGGGCGTGCCAGCGTGCGCGTCGTGGCCAGCCGAAGGCTGAGCTGCCGGTTCAGGTCGACGCGCAGGTGCACCATGGGCAGCCATTCGCCGTAGGTCTGGCCGCCGGTAGTGTCGACAACCTGCCCCTGCTGACCAAACTGCCCGCTGATGTTGCTGGTAAAACGAGCCAGGTAGTCGTTTTCCGTGCGCTCGTGCCGCACGCCGCCGATGAGTATGACGCGCTGCCCGAAGTTGAGGCGGGTCATGATATATCCGGCCGCCAGGGTTTCGCCGGCGTTGTAATCATTGAGCTCTGGAAAGCGGGTCTTGATCGCCAGCGAATCCGCATAGGTTTCATAGATCTCCCGGGCGGCATCGGCCTGCAGGTTGGCGTTGAAGGGGAAGCGACCGTCCATGAAATCGCCCGCGTCGAAGTCTTCGTCCAAAAAGTTCTCTACCGTCGGCGAAGCGTTGTACAATTGAAACTGGCCCGGATTGTCCCGGACAAGCAAAAACGAGGTACTGTTGGGACGGATGAACGCATCGGCTCGGAAGCGGCGCAGCTTGTCGGAATACTTACCACCGAATTTTATATACCCCCCGAGTTGCGAGCTCAGGGTAAAAGTTCGGGTTATGTCGAGGCTGGCTGTCAGGTCGCGCTCGACCCCGCGGTTTTCGAATCTATTACCTCCTCCAACGAGAGCCGTCTGGCTCAGATTGTTTTTCGCGGCATCCGGGAGCGGGAAGGGGCCTCGGTCGGTGATGAGGTCCGGGGTAAAGGGGGCATTCTCCTCGAAATCGAGTCCCGTTGAAAACGGGATCAGATCCACCGTTGAGGAGTGAGCCAGCGTCCAGTCCACTTCGAACGCTCCGACCTGATGAATACCGTTGATCATATTGTTCCACAACCTCAGCTCCTGCTCCTCGTCATCGAGTTCGTACCGCACCTGCCCGAAGGAGGGGGAAAACTCTTTCTGACGACCGAGGATATCGCGGTTGGTCTGGCTGAAGAAGCTGTTCGTCCGGATCTCTGAGTCAGGACCGATCTTGTAATCGAGAGAAATGCTGGCTGTGTACCGGTCGCGGGTTTCGAGCTGGTCGAGCAGGGTAAGGTTGATCACCTCCAACTGCAATTCCCCCGTTTCCTCGTTAAAGCCCTCGGGCCGATAGTCGACGTCGAATTCATCTCGCCCTCGATCGGCGCGGTGCACCGTACCGGTAGCCAGCACGCCCAGCCTGTTGTTGAGGAACCGGTTGCTCGCCGAACCGCTGAATTTGAAGTTTTCGAAGCTGGTCGACAGGTTGTTGTAGCCGCCCTGCAGATCGATTCGCCCCTGAAATCCTTCCGGGGCGCGCCGGATCACAAAGTTGACGCTCCCTCCCGTGGCATCGGCATCCTGATCAGGGGTAATCGCCTTGTAAAGTTCGATGCCTTCGAGCACGTCCTGCGAGATCATGGAAAGGTCCACGGCCCGGTCGTTCCCTGTTGCGGGTATCTTTTGCCCGTTGATCGTGATGTTCGTGAAGCGCGGCGACAATCCGCGGATGTTGACTTCCGAGCCCTCTCCCGCATTGCGCTGGAGGGCCACGCCGGGCAGCCGGCCGACAGACTCGGCCGCGTTGGCGTCCGGCAACTCGCGGATGCGGTCGCTCGACACCACGTTGACGATCTGCTCGGAGTTGATCTGCTGGTTGATGGCGGCCGCCTGCCCTTCCACCTGTGACGTAATCACGATCTCGTCGCCTTCGACGACGTCGAAATTCAACTCGAAGTTGACCTCAACGGCCTGCCCATCCACCACGCTCACCTGAGCAGAATCGGGCCGGTATCCCACGTACGAAGCGACGATCGTCTGCTGGCCGACGGGTACGCTCGCCAACCGATACGATCCGTCTACACCCGTCGCCGCCCCCAGGGTCGTCCCCTCCACCCGAATGGACGCATTCGGCAGCGGATCGCCCGAGCTGGCGTCGGTGACTACCCCGTACACGGTCCCCGTGAAGACGGGCGCCACGATCCGTTTCCACCAGCGCTGCCCCCGATCTGCGCCAGGCGACGGACCCGCAAATGGGCTCTGCCGGACGATGAGCGTCCCGTTACTGGAAAGAGAAATCAATAAATTCGTATTGCGTATGGATTCCTGGAGCGCTTCGAACACGGTGGCCCGCCGCAAATCCAGATCGATCGTCTGGTATAACGCCGTCGCGTCCGCATCGAACGAGATGCCAAAACCTGCTATATCGGCCAGCCCGACCAGCAGTTGCTTGCGTGAGACGACACCGAGATTAAGACGGACTGTCCGGCTCAACGCCGCTGCATTCTGCCTGTAGACGTCCGACTCGTAAAAAGCCGCGATCTCAGGAGAGGCGACAGGAGAGGTCGCTCCGTGTTGTGCGCGGGTGGGTGCTGAAACAACGCACAAGACGAGTACACATAAGAACGTGATACGACTATACTTCATCGGCGCCTGGGGCTAGAAAAGGTGACCGTGCTATCTTCAATGGAATATTCCAATTCGAGGGTTCTGGCGATGATGGCCACGACCTGGTTGGGGACGGGCTTCTCGAACGACGCGGTGAGATGGCGATTCGCGATACGCGCATCGCCGAGGACGACATCCAGGTTGAACCACCGCTCCAGGGTCAGGGCGACCTGGTCGAACCTCGTATTTTCGAAAACGAGATGTCCATCTTTCCAGGCCAGCAGGTTTTCGAGAGAAACCCCATCAATACGCGATGCCGGACCGTCCTCGGGCAGGCGCCCTACGTCGTTGGCCAGCAGGACCACCGCTTCGTTTTCATGTCCACGCCCCTGAAGCCTGACTTCGCCCTCGGTGACCGCTACCTGTACCTCGGATTGCTCGGGATAGGCAGAGACGTTGAACGACGTCCCCAGGACTCGAACTTCCGCCTCACCTATACGCACGATGAAGGGGCGAGCGGGGTCGCGTTCTACCGAGAAAAAGGCCTCTCCGTCCACCTCGACCAGCCGCTCGGCATCGCCGGTATCGCTCAAGATCTGGAGCCGGCTCTTTGCGTTCAGGATGGCCTGGCTCCCGTCGGGCAGGGTGATGCTGGCCCGCTGGCCCGCCGTCGTCCTGAAGACGGGGGTCTCGGCGTGTTCAGGCGGCGAAGATGCGTTGCGCTCGAGCAGAAAAATCCCGCCGAATAGTACGACGAACGCCAGGAGCACGTAGCTCCAGCTAGTGGGCCGGAGGGTGTTCTCGGGCCTCCGGGCCCGGCGATCCTCCTTTCGGCGGTCGTTCTGGACGAGGCGCAGTGCTTCCCTGTCGCGTTCGTTCTGCCGGATTTTCTCGTGGACAATGCGCCAGGCACGCGTTCGATCGATGCCTTCCGCCGGCTTATTCGTTGCACGCCACACGTGGTCTGCCTGCTCGCATACTTCACGAAACGCGTCGTCGCTCGACAGGCGCGCCTCGATGATCGCCTTTTCTTCCGGCGTGCTTTCGTCCGATAAATACCGGGCGAGTTGAGCCCAATCTATGTTCGAGTCAAAAATCATGGTGAGGGTCTTCCTTGAATCGTTTGGAGCGGATCGAACGTTCATAAAAAGGATTTCAACCGTTCCCGAAGAAACTTCAGTGCACTGCCCATCTGAGCCTCTACCGTCTTCGGCGAGATATCCAGCAAGGCCGCGATTTCCTTGTAGGTCAGACCGTACTGCCGGGACAGGCAGAAAATCTCCCTTCGCCTCTTCGGCAGCGCTTCGATCGCTTGCTGGGCCGCGTATCGCATCTCCTCGATCTCGTAGGTGTTGTCCGATGTGTCTTCCACCTGCAAGGAGGCCACCCAGTTGTGAAACAGATGGCTTCGCCGGCGTTGTTTTCGCTCGTAGGAGACGCACGCATTACGAACCGTGGCATACAGGTAGGCTCGAAGCGCCCCTTCGGGATTCCAGGACGTACGCTGCTGCCAGATTTTGACGAACACGTCCTGGACCACTCCTTCGGCTACGTCGTGGGACGCGATGCGCAATCCTGCATAACGCACCAGCTCCTCGTAATACCGTTCGAACAGCTGTTCAAACGCAGCATAACTATCCTCGCTGATCGCCTGTACGAGATGGCTCTCGGGAACAGACGCCCTGGCAGTCGTTATTTCGATCGGTCGGTTGAGCAAGGGGGGATTCTGACGAACTGGTGGAAGACGTTTTACATACCTGATGGCAGAATGCCTGATAGCGCTTTCATTAGTTATCACGTCACGAAGTATCGCTTACCCCTATTGACGTGTTAATCTTTTTTTAATATAACGCTCAGGGCGACGATTCCCAGGGTGACGACAACGAACGGGGCCATTTCGTCGTAGAGAGGAAGGTCGGGCCAGCGAGCCGTTTCGGGACCGGGGTGACCCTTCAGGGCTCGTTCAGTGCGCAGGCCGGCCGGCCGGGACGATGCCCCGGGTTGAGTTAGAGGGTCCCTTCGGGAGGTGTCGTGGGCTGTACTGGATGTGCATCGAAGAGACGGGCTGTGAAGGTGTCCAGCACCCGTTTCGTTAATGAGCGATCGACAACCATGGCATCGCCATGACCGCCGGGTAATTCCACGAGCCTGGCTTCGGGGGCTGATTCGGCCAGTTCTCGGGCGTGTTCGAAGGGGATCAACTGATCGCCCGTTGCATGCAGCACCAGCCACGGCAGCGTGAGCGCCCCGGCACGGGACACGTTGTCGTATCGGTTTCGCATGACGAGTGTGACGGGGAGCCACGGATAAAAGTATTGCCCGACCTCCGGCAGGGACGTGAAGGCCCCTTCCGTGATCAAGCCGGCCGGGGCGTTGCGGGACGCGATGTGCGTCGCGACGCCGGAACCGAGCGACCAGCCATACACGACGATCCTCGACCCGTCCACGCCGACCTCCTCCGTGAGATATCGCCAGCCGGCCCTGGCATCCGCGTAAAGGCCAGATTCGGACAGGTCAGCCACCCCCCTGGACATCCCGTATCCCCGGTATTCGACCGCGAGGACGTTATACCCCACCTCTCGAAACAACGCATACCTCGATTGATTGCCTGCTCCCATGACCGTATTGCCATTGCCGTGAAAATACAGCACCCAGGGCGACGCTGTACTGTCGGGCTGCCGGCTTTCCAACAAGAACACCGGCGTGCCGTCTTCGGCAGTCACGCGCAGGGTATCCCAGGGGATCGTCATGGCTTCGAGGGCATCCAGCCCCACTTCGGCGGGGATGGCAGCACCCGGGTACACGGACTCCTGTTCGATACCAACCAGATACACGATAGCGCCGGCGTATACCACCGCCCCAGCTACAGCGGCACCGATCAATCCGTTACGCAGCATAGATTTCAACATTGAAGTTCTTGAGTGATGGTCATTACTCATGGATGTTACGCATCTGTGCGTAACATCCATTACTTACTACCGCTGGCTATGTCGAGATACTCATGAGGGCTTACTTCAAGACCCCGGACAACGCCCGCATGGCTCGCCAGAATTCTTCCGTAGCCACATCCTGGTTTGCGTCGAGCGCCTCGTAGATGGCCCCTTCCGGGTCTTTCTGGAGGATCGGGTCGCCCCCCTCGCTGATCCGTTCAAACCGCCATCGTTGGATGTCAGTAATGTAGTCTGGACGCAACAGCGGGACCGCCGCCTGTCCGTCAAAGTCGTGCTCGTCGGGCAGCGGATTGCTCGGATGGTTTTTTTCGTACATCCATGCGAAGAAGGGCTCAGCGAGGGGGAGCTCCTCCTCGATTTGTGCTTTGGGCACGTAGGGGGGTTTCATATACACGGCGCCCCGGTTGTCTGAGGGCCCTATAGGAACGGCAAACACGCGAAATTTCGCGAGGACGATCGTCCAGGCCCAGGCGTCCAGCCCTGCGTTGTAATCCCTGCTTGAAGCACCGAACACCCCAGACACGACCACGTTGTCCGCTATGGACGGGGCGAGCAGATACGCATTCGCGATGGTCGTGAGCTGCCCTCCGGTGACGAGAATGAGCGGATGTCGTTGCGAAGCGCGTTGTGCCTGTTCGACGATAAACCGGCTGGCCGGGAGATCCAGGGGTTCGGTGTCTTCGATCCGGTTGGACGCCGGCCGGCTCAGCCGCTGCTCCGTCCCTGCCATCGCGCGCGGCAGGTGTTGAAGCCCGCTCTGTGCGGCGAGTTCAACAATGCGGCTCCGGCCCTCGACGAACAGCTCGTATTCTCGCGCGTTCGGCGCGTAGGTCGTTATCAACCCTTTGAGCTCGATCTCTCCCAGGTGGGCGAGGGCGAGCAGGTATTCATCGGTATAGACGTCCCGGTGGTCGTCGTTGTCTGCAATGACGAGGGCTCCCTGCCCGGGAAAGAGGGCCTCCAGGTCCTGGGAATGCACCGGATTTTGCGTTGCGCTGGCGAACAGTGCCGCCACTACTAATGCCAGGTACAGGAATGTGCTGCTTATTGCCATGGAACGGTATCGTGGTTTTTTTCAGGGATGGTGGGGGTACATCTGTTGCGCAGGGATTGGCCGGGTCAGCCATTCTCACCATCCTGCACGTCCAGTATCGTGCGGCGGTAGCCGGTCAGCGGCGGCTCGCCGTCGTCGGTGACTTCGAGGATCAGGTGCAGCTGCTTTCCGCCCGCGTCCTCCGGTATGAACACCGTGTTCATCGGCTGGTCGGAGGTTTCCATCTCCAGCACCCCGTCGTACTCCGAAGGCTCTTCGTACAGCCACCATCGATATCTCAGCGAGTCGCTGTCCGGATCGTAGGTAGCGCTGGCATCGAGGGTGATCGAAGCCCCGAGAGCGACCTGCATAACGTGATATGCCGGAGATAAATCCCCATCGAGGATCACCTGCGGGCGATGATTGGCTTCGTCAAACGGTTGCACGCACCAGTCCATCCGCGCTGCGAAGTCGTTCTGGTACGCTTCACGCCAGCGGGCGACTGTCCATTTGTGCCCGACGCCCGCATTGCCCGGGTGAGCGGGATGCCGGTCCTCGGCGTCAATGTAGTGGTTGCCGCCGTCAGGCTGAAAGCGTCCGCCCCAGCCCCCCCATTCGGGATGTTCGGGGTGCATGAGACCGTTCGGAAGCGCAAAAAACCAGGACGGTGTGTCGCCCTCTTTAACGCCTCGCGTATTGCGCTCGGTGCTCGGGTTCTGGTTCGTGATCGGATACCCGTCCCCGAGCGGCCCGTGTCCGGTGCGGACGTTCGCCTCCACCCACGCCTCCTGGTTGAGGGCTGCGGTCGCGTCGTCGACCAGCGGGACGACGGGGTATCCCCCGCCCCGGGAATCGTTCTGGTACATCCCCCGGAAGAGGGCGGCAAACCGGTTGATTTCGGGCGGGTTCGTCTCGACATACCGGAGGGCGGGGAAGTGCGTTTTGATCCAGAGGCCGGTGCCGGCGACGTCGCGGCGCTCCCCGTTCACCTCGGTGTTGTACCCGTCCTGGTCCCCGATGGCATAAACCCGCAGGCGGGACAAAAACGCGTCCAGTGCGGTCGAATCCCGGCCGGCCCGCACGTCGAAGAGCGCCTGGGCGAGGTCGTGGGCGCCGCCCCAGATCGCCAGGTAGACCGGATCCTCCGGCGTTGCGGCGTCGACCGCGTCGATGATGTGGTTGGACCCCTCCGTAGCGCCATCCGGGCCGATAAAGTCAACGCCCCGCTGCGGGCTGCCGGCCTTGATGACGGCATACAGCGAGTCGGCGTCCGGGTATCCAGGGTGATGGAGCAGCAGGTTGTCCCGTACGGCGGCGTAGTCGGCGACGATAGCCCGGATGAGGTCCGGCTGCACTGCGTTTTCGCCGAGCTCCCCGGGCGTCCCGCTCGCTGACGCCACGAGGCCGACGATGCGAAACGCGTGGCTGTACAGCATGAGCCGGCGCATCGACTGCTGGTCGTCCGGATCGCCGCCGATGTCGGTCAGGACGAGCAGCCGGGGCTGAGCCGGCGGGTAGGGCGGCAGTGCACCCACGCAGCCTGTCATCAGGCTGAGTGCAATAAGGACTGTCTGAAGGGCGCGGGATGGCATAATGCGTGGAGTTTGGTTCTCAGTTCTCAGTTCTCAGTTCTCAGTTCGGGGTTCTCAGTTCGCAGTTTAGTGTTCAGAGATACCAGACACTGCACTTTGCACTCTACACACTTCACTCTACACTCTGCACTCTGCACTCTCAGCAAATATAACCCATCGCCTGTTTTAATCCTTTCTCTGAACCGTATATTCTGGACGGCTCGAACTCAACAACACTGTAATATACCGATGACTTACAAAAACGCGATCGCCGTACTGGCGTGCTCCTTCTTCCTTCTCGACGCCTTCGCGCAGCCGCATCCCCGCTCCGAGGACGTGCAAACCCTGGACGGTATCATCAAGGCCTATTACGAAGTGATATCCGGACCGGCCGGCGCCACTCCGGACCGGGAGCGAGACCTCGCCATTCACATCCCGGACGCGCCGGTGATCGTCATGGCCGAAGGCGCAAACGGGGAGATCGTCGCGAACCGGATGACCATCAACGAATTCCACGACCAGTTCGGCGGCCCCCGCGAGCAGGGGTTCTTCGAAGTGGAGATTCACCGCGAGGTCCAGCAGTACGGCGCCACGACCCACGTCTGGAGCACGTACGAAGCCCGGACCACCGAGGACGGCCCGGTCAACCGGCGCGGCATCAACAGCATCCAGCTGTACCACGACGGCGACCGCTGGTGGATCTCGTCCGAAATCTTCGATATCCGCAACCTGCCCGTCCCGGAGGAATACATGCCGGATTGAGGGTAGGTAGGTTTTTTCACCGGCGATGCCAGATGCAATACTCCAGCTTATTTCTTATGTATGTCGTGTTACGCAGGTTGTGCACAGCAGCACGTATTGCCGGCTTTGAAATCATGCGTTGCAGGCGGTTTTCGTCTGTTTCATCGTTTTCAAAGCCGTTGTGGCAGAACGATAACGCACAGATGCGTAACACCAGTTATGTATGTGATGTTACGCGAACTGTGCACAACAGCCTGGTTTACGCGGCTTTGCAACCGTGCAAAGCCGCTCTGGCAGCACGGATGCGCATCCGGCGCGTAACATCTGTTATGTATGATAAGAATTTGCCGTTTACGAAGTACTCTCTCACCTAACCCCGTTAACTTTACCCTTCCTATGGCAGAACTGAACTCGATCAGCAAACGCATCACACAACCGAAATCCCAGGGGGCGTCGCAGGCCATGTTGTACGCGACCGGCCTGACGGAAGAAGACATGGACAAGGCCCAGGTGGGCATCGCCTCAGTCTGGTACGAAGGCAACCCCTGCAACATGCACCTGCTGCGCCTCGCGAAAGCCGTCAAGGAGGGCGTCGAGGGCGCCGGCCTCCTGGGCATGCGCTTCAACACCGTCGGCGTATCGGACGCCATCTCGATGGGCACCGAGGGTATGTCGTACAGCCTGCAGTCGCGCGACCTCATCGCGGACTCCATCGAGACGCTCATGGGCGGGCAGTGGTACGACGGGCTCATCGCGCTGCCGGGGTGCGATAAAAACATGCCGGGCTGCGTGATGGCGATGGGCCGGCTCAACCGCCCCGCCCTCATGGTTTACGGCGGCACCATTCGGCCGGGCTGCTCCCGCAAGGGCGAAAAGCTGGACATCGTCAGCGCCTTCCAGAGCTACGGGGCCTACATCTCCGGGAAGATCGACGAAGAAGAGCGCCGCGACATCGTCCGCCACGCCATCCCCGGCGAAGGCGCCTGCGGGGGGATGTACACGGCCAACACGATGGCGTCGGGCATCGAAGCGATGGGGCTGTCGCTCCCCTACAGCTCAAGCCTGCCGGCGACGGACCCCCGGAAGCTCGACGAGTGCCGGCAGGCCGGCGCAGCCATCCGCCGGCTCCTGGAAAAAGGCATCACCCCGCGCGACATCGTCACGCGAGACGCGCTGGAAAACGCGATGCGCGTCATCCTCGTCCTCGGCGGCTCGACCAACGCCGTCCTGCACCTGCTCGCCATCGCCCACGCCTTCGACGTCCCTTTCGACCTCGACGACTTCCGGAGCCTCTCTTCGGAGACGCCGCTGCTGGCCGACCTCAAGCCGAGCGGCCGGTACGTGATGGAAGACCTGTGCGACGTCGGCGGCGTACCCGCCGTGATGAAGATGCTCCTTGAGGAACGCATGCTCCACCCCGAAGAGATGACCGTGACGGGCCAAACGGTCGCCGAGAACCTGGAGGCGGTGGAGCCGCTCAGTGAAGGGCAACAGATCATCCGCCCGCTGTCGAACCCGATCAAAAAGGACGGCCACATCTACGTTCTGAAGGGAAACCTGGCGCCGGAAGGGTGCGTCGGTAAGATCACAGGCAAAGAAGGGCTGCGCTTCGAGGGGCCGGCGCGCGTCTTCGATTCGGAAGAAGCCATGCTCGACGGCCTCGAAGAAGGCCGCATCCAGGAAGGCGACGTGGTGGTCATCCGGTACGAAGGGCCTAAAGGCGGCCCCGGGATGCCGGAAATGCTGACGCCGACCTCCGCCCTGATGGGCGCCGGCCTCGGCAAGTCGGTCGCGCTGATCACCGACGGCCGCTTCAGCGGCGGCAGCCACGGGTTCATTATCGGGCACGTGGTTCCCGAAGCCCAGGACGGAGGGCCCATCGCCCTCGTCCGAGACGGAGATCACATCACGATCGACGCGGACGCCCACACCATTACCGTGGACCTTCAGCCTCACGAATTGGAGCATCGTAAGGCGCAATGGGAGGCCCCGGCAATAAAGGCAACCAGCGGCACGCTCTATAAATACATCAAAAATGTCAGCACCGCCTCCCGGGGCTGTGTGACGGACGGGTGAAACGCCTCCGCAGGGCTTCATAGCCGCTCCGAGCACTCCCAGATTGCTGCAAAGGGGGGAGCGAGTTTGTCTGAGGCCTTTCCAGACCCTGCAACAGGGGGTCAGCGTTTGTCTGAGGCCTCCAAAACCTGCGGGGCGCCCCTCATTCCTTCTCTGGGTACATTCCGGATACTCCGCAGAGCCCTCAGAGAAGCTCTGGGGCCTCCCAGACCAGTCCGGCACTCCTTCAGAGGAGCTATGGCGTCTTTCCGAGCACCGTGCGTTACTGCCAGTGAAGCACTGAGGGTATGCGAAAGTGGGTGGAGACAGCTCGAAGAAGCGCCGAACACGCCCAGAGCAGATCGGCCTGTGCCTGAGGAGCTACGACCTCCCCGGGCGCGCTCTCCCTTCATGACAGAGCAGCTCTGAGGGAGTCCCGTAGCACGTTAAGATACCTCGAAGGAGCTCCGGACACCTTCTTAAGGGGGCTGAATCGTCGTCCTGCTACGATCGGCTGTTTCTATGGCCCGGGACATTGGGTCGAAGGAGCTCATTCGTTTCTTCAATCCTGTGCTCCTGTACCCCTACTCCTTTAACTCACCGTTCAATAACGACCGGTTGCGTCCAGGCCACTTCGGTTTCGCCTTCTCGGTAGGGGTTCGTCTTCGGCTTCGAAGAGATCACCTTCGCGCGGACGTACATCTCGTCCCCTTCGAACGTATACGCCGGATCCGTCCCCGGCACGACGGCGAGGACCTCACCGATCTCGTCGCTGTAGTCACGCGTCGTGTAGGCCGCTTCCTGCACGACGGGCGTGCTCGTCGTGTCGTGGCTGACGCGCGTCCCGACGAACTGCGTCTCGTACGTCACCCCCTCCTCGGGTTTGATGGCGAGCGCCAGGGAAGCCCCGGTTGGTGCGATGTCGATGAGTTCGACGCCCGTCGATCCGTAGAAGTCGCCCGCTTCCATCGCCGCGATGAGGGCTTCCGGCGTGAGCGTCTCGGCGCGCACCATGACCCAGGCCCGGAAGGAGTTGCTCCGGCTAACGGCCATCTCGTGGTAGTTGTGGCTGTCGTCGACGGCCATGCCGAACAGGATGGGCTGCCCGTTCATCAGGCGCTTCGTCGTGATGATGTCCCACATGCGTTCCATACCCGGCCGCATTTCGTCGCCGTAGTTGTGCACGGCCGGGTGGCCGTTATAGACCTCGAAGAACTGCTCGCCGGTGAGCGCGATGAGGTCTTCCGCCGCCATGGCCCAGCCGAAGTTCGGGTGATTGATGTGCGGAAACATCGGGACGCCCAGGCGCTCGCGCTGCGCGAGTACGGCGTCTACGTTGTTCTGCATCACCTCGCGCAGGGTGTTGCCGCCCTGCGGCTCGATGACCTCCTGGATGTTCGTCGCGTTCAGGTGCACCGGTTTCACCCCGAACCGATCCGAGATCTCTTCGGACTGGATGAGCAGGAAGCTCCCTGCTTCCTCGAACCGGGTGCGGAATTCTTCGAGGGTTTTGAGGCGCACCTCGAAGAGCGAATCCTCGCGCGTCTCGACCCAGTCCTCGCCGAAGCGGTCGAGGTATTCGTCGAAAGCCCGCGCGCCGCTGTTGTTGCGGGTGGTATCGATCCAGCGCTCGCCTTCAGACAGCGTGTTGTGGTCGGAGAGGGCCAGGAAGTGGTAGCCCTGGTCCTTGTAGCGGTCGACGATGATTTCCGGGTAGTGGTCGCCGTCGCTCCAGAGCGAGTGCGTGTGGAGGTTGCCTTTCCACCAGGTAGCCCTGGCCTCTTCTTCGGCGGCCGGGGGTTCGCACGCGGCCAGCGCGAGGCACAGGAAAGACAGGAGGATGAGGGGCGTCGTGTGATGTTTCATGGTATTCGCTGACGAACGTTGGGAACGGTATCCCGGAAGGTAGCCATTTTTGCGGTGCGTGGTGTTAAGGAAGTGTCAATGGCGGCCTGAAGGGGGGGTTCAGTTCTCAGTTTTCAGTTCGTAGTTTTCAGTTCGTAGTTCTCAGTTTTCAGTTCGTAGTTCTCAGTTGTCAGTTCTCAGAGGGGAGGTGGCCCGTGGGGCCGGAGGGGTTCCCCTGCCCGGCCTTTCGTTTTTGGCCCGAAGCTTGCTGATACATCTAACCATTGCAACTGGGCACGGAGGCAGAGACAATTATTGTGGGCATCAGGTCTCTGCCTCCATTTTTTTGCCCTTACCCATCGCGCGCCGCTTCCAGGCGCTCCTCCTTCTCCCTTTCGTCGAGCCATTCCGTAGGCGTCTTCCCGTACGTCTCCCGGAAACACTTCGTGAAATAGGCCGGATGGCTGAATCCGACCGCGTACGCCGTCTCGGCGACGGATCCGAACCCGCCTTCCAGCAACTGCCGGCCTTTCCGTAGCCGCATGGACCGAATCAGCGAGGCGGGCGTCTCGTTCGCCAGGGTTTTGAGCTTCCGCTGCAGGTGCCGCACGCTGACGCCGGCCTCGTCCGCCAGCCTGTCGACGTTGAAGTGCTCGTTCCCGAGGTGTTCATTGATGACGTCGCGTATCCGGGCCAGAAACTGCACTTCCGCACTAACCACGTCTTCTTCGCCGGGTTCGAACGCCAGCAGGGCGGCGTATTTCTCCCGCAACCGTTCCTGTCTCATTATGAGATTTTCGATGCGCGCCAGCACCTCTTCGCGGTGGAACGGTTTCGTCAGGTAGTCGTCTGCTCCGGCGCGCAGCACCGACAGCCGGTCTTCGTGCTGGACGCTGGCGGTGAGCATAACGACGGGGATGTGGCTCAGGGCGGCATCCCTACGGACCTCCGTTGTGAAGGTACGGCCGTCCATCCCCGGCATCATCAGGTCGACGAGTACGAGATCAACCCCTTTCTCGCGCAGCAGCGCCAGGCCTTTTGCGCCGTCGCCGGCTTCGATCACGCGGTAGTCTTCGGATTGAAGGATCGTTTTCAGGTAGCGGCGTACTTCGGGGTGATCGTCGATCACCAGGATCGTGCGATCCCCTGCACCGTCCACGCCGGGCGTATCCTCGACGGCGTCCTCGGCCGCCATGGGCGCCGGGCCAATCGCTGCCGCCGGTACCGGGGTCGCCTCCCCGGCGTCTTCCGTCCATTCAGCGTCAGGTTCGAGCGTAAGGCGCACAGTGAACGTCGAGCCGAAGCCGGCTTCGCTTTCGACGGCGATCTCGCCGTTCATCTGCAGGACGAGCGAACGCGTGAGCGACAATCCGAGGCCGAGGCCGGGCACGTCGCGCTGCTCGTCGGTATGGACCCGGTAAAACCGGTCGAAGATGCGATCGACGGCGCCGGCCGGGATGCCCGGCCCGTTGTCTTTGACGACGAGGGCTACGTTTCTGCCGTCATCGAGTACGCGGGCGGACACCTTGACGGCGCCGCCGCGCTGGGTGTACTTCAGCGCATTGGAGACGAGGTTGGACAGCACGATCTCCAGCTTGTCGTAGTCGGTGACGAGGTCGACGTCCGGCGCCGGCGGGTCGAGGTCGAGGGTGAGGCCGGCGGCGTCGGCGTACGGCTGAAAGGAGGCGACCTCGCCTGCCAGGAACGCCGCGAGGGACTGCTTCTTGAACACGACGGCGCCCCGTTCGACGTCGAGCCGCGCCAGCTCCAGGAGCTGGTCCATGAATTTGAGGAGCCGGTACCCGTTCTTCCGCATTGATGCAAGGGTGCGGCGGAGCGTCGAATCCGAAGGAGCCTCGCTCCGGTTCAGCAGGTCTTCGAGCGGGCCCAGGATGAGGGTAAGCGGCGTCCGGATCTCGTGCGAGATGTTGGCGAAGAAACGGTTCTTGGCGTCGAGCAGGGTAGCGTTGCGTTGCCGTTCGCGGTCGATCAGCCGGGTCTGCCAGAACTCTTTTCGGGCGTAGTTCTCCAGGGCATACCCGGCGACCATACCGATCAGGTTGGAGGCAAACACGAACATGGCGTGCGCCCACAACTCGCCGCCCCTCATGCCTTCGGCGAGGTACACGATAGCGATATACCCCACGACCAGGAAAGCGCCGATCAGGACGGCGTAGACGAATCGAAGCCGGAAAATCACGTAGATCGGCAGGAGAAAAAAGACCGGCCCGTCCACGTACGCGTTGGGCGTGTTGTCGAGGGGAATCATCAACAACAGCCCGATTCCGGCCACCACGACGACGACGCCGATCAACTCCTGCATCCGGCGTGTGTAAAAGGAGGTCCGGCTGATGGCGAAGACGATCAGCGCGAGCACACAGACCACGGCCCTGATCGTCCAGATTTCGAACAGCGCATTGGTCTGCATGAGCCAGTCCATGAGGCCGAACAGCCCCCCGTACACGACCACGCCGATGACAAGGGCGTACCGGCTCGTCTTCAGGGATTTTTCGATGTACTCCGTCATGAACGCCTGTTCCAGCTCCGGGTCCCGGAAGCGGAGCGTGAGGGGGTCTGTGCGCGGGACGGTCGTTGGGTGCATAGGGTTCGGGGTTCTCAGTTCTCAGTTCG
>CAZGHT010000004.1:0-134560 GCA_964525535.1 uncultured Rhodothermaceae bacterium
ACACGCCCTAACAGTACGGGGGAGCGAAGATATCCAGTGCGATGGAATCGTTCAGATAGAGATGGAAGGCGTCCTTCATCTTTCGGGTGAGCTGAAATCGCGGGTGAATGAAAAGGTCCCGCCTGACGTATTTGCACCATATGTACTGGAGGGTGTCCAGTGGGGTATTGCGAATGCGCCTCAAAAAATGGTCGACCTCCCAGGTATTTGACCCGTGAAAGGATCGGACATACAGATAAGAGGCCGACTTGGGAATGAGGTAATACGACTTCTGCCGCCACTCGTCGACGTAGACCGTATCTTCGGTGCGTTTGAGGGAAGGATACCGTATCGCTTCATCGCGCCGGTGCATGATCGTGGGGGGAACGCCGGCGGGGAGGATGCCGATATAGGGTTTGTGGAAGTAAGGGCTTTGGTCTACATGCATCAGCGTGCCGGATAGTGCGCAGGCATCGTACCCGTTTTGCAGGATATTAACCTGAAACGTGATGCGATCGGGGTGGTACCAGTCGTCGTCGTCCCATTGCGGCACGATGAAGTCCCCGGTAGCCATCTCGAGGGCCAGGTTGCGCAGGTCCCCCAGGATAAGATCTGGAGTGCGAGAGACCTTCCGGTACCGCAATTCGGGGGTGGGGATAGAGGCCAGATAACGTTCGATATCGGTTTTTCCATTGTCGAGGACGACGAGTTCCTTGTTCGGATAACGCTGGCGCTGATAACAGTGGATGGCTCGCCGGCACAACAGGGGTCGGTCCGCCGTCACCATGATACAGCTGACCTTCGGGAAGACATCCTCATTCATTAGATATTGGACCCTCAAAGCCGGTTTGGATCTGTACAATAAGAAACGCAGTCATTCGGGGACACCGTTCACTTTATTGAACGATATAGCTTTACGGATACAGCAAAAACAATGACCACTCTTACTCGTTCGGTCGAAGAAACGTGTAATAAAAAGAAAGATAGGCGGTTTCGAGGGATAAATGAACGTATTTGGGCGTTGATCTTTTTACCGATTTATTACGTATGAGACCGCTGGTACCGATGTTGCATGATAGAGAGGGCTGTCAGGTTCTTGGCCGCTCCCCAAAAATAAGACAATCCAATGGTAGTCTACTTGCTCCCAATAGTTTCATTGCTCTTTACCTCGTTGAGTCTCAATTTTGATCCAGACCAACTGCTTACCGCTGAGACTCAGCTCATCGACGACTTCGAAGCCGACGAGCACGGTGCGTTGCCTTCGCGCTGGAAGTATATCGAGGATCGTCAACTGGTGTGGGTGGAGTCGAAGCACATGCGTCCCGACGAAGAGTTCTTCGTCGTGGAAGAAGACGGCAACAAATTCCTGAGGGCGTACACCGAAGGCGAAGCGGTGCATCTGACGATGGCCAACGAAGAAGACGGATTTGACTGGGATATCCGCGAACATCCGTATCTGGGATGGGACTGGAGAGCGCAAAAATTGCCTGACGGGGCTCGGGAAGATAATCCCAGGCTCAATGACGTGGGCGTCGGGCTCTATGTCTTTTTCGATTTCAGGGGACTGCTCGTCAAACGACCGGTAGGTATCAAGTATACGTACAGCAGCACGTTGCCGGTAGGTACGGTGCTCAAACAAGACAAACTTCGCGTCATCGTCGCAACCAACGGTCAAGACGAATACGGCCAATGGAAACGCATCGAGCGCAACGTACTGGAGGACTACCGCCAGGTATTTGGTGAAGACCCCCCCGATCGTCCCTTGATGATCCGTCTGTGGAGCGACTCCGATAACACGAATCAGTCTGCCGAAGGCGATTTTGACAATATCGAACTCTTTCGAAAGATGCCGTGAGGGCATCCACGCGGGCTACTGGTAATAACCGGCAACGGTTAGATTGATTACAAGATGGATCACATTTTTCAAGGACTCCGGCCATTCATTCGCTTTGTCGTCAGACGAGCCGTTTGGATCATCGTAATCGCGCTTGCTCTGTCGGCGGCGGGTGTATACTACCTGACCCGGTTATCGGTGGACACCGATTTTGCCAAGCTGATTCCGCCCGAGTATCCCAGCGTGCAGGCCATCGAGAGGTTGCGGGAGACGGTAGGCGGGGAAGAAACCGTCGACCTGGCTATCGTGAGTCCTTCTTTCGAGGCCAACAAACGGTTCGCCGAAGATTTTGTCCAGGAAGCCCTCCAGATGAAGCGCCGGACGGTGGACGAACCGTATTTTTCGAGAGTCGACTATCGCAGAGATACGGAGTTCATGAAGAACAATGCGCTCTACTTTGCGACGTCCGAAGAGCTCGATCAGCTCGAGACCTATCTGGAAGACCAGGCCGAAGAAGCGCGCCTGGAGGCTAATCCGTTCTTTTTCGACCTCGAGGACGAAGAAGAGGAAGAGCCGGCCGATACGACGGCAGAGGCCTTGCGTGAGATATACGACGACATCGTCGGGAAGGAATACCCGGTGTCCGAAGACAGCACCACCCTCGTGATCCGGCTCTACCCGACCGTATCTCAGACGGACTTCGGCCTCATCGAAGCGATGTACGAGGACCTGGATGCGCTCACAGACCGGTTGCAGCCCGAAACGTATCATCCCCAGGCGGAAATCGTAACGGCAGGCCGGCCCCTGCGTCGGCTCACGGAATTGCGAACCATCACCGAAGACGTGCTGGGGTCGTTCCTGGCCGGCGTACTTTCGGTGCTGTTTGTAGTGCTTTCTTATTTTGTGTACAAGGGGTACAAAGCGAGGAGTACAGGCGGTTTTTCCTGGCTCCTCCTGTGGAAGCAGCTGAGGCAGATCCCGGTGCTCGGCCTGCTGATCGGGCTGCCGCTTCTGATGAGTCTTTCCTGGACCTTCGGCATCGCTTATCTCCGGTTCGAGACCCTCAACCTCATGACGTCGACGCTGGGCCTCGTGCTGTTCGGCCTGGGCATCGATTTCGGGATCCATTTTTTTGCCAGATATACGGAGGAGCGAGGACGGGGCCATTCGGTGATGGACGCCGTCGAAACCACCTTTACGAGCACGGGGCAGGCGATCACCATCGGAGCGTTCACAACCTCTGCAGCCCTCTTCGTGTTGATGATCGCCGATTTCAGAGGATTCAGCGAATTCGGTTTCATCGCCGGCACGGGGATCCTGTTTGCCCTCGTGGCGATGCTGGTCGTAATGCCGGCTCTCATCTCCGTGATGGAAAGGCTGAAGCTGTTGTACCTGGAATCGGCTAAGGACGCACAGAAAAGGACGTTGGCCCACCCAGCAGTTGCGTTTCCCCGCTATAAGGCGGTCGTGATCGGCAGTCTCACAGCCGTCGTGGCGGCGATCGTTCTCATTCCGCGGGTCGAGTTCGAGTACGACTTCGGGAGCCTGGAACCCGTGTACGAATCGTATAACGAGAGGCGGGCCTACATCCGTCGGGTGTTCGACAACCGCGACCAGCGAAATCCGGCGTACGTCGTGCTCGACACCCCTGCAGAGGCGCCTCCTGTATTAGCGGCGCTTCGGGCGCAGGTGGACCGGGATACGCTGACCCCGACGGTCCGGAGTATCGAGAGCATGCAGGACCGGTTCCCGACCCGGCCTACCGATCAAAAAAGCAAGCTCGAACGCATTGCTGAGATTCGCGAGTTGTTGAACGACCCCTTTCTGGCCGAAGACGAGTCGGAAGACCTCGAAAAGTTGCGGCGCTCTGCGCAGACGAGCGCGCCCATCGCTCTTGAGGAGGTCCCGGACTATCTCAAGACGCAGTTTACGTCGAAGTCCGGGGAGATCGGAAATTTCATCATCATCTATCCATCGGTGGGCCTTTCTGACGGCCGGCAATCCATTGCTTTTTCAGAGGACGTTGGTCGGATAGAGACGGCAGGGGGCGAGGTGTATTATGCGGGGTCTTCGTCACTGGTGGCCGCGGACATGCTCAAACTGATGAGGCAGGAGGCGCCCTGGATGATACTGGCTACGTTCGTCATCGTGCTTGCGCTCATGATGGTTAATTTCCGGAGTCTGAAATGGGCGTTGTTGGCGACGGTGCCGCTGGTCGTCGGCGTCCTGTGGATGCTGTTGCTGATGGAAGTCTTCGGTCTCAAGCTGAACTTCTACAACTTGATCGTGCTGCCGGCGGTGCTGGGGATAGGCAACGATGCCGGTGTACACATCGTGCACCGGTATCGAGAAGAAGGGCCAGGCAGCATCTGGGGCGTGCTTCGCTCGACCGGGGAGCACGTCACGATGGGTTCTCTGACGACGATGATCGGTTTTGCCGGCCTGTTGTTGAGCTTCCATCCAGGGTTGCGTTCGATCGGGGAGCTCGCCGTGGCCGGCATCGGCGCCACGTTGATCTCAGCGCTCTTCTTCTTGCCGGCGCTGTTGCAGTGGATCGAAAAGGCCGGTGCGGATAAAGGGAAGGACGATCAGGCGATTGAGGAGCGTAACCCTGTAGACGAAGCAGTAGACAAATAACAGATACCCGGGGCGCGAGACCGCCGGATGATCACAACCCCTTGAGGACGTTTACATATCTTTTGGCGACCGACTTCCAGCCGAAGGTGCCCCGCGTGAATGCATAGGCGCTGTCGGACAGCGCCTCGAGCGCCTTTCGGTCATGGAAATAAGAGAGTATGGTATCCCTGAAGCCTTCCGCGTTGCCGCTATCGACGAAGTGGCCGTTTTGCCCTTCCTGGATGACGTCCTGGATGCCCTCGAGGCGAGAGGCGATGGCTGGCATGCCGTTGATGCCCGCTTCGAGTAACACGACGCCAAACCCTTCCATCGTGCCGGGCACGGGGATGTTGGGCATGATAAACAGGTCGGCGCCGCGGTACAGCAAGGCCAGGTGTTCATCGGAGACCCTGCCGAGCAGGCGGACCCGCTCGGATACGCCGTGGTTCCTGGCCGCCGCTCGGATGGCTTCCGTCTCGGGGCCGTCGCCGGCGAGCCAGTAGTGTACGTCGTCCGGCAGCTGCGGCATGACGTTGGCGACAAACCAGGCGAACCCCTTGCGCTTGACCTGGCGGCCCACACTGCAGAGGATCAGGGCGCGATCCGAGAGCGACGGGGATGCGTCGCCGTCGAAGGCGTTGACGAGGGCGTTCCGCATCGCCGCACGGTCCTGAGGGGGCGTAAACCGCTCGATCTTCACGCCGTTAGGGACTACGTACAGCTTATCTTCCGACAGGCCCCGGTCCAGGCATTGCACGCCGGTGGCTTCGCTTACGGGCATCACGGCGTCGAGGGCGTTGAAGATCCGAGGGACGAACTTCTGGTATATCCACACGGGCAAGGTGACGTCCTCGCCATGGACGATGGCCGCCGTCTTGATGCCGGCCTTTTCGAAGATGCGGCGGCGGATAACGGATAGCGAGGCCGTTACCATGGATGAAAACAGGACGGCGTCGATTTTTTCCTCACTCGCCAGGCGCTGCAGCTTTGCTGCGCTTCGAACCAGGAAAAACGGAACGGCCCGGTTGATGCGTTCCCAGGAAGAATACAGGATCTGCGACTGCAGCTGGATGTCGGTCCGGCTCGACAGGGCTTCGTGCAGCTCCGTTGCCACGCGCTGCATGCCGCCAACGCTCTGGAGCGGGCGATCCGGTGGAGGAAAAGAATGAGTAACGAATAAAAGGCGCACGGATTATCGAGAGTAGGTGGTTAATGAGCCGGGTCGAAGAGGAACCGCTCAGGACGCGAGAGGCGCCAATTTATTCTGTTCGGTGAGCTCGAGTTGCTCCGCGGACTTACGAAGCACCCGATCGTAATAGCTGTCTATTCTTGCCATGATGACCGGCCAGGCGTAGTCCTGCGCGTGTTTGTTGGCGAGCTGGCCCATATTGCGCCGCAGCGATTCGTCCAGCACCAGTCGTTCGACGTAGTGCAGGAAAGAGGGGGTGTCGCGCGGAGTAGCCAGAAAGCCCGAGACCCCGTCACGGATGAGCGATCGGCTGCCTGTGGCGTCGGCACAGACGGCCGGGATGCCGGAGGCCATGGCCTCGAGGGTCACGTTCCCAAACGTCTCGGTCTCGCTCGGAAACAGGAACAGGTCGGAGGAAGCGTAGGAGGTCGCCAGCTCCTGGCCGCGCTGGTAGCCGAGGAAAAGGGTATCCTTCAGCCGGGTTTCCAGCTCTGTGCGGGCCGGCCCATCCCCGACGATGACGCTCCTATGGGGAATGCCTTTGCGGGTGAGCGATTCGATGACCTCGGCGTAGACGTCCAGCCCCTTCTCCCAGACGAGCCGGCTGATAAAAGCGATAACCACTTCGTCGTCATTAATGCCGAGCGCGCGACGCCACTCGAGGGACCGGCGCGCTGGATTGAACAGGTGGGTGTCGACCCCTCGCTGCCAGAGGTGCAGGTTCTCCCGTATCCCCTGACCCCGCAGCACATCGGCCATGGAGGCCGAGGGGACGTAAATTTCTTCACAGTGGCTATAAAACCAGCGCAGGTAGTTCCAGACGACCGGCTGCAGGCGTTGCAATTTGTAATATTTCAGATACGATGTGAAATGGGTATGGTAGGAGGCCACGACCGGGGCGCCCCTTTTTATGCCGAATTTCAACGCCTTGTAGCCGGCGAGGTCCGGCGTTGCGATATGGAAGATCGTGGGGTTGAAGGCCCGGATCTCATCGCGGATACGGCGCGATAAGCCGGTGGACAGCATGTATTCGGGTCTGCCGGGTATCGGCAGAGAGGGCGTCGGGATCAGCGTACCGGCGTGGGAAATGGCAGGTTGATCTACCGTCGGGGCGAAAACGCGAACGTCGTTGCCGGTGTCTATGAGGTAGCTGACCAGCCGGTTGAGCGTCAGCGTGACGCCGTCGGCGATGTGATTATACGCGCCGGAGAAGAGGGCGATTCGTTTCGGTATCATGTTTACCGTGGAACGTGAATAGGATCCGAAGTCTCGACCATCCAGGATATAGCCGGTGTGTAGTGACTTGAGAATGCTAAAATCAATCCCGAGCGCCGAGCATAGGGGCTAGAAACCGACCTGTTACACTCGCTGAGTCTGCAACAAGATCCTCAGGCGTACCTTCGGCAATCACGAAGCCACCGCGGATCCCGCCTTCGGGGCCCAGCTCGATGAGCCAGTCGGCACACTTGATGACGTCGAGGTTGTGTTCGATGATGACGACGGAGTGCCCCTGGTCGACCAGCGTGTTGAATGCCAGCATGAGCTTCCGGATGTCGTCGAAATGAAGCCCCGTCGTTGGCTCGTCGAACAGGTACAGGATTTTGTCGCTCGATGTTTTGGCCAGGTGGGCGGCTAATTTTATGCGCTGGGCCTCACCCCCCGACAGGGTGTTGGAAGGCTGCCCCAGGGTCAGGTAACCAAGCCCGATATCGTTCAGCACTTCGAGTTTGTTCTGAATGGCGCGATGCCCCTCGAAGAACTCAGTGGCCTCTTCGACGGTCATGGCGAGGATATCGTCCACATTTTTTCCTTTGTAGCGGATTTCCAGCGTGTCCTGTTTGTACCGTTTGCCTTTGCAGGCTTCGCATTCGAGGTGGAGGTCGGCCAGGAACTGCATCTCCACCTTAACGATGCCTTCGCCCTGACAGGTCTCGCAGCGCCCGCCGGGCACGTTGAAGGAAAAGTACCCCGGTCGAAGTCCCCGGATTCTGGCCTGCTTCGTTGAGGCGAGCAGCTCACGGATGCCGTCAAAGGCTTTGATATAGGTCACGGGGTTCGACCGCGGCGATTTTCCGATGGGGCTTTGATCGATCATTTCGATGTGGCTCACCCGCTCGTGCCCTAGGATGTCGTCATGTTTGCCGATGCTCGACTCCACGTCGTATTCTCCCTTGAGGCGCTGGAGCCCACGGTACAGCGTGTCGTGGATGAGCGTCGATTTGCCCGACCCGCTGACGCCGGTGACGCACACGATCAGGCCGAGGGGAACGGTGACGTCGAGCCGCTTCAGGTTATGTTGCCGTGCATTTTGTAGCTGCAGGACGTATTCGTCGGACACCGGCCGGCGGGTGTCCGGAATTGGAATCTGGCGTTTTTCGCTGAGATACGCCCCGGTGAGAGACGCCTCGCTGTCCAGAATGGTCTCATAGCTGCCCTGGAACATGACGTGGCCTCCATGAATGCCGGATCCCGGACCGAGGTCGACGATCTGGTCGGCGCGTCTCATCATTTCGGCCTCGTGTTCGACGACGATGACGGTATTGCCGATATCGCGGAGGTGTTCGAGTATTTTGATCAGCCGGTCTGTGTCCCGGGGATGGAGCCCGATAGAGGGCTCGTCGAGGACGTAGAGCGAACCCACCAGCGAAGAACCCAGGGAGGTGGCCAGGTTGATGCGCTGGCTCTCTCCGCCGGACAGGGTGTGCGACAATCGGTCGAGCGAAAGATAATCGAGGCCGACCTCGACCAGGTATTTGAGCCGTTTTCGGATCTCTTCCAGTACGCGGCCCGCGACATTATCTTCGTACGGGCTCAGCTCGAGCGCGTCGAAGAAGTCGCGCGCATCGCGCGTCGTCAGCTCGCAGATTTCACCGAGGTGATGCCCGCGCAGTTTGACGTACAACGCCTCGGGGCGTAGGCGGTATCCTTTGCATGCCGGGCACGTCCTGTAGCCGCGAAACCGGGACAGCAAAATGCGGTAGTGCATCTTGTACGACTTCTTTTCGAGATACTCGAAAAATCCGTTGATGCCCAGGTAATCGCCTTTGCCTTCCCAGATGATGTCGAGATGGTGCTGAGGGAGGGCGTCGAAGGGAAGATCGATGTCCATCCGTTCTTCGATAGCGATGCCGATGAGGTCGCTGAGATGCATGGACCATTTGGGCGACCGAAAAGGGGCTATGGCGCCCTGGCGAATCGATAAATTTCCGTTCGGGATAACCAGGTTTTCGTCGATTCCCATGACGCGACCAAATCCCTGACATTCCGGACAGGCCCCGACGGGGCTGTTGAAGGAAAAGAGATGAGGGGAGGGTTCTTCGAATCGCATACCGTCACGCTCGAAGAATTCGCTGAAAGTGAAGGTCTGGCCGGCTCGCACCTTCACCACGCAGCGCCCGCCCCCTTCCCGGAAAGCCTGCTCGACAGAGTCGGCAATGCGCGACAGGTTTTCTTCGTCACCCTGTTTAACAGCCAGCCGGTCTACCAGGACCAGCAGGCGCGAGCGCGCGACGCGGAGCGTATCGGGGGGCTTTTCATTCAAGTCGATCACCGATTCCTCGACGCCTTCTCTGGCCTTTTTCTCCGTAGGCAGCACGACGATACGGAAAAAACCTCGCTGCCGGAGGATTTCCAGCTCCTTCTTGACGGAGGCCTTTTTGTGTTCGGGAACGGGAAAACAGATATAAAATCGAGCACCGTCTTCGAGCCGTTCATGGAGCGTCTCGCCTGCAGAGCGAGGCGAGTCTTTTGTGACTTCTTCGCCGCTTATGGGAGAGACGGTTTTGCCGATGCGGGCAAACAGCAGCCGAAGGTGGTCGTAGATTTCTGTCTGCGTGGAAACCGTAGAGCGGGGATTGCGAGAAGTCGTCTTTTGTTCGATCGCCATGGCCGGCGCAAGGCCCGTGATCAGGTCGACGTCGGGTTTGTCCATGCGCTCCAGGAACTGGCGCGCATAGGCGCTGAGGCTCTCTACGTACCGGCGCTGCCCTTCCGCGTAAATGGTATCGAACGCCAGAGAGGATTTGCCCGAGCCCGACGGTCCGGTCAGGACGATGAGCTTATTGCGGGGGAGGTCGAGATCGATGTTTTTGAGATTGTGTTGGCGGGCGCCACGGATGACGATGTTGGTTCTCGCCCGCTCTCGGTCGGCGAGCGATGCCTGGGAAGCCGCAGGAGCTTCCGGGAAAGGAATCAGGGTAGGAGTCTCAGCCATAGACATCAACATAAATAACCGTTCGCATGAACGTCTTCGCATGAACCTCATTGTATTCCCGGCAGCCGGAGAAGATGCGAAGGAGGAGTTTTTTTACGGGTTCGTTTTCTACGCGAGTATCGCCGTATTGGCCGGCGAGGCGCCGTTCCAGCCGGCTGAAAGCAGGCGGAAGGCCGGGCTTCATCCTACTCCGTATGGACCATGCGGTTTTACTCCCGCGGTGGAGTTTGACCCAAGCGACACAACCTGTATCTTGCAGGGTGTTTCGCCCATTCTTTTCCATCGATACCGGTCCGTACAGGCTGCGATTCTAATGAACAGACCAACTCGCATCGACCATATCTTTTTCTACCTGCTCGCGATGTTTACCTTTACCATGGGGGTAGGGCTCGCTGTGTTCTTTCGCCCGTCGGAAATGCCCGACGATGCCTCTGCGGCAGACTGGCAGGCTCTGGAGCGGGTTGGATTTCCGGAACGTCCGGCCTCGCTGGGCGAAGAGCGAGGGGACGACGCCCAGGCGCGCATCGAGTACGAATTGCAACGCCTGCGCGATCCCCGAACCGGGGATATTCCTCCGAACATGAGGGCCCGAGAGCTGGAAAAGGCGGCTTCGATACCCCGGCGCGAGGCGATTGCGTCCAAACAGGGTGTACATGTTGTCGCCAACTGGGCAGAGCGGGGGCCCGTCAATGTGGGGGGGCGCACGCGGGCGCTGGCCATCGACCTGGATTTCGACGGAACGACCAATCGGCGCGTGCTGGCCGGCGGCATCTCTGGCGGCATGTTCCTGTCGGAGGACGAAGGCGCTACCTGGCAGCTGACGACGTCGCTGTCTCAGCTGGCGAGCGTAACCTGCATTGCGCAAGATCCGATCGACAGAGACGTCTGGTATTACGGCACCGGTGAGACGTTTGGCAACTCGCCGAGCAATGGCGGAGCCACCTTTCTGGGGCAGGGCATCTTCAAGTCGACCGACGGCGGCGCGTCCTGGACGCAGCTTCCAGCTACGACCGCGAACAACGCGATCAACGTGTTCGACAGCGTATTCGATCGTGTCTGGAATATCGTCGTGCACCCCACCAACGGAAACGTGTACGCCGCCGTATTCGGAGTTATCCTGGTTTCCTCCGACGACGGAGATTCCTGGCAGTTATCGCTGGGTTCGCAAGATCCACCCTTCGGCATCGCCACGGACGTGGCCGTTGCCTCCGACGGCACCCTGTACGCAACGATTAGCCGAAACAGCCAGCAGGTGGCCCAGTTCGGCATCTTTCAGTCGACCGACGGCGGTGTAAATTGGACGAACATTACGTCTCCCGAAATGGGTGCGGACCCCTGGCGGCAGGTGCTGGGCCCATCGCCTTCGAACCCCGATATCGTGTATGCCCTGATCCAGTCCAACCAGCAGGGAGCAACGGCTGCCGACCATCAGCTGTTTCGCTTCGACGCCTCAACGGGGACGTGGACGAACCTGTCGGCCAACATCCCGAATGTGACTGTTCCGGATAGCCGCGGAAATCCCCCCCTGGACGGCAACGCCTCGTTCAGCTCACAAGGAGGGTATGACTTGATCGTTCGTGTCAAACCGGACGATCCGGACGTCGTTTTTATCGGCGGCACGAACCTCTATCGCTCTACCGACGGCGGCGAAAGCTTCGAACTCGTCGGGGGGTATGCAAACCCGTACACCTTCGGGCTCTACCCCGAACATCATCCCGATCAGCACGCGATGTCGTTTTATCCCGATAACCCGTCATCGATGATCAGCGGGCACGACGGAGGGGTGTCGAAAGCGACCGACGTGCTCATGAGCCCTCAAGAGTGGGAGCCGTTGAATAATGGATATGTCACCTCGCAGTTTTACGCGGTCGCCATCGATCCGGAGGCGGGGAGCGATTTCGTGATCGGGGGACTGCAGGACAACGGCACCTGGTCGACCAGCTCGACGAATCCGGGCCTTCCCTGGAACAGGCAATTCAGCGGGGATGGAGGTTTTGCCGCCGTAGCGCCGGGCGGGCTCCCGTTCTACGTCTCGGCGCAACAGGGATTTATCGTTCGGGCCAGCGTGTCGGACAACCAGCTGGTGGGGAGCGTCGTCTCGCCGGCCGGCGGACAGGACTTTTTGTTCATCGCCCCTTATCTGCTCGACCCCAACGACCCGCGCATCATGTACCTGGCCGAAAGCAACCAGGTGTGGCGCAACAGCAACCTCGACGGGATTCCCCCCGGCAACGGCAACCCGACCCAGGTGAACTGGACCCCCCTGACCGGATCCGTAGTGCCCGGCACGCGCTTCGTCACGACCCTCGCCGTGTCCACGACCCCCGCGGATCGCCTGTTTTTCGGCGCTACCGACTTCCAGTTCAGAACGCGTATCGTCCGGGTTGACGACCCCGCGGCTAACGGCCCGGGTACCGACGTCACCCCCCCGGGGATTACGCAGGGCTCGTTTCCGTCGAGCATCGGGATCCACCCCAACGATGGCGACGAACTGATGGTCACGTTCTCTAATTATAATATTCCCAGCATCTGGCATTCCACCGACGGCGGCGCCACCTGGGTAAATATAGACGGCAACCTGGGCGGCGAAGACGGACCTTCCGTCGCCTGGTCGTTGGTGATGCCCACGGCTTCGGGGACGTTGTACTTCCTGGCTACGAGCACGGGGGTCTATTCGACGGATGCCCTCGATGGGAGCAGCACGGTCTGGACCCAGGAAGGGGCTGACGTCATCGGCAATGTAGACACCGACATGCTCGTCGGCCGGCCGGAGGATGGCGTCCTCGTCGCGGCAACGCACGGCCGCGGCGTCTTCAGCGCGGTGCTGGATGGAACGGCCGGCAATGCGGTTCTGGCTGCGTCCCAAACCCGCATCGACCTGACTGCCGCTCCGGGCGATGTGGCAACGGGCACGCTCGAATTGCAGAATACAGGAAACGTGGAACTCGAATATACGATCTCACAAAGCGATCCCGGCATGCAGAATGCACTCGCCAGAACGGACGCCTTGACCGTCCCGTTGCGAGCGGCACACGCTCCGGTTGCCACGAGAAAGCCGATAAACACAGCGCGAAGCCCGGCGGGCAAAGCCGCCTTCGCCCCCTCCGAACATCGAGCAGGTCGAGTTCCCTTCCGTAAAGCAGGGGACGACGTCCTGATCTACGACGACGGCAACGACCAGCCCGATGGTTTCCTGGGTTTTGCTGACGATACAAACCGCTTCTTCTGGGGCAACGAGTTCCTGGCCGATGGCTTTGACTTTCAGCTCGAGACCATCCAGTTTTTCATGCGTACCGAAAGCCAGTTGAGCAATCCCATCTGGGTGGCGGTGTACGACAACGACGACATGCTCGTCGCCAACGGCAACCTGTCGCTCGACCCCTCGCCCCCCGGCGGGCAGTGGTACGAGGTGTCGCTGTCGACCCCACTGACGTTTTCGAACGGCGAAATTTTCTTTGTGGAGGTCGGGGCCAGCGAAATGATCGATTTCCCGGCGGGGGTCGATCAAACGGCCCGGGTGTCTGACAGGAGTTTCTTCCTCGATGTCCAAAACGATACGTACCTGAATCTGAATACCCAGGTGGACTCCGGATTCGAGCAAGGCGCTTTTCTGGTCCGGGCGATGGGAACCATCGGCGAGGAGGAAAACCTGCCGCCGGAGGTGGATGCGACCGTCACCACCTTCAACGCAGCCGTTGGAGAGAATATCACCTTCGACGCGTCGGCCTCTTCGGACCCGGACGGCGCCATCGTTGCGTACAACTGGGATTTCGGTGATGGTGCAACCAGCAACAACGCCGTTGCCGTTCATGCCTACGGCGCTCCCGGGACGTACTCCGTCGTCGTTACCGTCACGGACGATGACGGCGCCTCGGCGCAGGCTTCCGGGGATATCATGGTGACGAGCACGTCCAATCAAGCCCCTGTTTCCGTCATTACGACGTCTAAAACCGAAGCCGACGTCAATGAATTGATCACGTTCGACGCGAGCCAGTCTTCAGACGCTGACGGCGAAATCGTTTCGTACCTGTGGACCTTCGGCGACGGGGACGAAAGCCCGGACGAAGTGGCGACTCATGCCTATTCCAGTCCGGGGACGTATGACGTCTCCCTCACGGTCACCGACGAGAATGGAGCGCAGGGGCAATCGGTCATCGAGGTGGTCGTGACGTCTTCGGCCGCAAGGCTGGTCGTTACCCCGCGGGTCGGGTCCATTCCTGCGGGCGAGTCCGCCTCACTGGGGCTTTCCTTCAGGACAGACGGTCTGCCCGAAGGGCTTTACGAGGGGGAAGTGGGTGTCTGGAGCGCGGGCGGCAATGTGGTGATCCCGGTGTTCGTCACGATAAGCGGGGCGGTTGACGTCGAAGAAGAAACGCTAGTGCTCGACACGTATCATCTCGCCCAGAATTACCCCAATCCGTTCAATCGAGCCACCTCGATACGATATCAGCTGCCTCAACAGGCGCGCGTTGCGTTGGACGTATTCGACGTCAACGGCCGGCGAATACGGGAGCTGGATGACGGCGACAAACTGCGTGGCATTCACGAGGTGCAGTGGGATGGAAAAGACCAGCACGGCCATGATGCTTCGAGCGGACTCTATTTCTACCGGTTGACGGTATATGAAGAAAACGGACGCATTGCTCACTACACAGGCCGGATGGCTCTGGTACGATAACACGATGATGACACGAAATGGGAATCCCTTCCGATGGGGCGTTCTGTCGACAGGCCTCGTCCTGTTGCTTATTGGATGTTCTTACGTCGGGTGTTCGAACAAAGAAAGAATGGCTCAACCGGCGGAGCGCTCGACTATGGCGGTAAAGGAGGTTCCTGGCGACTTGACCATCACCCTGGGGCGAGGCGGTGCGCCGGGAGGACGCATGTTCGGGTATACGGTGCAGGCTAACGGCGACGTGACGCAATGGGAAGGGAGATATCCCGGCGAAAACGTTCAGCGTACAGGATCGATGCCCGAAGAAGAGGTTAATACATTGTGGGCGCAAATCTCAGACGCCGGGTATTTCGACATGTACGAGCAAGACGAAGGAGGAACCGGTTTGTTCATGAGCGTCCTGGCCGATGGCAAGACGCACCGGGTGAGCTGGGCCGGCGGCCCGGGGCAGCTGGCTGATCCCTCTGCCGTACAAGGCCTCTACGACAGCTGTGAAGCGTCCGTTCTCCAGTCGTTGTCTCAGAAATGACCCGCAGCGTCCGTTCGTGGGCGTCCAGGTGGTGCGGCCGGCCAGTGCGCACATTTTTTGCATGGCTTATGTAAGCGTATGCTTAATGTGTCATGTTGCGTTTGCCTTTTTCATTTCTTAACAAAATGAAATCGCTTTCGTGGCTCATTATGGACGATTGGGCCTTCACTTTTCTTTCATACAGGGTTGTTTGGTGTGTCTCTTTGACATACCTTAGGTCCATAGTTAAGCCTGAGGCCCCTCGGTAAGCGTTTGCTTATCGTGGTCAGTGGGCCGCATCACGCGGGTGAACGCTCCCGGTTGAGCGATCCGCCCTTGAGACCCCAAACACCACGTAATCGAATTATACAGAGTCGTACCCGACTCGTGTATATAGCGGTAGTTTACTGTCGCCATGAAACGTAGCCCCCTATCAGGGACGTGGACTGTGCGGTTCGAACGAATAGCCAGTCTTTTATGGTTTCACCTGTTCGCTCATGGGAAAACCAAACCTGATTACACCATGTATTCCACTCGGAGCGAGTCCCTGCGCCCACCGTTTAAGGGGCGTTGCCATCTCATGTGCTCGTTCTGTTTCGCCGATCACGGTGCTGGTCCGGTCGAGTATGGAATACATCAACGCCAATCAGTTACCCGTTCTGCCAGGTTGCCTGTGACCATGAAGGCTTTTCTTCTTTCCCAACGTACCCGCTACTGGTTCGTCGTTCTGGGGAGAGATCATGAAATGCATCGCTGAATGGAGTGTGTTAGAATGCGTATCTGGATCGTTTTTCTCTTTCTATGTGCAAGCTGCTACACTGCGGCGGCTCAAAAGAAATGGGTTTCGTCCGTAGATTACGAGCAGGAGCTGGCCTTTTATCGTCCTCGTATTACCCTGGGCGAACACGGAACGTATGCGGTTGCGTGGGAGACCTACCGCAAGTTGCCCGACGATGAAGAGTGGCAGATTGCGCTGCAGCGATTCGGCCCGGCCGGAGAGGCACTGGGGCCCGTCGAGTATCTGCGCGACGAAGGGTACTGCGAGCGCGGCGCAAATCAACAGACCAGCGGGTTTCAAAACGTCGATCTGTCCCTGGGATCTGAGGACATGCTGTACCTTTCCGTCGAAGCGATGATCGATACGTACGAAACGATGGTCGTACCCGCGTACAGCAATTCGACGAGGGCATTTTACGTGGAGGATCTCGATTTCGCGGGAGCCCATCGCATGTTGTGCCCGTCGGGGGCTTCGGATAGAGAAAGCGCTCGATATGAACACATGCGGTTCGACATCGTAGGGATGAACGGGCAGGGTTTGATGCTTCTGCCCCCTTTAGCTCTGAAAGGCGCTTCTGATCGGTTCGACAACGCCCATTACATGAGTACATCGCGTGGACTGGCATCGCCTGTTGACGACGGCGTGGTGGACAACTGGTACGACGTGGTAACGAATGGCGAGCGGGCAGTCGTGGCCTGGCAAAGATGCCTGACGGCCGATGAAGAGGTCGGCGATTCAGATGCCTGCAGCGTACAGGTGACTCATTATCGGGTTAACCGGCACAGGGCCGAGTACATCGATTACTGGGCCGAGATGAATAGCGATCAACCTGTGGCGGATCGCAGGGCCGCAACCAGCGCCTTCAGGTACAGACCGGCGACAGCTATGAACGGCCGTGGTGAGTCTGTTGTAGTCTGGGTAGACTACGGGCACAGCGAATACGGAGAGATCTATGCCCAGCGATACAACGCATCCGGATCGGTTTCCGGCAGCAGTATTCGGGTCAGCGGGTCAACGCGCGGCAAGATCGAAGATCTGGAGAGCATTGGCCCCGAAGTAGCCATGCTAGAGGACGGCCGTTTCCTGGTTGTGTGGACCGAAAGGGAAGAGGGGAAGATGCGTGCTCTGGGCCGCCACTTCGACCCGGATGGGCGTTCGGCCGAGGGGGCGTTTTACCTGGACGCGGATACAGAAGCCGGGACGGCATTCCCGGACGTTTCCTCTAATGGCTCAGCGTATGCATATACGTGGCTGTCGATGGGCGAAGACGGCGCCTCGATATTTACCCATGTGTCAACGCAGGACCCGGCGGAAGACACCGGTGCGCCTCAGCCTCACGGAGGGCTTACGCTCAACGGATATCCCAATCCTTTTTCGAAGGGGACGACACTGGAATACGTTTTGCCCGGAGAAGGCCATGTTAAGCTGGCGATATACGACTTGTTAGGGCGTGAGGTGAAGAAGTTGATCGACAAGCGGCAGGGGCCCGGGGCCTATCGGGTCGACGTGCCGGCTGACGAGTTAGCCACAGGGTACTATATCACAAAACTCCAGCAGGGAGGCCACCACTTCTCGAAGGTATTGGTTCGCACTGAGTAGCAAGAGTACGTGGTAGCCCTGCGCCGGTGATCTCGCAGGGAGAGACCGGGTACCGGTAGATTTCAGGAGTGCATACAGGCATATAGAAGGCAGAAAATCTAGAGGGAATAAACATGGAGGTGGTCGTTCAAGGCATCTTACAGATTCTGCTGCCCGCGTTTTTACTCACCGACATGTTTCGGAGAAGGCATAGATCCCGTTTAGAATGGCTGCTTGATCTGGTCATGATTACGCTCGTCCTGGCCTTTGCTTTCATCACAGCGAGATGGGATTGGTTCAGCTACTATCTGAGGATCCTCTTGCTCCCCGCTTTAGGCCTTGTCGCTTACGCTTCTTTCCGATGTATAGATACCTCTCCTGACGCTGAGGAAGCCGAACAGGCAGATAGCCAAAAGCGCCGGCCTGTGAAGCGGTATATCGAATATGGGATCAAAGGTCTGGTCATTGGTCTGGCCCTCGTGTTCAACGGCCAGGCATTGCTCGGGTGCATCTCGCCTCCAGACGCCCTGCGGTTGAGTTATCCGCTTCGGAACGGCGTATACTATGTCGGCGGAGGCGGAGCGAGCCGGTGGATAAATGGGCACCATACTGCTGGAGCGCAAGCGTATGCCCTGGACATCGTCAGGCTGAACGTCACGGGCGGGCGTGCCTATGGTTTCTGGCCGGACTCGCTCGATCGTTATGCCATCTACGGGAATACCGTTTACAGCCCCTGCGATGGAACGGTTGTCCAACGGGTTGACGGCCATCCGGATCTGACGCCGCCCAACAGGGATCCCGAACACCTCGCCGGGAATCACATCGTGTTGCGATGCGGAGACGCCAGCGTAGTGCTCGCCCATCTGCAGGAAGGGAGCATATCGGTAGCGATTGATGAGGATGTGTTTGCCGGCCAGGCCCTGGCGCTGGTTGGCAATTCGGGCAATACGACGCAGCCCCACCTGCATATCCACGCCGAACGATACGAAGGAAACGAAACCGATATTCTGCAGGGCGAAGGGATACCTATTCTGTTCGATAATCGTTTCCTGGTGCGCAATGGTTTATTCACGGGGCGCTAACCAATGTGCCGGAGCAGGAAACGTTCTTCAATTCAGTCATGTTACAACGATACACCGGCACAAGAGACACCGGCAAATCAAGGAATTCGTTGAACGATACATGACCTTTTTAAATCCACTCGTGCTCCTGGGGCTTGCTGCCGCCGCCATTCCGTTAATCATCCATCTGTTCAACTTTCGGCGTCCACGCAAGATCGATTTCAGTTCGCTGGCGTTCCTGAAAGAATTGCAGAAGAGCACGATGCAGCGCGTGCGTATCAAGCAATTGCTGCTTCTGGTGCTCAGGACACTCGCCATCGCCTGTCTCGTGCTGGCATTTGCTCGCCCGACCCTGACGCGTGAGATGGGAGGTAATCTGGGAGGGCAGGCGGCTTCGTCGATCGCGCTGGTTCTGGATAATACACGATCCATGCAGATGCGTGATGGGCAGGGGGCCTATTGGGATCAGGCCCGGGACTTTGCCGCTTCTGTGGTGGAGCAGATGGGACCCGGAGATGAACTGTACGTGGTGCCCGTTGGACGGGCTCGCCATGCCGAGCAGCAAGAAGTGTATGATATGAAGCATCTTGCGCTCGAAGCGATAGACGACATTGAGATCGTACCGGGGTCCGGTACGATCGTAAATGCCTGGATGAGGGCGGCCCGCCAGTTGAACGATGCGTCCCATTTGAACAGGGAGATATACGTCATTTCTGATTTTCAACGGTCAGCGCTCGTAGATACGAACGCGTTCGATGTTCCTGACAATCTCAGGACGTACCTGGTGCCGCTGGGGACGCGAGACCACGCCAACGTAGCGGTCACGGAAGTAGACATCGTAAGTCGCATCATTGAAGCAGGTCAATCGGTTCGCATTACGGCGACGCTGGTCAATCATTCCGAGGAGCCGCTGGAAGGATACGTCGCCAGCGTATTCCTGGAAGGAGAGCGGGTGGCTCAGGCCTCCGTAGACCTGAGCCCCGGCGTGCCGGGCACCGCAGAATTTACAGTGACGCCGCAGCGTACCGGCTGGCTGTCGGGGGTCGTTGAGATCGAAGACGATGCCTTTACAACCGATAATATCCGGCATTTTACGCTTCATGTGCCCGAAACGAGGCAACTCCTGATTGTGCGGGGAGATGAGCAGAACACCGATTTTATCGAACTGGCTTTGTCTCCCGCATTAAGCCGGGGACGCGTAGCCTTCGAGTTGGAGCGAATCGAAGAAGGAGATCTGCCCGTCAAAAGGTTGGGCTCCTACGACGCCGTCGCACTGGTGGGGCTCAGGAGCATTTCGTCGGGGGAAAGCGCGTCCCTCCGTGAATACGTCGAAGAAGGCGGTGGTGTTCTTTTTTTTCCTGGACAGGCGGGGCTCGCTGAAGACTATAACGCGGTCTTCGGGGCCTTCGGCGCCGGTGAATTTTCCGGTTTCAGCGGCACCTGGCTGTCCAGGCAATCCATTGCTTCCTTCGATCAGGTAGATCTCGAACACCCCCTGTTCGAGGGCGTGTTCGAACAGCAACAGGAGTTCAGGCAGCAGATCAGCGTGGAAACCCCGATGCTCTACTATACCATGAATTATACGCCTGGCTCCCAGAATGAACAGACGCTGATACAGATGTCCAATGGATTTCCGTTTCTTCAGGAAATCCGGCATGGCCAGGGAGCGCTCTTCTTGTTTTCGGTCGCGCCAGACACCCGATGGAGCGATCTGCCCCAAAAAGGGTTGTTCGTACCCCTGTTGTACCGGAGTATGTATTACCTCTCTTCCGGCGATGCAAACAGTGGGGATCCGTTGGTCGTCGGTCAGACCCATGATCTACGCGTCGCCGGAGTGTCTGAACTCGAACAGCTCATGCTGATTGCCCCCAATGACGAGGAGTTCGTACCCGAGCAGCGGAATCTGTTCGGCGCAGCGTTGCTTCAAATCGACGAATCGCTCCAGTTGCCGGGCATTTACGAGATCGTTTCCGGAGATCAACTCATGCGGAAGATTGCGCTCAACCTGGATGTGCGAGAGTCGGACCTGAGCACCTACGACCCTGCCGAAGCACGCGAACGCTTTGAAAATATCACGGCGCAGCCGGCGAGGGTGCTCAATACCGCTTCTGCCGGCGGCGTCGAACGTATCCTGGAAGACCTGAGGGAGGAACGCACCGGAAAGGAGATATGGAACGTCTTCCTGCTGCTGGCGTTGATTTTCTTGATCTGCGAAATGCTGGTAGCCAGGCAATGGCGCCCAGAATCCGTCCCCGCTTAGTCTCGCCGTTTTGATGCGCTCGGTTGCTGTAGCGAGCAGCGCTCTATCCTCTTAGAATCCCCATCACTGCATAAGACTTTCGAGAGCGTGATACTGACTCTCCATATTGCACTGCTGTCCGTGTTCGTTTTTGTGACGACATCCCTGATGGTAACAGCAATAATCAACAGGCTGCGGATTCGTCCTGTTCGTCTTTCGTGGCACGGCAGCAGCGTACTACGGTACGTCGGATGGTCCCTGGCCTCCTTGCTGGTTGTCATCGGCGTCATTGTATATGCCGGCCTGACCGAGAATAGCCTCTATCTGTATATCGGGGGCGGCTACCTCAGCGGGGGGGTATGCTGGTTTACCTCGCGCCGGCTCGCGTCGGCGACGCTGGTGACCGATTTTGCCATCATTCGCAGCACCGAGGGGCGCGGGAATGTTTTAGGCTGGAATCAAGTAGTCGATTTCTTTGTAAAGGAAAACGACGCTGTGGTGCATTATGTGTTTTTATACAGGGATAGCGAAGGGCAGCAATCGCGATTTGAGCTTCAGGTGCCCTCCATGTATAAAAAAGTATTCAAGAAAGTAGTATACCGCTGCGTCGAGCGGAAAAAGAACTCGACACACCAACGCGCTTATGGATGAAGGGCAATCTAGAACCTTGTTGGAAGAGGCCATTCTGGTCGGTGTAATCCCCAGGGGGGAATCGCGGCAGGACGTTTTGGATTCCCTCGATGAACTCGAGTTGCTCGCCGATACGGCCGGAGCGAGGGTAACCCATCGGGTCATTCAGTCTGTATCGAGGATCAACGCCTCTTCGTATATCGGTAAGGGGAAGGTAGAGGAACTGAAGGATCTGGTCACGCAGAACAAAACGGATCTCGTGGTTTTCGATGACGACCTCTCGACGGTGCAGGTGCGGAATCTGGAGAGGACGCTGAAATGCAAATTGCTCGACCGGTCGGCGTTGATCCTGGATATTTTTGCCGCGAGGGCTAAAACGGCGACGTCGAAGACGCAGGTCGAACTGGCTCAACTGGAATACCTCAGAACGCGGCTCACCCGTCAGTGGACGCACCTCTCACGACAGAAAGGGGGTATCGGAACGAAAGGACCCGGAGAGACGCAGATCGAGACGGACCGCCGGCTCATCGGAACGCGCATCGCCACCCTTCGAAAGCGCCTCGTCAAAATCGATTCTCAGCGGATGACCCAGCGGAAACGGCGTAGCGACTTCGATCGGGTGGCGCTCGTCGGATATACCAATGCGGGCAAGTCTACCCTCATGAATGCCCTCGCTGAAGCCAACGTGCGCGCCGAAGACCGGCTATTTGCGACCCTGGACGCAACCACCCGGCAGGTACGCGTGGCGTCGAACAAAACGGTGCTGCTCTCTGATACAGTGGGCTTCATCCGAAAGCTGCCCCACCGGCTCATCGAGAGCTTCAAAAGTACGCTCGATGAAGTACGCGAGAGCGATCTCTTGCTGCACGTAGTCGATCTGACGCACCCCCGGTTCAAAGATCACATCCGGGTGGTGGCCGAAACCCTGAATGAACTCGGTGCCACGGATATTCCCACGCTGCTGGTATTCAACAAAGTGGATGCGCTGGAAGAAGCCGGTGTCATCCAGGACATGAAGAGCGAATACCCCGATTCCGTATTTATCGCTGCCCGACGAGGTATCGGGTTGAATGAGCTGAAAAAGCACGTCGTCGACATTCTCGAGGCTTCTTATACCGAACACGTAGCGTACATACCGGTTACCGAATCGAGAACCCTCAACCACCTCCGCAACAAGACGAGCGTGGTCGCTGAGGACTATATGTATGCAAAAAACGGAAACCCAGAAGCTGACCAACTCCTCGTTGCGCGTGTGCTTTTCAGAGTGGGCGATGATAAGCGGGATGAAATTCTGGCCATGATAGGTCCCTATGTGGACTATACCCCCGTATCGAGTATTTGAACCTGCCTATGGGCGCGGCTCCTGCCGTCATCGCATCCGCAACCCGGCGACGACTGTACAGGAAAAGCGCCAGTGATGTAAGGTATTTGGTGCATAGGGCAATTATTTTGCAAGTCTGACAGGGTTGCCCCGGCCGGCAGAATTTGTTAACGTGGAAAAAAGTTGTTCGTCCACACGGATCTTCCCCTGAAAAAATTCCGTTAACCCAGTAAAGCTAACCGAACTATAGCAGGGATGATTTAGCGATAGTCTCGTCGGTCAACGCATATTTGAGACCCATAAGGTAGCCCCAGATGTGGTTGACGGCATTTGAGAACAGTATTGTATAGAGCCTGGGCATCACGTATTGTCAATGCACTGTGTCACAAGCCTCATGATATGGCATAATGATATGGCATGGCGGTTGTCTCATCGTAGAACAGGTATATACTTCTTGCCACTGGTCGATTACGGTATAACCTCAAATGACCCATGAGTTTTCATTCATGTCGACGTTGTAGATAGGTGAAGGCTACTACAAACTGCGCGTTGACCCGCTATACGAGAAACCATCATGACTATTGACACCCTTGTCAGCGAGGTAACTCCCCCTCTTCGTCCCAGCGACACGGTGGAGCATGCTATCGGGCTTCTGCTCGAATCGAGAGTGCTTCATCTACCTGTGGTCACAGAGGAGGGGTTCCTTGTCGGATCCGTCTCCGAAAACCAGCTTTTGGATGCGGCAGGTCCGGATGCTTTGATAGAGTCTCTGATTGGCCTCGAGCCTATAAGCGTAGATCCTAACACGCACATCTTCGACGCTACGAAAGTGATCGTGGATCACAATCTGACCGCCCTGCCTCTGGCAGAGCCCGGCGGTCGATATGTCGGCCTCGTTAAACGGCATAACATCTTCGACCAATTTGCACGCATGCTCTCGACGCAAGAGCCGGGCGCCATCATCGCCCTCGAAGTAGATCAAAGGGACTATTCTCTCGCCCAGCTTGCGTACACGATAGAGCAAAACGGGGTCAAGATTCTGTCCTCGGCCATGGAATACCCCTACGCGATCGGGGAGGCACAGGAAGATAGAAAGATGAAAGTCACGTTGAAGCTCAATGTGAACGACACCGCCCGCATACGTCACATCCTGGAGCATTACGGCTATCATATCGTCGCCTCGTTCAGTGACGATCGCGACGACGCGGAATTCAAGAATCGCCTTCAGGAATTCATGCGATACCTCGAGGTATGAGGCAGGGAGTACAGGGCAAGCGGCATCGGTGAACCGATGGATGGCCTTGCGCGTCAGGGCCCGTCCCCGGTCGTCTCTGTGAGCCGGGGTGGAGGCGCGTCGTAAACCACTCGATGCTCGAGCCCGAGTACATGCACCTTGTAGCCGGGTAAGGTCCACAGGCCCCTGTCTGCGTCAAAGCGACCTCCGTGTTGTTCGATCGCCTGAAGCAGGTCGGCATCCTCTTCTTCCAGGAACAGGCTGAGGTATTCCACGGGGGCATGTTTGGGCGTCCAGGGGCATTCGTCCACAATGAGCTCAACCGTTTTCAGGCGTTTATACATTTGAGCGTCGTACCGGTATCTCACGAACAACAATCGACTCCCATATTTCCGAGTGAGCCCTTTTGTGCCTCGTGCTCCAGGGCGCAGGGTGACCAGGTTTGGCATTCTCTTTTTCTCTAATAGACGCCCTCGGAGCGGCATACATACCCTGTGCGTGAGGAAAAGGAACACACAGGGGGGTAGGGGCATGCGCCAAAGCCGGCTCAGAGAACACTCGGAGGCGCTGTGCGTTACATTTCAGGCATGTTACTAAAAGGTGAAAGAGTCAACTCCGCTACGGCTTTGTTCAGCAGAATGCGCATCACGAATAACCTCCTGCGAAGCTTCCACCTCGTGCCTGTACAGACGTCGTTTTAACATTTTAGGGTGTTTATGAGCACAACTGAAAACCCTGTTTCGAACGGCTACGAAGCCTCGAATATTCAAGTCTTAGAGGGTCTTGAAGCCGTTCGGAAGCGGCCAGCGATGTACATCGGTGACGTTGGTATACGCGGGCTCCATCATCTCGTGTATGAGGTTGTCGACAACTCGATCGACGAAGCCCTGGGCGGATACTGCGACCTGATTGAAGTGATCATTAGCGAAGACGGCTCGATAACGGTAAAGGACAATGGGCGGGGGATACCGGTCGGCATGCATCCGGTCGAGAAGCGTTCGGCGCTCGAAGTGGTCATGACGACGCTTCATGCCGGGGGTAAATTTAACAAAGACACTTACAAAGTTTCGGGAGGGCTCCATGGGGTTGGGGTTTCCTGCGTCAATGCGCTCTCCATGCATCTGGTGGCTACGGTCTGGCGAGACGATTACGTGTGGCAGCAGGCCTACGAGCTGGGAATCCCCAAATCCGAAGTGCAGAAGCTACGGCCGATAGAGCCTGGCGAATCTACGGGCACCGAGGTGCGCTTCTGGCCGGATCCGTCCATATTCGCGCAGACGGAATTCCGATTCGATACGCTGGCCGAGCGTTTGCGTGAGCTCGCGTACCTGAATAAACAGGTGTATATCTCGATCGAAGACCGGCGCGAGGAGGACGAGTCGCTTCGCAAAGAAGAATACCACTTCCAGGGGGGGATCAAAGAGTTTGTCGACTACCTCGACGAAGCGCGTACCCCGCTGCTGGAGGACGTCATCTACGTGGCTGAAGAAGAAACGGATGTGCCCGTAGAACTTGCCATGCGCTACAATACGGGGTACGCCGAGAACGTGCTCTCTTTCGTCAACAACATCAATACGCACGAAGGAGGGACGCACGTCTCAGGGTTTCGGCGTGCACTGACACGGTCGTTGAAATCGTACGCGGAGAAGAACAATCTGTTGAAAAACGCCAAGGTCGATTTGTCTGGCGATGACTTCCGGGAAGGGCTGACCGCGATACTGTCGGTGAAAATAGCGGAGCCGCAATTCGAGGGGCAGACGAAGACCAAGCTGGGTAATTCCGAGGTGCAGAGCGCGGTGGAGGTGCTGGTGCATGAGAAATTGTCCCAGTGGCTCGAAGATAACCCGAAATCTTCGCGTCGCATCATCGACAAGGTGCTCCTGGCTGCGCAGGCGCGGGCCGCGGCCCGTAGAGCGCGCGAACTGGTGCAGCGGAAAAGCGCCTTTGGCGGCGGCGGGCTCCCCGGTAAACTCGCGGATTGCGCGTCCCGAGATCCCGCTGAGAGCGAACTCTACCTCGTAGAAGGGGATTCTGCCGGAGGGTCGGCCAAACAGGCCCGCGATCGTCATTTTCAGGCCATCCTCCCGCTCCGGGGGAAAATCCTCAACGTGGAAAAAGCGCGCCTGGACCGCATTCTCGAAAATGAGGAAATTCGGAACATCGTGACCGCCCTCGGTACCGGATTCGCGTCGTCTGAGGTCGAATATAACCTCGACAAACTGAGGTATCACAAGATCATTATCATGACCGATGCGGACGTCGATGGGGCTCACATTCGAACGCTGCTCCTTACGCTCTTATACCGGCACATGCGCCCGCTCTTCGAAGCGGGATACATTTACGTCGCGTTGCCGCCCCTGTACAAAGTGAAAAGAGGGAAGTCGGAACGGTATGCCTGGAACGACGATGAAATGCAAGATGCGATCCTGGAGCTCAACCCGGAAGGGAAGAGTAAAGTGTCGATACAACGATATAAAGGGCTCGGCGAGATGAATCCGGATCAGCTCTGGGAAACGACGATGAATCCGGAGACGCGTATCCTGCAGCAAGTTACCATCGAAGATGCCGCTGCGGTAGACCGCATATTCAGCACACTCATGGGAGATGCCGTTGAACCACGCCGAAAGTTCATCGAGCGAAATGCCAAGTACGCGACTATCGACGTGTGATAAGGTGCTCGTTACGTTGAGAACAGCTCGTTCTCTCGCCTGAGATGTTCCAGGGACAACATCCAGGCTTTAACATCAGATTGTGTTTATGCAGCCCCACCTGAGTGTTGTCATACCTGTATTAGACGAGGAAGAGTCGTTGCCGGAGCTGGTCACCCTGATCAGGCAGGTGTGTGAGTCGGAAGGATACTCGTTTGAAGCCTGGTTGATCGACGACGGATCGACGGATGGGTCGTGGTCTGTCATACAGCGGGTGCATCAGGAGGACGCACGGTTCGCCGGCATACGATTTCGCCGCAACTATGGGAAGTCGGCGGCCCTCGCGGTCGGTTTCGAGCGCGCACGCGGGCGTTACGTGGTTACCATCGATGCCGACCTGCAGGACGACCCGCACGAGATTCCGGCTATGATCGAGATGTTGTCTGCTCAGGGCTATGACCTGGTGAGCGGCTGGAAGAAGAAGCGCAACGACCCGATCAGCAAGACCATACCGAGCCGCGTCATCAACACGGTCACCCGCAGGCTGACGGGCATCCCCCTGCACGACATCAACTGCGGCTTAAAGGCCTACCGGAAAGAAGTGGTGAAAAGCGTCAGGGTGTACGGGGAACTGCACCGGTACATCCCGTTGCTGGCTAAATGGGAGGGGTTTCATCGTATCTCGGAAAAACCCGTCCGCCACCATGCACGCAAGTACGGGCGAACCAAGTTTGGTTTCGAACGGTTCATCCGAGGGTTTCTGGACTTGATTTCCGTGTTGTTCATGACGCGTTTTGCCGCCCGCCCCATGCATTTCTTCGGGACGATCGGCTCGGTCTTTTTTCTGGGCGGATTTGTCATCAGCCTGTGGATATCGGTAGATAAAGTGTTTTTCGATAATCCCATAGGGGACCGCCCGTTGTTGTTGTTCGGGGTGATGCTGATCGTGCTGGGGTTTCAAATGTTCACGACGGGTCTGCTGGGAGAAATGATTATTCGGCCGCGCATGGAAGAAACGACAACGTACCAGGTGGTCGAGATGATGGTGCCGCGGGTTCGCGAAGAAGTATAGATGGCATGAGCGAAGGTCGGCAAAAACGAATCGTTCTTGTAGGGCCAGCATACCCCTATCGTGGAGGCATCGCCCATTTCCTGGAAGGTACGTACAACGAGCTGGCCAGGCGGGGGCACGCGGTTTCGGTGGTGTCCTTCACGCGTCAATACCCCTCCATGTTATTCCCGGGAAAGACCCAGAAGGAATTCAGGAGTGAGGCATCGAATATGAACGTCGTAGAGCTCATCGACTCCATCAATCCGATGACCTGGGTACGAGCAGCCCGGTTCATTCGCCGGGAGGACCCGGATGCTGTGATTTTTAAGTACTGGTTGCCGTTTTTTGCTCCGTCGCTGGGGCTGATGGCCCGCCTCGTCAAATCGAGAGGGACTCGGATACTGGGAATCGTTCACAACGCGCTTCCTCACGAACAAAGGCCGGGCGATCGAGGGCTGAGCCGGTTCTTCCTGAACGCGTGCGAGGGCTTCGTGGTCATGTCGGAACAGGTCGAACGAGACATCGAGGGCCTCGGGTTGAAGAACGATATCGTACGAACCGGGCATCCGGTGTACGATCATTTCAGTGCTCCGATAGGGCGCAACGAAGCCCGGCATCGATTGGGCTTCGCGAACGAAGCCCGGATATTGCTTTTTTTCGGGTTTATTCGCCCTTACAAAGGTTTGCACGTATTACTCGAAAGTATGGCTGCCGTAAGGGAGCGGCTGCCCGGTGTGCAGTTGATCGTAGCGGGCGAATGTTACGAAAAGATGGCCAGATACCAGGAGATCATACAGCGCCATCGGCTGGCCGAACACATACAGCTTCACACAGACTACATACCCAACGAAGACGTGAACGTGTATTTTGAGGCGGCGGACCTGGTCGTGCAGCCCTATCTTTCGGCCACGCAGAGCGGCGTCGCTCAGATCGCGTTCCACTTTGAGCGGCCTCTGGTCGTCACCGATGTAGGCGGTTTGGCCGAGACCGTCCCTGACGGCGTCGCCGGCCTGGTCGTCCCACCCGACGATCCGGACGCGATCGCCGACGCGATCGTCCGCTTCTTTGAAGAAAACCTGAGCGAGAAGCTCACACGCGGCGTAAGAGCCGAGAAGAGAAAATACAGCTGGGAACGGTTGGCCGAGGCGGTCGAATCTTTAATGTAAGCGGGTGAGTGAAGCTATTTGTTATGGAATACGATCCGATAAAAGATTTCATAGGCCGGCTTTTCAAAGCCACTCCATGGACACACCGGCTTTTCTTTCACATGCTCGATCTCTTTTTCTTGCGTGCCTGGCATGTCAAGAAAGAACTGAGGGCGCTGTTTCGGCAGTTCGATCGCAATAAAACCGTCCGTGTTTTAGACGCCGGGACCGGTTTTGGACAGTACGCCTATTACATTTGCCGGACGTTTCCCAATGCTCAGGTGCTCGCAGTGGATGTGAAGAGCGATTACCTCGACACTGCACGCACGTTTTTTGCCAGGACGGGGTTGGAGGGGTGCGCCACATTTGCCTATGAAGATCTCACCGAATTGAAGACAGCCGGCCCTTTCGACCTGATCTTGTCGGTGGACGTCATGGAGCACATCGAAGAAGATCGAAAAGTGTTCGACAACTTTTTCGAGGTATTACACGAGGGCGGGTACGTGTTGATCAATACGCCTTCGGACCTGGGGGGCTCTGACGTCCACGATGCATCAGAAGAAGGGTTTATCGGCGAACACGTGCGCGACGGCTACAATATGGAAGAATTGAAGGGTAAACTGGCTGCCAGCGGGCTTTCCACGGTCCAGGCCAGATACACCTATGGCAAATACGGATCGCTGGCGTGGCGCTTCCTCATCAAGTATCCGATATCCCTGCTTTCTTTTAACAAAATCTTTGTCATCCTGTTGCCCCTGTATTATATCCCCGTGGTGCCGATCGGAATGCTCCTCAATGCGCTCGACGTTCGCTCCAGGAACGCTCGGGGCACCGGCCTCATCGTGGTAGCCTCGAAGGACAGGGCATGAACGTCGCATATTGCGACCCTGGTTTCACTCGACATTCTACCGTCTCTCTTCGTATCTTAGTAGGGCATCTCTCGAATGCCCACACGTTCTTAGCTGGTCCTCTCTCGTACGACGCTTAGCAAGATGGGCCGATCATCGATCTATTACACAACACTATCGTGCAAACCAAGTACATCTTTGTTACAGGCGGTGTTACATCCTCTTTAGGTAAAGGGATTTTTTCTGCTTCGCTGGGTAGGCTGCTGGAGGCCCATGGTCAACGCGTCACCATCCAGAAATTCGACCCCTACATTAATGTCGATCCCGGCACCATGAACCCGTACGAACACGGCGAGGTCTATGTCACAGACGACGGGGCCGAGACCGATCTCGATCTGGGGCACTACGAGCGATTCCTCGGCGTTCCGACGAGCCAGGCCAATAACATCACGACGGGCCGGGTTTATCTGAATGTAATCACCAAAGAGCGAGAGGGCGCGTACCTCGGTCGTACCGTCCAGGTAGTGCCGCACATTACGGACGAGATTAAGGATTGGATGGTGAATTTAGGCTCCACCGGGGAGTACGACGTCGTGATCACCGAAATTGGCGGGACGGTCGGCGACATCGAAAGTCAACCCTACCTGGAAGCGATACGGCAACTCCGGTACGATCTGGGCATCAAGAATACCTTGATCGCCCATCTGACGTTAGTGCCCTTCCTCAAGGCGGCTGGAGAACTCAAGACGAAGCCGACGCAGCATTCGGTGAAGACGTTGTTGGCGCACGGTGTTCAGCCGGACTTACTGCTGTGCAGGGCGGAGCATGCTCTCGATCTCGATCTGAGGAAGAAAATTGCACGATTCTGCAATGTCGAGCCCCGGGCGGTTATCGCGGCGTTAGATGCTGAGACCATTTACGAAGTCCCGCTTTTGTTGAAGGAGCAGGCATTGGACGATCTCGTCATGGAGCGATTGTCGATCGAAGTCAGGGGCGGCAGCCTGGAACATAGCCTGGATCGATGGAAGGAGTTCGTCCGCCGGCTGAAGTCGCTCCAGGAGACGGTCAAGATCGCTCTGGTTGGGAAGTACGTGGAGCATCAGGATGCCTACAAATCCATTACCGAGAGTTTTGTGCTTGCCGGCGTGGCCAACAACGTCGCCGTGGAGGTTAAATATATCCTTTCGGACGATCTCACCGAAGGCAATGTAGACCGGGAATTGTCCGACATTGCAGGCATTCTCGTCGCTCCCGGGTTCGGGGAACGAGGCATAGAAGGCAAACTGGCTGCCGTGAAGTACGCGCGCGTTCACGATGTGCCCTTTCTCGGCATCTGCCTTGGATTGCAGTGCGCGATCATAGAGTTTGCGAGAAACGTATGCGGGCTTTCCACGGCCCATTCTACCGAGTTCAACGCCGAAACCCCGTACCCGGTAATTGACATCATGGAGGAACAGAAGAAGGTTGTTGTCAAGGGGGGGACGATGCGTCTCGGGGCTTACGATTGCACGCTACAGGGAGGGTCACAGGCCCAGCTGATCTACGGGTGCGAAGAGATCAGCGAGCGGCATCGGCATCGGTATGAGGTCAATAACAAATTCAAAGAGCAACTCGAAAAGGGGGGCATGCGATTCACCGGAACGAATCAGTCGAGCAACCTCGTGGAGATCGTCGAGCTGCCGGAGAAGAAGTGGTTCATCGGCGTCCAGTTCCACCCGGAATACCGAACGATCGTGGGTAAACCTCATCCCCTGTTCGAGTCGTTCATCGGTGCGGCGCAGGCGTACGCTGAGGACAAAGACCCGCTGTCTGCACAGGGCGCGTCGCCGAAAAATCAACTGGAGACGATGACGTCCTGAAGAACCATACGGGGTGGGGCTACTGATTGAGGACAGGAGCCCAACCGAAGATCTCGTTCGTATCGATGTGGAGGGTATTAGCGCCTTCGGTTTCTGCCTGCTGGATCATGTCGGCCGTACCGCCCAGTTCGTGTCCGACTTCGCCGTTCCACAACGAAATCAGCGTCATGCGGTGTCCGCCGTAGGCCAGCGCGTTGTCCAACATCCAGCTATTATTCCGTTGCCAGATCGTATGCGATGGGTCGTCACTAAAAGGGACGTGCGAAGGGGAGTCCTGCGTGAGTACACGACCGTCGTTGTTCAGCGTCCGATACAAGAGGTCGAAGCGACGCACCCAATCTTCGCCGGCGAAGGCTACGGAAGTGGCCACGAACTGGTCGCGCGGGAAAAGCAAGAACATGTATCCGCGAATGCCGAAATCCAGGCAGGCTTCATGGAACAGGATGTCCCCGCCGCAGGCGCCTCCGGCTATACCTATAATGGGGAGGTCGCTGTGGCCATTCGAGTGGAGGCGGTGCATGTTATACAACTCGGCGTGGACCGCTGCACGAATGGCATCCCTGGCCGCCGGTTCTTTGTCGGGGGGGAATCGAGGCGGCGTCCGGTCCTCCTGGTCGATCATGTGGCCAGTGAAGAGCAACACGCGAAACGCGGAGGGAATTTCGCCGAGGGATGGAAGCACCGTGTGCGTTCCTGCAGTAAATCCGTTACGGACGATAGAGACCATGTGATATCGAGGATGGAGGAATGTCGTGGGAATTCGGATCCCGATAAAATGCGCATTCGAAGGGGCGCGTCCCTTTACTACGCCGGCACCCCGGTCAAGGCGCAGGAGGCGGGTGGACCTCATGGAGCGCACTGGAACGCGGTTGCCGCGATACGAAAGCCGTTACCCGGATAGTATCGAGGAAACTCAAGATACCATAAGTGTTCGAGAGATACTAATCTTGTCTGAATCTACGGGGGGCGGATTCGGGCGAGACTCAGTCTCGAGGATTCAGGATATCATCGATTCGGGCGGCAACGTCGAGCAGGTGAAGGCGAGTCATAGTATCGGACACGCCGCGGTTGAGGGCCGTATCGATGGACTGGTTCAACGTATCCAGCTCCCCTCGTACGTAGGCCCGGATGTCAGACTGACTGACGTCGACATCGACGTATCCAAAATCCGCGAAGAAGGACGGCGGATCGGGCGCTTCCTCGGTCATGAGGAACTCCAGGCGTTCGAGGTAGCCTCGCTGCAGGTTTCTACGGAACGGGTCGATCGAGGTCCTGTCGGCCAGTTCGGTCCATATGCCGGCTCTCAGGTCGGCAAACAGCTCGTGACAGGTATAGGTATCGTCGACCATGATTTCAGCTTCCATCATGCGGGCGAGACGTTGAGGGTCGAGAATGAGGTCGACAGCGCCGACCTGGTAGTTTCTGAGACGATCCATGGCACCCGCTCCTTCGATCCGGCGCAGTACGGCCGTGTCGAGTAGCCAGTCAGGGGTCTGGAAGACGTGTTCGCTGAGCCATTGCATGGATTCTCGCTGTCGGGCTTCGGGCACCATCTCATAGACGAGGCCATCCTGGTCGGCCGTTTTGAACGTCTCGTACCACCCGCCGACATTGCGCCCCACGTGCCCGATGTATCGATTCCACTGGGTGGTGAGCTGGCCGTACAACTCCTCGAGGTCATCGTAGTTTTCGGCGTCCTCCGTGCTCCATTCGACCAGGTTATCGAGAATAATCTTCAAGTTCTCGATGCCGTAAGTGCTTGCGCGTGCAGCATCGTTGCCGAGGTCTTCATTCTGAGAACGGGGATCGAACCGGGGCCCCTGGCGCCCATAGAAGTACAGGGGATTGCCGGCTCGTTCGACGACCCACTGGTTGAGGATCTCGCGTTCTTCGGCGGGGGAGGCGGCTTCGGGTATCGGCGAATACCCCCACTGAGTAACCCATTTGTCGTAGATGCCGATGTCCGGCATCAGGTTCGTGACACCGTCGCCGGGCTGGGCGACATAGTTGAAGCGGGCATAGTCCATGATAGAGGGGGCCGTCCCCATCTGGTCGGTGAAGGTCGGGGAACGCAGCGAATCAACCGGGTATGCAAAGCTGGATCCCCAGTTGTGCGGGTAGCCGAGAGTATGGCCTACCTCATGGGCCGAGACAAATCGGATGAGCCGGCCCATAACCTCCTCTTTGAAGGTCGTCTCTCTGGCGTCTGGATTGATGGCGGCGGTCTGGATGAAGAACCAGTTACGCAGCAAGTTCATCACGTTGTGATACCAGCCGATGTCGCTTTCGAGTATTTCACCCGTTCGGGGGTCGTGGACGTGGGGGCCGAACGCGTTTTGGATAGGCGAGGCAAAATAACGGATGACGGAATAACGAACGTCTTCAGGGCTGAACTCGGGGTCTTCTTCCGGGGATGGCGGATCTTTGGCCAGAATCGCATTTTTGAATCCGGCTTCTTCGAAGGCGCGATTCCAATCCTCGACGCCCTGTTTGATGTAGGGGCGCCACTGTTCGGGCGTGGCAGGGTCGATATAGTACACAATCGGCTTCACCGGTTCGACGAGTTCGCCACGCGCCATCGCTTCGGGATCATTGGGTTCGAGGCGCCACCTCGTGATAAAACACTGCTCTTCAGCTTTCTGGGCGTCCCGGCCATAATCCGTCAGGCGCACGCTGAAGAAGCCGACCCGCTCGTCGCACAGCCTGGGCCGCATAGGATCTTCAGGTAACAGAATCATGGACTGATTCATCTCCAGCGAAATAGTGCCCGTCGAGCCATTCGAAGGCGGTTCGGTGGCCTCGTAGGTGAGGACGTGTTTGACTTCGATATTCCGTGGGTAACTTTTTGCCGAGGAAATGTACGTCCTGGACGGGTCCAATCGTCGAACTTTGTACTGCTCTCTTCTCGATTTCTGTAGACCCAGAGAAGGTATGTCCTCCAGGTATAGATCAGACACGTCGATCACCACACCTGATGAATCCTCATTAAGCGCCTCGATCTCGAACGATTTGATGATAGGTTCGAAGTTAGAATTGCGGACGGCCTGGTAGATAGGCAAGCCCTCGTCCGCGATGTTTTCGTAGCTTACTCGACGAAGCAGTAACTTGTCATCGAGCCGCTGCCAGCGAACGACCTGTGTGTTCGCTTTCATACCGCCGTACCCGATATTGTGAGCCGTGCTCGCGATGCGGGTCACCAGGAGCATTTCCATCTCCAGCATATCGTTGGGGACTTCGTACAACAGTTTCTGGTTTTGCTGGTGTAGATAAAAAAGTCCTTCGTCGGATTGCATGCCGGAAGTAACGACTTCGTCGTACGGTTTGATTTCTTCCGTATCGTCGTCTCCGCTCTGTCCTGTGTTCGATGAGGGATCGCCAGCGTTGTTGGTGGTTCCGGGCTGGGTTGCCTTGCAGCCCAGGAGAAATACCAGGCAGATCAAAAGGCTATTCGCGAGGTAGGTGTACATACGCATTAAGGAATGTTGTACAGAGTCCAGTAGGAAAATCGTCTTTTCTTTGTTCAGGCTGCGTGAGCGGCTGCCCTGGTTTTAAGTGATGTTACGCAGGTTGTGCACCGTTCGCGTAACATCCATTATAAAGATAAAGCTACGTGAATACCGGTCATTTGACAAGTCCAAACCCCGTACATGGGTACGTAAAAGCGGCGGGCTTTGACCGTAACCATTTTCCGCCGTATTATTTGGGAGTATGGACCCGATGTGTTCTCTACCCCCCTCCCAAGAATCTGTAGTCCCATGAATAAAATCGTACTCATCCTTGTCGGAATCGTAGTTCTGGTGCTCGCTGGTATCCAGTTCGTTCCCGTAGAGAGGACAAACCCCCCCATCGTCGATGAAGTAGAATGGAACAGCGAGGAGACGAGGGATCTGGCCAAGAAAGCCTGTTTCGACTGTCACAGTAACGAAACCATATGGCCCTGGTACGCTTACGTAGCCCCGCTGTCTTTCCGCATTGCACACCATGTGAGCCATGGACGAGAACATCTGAACTTTTCGGATTGGACGCAGCCGAACGAAGATTTCGACGAGATCAAGGAAGTGATCGACGAGGGCGAAATGCCTTTGTGGGATTATGTGCTCATGCATTCCGATGCCGAGCTGACGCCGGAGGAAACGAAGGCGTTATTGGCGGGGTTTTACGAAACTTACCGGGCGGATCCTCCCGTGGAACGCGGCCAGCGTGCTCCTGACGCCGCCTCCGACGAGTAGCAGGCGCCTTTTTCACCCTTATCTCCTAGCCCTAAAAATATTGTGACCATGATCACCCGCCTCTCGACGTTGCTCTGTTTGATTCTTCTCATCGCATCCTGCCGGAACACGAAGCTCACGGGCGATGCCGAGGAGGCGCCTGAGCTCACCTTGCCCGACGGTTTTACGTACGAACACCTGTATTCCCCTTCCGAGGCCGGGCAAGGTACCTGGGTGGGGCTGACCTTTGACGACGAAGGCCGGTTATACGCCGCGGACCAACACGGATATATCTATCGCATGGACAAGCCAGGGTCGACGAGTCCGGCGGATTCAGCGAGACGGATCGCCCTCGAGATCGGCGAGGCCAATGGATTATTGTGGGCGTTTGACGCGCTGTACGTTGTCGTTAATGACCGAGAGGGCCTTGGGGGGCATAGCAGCGGCATTTACAGAGTGACTGATACGGATGAGGACGACGAGCTCGATGCGATCGAAATGCTGCACCAATTCGAGGGCGCTGGAGAGCATGGTCCCCATTCTCTCATTTTGAGCCCGGACCGTACGGCCCTGTATTTTATAGCAGGTAATCATACCGATGTGCCGGAGGTCTACACGTCCCGGCACCCCGGGGCGTGGCGCGAGGATCAACTGCTCCCGGCCATGGTCGATCCCAGGGGGCACGCCAACGACCGGAATGCCCCCGGTGGATGGATTGCGCGGATGGATCCGGATGGTAATGCGTTCGAGATCGTCAGCAGCGGCTACAGGAACGCGTACGACATTGCGTTCAACGAGGATGGGGAGTTGTTCACGTTCGACTCGGACATGGAGTGGGATCTCGGCATGCCCTGGTATCGGCCGATCCGGGTATGCCACGTTACGAGTGCGAGTGAATACGGATGGCGAACCGGGTCGGGGAAATGGCCCTCCTATTATCCAGACAACCTCCCTTCCGTAGTCGATATCGGCCAGGGTTCGCCGACCGGGGTGCTCATGGGATCAGGCAGCGCCTTTCCGGCCAGATATCAGCGCAGCCTGTTCGTTTTCGACTGGAGCTTCGGTACGATTTATACCGTACAACTCGAACCGCGGGGCAGTTCCTACACCGGCTCCTTCGAGGAATTCCTGTCGGGGGTGCCGCTGCCGGTAACCGACGGAGTCTGGGGCCCGGATGGGGCGCTCTATGTTGCTACCGGCGGGCGTCAGCTGGATTCGCATCTCTACAGGGTCAGTTATGACGGGGACGAATCCATTGCAACGGTCGACGGCTCCAGCGGGATGTCCGAGCTGCGTCACGTGCGGCGTCATCTGGAGCGGTATCACACCCGTGTAGACCCCGGGGCCCTCGACGTCGTCTGGCCCTACCTGAATCACGACGACCGGTTCATACAATATGCGGCCCGGCTGGCCGTCGAGCGGCAGCCGGTAGCCGGCTGGTGGAGGAGGGCGGTCGAAGAAGAGGATCCCACGCGTCGCCTCCAGGCCATTGTGGCCCTTGCGCGGAGAGGCGAGCCTATGCATCAATATGTGGCGCTCAAGGCCCTGACCGAGTTGCCGTTCGAACGCCTGTCGATGCCGGACAAATTGAATCTCTTACGGGCGTACAGCCTGGTTTTTATTCGCCTCGGCGAGCCCGCCGACCACTGGAAGGCTACCGTCGCGGCGTCCCTGATGCCGCATTATCCTGCAGATTCGTATGTACTCAACAAAGAATTGTCCGTCGTATTGGCCTACATGAACGCCGAAGGGGTGGTCGAAAAAACGCTGGAATTGTTGCGTTCGGCCGCGACGGAGCGCATGGCAGTGCCCATTTTGACTGAAGAGCTCACTGCCCGAAGCGATCAATACGGGGAAGCTATCGAGAATATGAAGGAGAACATGCCGTCGGCTCCGGAGATTGCGTATGCGTACGCACTGAGTCACGTCACAGACGGATGGTCCCTCGATCAGCGAAAAGAATACCTGCAGTGGTTTTACGACGCTATGGCCCGGAGTGGAGGGCGCAGCTATGTGGGATTCATCGATCAAATTCGGCGTACAGCGATCGATCATATCCCTGGCGGCGAGCGAGAAGCACTGGCCGAATACGTCGTTGAATTCAACCAGCCGGCCCTCGACCTGACCCGCCTGCCCCAGCCGGAAGGCCCGGGAGAGAACTGGCTTCAAGGGCAGGTCAAAGACTTCGCGGACGACTACATGGAGGAGACGTTGCGCAATTTTGAGCGCGGGCAGGCGATGTATGCAGCCGCACTGTGCGAGGCCTGCCATACCATGAATGGGATGGGAGGCAACATCGGCCCTGACCTGTCGACCATCGGCACGCGCTTCAGCCGCAATGATCTTATCGAGGCCCTCATTTCACCGAGCGACGCGATATCCGATCAGTACGCGGCTACCGTTTTTACGTTGAACGATCAGGGTACGGTAGTCGGGCGGGTCATTCAGCGCGATGAGAACACCATCGAGGTCAACCAGAATCCCTACGATCCCTCTCAGGTGACGACGATCTCGCAGGAGGACGTAGTGGATGAAAGCCCGTCTCCGGTGTCGATTATGCCGGCCGGCCTGCTCAATCGGCTGAATCAGGATGAGGTGCTCGATTTGCTCGCGTTTCTCGTAGCCAACGGGAATGCCGAGCACGAATTGTTCAAAGAAGAGGCGGAGTAGTGCCGATTTCGCCGCGCAACCATTCACAGAAGGGCAATGCACGATCGATGAACGACGTAACATCGGGCACGAAGTTAATGTCCTCTACCTCGATGAGCTCCTGGCTCCTCGCATGAAGTATGCGAGCCTCTTCGATGAGCTCCTCGGAAATCTGGGGAAATAAGCTCAATAATCGTTGGTGAACACGATGGAGCGTGTGGCTGAGTTTGTGCAGGCGCGTCAGGTCGCTGAATCGGCGAACATTGCGTTCGATGGCCTGGCCTTCCTCATGTTGAGAGAAGATCAGGCTGGCTCTGAGATGAACCAGGATTCCTCGCATTTCGTCTTGCGCCGATAAAAGAAAAGGACGCACCACGTGGTCGTCTTCCTGATCGGTCGGATCCTGGCCGGCCCTTCGATCCAGGACGCTTTGCTTCACATTCATGGCTGCATTGACTGAGGCAATCAGCGTCATGATCCTGAACAGAGATAGATCCAGGAGATCCTCATCGGTAGGCTGGGACATGGCCGTCTCGTCGTATGTATCGGGGCGAATATGCTAAAACGAATAGATTCGTAATGGGCCGTTTAACGCAGCCAGGTGCAGCATAGTTCGCGCATTCAGATCATTCAGGCGCCCTCTCGAGAGAGGATGCACGCCGGTTGATGTACAGGCAGCTTGATCGAGAGGATTACAACGCATACATTGATGATGTATGTTTATCGTGGATGATTTTCCCCTGATATGAAACCAACGCGTGCTCCATGGGGCAGTTTGCTCGTTTCCGGCCTGTTACTGGCGTGTTTCGCGTCATTGATGTCTTCCTGCGGGCCTTCGCTGCCGGCTGAAGTCGCTGAAGCCGAAGAACATATCCCCGAGGTCGTAGACTATAATTTCCATATTCGGCCTATTCTGTCCGACCGTTGTTATACCTGCCATGGTCCTGACGAAAAAACGCGCGAGGCGGGGCTGCGGTTCGATCAGTACGAGAACGCAACGTCAGAGCTGGAAGAATCGCCCGGCAAATACGCGATCGTGCCCGGCAACCTGCGAAAAAGCGAGGTTTTTCATCGCATCACAGACGAGGATCCCGATGCGAAGATGCCGCCGCCGGAGTCCAATCTGACCCTTACTGCCACCGAAATTGCGTTGCTGTCCCGATGGATCGAACAAGGGGCGCCGTATGAGCCTCACTGGTCGTTCAGACCTCCGGAGCCGGGTTCTCCCCCCGACGTGGACCGCGAAGCATGGGGGACCAACGCCATTGACCGATATACACTGGCGAAGATGAGCGCAATGGGGCTGACGCCCTCGAGCGAGGCGACCAGGGAGACGCTCATACGCCGCGTCACGTTTGATTTGACCGGTTTACCCCCCACGCTGGACGAGATCGACCAGTTCCTGGCCGACGAGTCCCCCCAGGCTTATGAACGCGTCGTCGACCGGCTCCTCCAGAGTCCATCCTACGGAGAACGAATGGCGGCCGACTGGATGGACGCGGCTCGCTACGCCGATAGCCACGGTTATCAAGACGACGGGATGAGAAATATGTGGCCCTGGAGAGACTGGGTGATCGAGGCGTTTAATGACAACCTGCCATACGACGACTTTGTGACCTGGCAACTGGCCGGAGACCTGATTCCCGGCGCTACGCGGGAACAGATTCTGGCTACGGGATTCAACCGCAACCACATGCAAAGCCAGGAGGGCGGGATCGTCCCGGAAGAATACCGCACAGAGTATGTAGCCGATCGCGTTCAGACGCTGGGAACCGCTCTCCTGGGGTTGACGCTCCAATGCGCCCGGTGCCACGATCACAAGTACGATCCGATATCGCAGAAGGAATATTACCAGCTTTTTGGGTACTTCAACAGCATCAACGAAAGCGGGGTGATACCCTATGCCGGCGAGGCAAGCCCCACACTCGTCATGCCGGACCAGGAAGCCCGGAAGGAGTTGGAAGAACTGGAAAAAACGATCGGGTCGTATGAGCGGAAGACGGCCGTTGACAACCCTGCTTTCGATAACGGGTTCACCCGCTGGGTTCAAGAGCTCAAACATACCGGGAATTACCGCAATGCCATCGAACTCCCCCAACCGGTCGGCGATTATCCGCTGGACGACATGGATGAGTTTACCTTCAACGACCGGGCGGAGGGGGGAACGCCCGCTCGCGTCTCGGGAGATCGGGAACACCCGCCCACCCTGGTCGAGGGGAGATTTGGGGAGGCCGTATTGCTCCACGGAGAAAGCTGGGTAGATATGGGCGAGGACCGGTTCTTCTTCGAACGAAACGAACCGTTCTCGTTGAGTTTCTGGGTGTTCGTGGAAAAGGACAGCGTTTCCGGTCCCCTGGCCGGCAAGTCGAATAGCCTGTTCAACGGCAATCGAGGCTATCTATCGTATTTGAACGAAGACGGGACGGTATCCGCCAGCTTAAATCACGTAGCGCCAGATCACGCCATCGAGGTGCAAACGAAGGAGGCGTTGCCGGCGCGCACATGGATTCATCTGGTTATGACCTACGATGGGTCCAGTCGTGCGGAGGGTCTCAAACTCTATGTCGATGGGCGTGAGGCCGAAACAGAAACCCTCGTCGATAATCTCCAGAAAAGCATTTTATATACGTACAACTTCTACAAGGGGGAGAAGACCAACTGGGGCGGCGGCAATACCTTCAGGCTGGGCATGATAGGTCCAAACCAGAAGCACACCAGCGAAATGGCTTTCGACGAGGTCAAAATCTACGATGTATCTCTCACCCCGCTCGAAGTGCAGGTGTTACACAGCGGAGCCTCCTCCCTGGCGAGCGTATTGAGCCAGGACAGCCTCGTTGAAGACAGCCGGGCTCTCCACCAGGCCCTGCGATCGTACTACGTCCAGAGGAAGGACGAGAGGTATGCGCAGGCCTTTGTGACGTTGAAGGAAGCCCGGGGCCAGGTGAACGAGATCATGACGGTGCAGCAGGAAGTGATGGTCATGAGAGAGCGATCGAAGCCGAGAGCGACTTACGTGCTCGACCGGGGTGTATACGATGCGCCTACCGATCAGGTCCATCCCGGCACACCGGAAATACTGCCCGCCTTATCGGAAGATTTGCCGGATAACAGGTTGGGATTGGCCGCCTGGTTAACCGATCCGGATCACCCCCTTACGTCGCGCGTGGCGGTGAATCGTTTCTGGCAGAACATTTTTGGCCAGGGCCTCGTCACGACCCCTGGCGATTTTGGGAGCCAGGGTGCGCTGCCTTCACATCCGGAGCTGTTGGACTGGTTGGCCCGGGATTTCGTCGATTCGGGGTGGGATGTGAAAGGCCTGATGAAGACGCTCGTGATGTCTTCAACGTATCGGCAAACGTCGGTGGTGCCGCCGGAAGTGAGAGAACGAGACCCGGGGAACACGTGGCTGGCCCGAGGACCGAGTTATCGCATGACCGCCGAAATGATACGCGACCAGGCGCTGGCTGCCAGCGGGCTGCTGGAAGAGACGGTGGGGGGCCCCAGTGTACATCCGTATCAACCGGCTGGGCTCTGGAAGGAGCTTGCGACGCGCAATGAAACGGAATACAACCAGGATCATGGCGAAGCCCTGTATCGGAGAAGCCTGTACACCATCTGGAAAAGAAGCACTCCTCCACCCTCCATGATCAGCTTCGATGCCTCAGAGCGCAATTTGTGCCTCGTCAAACGCCAGAAGACCAGTACGCCGCTCCAGGCGCTCATTTTGTTGAACGATCCCCAGTATGTAGAAGCCGCACGGATCCTGGCTGAGCGTATGATCCGAGAAGGAGGGCTTGACCTGGACGCGCAGATCGTATTCGGATTCAGGTTATTAACCAGCCGCTTTCCGCTAGAGTACGAACTCGGCATGTTAACCGAATTATTTGCCCACGAAAAGGCGTACTTCGAATCCAATCCTGCGGAAGCAGATTTGCTTTTGTCCGTTGGAGAATATCCTCCTGATCGAGCCCTCGACCGTGACGAGGTGGCTGCACATACGATGGTTGCCAGTACGATCATGAATTTCGACGAGGCCTACATGAAGCGGTAGGGGGCGACCTGAATCTCGAACGATTTGCGTTTATGATTTGCGTTTGACGTCAAACCGAACCATCATTCACACTAAACCGCAATTTGCACCAACCATGCACTGCCATCAATTTGAAGCGAAATATTCTCGGCGCGACTTTTTGTCAAGAACGAGCCTTGGATTAGGGGCCACGGCGCTGGCTTCCTTAATGAATCCAGGGACACTGTGGGCGGCCGGGTCCGATGACGAAAAAGGTGTGCTCGGTGCTCCTCATTTTACGCCGAAGGTGAAGCGCGTCGTGTATCTCTTTCAGAGCGGTGGCCCTTCGCAACTGGAGTTATACGACTTTAAGCCTCTTCTGAGGGAACGAAATGGGGAAGAACTCCCTGCGTCGGTGCGCGGGGATCAGCGATTGACAGGGATGACGGCCCATCAGAAAACCTTTCCGATGGCCGGATCTCAGTTCGATTTCTCGAAATACGGAGAAAGCGGCGCCTGGTTGAGCGATCGTGTGCCACACATCGCTTCGATCGCAGATGAGTTGTGTTTCATCAAATCGATGTATACAGAGGCGATCAACCACGACCCTGCAATTACCTTCTTCCAGACGGGATCCCAGCAGCCAGGCCGGCCGAGTATCGGCTCATGGATCAGTTACGGGCTGGGTTCCGATAACGACAACCTGCCGGCATTTACCGTGTTGCTGTCCCGCAGCACCGATGGCGGTCAGCCGTTGTATGCAAGGTTGTGGGGGAACGGATTTCTCCCTTCTGAACATCAGGGGGTTCAATTTCGATCGGGCAAAGATCCCGTGCTCTATCTGAACAACCCGCCGGGCATAAAGGCATCGAATCGGAGGCGCATGTTGGACTACTTGCAGGCCATGCAGAAAGAGCAAGAGGAGCGGATCATGGATCCGGAGATAAGCTCTCGGATCGCTCAGTACGAGATGGCGTACAGGATGCAAACGTCTGTGCCAGAGACGATGAACATCAACGACGAGCCCGAGCACATATTCGATCTTTACGGTGCACAGGCCCGGATTCCCGGCACGTTCGCGGCCAATTGTTTGCTGGCTCGCAGGCTCATAGAGCGTGATGTGAAATTTGTACAACTGTATCACCAGGGGTGGGATCAGCACGGAAACTTGCCCAGGGATATAACAAAGCTGACGCGCGATGTGGACCAGCCTTCGGCCGCTCTCGTCATCGATCTGAAGCAAAGGGGCCTGCTGGAGGATACACTCGTCATCTGGGGGGGAGAGTTCGGCCGGACCAACTATTCTCAGGGCAAGCTTACCAAAGACAACTACGGTCGGGATCATCATCCCCGTTGTTTTACGATCTGGATGGCCGGCGCCGGAGTAAAAGCCGGGTTCACCTACGGCGAAACTGACGAATTCGGATACAACATTTCAGAGAATCCGGTCCACGTCCATGACTTTCAGGCGACGCTGATGCATCTCATGGGCATCGATCACGAGCGATTGACCTTCAAACACGAAGGGCGCAGGTACCGACTGACCGATGTGCATGGCCATCTGGTGCCTGCCATTTTGGGTTGATCCGAATCGGCATCGACTCGTCTAGCGGGGTAATTGTTCGGGGTGGATATCCCAGGGCTGTGGAGGTAATGCTTCGTACCGGGGAGCTGAATCTCGAAGGGGAAACGTCGATAATACAGCGCTGAGGGAGTCCAGAGCCTTTTCCGCATCCGGATAGTTTGCGCCGATGAGGTTGTCTTTTTCGTATGGATCTCGTTCGAGGTCGTAAAGAGCGGTAATTTCGGCGTTTTCGACCCATATTTTGTACCGATCGTTGCGAACGGCCCGGTCGGTAAAGTTCTTCACCGGCTGTACGCCTTCGTCGGTCAGTCGAGCCGGCCCGAAACCCATGCTCAAGACCCAGTTGCGATTCCCTCGCGTATTTTCGCCCTTTAGGATTTGAGCGAAGGAATGCCCGTCTACGATCAGGTCCTGGGGAAGGGGCAGGCCGGCCAGGTCAGCGAAGGTCGGGAAAAAGTCCGTAAAATCTACCAGAGCATCGCTCACAATGCCTCTGGGCATGCGCCCCGGGGCGCTTACGATGAGGGGGGCATGCATGCCATTTTCCCCGAGCGTGCCTTTCCCGCCTTCTACGCGTTGCCCGTCGATTTGCCCTGTGATACCCCGGCTGGTCCCGTTGTCGGTGGTGAAAAAGACATAGGTATTCTCACGCAATTGAAGCGCATCCAGGGTATCGATGAGCTTCCCGACCAGGAAGTCCATGTACCGGGTCATGGCCTTGTGCCTGTCCTGTATTCCTTCAGCATCCGGGGCGTGTGGGGTAGGCACCAGAGGGGGGTGGGTTAAGACCATGGGGTAATATATCAGCATGGGTTGATCCACGTGGCGGGTCATGAAATCGACGAGAAAGTCCGTGAAGAAGTCCGGTCCGAACAGGCCATGATAGGTTCGACTGCCATCGCGGGTGTGGATATAGGGGTCGTAATACCGCTCCGCGCTGGGCGGATTCAGGGTCTCATATCCGGTCCACATCGCGTATTCGTCAAAGCCATGCAGCGACATCGCCGAGGGCTGGACTCGAAAGTCGTTAACCTGCCATTTTCCGGCAGCGGCCGTTGCATATCCGTGGGACCTGAATAGCCGTGCGAAAGAATAGTTATGCAGGGGATCGAAGTGCGCTCCTGCCCCCCAACGGGGTACGTCCCAGTGATTCGTCCATCCATGGCGGAATGGATACTGACCCGTCAGCAGGGTGATTCTCGACGGCGTACACTGCGGCATGGAGTACGCATTCGTGAATAAGAGGCCCTCCGCTGCGAGTCGGTCCAGGTTGGGTGTTTCGATGGATTCGCTTCCATACGCGCTGATCCACTCGGGGCCCAGGTCGTCCACCATAATCAGTAGAATATTGGGGGGCCTGTCTGCCGGCTGGCATCCAGCGAACATCCATGAAGCGAGAAACAGTAGCACGGCCAGCAGAAGAAACGGAAGGCGTTCACGCCGTCGACAGGCAGCAGAGAGATTGATCGCCGGGGAATGATGCATGGAGGGTATGACTTAACTGACAGATCCGGATAACGGTGGAGTGATAATATTGCTATTTTCCCTGTGAATCTACAACCGCCATGACGAGTAGGACCTTATATTTTCGACAATCCCCCCTGTTTTTATGAAATTTGCTCGTGGCCTGCGGTCCAGTCAGGGAGCCAGCCACCATGTGCGCCGGGGTTTCCTCCAGTTGCTACGATATGCCGGGGTTCTTCTCGGGGTCATGGTCGTATTTGCCATTCTGTTTCAAGTGATCATGGTGTATGTGGAAGGGGAACGCCATTCGTGGGTAACGGCGCAGGTATAGAACGCAAGGCTGGTGATCGCCAATAGAGAGGATACCGTAAACACCAATACGATACTGACCATCAGGGAAATGGATACGGAGGTGCCTATCGTAGCCATTGCAAATCATGAGCGTTCGATCGACGTACTTCGGCTCAGCGGCGCCAGCCATATTCTTCCCCTGAAGCGATGGCTAGGGGAACAGCTTGCCAATCGCGTGAACGCTCAGTCGACGCATCTCCATAACATCGGTACATATGAGGGCCTGGCAGTTGCCGAATTGCCCGTGCATCGGACGCCCCTTGCCAATAAAACGATACGGGAGACCCGATTGCGAGCAACGACAGGGGTGAACATCATTTACGATTCCGACCCCTGATAAACTGGACGGCAAGACGCTGGCCGGCAGCGACATCGGGGCACAGACTGGCATGATCGTGCTCGCCGTACAAAAGAATGGGTCCATGATCACGACGCCTTCGTCGTCCACGTTCCTGGAAAAGGATGCTTTATTATACGTCCTGGGGAGCGCTGAGCAAAGGGAGACGTTTAAAGAACTATATAATCGCTGATCTCCCGACGCATGGGCAAAGGCATCCGGTCTGTGCGTCGTCATTGTGCATCGAGAGCTCACGTCCAGACGTCCGTCACCGTGTGTTTTCGAGCGCTTCGTTTCGCTGCTGGAGGTCTTCGATGATGCGTCGCAGAGATTCGGTGTGATAGGGCGCCTTCTCATTAAACCCATTTCGGATTACGGTCATCGTTCCCTTCTTCTCCCCCGTATCATCTTCGAGTACGTGCATAGACACGTGCACACGAACTTTCCGACCGTCGGCCCGCTGATGATACAGCTCGCCCGACCAGACGCCCGTTTCTTTGAGCACATCCCTCGCCTGTTTTTCTTCTACGGACGATTTCCACACAGATCGATACAGTGTATCCAACGGGTAGCCGGCTTTTTTCTTCTGAAATAGACCAAATCGCTGGATAGCCGCCTTATTAACGTACGTGACCTGGCGATAGGGGTTGGTAACGATTACGGCATCCTGGATTTGATTCAATATGTCTGCTCGAAAGCGATCCCATTCGTTCTCACGTTTCGATTCTGTGACGTCGAGGATGGTGCACACCATACCGCGAACTTCTCCCGATGAAATGCGGGGCTGTAACGATATTCTGTACCAGTTGCCCGTCGTACTGGATGTCTCCTCTTCTACGGGGGTACAGTTTCGCATGACCCGGCCGGCCTCTTCGGCAAGATTCATCTGAAGGGGTGATTCCAGATGTGTAAGAGGGCGACCTATATCGGAACGGTCCAGGTTGAACAGTTGCGCAGCAGGAGGGGAAAACATCGAGATACACCCTGCATCATCGACACAGAGAATGCCAAGGCCGCAATGGGAGATGATTTCATCGAGCCACTGCTGGTTTTTGTGCAACTGGTTATTCTGGCCCTTGAGATCTTTGTTGGCCTTTACTGTATTTCCCATCATGTTACGTAATGAAGCACACTCTGCGTCGATAAGTCCTCTTTCGTGCAGCAGGTTTTTCATGTCTGACTGCAACTTGTGATTCAGGTCTACGAGTTCGTTATGGGTCGATTCGTATTCGTTAACGGTAGCTTCCAATCGTTCTTTCGTTCGGGTAAGCTCGTTTTCGAGATAATGAATGATTTCTGCATCCCGGTTATGTGGCGCGTGCGGGGCGGCGGCGGCGGCCAGAGGGTCCGTTTTTGGGACGCGATCGAAGGCTGCGCCTGGTTCCATCGGCCCGTCTTTCCTTTGGAAGATCCCGTGGTCCGCGTTAACGGGGGCAAAAAGGCGTTCCAGCGAACCGGGCATACCCGTCGTGTTCAGGACGAGAAAGCCGCCGGGTCGTATCTTTCTGGAGAAGAGATTGACGTATTGGGCCTGTTCTCCAGCGCTCTTGAGCAAAAAGGGCTCGGGGCAGATCAGCAGGTCGTGTTCTGACGCTTGTCCATTACCCCGCTCAGGCGGTTTTGAAAAATGGACGAGAGACTTTAACGTGTTGTTGATCCGGTATCCTTCCCGGGTTGCCTCGAAATAGGTGTCCAAACAGTACGACGACAGGTCTAGATGTACCAGATGAGGGTACCCGTCTTGTCGGGGTAGGAGCGGGGCCATTCCGGCCCAGTCTTCAGCGACTACGACGAGGCGGATGTCGCGCTTCTGGCTTCGCGCCATGTCATCGAATAACATAGCGACAGAGTAGGCTTCTTCCGCGGTTTCACGCCCCAATACGCATATTTGAATGCCGGAAGGCAGTGCTTCGTCCAGGAGTTCCGAAGCCACGAGGCGTTCGATATGGATATATCGCGCGGGGTTGTCGAAAAAGTCCGTAACGCGAACAGAGAAGCTTTTTCTCAGCGCCGTCAGTTCCTCAGGGTCTCGAAGCAATAAGGCTTTATACGCAGATGTATCAGAAATCTGGTGGACCTGCATGCGCCAGCTGATTCGGCGGAGCAACTGCATATTTGCAGTGGGCGAAAGTGGGGCTGGCTGGCCTGGGGGGCGTATGGCGTCCAACAGCGCCTGTATTTCAGTGACAGAGAGTTCCAGGGGAGAGCGTCCCGGATACTCACGAACCAGAAAATCAGCGTGTAGGCCGATCAACCTTGCAACGGTGGACGTCCACGGGCGAATCCCGCGAAGGCGAGTCGACAATACCGAGGGGCCGACGTGCCAGTCTTCGGGCAAGGGGACATCCGTTTTCGGGGGATCGGTGGGTTCGACGACCAGCTTCGAAATGTCATCTAATACAAAGCCATCCGAAAAGCCCTGTTCGAAGGCATTTGAGAGTGCGTGCATCTGAAAAGAGGTGCTAGTAATACGCAGAGAGGAGAGAAAAGAAATGTCCTCTATCAACCCCAACAGTTGAGAGCAGGTTCCATGCACCGGATCCTGGAGATTGATTGTGTTTAATGCTTGTTTTTCGTGAGTTTATGGAGGGCACTGATTGCGAGGGCCGTGGCCAGCAACGGGTCGTCCTCTTTGTTCGGAGAACCGTAAGGATTCGAGAAAGAGCCATCTGCTTGCACCCGGTCGGCGAAAAGGGTTGCCATTTGCGTCCTGGACGTTTCTGGCCATCCCAGCAGGTCGAAGACCTCCGCATGCACAGAAAGATTATAGAACTGCATGACGTGGTGCCACTGGCCGGGCTGATCTCGGGGGATGCCTGCAGGATATTCGAGGTTGAGGCGTTCCTTCAGCCAGGTATGTGCATCAGCGGCGCTCTGCGATGTAGAGGGGAGGTCGGCAGTCAAGAGAGCGAGTAGGCCGTCACAGGTAGCCGTCGCATAGCTGCCGTGAACCGGATTGTCTGATTCGTCGAAGGTGAGCCGGCCCTTATTGGCGGCGAAAACGACGGGAGAATAGAAGAAGCCTCCATCGTAGCTGGGGTGCTCTCTTTTTTGCGCGCGTGCCAAAAAAACCAGGGCTTTTTTGTAGGAGGAGGCCTCGACACGCGGGCCGGCCTGGAATGGACCGTCGCTGTAAAGCCTGAGCGCCTGCAAGATCCTCCGCGTATGCGAGAGATCAACGTAGCCCACCTGGCCTCTCGCGAGTGTAGTTTCACCGAATCCCCATCCACCGTAAGCCGCATGAGACGCCTCTATGGATCTCGACTCGTCGAATTGCTGGTCGATCAAATACCCGGCCATTCGATAGATGAGGCCTTCATCGCTGGCGTCCCCTGCATCTAACAGTACTCTGAGAGCATAAGAAGTCGCATAATTAGGGTATTCGACCAGTACAGGATCCGATAGGCCCAGCACACCAGAGGTGTCCATGTGGGTTCGAATGAAGTTCAGCGCCAGCTCGACCTGTTCTTTTTTCTCTACACGGGCGGAAGAGTCAGCCTGTAGCAATGTAAACAAGATGAAAGGAGTAAGGACCTGGCCGCTTTTCATAATAGCATGGGTCTCGCTATGCCAGCCGCCATCGGCCCCTTGTTTTTGCCACAGGTATTGGAGGGCCTCATCCCGTAAGGCGGCAGGACGGACTTCCGTTTCTACCGGAGCGGCGCATTGGAGGGACAGGAGCGCCAAAACGGGGAGCAGCAGGCGGCCTGCTCCCCGTTTGAGTCGTTTAATCATCCATTCGCAGGATTGCCCTGTTGCTGGTTCTTCAATAGATGCAGGTCTCTATCTGCACTCATCGCGAGAATGACGGCGGCCGTACAGAATACCGGACTGGTGATGCAGTGATGCCCCGACCAGCTACCATCGTTGTTCTGAATGCTAGAGAGGAGATTGAACATTCGGCTATACCAGTTATTCCAGTCTTCACCGCCGGTGACGACGAGTGATTCGCTCGTCATCATGAAGCTCAGAAATTCTTCTCCTCCATTATTGCCAAAGCCCCGCAATACGTCGTCTTGCTGCAATTTTTCCCGGGTGAGCTTATTCTGCCGGAAAGCAGATTCCAATTCTCTCGCTTGTTCTGGTGATACCCCCATCTTTTCGAGGTTGTCACCTGTAGGAGCGGCCGATTCACCAAGGACCCCGTCCCTGCGACCTTGTTCTATAAGGTCCTGGGCCTGTTTCGCTTCCTTGGCTGTAGCTCGCTGGTTGCTCGAAAGGGAGTACAACGAAATCCCGGCGGCGCTTTCCGTTCGAACTTCGCCGCTCTCCTCGTCGACATTGCTTTTCTGGTAGGCCCTCGATCGTTCTAAGACGTCCTGATCGATCTCTAAATCCGCATCTGCCGCCATTTCAAACGCATTATTGGCCATGGCCGATTGCAATACCGAAGCCCATCCTCCCCGGTCATTCCAGCTTCCGTCTGCGCTCTGGGCTCTGGACAGTTTGTCCAGACAAATTTCGAGCGCCCGGCGGACGCGATTTTCGAGGGCAGGATCGTGTTTCGTATGCGGCAGGACGCGGGTAAATAGCTGGGCCGTCATCGATACATCGATATTTTGACCCAGTTTTGCCTGCGGTTGTGTACCGCGAATATTGGTTATGGAAACCCCCTCTTCCGGATAGTTCTCGACGAGCTCGAGCATGTAATGGACTGCTTTCGTTACATGTTCTTGATAAGGGCCGTCAGTCAGGGTGCTCCCGGAGCGCATCAACGCCATTGCTGAGAAGGCAGTAGTTGCGGGGTCGATTTGTACGGCTCCGGGGTCACGTATGTCTTGCCGCGCATGGGAGCCGGCTCCCCATCCGCCATTCTCAAACTGGGCGTCGGCAAGCCATTGCATGCCATTCTTGACGAAATCGGGGAGCGGCTTGACGTCGTCCAATGATTGCGTTCCCGTCTGGATGACGGGAGGGCTGACGGTCTCGATCTCCGTGAGGGGAGAGGGGTCGTCATCGTGAGGCGTGAGATTCCAGACAGCGTACACTGCCAGGGCGAACAGCATAGAAGAAATTACCAGTGCAGTAGTTTTCATAATGTGTAGCGATCATGTGTTGTACAGGATGAAAGGCGGGGGGAATTGAGACTCATTAAGCGGTGTTACGCGCAGGATAGATTATCCAAAGCGACGGACGGGACGTCCATGCGGTTTACACAATCCGGTGACAGGCATGAAAAGGTCTCACAAGGCACGATGAGCTGCCCGGGTTGCTCGAAAAGCGGAATCGATCTTTAGCGAGTGCGCCTTGTGATTGTACGATCCATACGTGTTATTAAATCAACGGGCGGCATCCGCTTATTATTGCGTGGCGCATCGGAAAAATGAATACCCGGTGTGCTTTCTGGCGGCGCCCGGAGTATATTAGGGTGTGTGGACATTCAGCGGCAGGAATGCTCGGTCAACGAGGGTGTACAGCATGCCCCACGAGGTCCTGGCAACGATTGCGTACCAGCACATATGAATGGATGTTGCGTATCTGTGCGTTATCGTTTTGCCCGGACGGCTTTGAATGCGCGCATATAGCTGAATAACGGCTGCAAGGCAGTCATTCAACGCCGGCAAAACGGGGTGCTGTGCACAACCTGCGTAACATCACTTACGAAATTAGCGTGTCGCAGCACTATGAAAAGACGAAACTTCCTTCAGAAATCGGTAATTACGGCGGCGTTGGGAGGGGTAGCTGTAGGATGCAATTCGAGGCAGACTTCGACCGGGGATGCGCCGGCTGTCATCACGCAGCGGAATATTAGATGGAGGCTCATTTCCAGCTTTCCTCGATCCCTGGATACGATCTTCGGAGCCGCTGAAGTATTCGCTCAGCGAGTGAATGCCCTGACGGAAGGGAGGTTTGACATCAGGGTGTATCCTGCCGGCGAGATCGTGCCTTACGACCAGGTTCTCGAGTCCGTCCAAAAAGGCACGGTGCAGGTGGGGCATGCCGCGAGCTATTACTTCAAGGGCAAGAATCCCGCACTGCCCTTTGATTGCAGCGTTCCGTTCGGGCTGACTTCAAGGCAACAAACGGCCTGGATGTTACATGGTGGGGGTATGGAGCTGATGCGCGAAATGTTTTCCGATTTCAACGTGATTAATTTTGTGGGGGGGAATACGGGTGCACAAATGGGGGGATGGTTTCGCAAAGAAATAAATGCGCTGTCAGACCTCAGAGGCCTCAAGATGCGCATTCCCGGTTTCGGTGGGGACGTGATGGACCGAATGGGCGTGGGCGTGGAGCTGATTGCGGGTGGAGAAGTGTATCCGGCGTTGGAACGAGGCGCAATCGATGCTGCGGAGTGGGTGGGGCCTTACGACGATGAAAAGCTTGGATTTCATAAGGTGGCCCCATTCTATTATTACCCGGGGTGGTGGGAGCCGGGGCCTGCACTCACCTTCTATGTGAACAAAGACGAATGGGAAACCCTGCCGAAGGGTTATCAGGAAGCGATATCAACCGCGAGTGTAGCGGCCAGCACTGCCATGCAGAGCAGTTACGATGCTAAAAATCCGCCGGCCCTGGCGAGGCTGATCGACCAGGGGGTGGAGATCAGGCCCTTTCCTGAAGATCTGATGGGTGCTGCAGAGACGCATGCCTTCGATATCATGGAAGAAGAGGCGGCCGAAGATGCGGGATACAGAAAGGTGTATGAAGCGTTCAAGGCCTTCCGGAGTTCGTCCTACCAGTGGTTCGGGACGGCCGAGAGTACCTATGCGTCGTACGCTTTCAGAAGCGCCGCCTCAGGATAAGGAGCCGATACGCGCGCTCGTGCCGGGTCTGCCAGGCGAACGCACGTTGGGAGGCGGCTAGCGTATCGGGATTCATTCAGCCTGAATGGAGACCTGCATCGGGACCGTGTTGTTCGACGAAGTCGTCAGTTCAGCCCAGGTTTTGGCCGAGAATTCCCGAAAGGGTTTCTTGTGGTGGAGCCAGCCGAAGTGCAACACGAAGGGGGTCACCTCGATGAAATCCCCTCGTCCGGGCCACATCGAGAAAAAGTCAATCAGGGTTCTCTTGAGGTGGGGATTGGTGAGGCCCCTCAGCATATAAACGAAACGGTTGGAGTAATATTTACAACGTACCTCTTTGAAGTCGGGGTCGTACTCGGTGAGTCCCTCGATGAAGTCGAGCTGGGGGCTGTTCAGGCCTTGAAACCAGGGATAGACATGGAGGCCCAGCTGGCTCATGGCCATGGCCAGGCTCCATTCGCAGGATTCTTCGGCGCGTCCTTCATTGAGCCGGCTCCTGAAGTGGGTTTCGTGGCGTTGGGAGAGAAAGTAGGAGGCTGTTTCACAGACCTCCCGGGTGGTTCCCTCGTCCTGGCTGAATATCATGCCGGCTTGAATCCGGGGCAGGTAGTTCAATCCAAAACGCCGCATGGTTCGACGCCGGCGGTCGAGGACGAAATCGACCGCCACGCCGACCCCTTTAGGGCCGCCGAAGAAGAAATCAGAGCGTTCGAGCCCCGTCGCCGTGAACGGAAATGCAGACAGCTGTATCCAGAGGGGATCGACATCTCTGCACCAGATCATATCTGAGTCCACAAAGAGGCACCGATCGAAAGGCATGAATTTATGGATATGATGCTTGAAGCCGGTAATAGATCGATGATCCTCGGGAAGGGCTTCGATATAGTGGAAGAGCGTATCCAGATTGTACCGCTTGAGGGACTCCGCGTGGCTCGGTGGACAATACAAGGCGACGGGCCGCTCCGAGTCGTGCCGACGTAGGGTCAGCACAGAGGCGACAGCATCACGAACGTAATGGTCAGGGCCATAAGTATGATATACGTATCCTTCCACTTTGAGCATCAAATTTTTCTGCTAAGACCGTGTGGATGCGAACCACACGTACGCAGTGGCCGTGATCTGGTTCTCTGGAACACCGGGTCGCAGGTATGCCGGGTTATTCGGTCGCGTTCATCTTGTCCAACCGCTTTTTGAGATTCTGCATGAGCGCATCAAAACCGCGTTTGCGGATGTAGGTTTGAAACGACCGTGCATAGCCCTCCATCGTGCTTACGCCGTCCAGAATAATATCGTCAACACGCCAGGTATTTCCTCGAAATCCCATCGCATATTCGACCTGCATGGGCTGCTTCTTGTACGTTGTTTTGGTTTGAACTCGGGCTTCGGCCCCTTCCACCGAAACCTTTTCGTACTCGACGTCCAGGCGATAGATGTCGAGGTTAGAGAGCGAGCGTTCGCGTACAATTTCGCTAAAAACTTTGATAAATTCAGCCTGTTGTTCGGAGGTCAACGTTTCCCATTCTTCACCTAACGCATCCTGCCCCATCTGATTAAAATCGATGACGCCATTGATCACGTTCTGAAGTTTTTCCTGTTGTGCATCCGTGAAATCCTCTGCTTCGCCGATCAACGCCTTTATTTCTTGATCCCGTTGTTTCAAGAGAGAGACGACGTCGCTGTCTGGGGCCTGGGCGCTAACGGGCTGGATAACGAACAGGAGGGACGCCAGAGCAAAGATACATAGGCTGCGAAGTTTGTATACAAAAGTAGACATTGTAATTGTGGATTTAATGATTGAGGGCATCAAATCACCTGATATTCCCATGAATGAGTATCATGATAGTGATTACCCTTTCATTCATTCAACCAGTGTGCCAGCCTGGGATTCTTGGACCAGGATGCCGCACGTGTCGAGCAGTCTGAGTATAGAGACGTTAAATGTTCTCACTGCTTCATAATAGGCAGCTTCGAGTTGAAGGCTGACCTGGACCGCACGCACCAGGTTTTCGGTATCCCCGAGGTCGAAGTCGAAATTATTCATCTCTGTCATCAGCCAGTTTCTACTTATACGCAAGGATTCGTCCTGAGCTTCAAGGGCTTTATTTTGGATGATGAAATTCCGGTAGGCTTCTTCGACTTCGAAGAGGATGAGCAGGTGAGCGGCTTCTTGCTGGTACCCGACCTGATTCAACTCTGCACGAGCCTGATCGACGCGAGCTCTGGTCTGCAAAAAGTTGAGATTCTGGCGGATACCGAGTCCGGCGGTAAACGAACGACCTCGAAAAGGGTCTCCCACGTAGGGGGACGGTTGCCGGAATCGTCCCTCTGCGTAAGAAAGCCGACCGGTAAAGCCTACGAACAGCTTCGGGAAAAAGTTGGATTTTGCGACGTCGAGCAAAGCGGATCGAGCGATGCGGCCGGCTCGTGCCTGGGCAAGTTCAGGCCGGTTGGCGAGGGCAATCTGGATGTACGTGTCGAGCGAGTCGAGCGTAAACGCGATAGGTTCGAGAATACTACGTTCGGGAACCACGATAGATTCTTCAGGCAGATTGAGTTGTCGCTTCAACGCAGACCGGGCCACTTCGCGTTGCTGGTCGACCTCCACGACGCGTCGGAAGAATTCCTGCTCCGAAATTTGAACCTGGAAGAGGTCGGCATCGTCCACATCCTCATCCCCTTCCAGAAGAAGGCGGTTGATTTCATCTTTCGCCTGGTTCAGTACATCCCCGATGCGGTCGGTCAGCCGGTAGAGTTCTTCCGTGAGCAACAGGTTTATGAACAGTTCGCCGGTTCGGAGAGCGATTTCCGACTCTTTGTCTCGAACGGAGGCCTCCTCTACATCTATGCCCGAGCGGGCCGCTTTGATATTGTTGGATAGCTCTCCCCAGGTATAAATCGGTTGGATGGCCTCCGCTTCGAGCAGTGTGAAGAGGCCCAGGTTGTCCCAGTCATTAGCTACATCCGGGTCCAGGTACAACGCATCAGTGGACGTTCCTTCTTCGACGCCCTTGAGACCCGGGGCCAACGAATGGCCCGTTGTGAGCTGCAGATCGGGCAAGAACTGGCTGGAGCGGGCAAAGTTATACCGGGCAGCAGCGAAAGCTTTGCTGGATTCTACGTCCTGAACTTCCGGGCTCCCGTCTAAAGCGCTCCGAATTGCCGAAGTCAGGTCGACGTATATCGTATCCGAAGCGGGCCCTTGTTGCGCGAGAAGAAGAACGGGATGGAAAAGACTGAAGAAGGCGAGAAGTGCTGTCAGCGAAATAAGCGAGGGTACGTAAGCGTTCATAGCTTGATTATCATCAGCGGGTATTGATATACTTAGTACATCGAGCCGGATTCCGGGGCTCGGGGTACCCATTTGTCTGGACAGCACATGCAACAACCTAAGTCGTTAGGGGAAGCTATCAGTGAAGCGATAGAACAATTAGGCATTCAGCGGAAGCTGAACGAAGCGCGTATCATCGAGGCCTGGCATAAGATAGCCGGCCCTTCGATACGGGAAGTAACGGAGTCAGTATGGATAGATCGTGAAAAACTGATCGTAAAGCTCTCATCTGCGGTATGGCGCCAGGAGTTACAATTACAGCGAGAAGCCTGGTTGCATCGTTTGCGCGAGGAAGCCGGTCTTAATACGATTAAAGAGATCGTATTCAGGTAATCCCGACGGTTTTACTCTTCGTATTTCTTGAAGGCTACGGAGGTGTTGTGACCTCCAAATCCAAAAGCATTGCTTATCGCAACGTGTACCGATCGATCCTGAGGCTTATTAAACGTATAGTTCAGGTCACAATGGGGATCCGGGTTCGAGAAGTTGATCGTAGGAGGAATTCTATCGTGGGTGATGGCTTTGATGGCTGCCACGGCTTCTATGGCCCCCGCTGCACCCAGCAAATGGCCGGTCATGCTTTTCGTTGAAGATACGTTCATCGAATACGCGTGCTCTTTAAAAACCCTCTTGATAGCCTCGGTTTCGGCCTGGTCACCGAGGGGTGTAGAGGTCCCGTGCATATTCAGATAATCAACGTCCTCAATGCTCAGCCGGGCATCGTGGAGGACCGATTCCATCGAAAGCCTCGCTCCGTTGCCGTCCGGATCGGGCGCCGTCTGGTGGTACGCATCAGCGGACATACCTATGCCCAGAACCTCGGCGTGAATGCGCGCCCCGCGCGCTTGAGCGTGTTCGAGCCGCTCGAGGAACAGGGCGCCGGCGCCTTCGCCCAGAACAAAGCCATCGCGCGTGGCATCGAAGGGACGACTCGCTGTTTCCGGATCGTCATTTCGGGTGGATAGCGCCTTCATGGCTCCAAATCCACCGATGCCCAGCTGCGTGATGGCCGCTTCACTCCCACCGCATACAGCGGCGTCGACCATCCCTCGCTGTATGAGCATGATCGCATCCCCGATGTTGTTGTTGCCCGTAGCACAGGCAGAGACGATACAATAATTGGGGCCTCTGAACCCGTATCGTATCGAAATATGCCCACTGGCGATATCGGGTATCAGCATGGGAATAAAAAACGGGCTGATTCGGCGGGGTCCCTGCTCTTTGTGGGTCTCAGCCTGCTCTTGAAAGGTCTGAATGCCGCCGATACCGCTCCCGAAAATGACGGCTGTGCGATCTTTTTGCTCGGTAGTCAAGGCATCTACATCGATGCTGGCATCTTCGATCGCCTGTTCCGCTGCAATGATCGCGTACTGGGTGAAACGATCTACACGGCGAGCCGACTTTCGATCCATGTAATCGAGGGCATCAAACGATTTCAATTCACAGGCAAACTGGGTCGAATAAGGCTCTGGATCGAAATACGTGATCCTGGAGGCGCCACTCTTGCCGGCCATTAATCCTTCCCAGAAGGAATCGACGGTAAGCCCGATGGGAGTGAGTGCACCCATTCCGGTAACAACAACCCTTGGCAATCCGTTATGCATATGCAATAGGATGATTTCTGGACGAAAAAAACGAACGATACGGGGGAGCCATCCCGCAGTGGAATCTTAGAGACCTCCCATAGGGCGCTCGGCCCGGACGATCAGGATGCCGCCGTTTTTTCGCTCAGATATTTGATAGCTTCCCCAACCGTGGAGATCTTCTCGGCGTCTTCGTCGGGAATTGTTACATCAAATTCCTTCTCGAATTCCATGATCAGCTCTACCGTATCGAGCGAGTCTGCCCCCAGATCGTTTGTGAAAGAGGCCTCATGCACAACATCCTCGTCTTCGACACCCAGCTTCTCGACAATCAGAGTTTTTACTTTGGATTCAAGGTCTGCCATAGTACTCAAGTATTTGATAAGGTAAAAGGGGTTTAGAGGGACCTACGGTCGGGCCATGGTCCGGGGAACATGATACGAGCGAACGTTTCTATAGTCCAGTACCGAGGGACGAATACCCCCTCGGTAAGGCGCATTAAATTAAAACAAGCCCCTGGCAGAAGCAACTCAGGGGGCCGCCGCCAAAATGAGCCGTCTTGTATGGCAAATGATTTAAGAAGTTTCTCTGTGGGATGCAGGTGTCGCATACGCCCTCTAATACGCCCGTGAGCGGCGAATAATTTGGGTGTCAGGAAACTAAGAGGGTAGGCAATTCATTTTGATTTCCCCGATACTTCCTTTTTACTCAGCGAACAGTGGGACCGACTCCTCTTTCGGACCGTATGTTGTTCGATGTTTCGTTAACTATTACTGCTTTAACCAACCCCTATTTTCATGGCCTACCTATTTACCTCCGAATCCGTGTCCGAAGGTCACCCTGATAAGATTGCCGATCAGATTTCAGATGCTATTCTGGATGCATACCTCGAAAAAGATCCAAAGAGCCGCGTCGCCGTAGAAACACTGGTTACGACGGGGCTTGTTGTGCTGGCTGGTGAAGTAACTTCCCAGGCCCAGATCGATGCTCAGGCCATAGTACGTCAGACAATTCGTGACATCGGATACACGGACCCCCGTCTCTGTTTCGATGCAGACTCGTGCGGCGTAGTCAACAGCATACACGGGCAGAGTCCCGATATCAGCCAGGGTGTGAGCGAAGGAACAGGCCTTCACGAAGAACAGGGCGCTGGAGATCAAGGCCTTATGTTCGGTTATGCCTGTCGGGAAACCCCCGAACTGATGCCGATGAGCCTGACGTTCTCCCATAAGCTCGTCCAGGAACTTGCTCAGATCAGGAAGGGGGGGCAGGACATGACGTATTTACGTCCGGATTCGAAGAGCCAGGTCACTATCGAGTACGAGGATGACAGGCGAACGCCTCGTCGAGTTCACACGATCGTACTTTCCACGCAGCACGACGAGGAGGTTCAGCTTCGTCAGATCAAGGAGGATGTCCGGGATATTCTTATCCCGAGGGTTGTCCCGGAGCACTTAATTGACGACGACCTGATCCTGCACGTCAATCCAACGGGCCGTTTCGTTATCGGTGGTCCCCACGGGGATGCCGGACTTACGGGACGGAAGATCATCGTCGATACTTACGGTGGAAAAGGAGCTCATGGCGGAGGTGCTTTCAGCGGTAAAGATCCGTCCAAGGTGGATCGTTCAGCGGCTTATGCCGCTCGTCACGTCGCCAAGAACCTCATCGCGGCCGGGCTGGCGGAGGAGGTGCTCGTACAGATTGCGTATGCCATAGGTGTTGCAGCGCCGATATCTGTGGATGTGAATACGTTTGGTACTGGAGTTGCAGCGGATCAGCACCTCGTCACGTTGGTCAGGGATTCGTTCGATTTACGCCCGGCTGCGATTATCGAACGACTTGATCTACTGAAACCAGGGTACAAAGCGACGGCAGCATACGGTCACTTCGGCCGTTCCGCGTTTTCGTGGGAGGCGCTCGATCATGTGGATCAGCTGAAAGGCGATGCTGTACAGTTTGCGTGAGTAATCCTGGCCAGGCTTGAAAAGGATATATATCTTACGGTAAAGTGCAAATGCTGTACCGCTGGTTTTACAGGAGGAGAGTCATACGCTCCGTTTTTGTTGTGGTCTGTGCATGGGGGTTCATGCTTGGGAATGCTCAGGCACAGACCCCCCCGTCGCAGAAGCCTGTAAACCCCGGCCCACAGACCGTGAATGCGCTCATGCAGCAGAGCGATACACTCATTCAGTATCGCACGCGGCCGGCGACGAACGGCCGAATCGACGTCGAAACCGGTGCATTTCGGGCTCTATATCGCCAGCAAGAAGCGCCCGTCCCGGGTCCGTTTACGTCCCCAGCTCGTCAGGCGCTGGCCTACGTACACACCTACGAAGCGCTTCTGGGCGTCGAGTCCCCCTTAACCACCTTGCGGGAGCACAGCACGGTTTCGACCCCGTATAGCCATCACGTTACCTACCGTCAATACTTCGAAGGGATACCGGTATACAACAGCTACGTCAAAGTAAACCTGAACCGGGAAGGCGAGGTCACCCTGGTGCTCAATGGTTATGCGTCCCATGTGAACACGACTCCTCTCAGCAGCATGCAGCCTGTACTGACGGAGCAGATGGCCATGGAACGCGCTCGGAGCGAGCTCGCGGCAACTATCGTAGATACGTCCACGCCCGAACGGGTCATTGTCCCTTCGAAGCCGGCCCGGCTTGCCTGGCGTATGGTGGCATGGACGTCAAATCCGTCGCGCGAACTCGACATACTCATCGATGCCCGGGATGGCGCTCTTCTCGCTATCTACCCGTTGAGTACACACGCCCACAGGGCGTCAGGGCATACGGAGAGCGATGCCGCAAGTCCGGGGGTAGGGCCTGCTCAACCTGGCAATCGTTCGGTAACTTCAGAGCGGCATCTTGCGGAGACTTTTGTAGAGCCGCTCGCGAGGGCGGTCGGTACCGGATACGTGTTCGACCCCGATCCGCTCACCACATCTTCCCGGTTCTACGGCCCTCCTTTCGTGGACGGTAACGATGCGGGCGTCTCAGAGGTCGATGCCGAACGGATTCTGGTACAGCTACCAGACATCACACAGGGGGGCGACGGGTTGTATCGCCTTATCGGTCCCCACGTGCAGATTGTGGGGACCACGGCGCGCGGCGGCGTCAATTACGAGCCGCCGGCGGTCTCCTCCCCTGACGATTTTCGCTTCAGTCGGAGTGAACCCTTTTTCGAAGCGGTAAATGCGTATTACCATATTGACAAAAGCCAGCGTTACGTCCAGTCGCTGGGCCTGGGTAGGGATATTCAGAACGTATCGCTTCGCGTTAATCCGCATGGGATGGGCGACGAGGACAACTCTCAATACTCCTCATTTCAGAACTTCATCGAGTTTGGATTGGGAGGTGTTGACGATGCCGAGGATGCCTTCGTCATCTGGCATGAATACGGCCATGCGCTGCTGGAAGGAAGCGCTCCTGGCTTGTTGGGCACGTTTGAAGGACGGGCGCTGCACGAAGGCTGGGCGGATTACTGGGCCGCCTCGTATTCGAGGGAGATCCAGGAGTTAAATGCGTCACATCGTTCCGATTGGCAGTCCTTCTTCAAGTGGGATAGCGGTGATGGGACGATATGGGCGGGTCGACAGCTCGGGTTTGCAGGGACCTACCCGGACGATGTGTATTGCGACGAAGGTGGGTTCTTTTGCGACATTTATGCCGACGGCATGTTGTGGGCAACCACCCTGATGCAGGTGTACGATGTGTTGGGACGTACGATCACCGATCGATTGAATCTGGCCTCTCATATTTATCTCGCACCGCCTCTGACGTTTCGAGATGCAGCTGAAGCTGTAATTCAGGCGGACGTCGATCTTTATGGGGGCGCACACATCGGCTTCCTCGCTCAGTTATTTGCGGAACGGGGGCTGGTTACCAACACACTTGGCCCGGTTATCGTTCATGAGCCCCTCAAGGCCACTGAACAACTGGAAGGCACGGTGCCCTTGCGTGTGGAGGCAACCGGGCTCTTCTCAGAGATCGAACGCGTTTTCGTGGTGTATACCCACCCAGGCGCTGATGCGGATACGCTGGACCTCGCTATCAATGCAGATAGCGTTTTCGTTGCAAACCTTCCCCTGCCGTCTACTCCTGGATCCGTGTCGTATTATATCGGCGCATTTGATGAACTCGACCTGTTTACCACGGACCCACTGGGAGCTCCAGGTCAATTGTACTCGTTCGACGTCGGGCCGGATACCTCCCCTCCAACGATACAACACACGCCGCTCACGACCCTTGCGATCAGCGACTGGCCAGCCTCGGTATCGGCAGACGTACAGGATAACCTGAGTGTGGATTCTGTCCAGGTGATGTACTACGTCGAAGATCCCGCGGGTAACAGAGTCGACGAAGATCAATTCGGCCTGAAGTTTACTTCGGCCGGGTACCGAGGGACGTTCCCCACTTCTCTGGATCTCATACAGCCGGGCAGCACCGTCTTCTACCAGATCAGGGCCATCGACGAAGCACAGGCGCAAAATGTGGCCGTCGACCCGGAGAGCGATTACCATTCGTTTGACGTTGTGCTCAAAGACGGACTTTTTGTGGAATATGATATCGAACGGGATGAGCCTGGGGTTGTAAAGAGTGGGAGCTGGGCGCGCGGAGAACCTGCGTACGGATTACGTGTGGCTCATTCGGGCCGAAATGTGTATGCTACCCATCCGGCCGCACCTTATCAGGAGATCTCTCAGCGTTCTTCCTTGACGCTTCCGCCCGTTAACCTCCAGGGCATTGAGCAGGCCTATCTCGTTTTCTGGCACTGGTTTGAAATAGAACATGCAGGGGATGCAACGCCTGATGGAGACAGCAGTGCGGTTTTGTGGGATGGGGGCAATGTCAAGGTGTCAACGGACGATGGGGCTACATGGGATGTATTATCCCCCCTTACCGGATACAACGGGCGCATTGCCGAGGGGCGGGGGAATCCTATGGAAGGAGAGCTCGCCTTCGGTGGGTTCAGCTATGGGTGGCGACAGGTCGTGATGCCTCTCCCCGGAAAAGAAGAAGTACGCTTGCGATTTGACTTCGGGACGGATCTGGACAACGCCGGCGGCCGCCGGCCGGCAGGGTGGCACCTCGATGATCTGTCTGTCGTCGCCGAATTGACAGAAGACCCATCCTATCCACGCGCCGTTCAGCTTCCCGAAGCGGTGAGAGTGCGAGATGTGGGAGCTGCGCCGCCCCCCGTTTTTGCGAATATATTCGATAACGTGGGCCTGTCGGAAGTACAGGTGGAATATACATACCACGATATCGATGCTGGGGAACAGGAAGGGATATTCCGCCTCGTAATGGATTCGACGCTGATCTCCGGATTTTATGGAGCTTTTCCAGGTGATTACTCTCAGGCACAGGTTGGAGACAGCATCACTTATCGATTTGTGGCCAGGGATTTTGCAGGAAATACATCCGTGTTCCCGAATCGACTCCAGCCGCCACTGCGCGTCGAGTACAGGCTGCGAGATCGCATCAATCTGCTGACCCGCGTTCAAGCAACCGGACTATGGCGAAGAGAAAACGACCTCTGGCTGGTGGAAAGCTCGGATGTTATAGCGGGCGTATCGAGTCTGGTTGTCGGTCCGGTCGATCTGCCCCGAGACGTCGATCAGATAGCGCTTTCTATGGCTTTCGAGCAGTTAATCGCCGAAAACCATGGAGGCAATGTCAAATTTTCTACGGATAGCGCTCGTCAATGGCGTGTTTTGCTTCCAGAGTCAGGGTATGACGAAACACTCCCGGATGATGTGGGGATCCCAGAATCAATGAGGGGAGAAGAAGTGTTCAGCGGGCCCTGGATCGGCATCAGAGAGGTTAAATTCGACCTGGCAGACTATGCAGGGCAGCAACTCTGGTTCCGTATAGACTTTGCCACGGATGAGACCCCGGCCCAGAATGAAAAATGGCAAATCAATGAAGCATCGATTCATTACAGTTCGCTCGTAGCCGTCGATGGGGAGTTCGATATCCCGCGAACCTTTGCCTTGCACGGCAACTTCCCTGACCCGTTTTCTTTCTCGACCACGATCTCGTATACCCTTTCTCAAGCTTCGGACGTGCGTCTGGAACTGTTCGACGTGCTCGGAAGAAAAATTCAGACCCTTCTCCAGAGTCGCCAATCTGCCGGCAGTTATTCTCTGCTCTACGACGGTTCCCGTTTGTCGCCCGGCCTGTACCTGCTCCGGCTGGAAACAAACCAGGGTCATGATGTGGAACGTATCCTCGTTACGAGGTGACGTTGCGCGAACGGTGCACAGTCCGCCATTTCGACGGTTGTGAGGTTCGCTCAGCAAACGGAAGCCGTTTAGGCCGGGCCTTGCGTAGCCGTCACGGAAGTGTAACGCCGGCGGGTCGTCCTGCACGACCCTCTACCACGTGATATACTGCTGTACGGGAATTCTACCGTGGAGCAATTTATTGAAGGCGGCGTATTATGAGTTTCTGATTAATACGCCATAGTTGCGTTCTTTGTATTGTTTTTTTCGATCACGAGGTGAAATTGCATGTTTATCGAACTCACGGTTCTATGCAGGTTTGGCCCTTTATGGCCTGAGTCATACGCAGAATGGCGTACATCCCGTTAACACCATTTCACGGCAGTGTTGCTGAAGGAACGAAACATATTCTCCTTTTCATTTAGAGGTATTATCGATGGACTTTTGGGTCGTTCCCCAGTCCCGAGATCCGATAGGCCGCACCTTTCGAAAAATTCTATAGAAAAACTGGTAGGATTCAGAATTTCAGACCTGGAAGTATATGAGCGAGCTATGATACACCGCTCCATGTTGCGCGGCGAAATTCCCCAGGCATTGAAATCGAACGAACGGCTCGAGTTTCTCGGGGACGCCGTTCTGGGCTTCATCACCGCTGAGCACCTGTTTTCACGGTTTCCTGACAAAGACGAAGGCTTTCTGACCCGGCTCAGGGCCAAACTGGTTAATGGAAAAGCACTGGCTCAGTGTGCAGAAAGAATAAACCTGGGGTCGCTCATTTTGATGAGCAAAAACATGGATCAGGAGCGCGGCCGGCAGAATCGCACCATCCTGGCTGATGCTTTCGAAGCGCTGGTAGGCGCTATTTATCTCGATCAGGGCCTCGATATTGCCCGCATCTTCATTCACCGGACGATGCTGGAGCAAGTGGACCTGTTAGAACTGGCTCATCAATACGACAATTATAAAAGTTTGCTCCTGGAATTCGCCCAGGCCCGCGGATGGCCTCAGCCCCAGTACCGGGTTGTGGTCGAAGAAGGACCCAGCCATGCTAAGACCTTTACCGTCGACGCTGTTCTCAAGGGAGAACCGAAAGGGCGTGGACAGGGAAACAGTAAAAAACTGGCAGAGCAGAGGGCGGCAAAGGAGGCTTTGATTCGTCTCCAAAAATCGCTCTGATGGCGCTCCGCGTGAGAATCGAATGGTGACAGGATCAGATATTATGAAGATCAGATAGTGACCGTTATCGTGTGGAAACTTCCCCCGCACTCCGGTCTTAGAGGGGCGAAACGCTCATCACGATACGTTACCCGCACACCAGGATTACCAGTGACTACCGCACGAGTTTAGCCACACTGGTTCTACTGAGGCAATTGCAACTATAAAGCCCGCACTCATGGCCATTAATTTATCTTACACGGACACGTTCGCACGGCGTCACAATGGTCCCTCCGAAGCCGAGATCGCAGAGATGCTCAATGTGCTTGGAAAGTCGTCCCTCGAAGAACTTACGTCCGATTGTGTCCCGGCATCGATTGCTTTTCAGAGAAGGCTCGAATTACCCGAACCGCTCTCGGAATACGAGTTTCTGAGCAGGGCCCTTGAAGTTGCAGGTCAAAACGAGGTGTATCGTTCATTTATCGGCATGGGGTACTACGACACCATCACTCCAGCCGTAATCCAACGCAATATTCTCGAGAATCCAGCGTGGTACACGCAATACACTCCCTACCAGGCGGAAATATCCCAGGGACGTTTGGAGGCCTTGCTGAATTTCCAAACGATGGTAATCGATTTGACCGGGCTCGACCTTGCAAATGCCTCGTTGTTAGACGAAGGCACGGCGGCTGCGGAAGCGATGATGATGTTTAACAGGCTGAGTCGCAATGCAAACAAAAATGCGTTTTTTGTCGACGAACGTTGTCATCCTCAGACGATCGATGTGGTGATGACCCGTTCGGAGCCCCTGGGGATAGAGGTCGTTGTAGGGGATTATAATTCGTTCACGCCGAGCGAGCGTATGTGCGGGGCTTTGCTGCAGTATCCGGCGTCTGATGGTGCTGTCGAAGACTATAGCCGGTTTTGCGAAAAAACGCACGAGGTCGGGGGATACGTCGCCGTTGCTACCGACTTGCTCAGCCTGACCTTGCTGAAGCCGCCCGGTGAATTTGGAGCCGACGTGGCCGTTGGCAGTTCGCAACGATTTGGGGTACCGTTAGGATTTGGCGGCCCGCATGCAGCGTTCTTCGCAGCGAAGGAGGCGCATAAGAGGCAACTGCCCGGTCGAATCATTGGCGTGTCCGTCGACGCGGAGGGAAAACAGGCCCTCCGCATGGCGCTCCAAACAAGAGAGCAACATATTCGAAGAGATAAGGCGACTTCAAACATTTGTACCGCCCAGGTCCTTCTCGCCGTGATGGCCGGCATGTATGCGGTCTATCACGGCCCGAGCGGCTTAAAATCTATCGCAGCGCGCGTGCATGGGGCTGCTCGTACTCTGGCTCGAGGGTTGGAAACCATGGGTCACTCGATTCGCCATGAGGGTTTCTTCGATACCATCAGGGTTGACGTTAGGGACGGGCGGACGCAGGATGTGCTCACGTCAGCGGAACATAATCGTCTCAACGTGAGAGCTTTTGACGATGGCTCAATCGGAATATCCCTCGACGAGACCGTGGATGCCGAAGACCTCGATACCCTGTTTGCGGTTTTTGATCTGGACGCTGAAGCGCAAGTCAGCGCCAAGGAGATTGCTTCAGCGTTGGATGAGGGGTATGCAGGCCCGATGGCTCGCACCCGAGCCTTTCTCGAGCATCCCGTGTTCAATACGTATCATTCCGAAACAGAAATGATGCGTTATATACACAAATTGGCCGGAAAAGACCTTTCTTTGACGACGAGCATGATCCCTCTGGGCTCCTGCACGATGAAGCTCAACGCCACCAGTGAATTGATGCCCATCACATGGCCGGCTTTTAACCGCATTCATCCGTTCGCCCCTGAGGAGCAGACACAGGGCTACGAGGTACTCATTGAGGAATTAGAAAACTGGCTTTCCGAAATTACGGGCTTTTCTGCCGTTTCACTACAGCCAAACTCGGGTGCTTCTGGCGAATATTCCGGTTTGTTGACGATTAGAGCGTACCATAAGAGTCAGGGCGAGGCGCATCGAACGATTTGCATCGTTCCTGAATCCGCACACGGGACAAATCCCGCCAGCGCGGTGATGGCGGGGATGAAGGTGGTTATTGTAGGGTGCGACGAATCCGGCAACGTGGACCTGGACGATCTGAAGGCAAAGGCGGCAGAACACGAGTCCAACCTCGCTGCATTGATGGTAACTTATCCGTCGACGCACGGGGTATTCGAAGAGCATATCCAGACGATCTGCGACGTCATTCACGGGCATGGCGGTCTCGTCTACATGGATGGGGCCAACATGAATGCGCAAGTGGGCCTCTGTCGGCCGGGTGATTATGGGGCCGATGTGTGCCATTTGAATCTTCACAAAACGTTCAGTATCCCTCATGGCGGAGGGGGGCCGGGTGTGGGGCCGATCTGTGTGAATGAAAAGCTCGCCCCTTTTCTTCCCGGGCACACAGTCAGGCCTACCGGCGGCCGCGAAGCTATCGGCGCTGTAGCAGCTGCTCCCTATGGCAGCGCGAGCATCCTGGTCATATCCTGGGCTTATATCGCTATGATGGGGGCGAAAGAGCTTAGACGTGCATCACAAATCGCCATCCTAAACGCGAATTATGTCGCTAAGCGTCTCGAAGGTTTTTATCCCATTCTCTACAAGGGCAAAAAGGGGCTTGTAGCTCATGAATTTATCATCGATCTCAGGCCTTACCGTCAAAAAGTAGGCATCACCGAACAAGATGTCGCCAAACGGCTCATCGATTACGGGTATCACGCGCCTACGATGTCCTGGCCCGTTGTGGGCACGATGATGATCGAGCCGACAGAAAGTGAATCGAAAGAAGAGCTCGATCGCTTCTGCGAGGCTATGATATCTATCCGCAGCGAGATCGAGGAGGTCGAATTGGGTATCGCAGATGCGGCGGTAAACGTGCTCAAACAAGCGCCCCACACGGCCCAGATGACTCTGTCGGACGAATGGAGCCTGCCCTATTCCCGTGAGCGAGCCGTTTTCCCGGCCCCCTGGTCCAGCGAGCAGAAATTCTGGCCTTCTGTTCGCCGCCTGGACGATGCTTACGGGGATCGAAATCTAATCTGTTCTTGCCCGCCCGTCGATACATACGCTACAAGCGTGTAGGGCTGAAAGGCGGCTTGTGATTTTACGGTCAAATCTTCCCTTTCAAATCGCATTTCTCTCCTTTTGCGACGAGTGCGTATATGCAGACTGAAACATAGCGATATCCGTCTGTGTGTTACTTGTTCTTACGCCCCTGCGGGTACGATGTGTGCATTTTCGGTCTTTGATTCAATTCTTGCAAAGGCCATGCGTCCCCTTCTGTGCACCATTTACGCACGTTCTCACTGAACCCCTCTAACAACTTGCATTCAGAGTTTTACTCTGAGATATACGCTTTCTTTTCTCAACGGTTATGTCTTATAAGCAGCACCCCCTTCTGCGCTGCATGGACGATGGGGCCCTCTGGCCCGCAGTGCTTTTTCCCATCCGTGTAGTGCTCCTTTTCCTTCTCTTAGTCACGGTACATCCTTTCCGGATCAGTCTGGCCGATGGGAGCAAAGAACTCAATGCGAGGACGGGATATCGTTCCTATCTTATCCAGGCTTCAGAGGACCAGCTCACGGGCATCCTTCTGTCGAATCGTTTCTACGTGTACATGGAGCCGGGAGAAAGGATGCTGCTCGGCTCAAGCGCGATAGGCATCGGGGAAGGCGATATCCGCGTAATAACGCCTGATGGGATAACGAAGACGTGCCTCGAAGTTTTCGGAGATGCCCGAGAGCCCCTGGCAGGGCGTATCATGAATCTGGATCAGGAGCAGGCAGGGCCTGATCCTAAGTCGGGGGGGTATATTCCCTGTACGTTCGTCAATGAGTCGCCGGCATCCGGCATCTGGGAGGTCCAGTTTCTCTCCCCGCACCCTGCATCCTGGAAGTCATCCCGGCCGTTGCCGGCGCAGGTCGACTGGCGCCAGGCATCGGATGTGAATACAATTGCTGCCTGGGATGTTACCGTGCAGGGAGACCGGGGAATGGAGCAAAGCGGCCGTGTTTTTGCCGAACAGATCCCCCTGCACTTCGGCGAGGAAGCTCCCTCGTTTTCAGCGCTTTTTTACCTTCTCACTGGAGATGGCTACGCGTATGAAGTGGTGCTACATAATATACAGACTCATACGTTCATTCTGTTTTCAAACCGGGATGGCTTCCAGGATGCCACAACCCGTCTACCGCTGTACAAATCCGTTCCCCTTGACTGGTCAAATGTTGCCAATAAGGAGTTGCCCGAAGGGGTAACGCACGAGACCCCCGGGATCTCAATGAATGGAAGCGGGGCAATACATAAAATCTTTTTTTCACCGCCGAGCCCCTTGATCGAGGGCCAGATTCCGTTTTCTGGAGGTTTGGCTCGCTTTCGAAGGAGTCCTCGATTACCAGGTAGTGCCACCACCTTTCATTTCACAGGCCGGTCTGGAAAGGGAGGGAGTTTTTCCTTCAACGCCGTGTCCGATGGGCGTTACCAGATTATCATCGATCTCAACAACAACGGTATATGGGGCGATGCCAGCGATCGCATGCTGCATGGCTTTGCCCAATCGGGGATCCATCATGTGGTTTGGGATGGTCTGGATAGCCATGGAAGGGCGGTGCATACCGATGAGAATGGGTATCTTGCGCGACTGGTATTCACGGCGGGCGAAATGCATCTGCCCTTTCTGGATGTGGAGCAGAATGCTCGCGGCATCAGCATAACACGGCTCAATGGTCCCCGCGCTCCGGAATCAAGCGCCTATTATGACGATTCGATCCTCTCGAACGTGGGTGCTCAAACGGGTTCCGTTAAGCGGCTGGGGGGCGTCAGTAGCCGATCAGGCGCCCATGCGTATCCAGAAGGATTCGGGAATGGCGCCGGGATCGATACCTGGAGTTATGCGGTTTCGGATCCGATCGAATTGGAACGTGCTCTGCTTCGTACCGAAAGCGACTTACGCATCTCGTTGTCCAGTGAATCGGACGCGCCGGCCAGGAACGAACCGTTCGACGTGTCCCTGTTCGTTCACAATGACGGTCCCGATACTTCGTCAGCCGCCCGCGTTAAACTAACCCTACCGGGTTCTTTTCGCCTGCAATCATCGGCAGCATCAACAGGCTATTTCGACACGTCGAAATCAGAGTGGATCCTGGAGCGGGTGCCCGTGGGAAAAGACGAACGTCTCGTGCTGACGCTCATTGCCAGTGAAGGAGGGACCCTGCCGATTTCGGCTGAAGTGATCGATGTGCTGGGGTACGATCCAGACTCCACTCCCAACAATGCACTCGATCCGGGCTCGTCCTCTCCCGTCGAAGACGACACGGACGAAATGTTCTTCTATGTAGATGCGAAGCCTGCGATAGGCATTGCCCAGCGTGTTTCGCAGCCGGTTGGTGCAGCATCAGGCTTTGAAACGGAGGTGGAGATCCTGGTCGAAAATCTTGGCAATATCCCCCTGTCTGAGCTCCAACTTCAAGCCCTGTTGCCCGAAGGCCTCCAGGGAACAAGGTATACCGTTTCGGAACCCGTAGTCCGAGCTCCCTTGCGAGTGAACGCGAATTTCGATGGCAAGGCTGATGCAAACTTGCTTGATCCAGCGAGCACGCTGCATGTTGGTGAAAGGAGTCTGGTTACATACACGTTGCACGTCGTACCAGAGGAATCGCTGGGGCCGTACCTGTTGTCGGCAAAAGTGCAGGCGCAGGGGCCGGCGGGCCAGTACGTCGAAGACCTCAGCCATGACGGCAACCGGGTGGATCCCAATGGGAACGGCAGAGCCGACGAACCGGAGGAAAACGATCCAACGGTTCTCACTGTTGATCAAAAGCCTGCCATTGGGGCGGCACTCGAGGTGATCGAATTGCAAGGGGATCCGACAGCCTTTTCTGCCATTTTTCGGCTAAACATCGAAAATCTGGGAGACGTATTCCTCGATTCGATCCAGGTCGAATTGAACCTGGCCAACGTGTTGGGAGCGGATCGATTTTCCATCTCTGATGTGAGGTCGGATCGCTCGCTGTCCTTAAATGACGAGTACGACGGCGTTCAGCATACCAGGTTGTTGGAGCCGGTCGAAAGTGAACTGGCCGCAGGTCAGCACGCCACCATCACGTTCCAGATAACGGCCAGGCCTGCCGTTGCATCGAATCAGTATGCGTTTCAAGCACGGGCGACTGCACTGGGACCCAATCGAGTTTCTGTTGCGGATTACTCGGATCGAGGTCGACATTCGGATTCCGATGGAAATCGCTTCGCAGGGGATCCCGGAGAGGGAGATCCCTCGATCGTTAGCTTTGACGAAGTCCCGGCTGTAGGCGCCTCATTGAGGGCACGTCGAGTTTCGGGCGACCTGAGCGGATTTACCGTACACTACGAACTCCAAATAACAAATATCGGGAAAGTCACTCTGTACGACATCCAGGCCCTGCAAGACCTGGAGAGACCTTTCGCTGGCACTCGCTTCACCGTCTACGATCTGTCCTCCCAGTTTACGGTGAGGGTGAACGACGGGTTCGACGGCGTCGTACAGAAGGGTCTCATTGACGAAATCAACATACCGCTTGTGCCCGGAGCGTCGATACAGGTTTCTTATTCCGTAGACGTCCACCCAGAGACCCAGTTCGGCCCGTTTGAGAATTCGGTTTTTGTTACGGCGAAAAGCTTCGATGGCCGTGAGACGTCGGACGTGACGGATGGACAGGGACCCATCGACGAAAATGGGAACGGAATAGCCGATGAGCCTGGAGAGAATGATCCACATCGCATTCAGTTTGCCCCCGAGTCGGGACTCGGATCGGCCCTGTTCATCAACGAGGTAAAAGGAGACTTTCGGGATTTTGTAGTGGATTACACGTTCGTTCTAGAGAACATGAGCGACGTCAAGCTTACCTCCGTTGATATCACACAACGGCTGGATACCACATTTACGGGTTCTAGAGTACGGGTCCTGGAGGTTCTTGCCGAGCGGCCTCTTCAGGAGAATCCCCTGTTTGACGGTATAGAATATGCGCAACTGCTGGCAGCTGATTCAAGCAGTTTGTCCCCGGGCGAAAAAGCAGCGGTGAAAGTCAAGGTCCAGGTTACACCCGAAACGTATTTCGGCGCCTTTTATCTAGGCGCTGCGGCCTCTGGGGTGACTCCTTTTGGAACACGTTCCCACGACGTCACAGACTCAGGTATTTCGGTCGATCCAAACGGAAATGGGATCACCGACGAGGTCGGAGAAAACGATCCTGCTGTATTATCGTTACACGAAAAACCGGTCATCGGGTCTTCTATGACGGCTCGTGTGTTAGAAGAGGACGATGCAGGCTTTCTGGTCAGGCACGTGGTTCGAGTAGGAAACCTGGGCGATGTGCCGCTGGGTGACGTTCAGGTAGAGATGGACCTGGCTGAATGGTACGAAGGTGCCGATGTGGATGTGCTACGAACGTTCGTGAGAGGCGCCGTGGTTGCAAACGCCTCTTTCGACGGCCGGGGTCAAATTCAGGTGCTCGATGCTGGAAACAGTCGCCTGGAGCGGAGCGATACCGCGAGGATCGAGGTGTACGCCCACGTAAAACCCGGCTCCAACTTTGGGCCGTACCAGAGCCTGGCACGGGCTTCGGCCTCAGGACCTGGAGGTCTGAGATCTGTGGATTTATCTGATCGGGGTACCGTGATCGATGCCAATCGCAACGGAACCGCAAACGAAGAGGTCGAGAATGTACCCACCTATCTCAATCCTCTGGTAAATGCTTCGGTGGGTAGTTCCAGAGTAGTCAGCGAAGCGACCCGACGAGGACCGGGGGAGTATGCCGTTACATTCAACCTCGCAGTTCAAAACGTAGGCGATGTGCCTTTGAGAGAAGTGCGCATTATCGAGGACCTGAAGTCCCTGTACGAGGGCTCGAGCGCGAGCGTCCACGCCGTGTCGATCCGAGGAGAATCGGCATACAAAATCAACCCTGACTTCGATGGCGTCTCCGACACAAACCTGATTCTACCAGACACCGTGCTCCTTTATCCCGGTGAGCGTATCGAAGTAGAGCTCGAAGAACGGATAACACCCGCAGAAGGTGTTGAATTTCTAGAGACCTTTTCTCGGGTAACAGCCGTAGATCCACATGGGAATACAGTCCAGGATGTTTCGATCGATGGTTTCGAGCCGGACCCGAATGGGAATGGAAATGCCTCCGACGAAGGTGAGGACGTTATGACGCGCATCGAACTGGTGCAGCAGGCAAAGCTGGGGCTCGAAACTCGTATGGTAGAAGTTTCCGGCGATACGACGTCTTTTCGAGTAGGGCTGCGAGCCTATGTGTCGAATCACAGCCCCGTTGAGCTGGACAATGTTGAACTCGAACTGGATTTGTCGGAGGCCTTCCCGGTATCGAGTGTGGATGTGAAAGAGATAACTATATCGGGTACGCCATCGTTGAAGGTTCATCCTGAATACGACGGGAAAACGACAACAAATTTGCTGCATCGGGAGGACAGTCGGCTTGCCCCGGGAGAAGTGGGGACGGTGGCAATTTCATTCGAGGTGACCCCCGATGCCTGGAATGCGCTTTACGAAGTCGCCATGAGAGCGACGGCGGTGCCCTCGTCGGAGCAGGAAGGAGTGACGAGCCCCGTCGAGATATTGCCCGTGACGATAAAAACAAGCTCGGGAAATGACGCAGGGTTGGAGTCGAATGGTGATCTGGCCGGCCTCCTCGCGGAACGCATGTACCGACGACAGCGCCGTCGCGTCGATCATTCGATCAACCAAACAGGCGCTCTACACCTGGAGACGTTGAGGGCATCCGGGCCAGCGAGCATGCTTGGTACCGGTGGACCGAGAGCGGACGATCTTCTCCATCTGATCCCTGAAGTCGGTCCTGACCGGTCAGAGGCCATCGTGGTGACCCCTGGCGATTTGTTTGGTGTCACCAATGCCACCAACGTTGTTGCCGTCGATTACGTCAGTCGCCAAAGCCGCCTGGCCGGTATATTTGCTACCACAACGCCGGCCGGTGAGACCTACGAACATACCAAAACTGTGTGCGATCGGCTGAAAGGTGCAAGCTTGAAAGGGGTCAATCTCGTCTCGATAAAAGGCCATCCTTTTGTCATGTCTATTCTGGTTAATCAGGATGGGGAGGTGGATTATGCGATCAGCTTCATCAATTATCGAAAGGGCAATAGTCATCTGATCGACAGCCGTTTTGTGCGCGATCAGTACAAGCCAGAGCGGGTGACGACCGAAGAGATTATCAATGTTCAGGTCTGGTCCTTCCATCCCGAACATACGATTTGGCTCGTAGAGCGCATGCTCGAGCAGATGAGTGAACTCGGAAACGTGGCCTTTGTGAGCCGCGAAGGAGATATCCCGAAGGCCCCCTCGTCCTTTGTGTCGACCGGTGCGTACCATAGTGGGGAGCTCAATATCACGATCAAAAGGGTTCCAGGGGGAGGCGCCTATCGATTGTCCGGCGAGCTTTCTCGCACGGAAGGCGGTGCCAGGGATCCTTTCGAATTTACCGCTTCGCACGGTCCATCTGAGGGAGAGTCCTTCTTTGTGCCGGTTTCAATTAATACAGGGGCGCTGTACGATGCTACCCTTTTCCTGACTAATGAGGCGAATGAAATCGTGGATCAGGTATACATCGCTGACGGGGGTTGGGGGCATATCCTGGAGGACAGCGAGGAGACGTCCATAGAAATATACGAAATCCTGGCTCAACCTGATTATGACCCCAGCGAGACGCAGTATGTCGTAGAAAGGGGGGTTCATTTCAAGGGTACTTTGAGAGACAGTGTACTCTTCTTCAGACATTTCAAGCCCGGCGGGACGCCTGTTGACTTGAGCCCCTACGATTATGTGACATTTGCAGCAGCAGGCAGAGGGAAAGGAAAAATGCGACTCGAGACCGAAGACGGAAAAGTCTTTGAAGAGGACCTTGAGCTGAACTCGACCTCGACCGCCTACAATGTCTCGTTCGAGGAGCTGTCGAAGAAGTACGAAGGCAGGTCGTTCAACAGCAATGCGCTGACATCCATCAGTTTTGTAATGACTTCACCAGGGGAGAATGACAGGCAGGTAGAACTGCGCGTGGAGGGGATTACTTTTGAGCAAGGGCAACCCGTATCGGCCGAGAAGCCTCACCCCTCTATCCCAGAACGATACTTTCTAGATCAGAACTATCCGAATCCGTTTAATCCTCTGACGAACATCCGATTCGGCCTGCCGGAAATGTCGGCGGTGAAGCTGGAGCTGTTCGACCTGTTGGGGCGAAAAGTCTGGACGATGGCCGATCAGGTGTATCCTCCAGGAATACATGTTATCCCGTTGGAGGCCGGCCATCTGGCCAGCGGAGTATACGTGTACAGGATGAAAACAAAGGATCAAGTGTTTACGAAGACTCTACAGCTTCTGAAATAAGCTTATACAGTTTGCCGGGTAATTCTCGGCCCAGGTGTTTGGAGACGGCGTCTGTGGCGACAGAAAGTTTGACGGGGTCAATGCCGGTCTCGATACCGAGAGCATTCATCAGGTACACCGTATCCTCGGTAGCGATGTTGCCCGTAGCCCCTGGGATGAATGGACATCCTCCCAATCCACCGAAGGAAGTGTCAAAGTGAGTGATGCCATGGGCCAGTGCGGCGTACACGTTGGTCAAGCCCAGGCCTCTCGTGTCGTGAAAGTGCATTACGAGGGGAACAGGGTGCAACATGTCCTTAATGGCTGGAAGCAATCGGTCGATGAGTTTCGGGTTAGCCATGCCGGTTGAGTCGGCAAGCGAGAAAGAGTCGAGGTCTAATCCGGTAAATCGTTCGATCGTGGCCATGAGACGATCGGTTGGAGTGTCTCCAGGTTCCCGGTAGCCAAATACGCATTGAAGTCCCATCTGCACGTTCATCCCATAAGAATGAGCCAGTTCTATCATTTCTAACGCCTGATCGATGGCATCTTCTCGGGACATATTCGCGTTGTCCCTGCTATGTTTATCGTTGGTGGAGATCGAGAGATCTATATGTTTGATGCCGGCGTTATTGGCTCGCACCACACCTCTAACGTTTAACGCGAGAGCGGAAAAGACGACGTCGGTAGGGTTCGGCAGATGAGCGCACAACGTTTCTGCATCCGACATTTGAGGGACCCACTTTGGGTGGACGAACGAAGTGACCTGAATGCGCTGCAGTCCGGCAGCAACGAGGCCGTTTAACGTCTTGATTTTTATGTCAGTGGGTATGGAGACGGTTTCGAATTGAAATCCGTCTCGCATGCCCACCTCTGTTATAGTAACAGCCCTGGGAAATTGTATGCGCATGAGTCGTTACGTGGTTGAGTGTTGCTTTGACGAACGGATGTTACGGGCCGGATGTGCATATGCCCTGCCAGAGCGGTTTCACACGTATGCAAAGCCGCGTAAACCAGTTTCTTGAGCCCAGTTCGCGTAACATCGCTGACGAAGAGAAAAGACGTGTTTTGTGTTTCCTGTAAAACCCTTATGTTGCCTTTATTGAGGCAAGGTAAATTGCACCCATGATACGAAGCTATATTATATTCTGTGCCTTTGTGGCATCTGTTCCCTTTTTGAGCGAACGGGTCGTCACTGCACAGTCGCCCACGATTCAAGACGACCCGCTCAGCAACAGGATCGTTGCCTATGATATACGAGCGCGATTAGATCCAGACGAAAAAACGGTTCACGGCGCCCAACGCGTCACCTGGCGTAATCCTGATCAGGTGCCTGTCGAGGAACTGCAGTTTCATCTGTACTTGAATGCATTTCGCAATGAGAACAGTACGTTCATGAAAGAAAGCCGGGGGGCACACCGTGGAAATTCAGCACAGTCTGAAGATCCGTGGGGCGGCATGGATATCGAGTCGATGCGCATCGTGCACGAAGGGCAATCTGACCGGAGCGCTTTGGGGCAGGCGGGGGAGCAGGAAGGTACGGACATCACGGAGAGTATCCGTTTTATCCAGCCGGACGATGGAAATACCGAAGATATGACCGTCATTTCGGTCGAACTCCCCGAGCCGGTTGCACCCGGGGAATCGATCACGCTGGATATCGATTTCACGTCCCGATTGCCTGAAATAGTTGCCAGAACCGGGTGGAAGATAAAATCCAACGACAGCTTGTTCGTGATGGTCGCCCAGTGGTTTCCCAAGCTGGGAGTATATGAAGTGCCGGGACAGCGATATATCCCCGAGGATGCGCCGAGCGGGCGATGGAGCACGCACCAGTTTCATGCAAATAGTGAGTTTTATGCCGATTTTGGGACTTACGAGGTCGACATCTCGGTCCCGGTACATTACAAAGTGGGCGCCAGTGGGATCAGGACAAACGTGGAGGCAGAGGGCGGGTTCAAAACGGTTACTTACCGGGCAGAAGACGTCCATGATTTTGCCTGGACGGCCAGTCCGGATCTGTTAGAATTCACGGATCAGTGGGAGCACGTCCAGATCCGACTCCTCATTCAGCCTGAACACGAGGGGCAGGTCCAGCGTCATTTCGAAGCAGCGAAAGTAAGCCTGGCATATTTCGATGAGTGGGTGGGTAGGTATCCGTATACGACGCTGACGTTGGTCGATGGGATAGGGGGAAGCAACGGGATGGAGTACCCAACGCTGATCACGTGCGGCACCATTTACATGATGCCCTCCTGGCTCAGATTTCTGGAGCTCGTAACCATTCACGAATTCGGGCACCAGTATTTTTATGGGATGCTCGCCAGCAACGAAGCGGAAGAAGCATGGCTCGACGAGGGGATCAACTCGTACCTCGAAACGAAAATTATGGACGCCGAGTACGGGGAGGGCGGACTTATCGACTTGCCCTGGATAAAAGTCTCAGATCAGGAATTCCAGCGGGTGAATTACGTAGACAACAACCCGGGCAGCGCTCCGATTTACAACCGATCCTGGGAATATGCATCTTCAACGGAATATGGCAAAGCGTCGTATTCGAAACCGGCGACCGTGCTCAACACGTTGGAAGCGTATCTCGGTTGGGAGCTCATGCAGGACATCCTGCGCACGTATTACGAGCGGTGGGCGTTCAAGCATCCGACAACGAGAGATTTCATCGAGGTCGTCGAAGACGTGTCCGGCGAGGATCTCGGATGGTTCTTCGATCAGTATATCTACGGCACAGCCACAGTCGATTATGCAGTAGACCGTATAAAAGTAACAGAGCTTGAACAGGAGGGGCTGTTCTCGAACGAGGTTGTCCTCGTGCGTTTAGAAGATGGTATTATGCCCGTAGACGTACACGTTGAATTTACAGACGGCACCGCGGAGGTGATATCCTGGGCTGGCCAGGAAGAAGCCCGAGTATTCGATTTCGTACGAGAAACGACCGTAGAAGAAGTAATTATCGATCCCCGGAATGAAGTGCTGCTGGACATCAACATGTTGAATAACCGCAAGCGGGTGGAGCCTGAAACGAAATTTGCTCGACACCAGGTGTATAACCTGACGATTGTGTTTCAGCACTTATTGCAGATCGCAGCCGGCTTGTTTTGAGTGCATCGAGTGGGTGTAAAGAGGTTTAATTAATCGATGATTGATATCTGTCTGAAAGAAGGCGCGAGATCCATTCGGAAAAGACCAGGGCTGATTTTCCTTTTGTACGGGGTCAATCTGATGGCCGCGGTTATAGTCGTACTTCCTCTCTACGGTGTTTTAGTCGAACACATCGGCCTGACCGGGCAGGGATCAGCGTTGATCGAGTCTTTCGATCTCGTTCTATGGCGAGAAGTGTTTATGGAGATCGGGCCAGAATTACGTGTCGTAGGGCTTCCTTTTGCGGTCGTAGCACCCCTCTACGTGGTCTGGAAGGCGGCGGCACACGTAGGAGTGATCTATGCGTTACATAATGGCAGGATCTGGCCTTTCTGGCGAGGCGTAGGCTACTACACCGGTCCGTCGTTGCTGGTGAGCCTGGCATACCTGCCTCTCAAGTTGATCTGGGTGGCCGGGGTCCTCCTCGTATCCGGGATCCTGGCCAACGTGTGGCGGGGGGCCGTGGGGGGGTTCTGGATATTTGGCGTTTTCATCCCCTTCTCGGTACTGTGCGGATGGGCGATCCTCGACCTGTTCCAGAGATACAGCAAACTCGCACTGGTAGTCAAGCACGATACCGTATGGAGATCGTTGAAGACCGGTATGGTTTGGCCGTTCAAATACGGAACTGCAAGCTACCTCTACGTATGCTGGTACGCCATTATACTGGTTATTCTCTTTTTTTCAGCTTTGCTCCATGGACAACTCCACGTAGGCGTCCAGGCAATCTCTATTGCATTCCTGATACAACAGGTCAGTTTGTTTACGCGGTCGGCAGCATCGGTGGGGTGGATAGGCAGTGAAGTGTATTTCTTTGAGAGAACCCTGGAGAAAGAATGGCCTCTCATCGCGGATACCGACCAGCAAGAGGAGGGCCGGAGGCAGAAATCCCTCGCGTAAAAAAAAAAGCCGGACATTACGGTGTCCGACTGGATAGAAACCAGACCTTACGGTGTCTGGCAAGAACTGAACATTACGGTGTTCAGCGGTAGTGACCTCGTTTGCCTGAGTAGACAAAGGGCGAGGGTTCGCGAATGGGTTCAAGCTGATCGCATCATGCTCATTAATTCTTGAACTTCTTCTTTCTTTGGTATCTTGGTCGATTCAGGACCCAATTCGCGAAACGCATCCATGAAAAAAAGCGCTAGAGCTTCCCGTTCTTCCACATTCGTTGCATACGTATCAAATACGGTCATTAGCTGCGTCCACAATGTGTCAGCAATTTTCCCAGTAAGATACAGGGTGAACAAAACACGGAAGGCCGACTTGCTAGAAGGCGAGTGAACTCCATTAGTGCGCATTCTTGACCTCATAAAACAATGAAATAATTAAGCAATATTTTCTTCTCTCAATAACAATTATCGGGCCAGAACGAGATCTTTAAATAAGAAAAGCTCAAATAAGTCATGGATGTTACACAGGTTGTGCACAGCAATACTATAAAACAGGCGTTGACCGAAGCGAAATGCCTTCGCGGCAGCTCTTTTGCGCACAGATGCGTAACATCCATTAGTAAATGATGTTACGCGAACTGTGCACAGCAGCCTGGTTGACGCGGCTTTGCAACCGTGCAAAGCCGCTCGGGTAGCACGTATGCGCATCCGGCGCGTAACATCTGTATTAATGGGGGACTGTGGCCGGCGGCCGATCGTGGAGTTGTCTCATAAGCAATTACGAAAATACCTCTTTGAGTATCATGCTGTATGAGTTTGCCGAGGGACTGGCCATCATGCCGCCTTTTTACGAAAGGACGATCTCCTTTCTCAAGCGCGCCACAGGAATGCCCAGTTGCTCCCGGTATTTGGTGACTGTTCGTCGTGCTATTTTGAAGCCCTTGCTTTCGAGCATCTGAGCAATCTTCTGATCCGAAAGGGGCTTCCGTTTTTCTTCGTTTTCGATGATGTTCTCGATAATCGCTTTGACCTCCTTGTTCGATATCTCCTCGCCGCTGTCAGTAGTCAGGCCTTCGGAGAAGAAATACTTCAGCTCATATACCCCAAACTCGGTCTGAACGTACTTTCCGTTGACGACCCGGCTCACCGTAGAGATGTCCATATGGATTTTCTCGGCAACGTCCTTCAAGATCATGGGTTTGAGGTATCCTTCCCCGAATTTGAAGAACTCTTCCTGTATTTCGACAATGGCTTTCATGACTTTCATCATGGTTTGTCGGCGCTGGTTGATCGAGTTGATAAACCAGCGGGCGGATTCCAGCTTGCCGCGAAGAAACTGGCGGGTCTCCGAGTCGAACGAGTTATTCTGGTTTTGATTGTTTCTCTTGCGATCCGCCGAGATCTGATGAAGCATCTGCCTGTACTGCCGGGAGATACGCAGCTGTGGGGTATTGCCGTTATTCAATGAGATATAAAAATCTCCATCCTCGTATATAACGGTAAAATCGGGGGTGATATAGTTCTGGGCAGCCGTAAATTCCCCTTCGCCCGGTTTGGGGTTGAGACGCTGTATGAGGTCGAAGGCTTCTTTTAATGCATTGCTGGTTACATCCAGCTTCTTCTTGATCGCTTCGAAGTGTTTCATCGTAAAGGCTTTGTAAGCCTTCTCCAGCATCTGAATGGCGACAGAGAGCCCAGGCACTTCATCGGGCATGCTATACAACTGGACGAGCAAACATTCGCGCAAATCTCGAGAACCGATGCCGACCGGATCTAATTGCTGGATGCCTTTCAGGACGCGCTCCACATCTTCGTCGGTCAGCATGATCCCATGATTGAACATGATATCGTCTATGATGGACTCGAGGGGGCGTCTGAGATAGCCGTCTTCGTCGATGGATCCGATAATTTGGTCGGCGATGAGCTCTTCGGTTTCGTTCAGGGGGAGAAACGATAACTGATCGGAGAGATGTTCTGCCATCGAGACGCGGGCCGGCATGGGTATTTCGCGATCGTCCTCGTCGTCGCTATGGTCGACCCGGGCTTTGTAGCCATAGAGGTCCTCAGAGGCGTTGATGAATTCTTCCCAGTCGTATTCGTCGTCCTTTTGATCCGTCTCTTCCTGCGTCTCGTTGGCAGGCTGCTCTTCGATGGGTGTCTCGTCCGAGTCAGCCTCTTTAATTTCTTCCTCTTCTTCAATTCCTTCCTCTAGCAACGGATTGGATTCAAGCTCTGCTTTGATGCGCTGCTCTAAAGCGAGCGTAGGCAACTGTAGCAGCTTGATGTATTGTATCTGCTGAGGCGAAAGTTTTTGTTGAAGCGATTGCTTTTGGTGCAGATTTAGCATCGTGATTTCTAGTTTTCTTCTATCTCTTGATTTCGATCGAGCCCCAGCGCCTCTCGGCGTTCGCGTAGAGCTGATCGAAACGCTTCATACCACGCTTCGCCATACTTCCGCACTAGCGGTTCGCGAAGGAAATCGGCTAATAATATGTGGTTTTTGCATCCTGAGTGGATGGCCGGGATGCAGAGTGAGATTTGCTCGTAATTCAACGCTTCGACATTCCCAAATCGTTCCACGCGCAAAGGATACAGATGGCACGAAATAGGCTTTCTAAAGGAAGTCCTCCCTTCCAGGTACGCCTTTTCGACCGCACACTTCGCTATCGGACCCTCATAGGTCACAAACACACATTCGGCGTTATCTAAACACGTTGTATTATATTGTTCAGGCTCTGTTTCTTCCCACACTCCCTGTGTTTCGATCGCTTCGAGGGCTTCTTTCCGAAGGTATTTTCGTACTCGGGGAAAAATCTCTTCGAGTTGAACACGTTCGTCGGGTTCCAGCGGTGCACCAGTATCCCCCTGGACGCAACAACCACCTAAACAAGCACCTAAATTGCAGGCAAAATGGGCTTCGAGCAACTCATCTGTAACTAATATATCATCTACAGCAAACATAATGCCTTTGTATTGTGTCTTAAATAAAAATTACCAATCGGCTCTTCGACGGTGTCTATCGCAATGAGCCTTCGGAGTTCCCGGTAGGGTAGCCGGATGACATGCGGAAGTGCTGAGAGAACGCGTACGAAATGAACCACTCCGTCCCTAATCGTAATACACAGGAATATTGTAAATATGTATTCTTTGTAAGACACAGGGGCGCGAGAAGGTAGTCAACGCGTCTTCGTTGCATCAGCGATTTTTTTCCGCGGCATGAGGCAATACGTTCTCCGGTACCCCGGTTTTTCGAAAAGGAATACGGCATTTTTTTCGATATGTATAAAACATGTCTTGCGTTTAGGGCGTAGAGTTTCTGGTATGGATCTGAACCGCCGCTGGACAAGGTTGAGTATGCTTTATGAGTCGACGAACGCTTGATTCGAAGGAAGATGACCTCGAAAAATTGCTGCGCCCCAACAGGTTAGCCGATTTTGTAGGTCAACAGAAGATAAAGGACAACCTGCATGTCTTCATGACTGCCGCGCTGCAGCGAAGTGAAGCCCTCGATCATGTGTTGCTTTCCGGGCCTCCAGGGCTCGGTAAAACCACACTGGCTTATATCATTGCAGAGGAGATGGGGTGCGGCATCAAGACCACCAGCGGGCCCGTGCTGGATAAACCCGCCAGCATTGCCGGCATATTGACCAATCTCAACGATGGAGACGTGCTCTTCATCGATGAAATTCACCGTCTCAGCCCCGTCGTGGAAGAATATCTCTACTCGGCCATGGAAGACTACAAGATCGATATCGTTATCGATTCTGGTCCTAATGCGCGCAGCGTACAGATTTTGTTGCCCCCATTTACCCTTATCGGAGCCACTACCCGAAAAGGGTTGCTTACGGCGCCGCTGAGGGCGAGGTTCGGGATTGATTTTCGGTACGACTACTACACGGCAGATCTGTTGACCAAAATCGTGTTTCGATCGGCCGGCATACTCGGCGTAGACATCGAGGAAAATGGGGCCTTCGAGATCGCCAGGCGAAGCCGCGGTACCCCCCGCATCGCCAATAAGCTGCTTCGGCGGACGCGAGACTTTGCGGAGGTCAAAGGCGATGGGCGCATCACGCTGGATATCGCCGACTTTGCGCTCAATGCACAGGATGTCGACAGTGAGGGACTCGACGAGATGGATAAACGGATTCTGCTCACGATAATCGAAAAATTCGGGGGCGGGCCGACGGGACTTTCCAACCTGGCTGTTTCTGTAGGAGAAGATGCCGGCACCATCGAGGAGGTGTATGAGCCGTATCTGATCCAGGAGGGTTTTCTGGAGCGAACACCGAGAGGTCGCCTCGTTACCCAGCGAGGGTACCAGCACTTTGGAAGAATACACCCCGGACGCTCCCAGGATCTATTCGATTAGGCTCTGATCATACGATCAGAGTTCGCGCAACCGGTACGTGGCGCTCAACGGAGATCATCGCCGCTCGATTCGCGCCTTGTGTTTCTGACCTGTACGGCAGGGTACGCACCGGCTCAAAAAATTTTGATTTACGTGGGAGCAATGCGTTATCTTCCTGTGATTTTAGAGGAACTTGAAGAATTGTACTATAAAGGAGGTATCCTACATGCCTTATGTTGTCACCGAATCGTGCATAAACTGTAAACACACGGACTGTGTAGAGGTATGTCCGGTGGATTGTTTTTACGAAGGGCCTAACTTCCTTGTGATTCATCCTGACGAATGTATCGATTGTAATGCATGCGTCCCCGTGTGTCCTGTCGAAGCGATTTATGCAGATGACGAATTGCCTGAGCATCTCAGCCATTATGCCCAGTGGAATGAACATCTCGCTAATAAATGGCAGGAACTGGACAAAAATATAACCGAAAAAATGGATCCTCTCCCGGATGCGGAAGAATGGGCCGACAGAGATAAGTCGGAAGAGGATATCCTGGACTGGGATACAGAGTAATAGCACATTTCGAAACGTGCTATTTCAGGGCATTCTACCCGATGCGAGTGGTTCAACCGGTAATACGTACAACAGCGCCGCATTCGTGCGGCGCTGTTGTCAGATCGGAGCTTCTCTGTCCGGAAGACAGGATAGGAGATCGTGAGGTGCGGTGATCAAGTGCCGGCAGAATAATCTGTGGCATAGGTCGTTTGATCGTCCGTAAGTGCATCGATCTCGATGCCCATCGTACGGAGTTTAAGTTGAGCAATTTCCTGATCCAGGGATACGGGTAAGTCGTACACGGCAGGGCTCAATGTGTCGCCGTTTTTGTGAGATTCTGCAAGAGACAGATGAGCCATGAACTGGTTTGCAAAGCTCATGTCCATCACTTCTGAAGGATGGCCCTCGGCAGCAGCCAGGTTGACGAGCCTTCCATCTGCAAGGACGAAAATTTTCCGCCCCGATTCGAGTGTGTACTCCCGGTTGTTTGCGCGGATCATACGGGCGTCGTTGGACAATTCTGCGAGTTCCTTCAAGTTCAGTTCGACATCGTAGTGCCCTGTATTACATACGATTGCGCCGTCTTTCATGCGGGCAAAGTGGCGGCCTCGGATCACATTCTTCATCCCGGTAGCGGTAACGAAGATGTCTCCGATTTCGGCAGCCTCATCCATGGGCAGCACTCTGTGGCCTTCGAGGGTGGCCTTAAGGGCATTGGTGGGGCGTACTTCCGTGATGATGACATTGGCGCCTAGCCCTTTGGCTCGCATTGCCACCCCTCGGCCGCAATGCCCATACCCGGCTACGACGAAGTTCTTGCCGGCAACAAGTACGCTCGAGGCGCGCAATATGCCATCGATGGTGCTCTGGCCGGTTCCGTACACATTATCGAAGTCCCATTTTGTCTCCGCATCGTTGACGGCGTAGATGGGATAGAGCAGTTTGCCGTCATCTGCCATGGCGCGGAGCCGGTGCACACCCGTTGTCGTTTCTTCGCTGCCTCCTATAATATCGTTGGCCTTTTCCGGGAAACGGTGGTGTACCGTGAAGATCAAGTCGGCGCCGTCATCAAGGGTTAACTGAGGCGTTTTGTCTATTGTGCGGTCGATGCACCAGTAAAATTCGTCGGTGGACATACCATGCCAGGCGTATATTTCGATGCCTGCTTTGGCCAGGGCAGCTGCCACTTCATCGTTCGTGCTCAGGGGATTGCATCCACTCCAGGAAACTTCCGCACCGCAGGCGGCAAGCGTCTCACAAAGTACAGCCGTTTCTTTCGTGACATGCAGACAGCCGGCGATTTTGTAGCCCGTGAACGGTTTGGTTGCTGCGTACTTTTCTCTAAGGCTCATGAGAACGGGCATTCTGCTCTCGGCCCACTCTACTCTGAGCCGTCCGGCATCGGCCATACCCAAGTCTTTTACTTTGTAAGCGCCTTCTTTGTAGTCCATACGTTAATAAATCGGTTAGATTGAGGTGATCCAGTGTAAACGTACCGGGGAAAGCAAGGGCGGTTGTTGCCAGTCCAACTGGCAGATTGATGCTATCGAACTCGACATTGAATTCGACATGGTAGATCAGAGGCCGTTTACTTTCCAAGTCGTTCATTCTATACAACTGCGACCACCTGTAGTTGCCAAAGAATGAAAATTCACTTCATTTTACAGATGTTACGCGCCGGATGCGCATACGTGCTGCCAGAGCGGCTTTGCACGGTTGCAAAGCCGCGTAAACCAGGCTGCTGCGCACAGTTCGCGTAACATCACCATTTTAGAAGGCTGTTGATACATTCCGTATCTCATCGTTGCGCGCCGCATTCACACTTCGACGCGACGCCTCGATCTACGAAATGTCTCCGTCGGCCTTTGCCGAGACTCTTTTAACAGCCTTTTCGTGGTTGTGCGTCTGGGTGACCCAGCCTATCTTCAAGGAAGACGGCCGTGCGGTAGTATGGATCAGTCGCAACTGGCCTGGCTAGGATTCGTATGTTATCTCGACCCCAGTCATTAGTTTTTAGGTGAAACCCATGTTCGGTCCATATCTCTGGATCCTGATTCCACTGTTGATTCCCATATTTGGTATCATTGCCGGTGCATTCACGGAGTGGCTCAAGTTCAAGGAAAAACAAAACCAGCTGGGTACTTCAACCAGTAAGCTCGAAGGCGAAGTGAAAAAATTGTTGAAGGCCGTAGAACAATCTGAAGCCCGGCAGACCGCTCTCGTCGAACGCATTCAAAATTTGGAAACGATTGTGACCAGCGCGGAATGGGATGCTCTTGAAGTGCACCCCAAAACGAGGGGTATTTTGGATGACGGTCCGGATAACGCACATGAAACTCTTAACCTCCTCGACGATAAGCGTGATAAGGTAAATGAGGTAGCAAATATTGCGCGCCGATTACCCGTATAGAAGGTTCGCCGCGTCTTTGTTCGCTTCCGGCGCGTAACATCTGTAAGGAAGTAAGATCGCGCCAACTGTTCACAACAGGGGGGGAATGCGGCTTTACTTTCCTGCAAAGCCGCTCTTTCAGGACCTATGCGCACCCGGTGCGTGACAACTGTAAATATCATGAGAAAAAAAGTCGTTGTGGTAGGGGCTGGGTTCGGAGGGCTGAGTGTGGTCAGACATTTGCGAAAGGCGCCGGTTGACGTCGTGTTGATCGACAAGCACAATTATCATACGTTTCAGCCGCTTCTGTATCAGGTAGCGACAGCGGGTCTGGAAGCGGAAGAAATCGCTCATTCGATCAGGGGCATTTTCCATAAGCAGAAAAACTTTGAGTTTTGCCTGGGCGAAGCAAGGAGCGTAGACTGGGCCAGCAACCACGTGGAGCTCAGAAACGGAATCAGAGTTTCGTTCGACTATCTGGTATTGGCTGCGGGAGGGACGACAAACTACTTCGGCGTGGCGGGTGCAGAGCGTTACGGTTTTGCCCTGAAAAACCTGGAAGAAGCGGTCAGGCTGAGATCCCACATCATCACCTGTTTCGAACTGGCCGACCAGATGCGCGATCGGTTCGAACCGGGCATGATACATATTGTTGTGGTTGGTGGGGGGCCTACCGGAGTCGAGATGGCCGGTGCTCTCTGCGAGCTTTTTCAGAAGGTGCTTCGTAAAGATTATCCAAAATTGCCTGAGGATGCGTTTAGGGTTACTCTCGTAGAGGGCTTCCCTCATTTGCTGAATGCCTACCATCCCTCCTCACAGAAGTACGCGCTGAAGCAGCTCAGAAGAAAAGGTGTACATGTAATGCTCGATAGGCAGGTGACTGAGGTCACGGATTCGACCGTTATGCTGGATTCGGGCGAAGTGTTGGAGGCCAACACGTTGGTCTGGGCCGCAGGCATTCGCGCAAATTCACTGGCTGAATGGATTAATTTGCCGACCACCCGTGGCGGTCGCGTTGAAGTGGAGGACAATCTGAGCGTGAAAGGGTATGGGAATGTGTTCGTCGTCGGCGACCTTGCCGGCAGCCAGGACGATGAGGGGCACTTTCACCCCCAGCTGGCACCCGTAGCGATGCAGGGAGGAAAACATGTGGCAAAAGAAATTTTGAATGCTCTCAAAGGCAAACCCGCCATACCGTTTAATTACGTGAACCGGGGTACAATGGCTACGATAGGTCGCAATGCTGCTGTCGCTGAGATGGAAATCGGCTTGCGGACTACAGGCATCATCGCCTGGCTGATGTGGCTAGGGCTGCATCTGTTTCAGCTAGTCGGTTTCAGAAACAGGCTGAACGTGCTGATGAACTGGGCCTGGAACTACTTTACCTACGATCGCAGTGCACGACTGATCATGCCATCAGAAGAATTTGATAATCAGATCGAGGAAGACGATTTGGACCTGGAAGCGTCGACCGTCTTTAGTGACTTCAAAGCCTGATGGCTTCGATCGACGGCCATTGGTCTCGTTCGGTCCCGGTACTACGGATATTCGTCGGGACATCACACGGTTTCGATCGGTCTTTCGGGTTCGGGCCGCCTGGCTGGTGCTCCAATTTCGATGACAAATCCATGTTCGGTAGGGCGCTTTTCGTAGAAATACTTATCGTCTTCCACGAGGTGGTCCTCCTGAGAGGGGGGCGGGGCGTCCTCTTGTTTGGAGCCGGAGCTCAACACGTACCATCCGGTTATACCGGCCAGTAAGGAGGCGGTGAGGATCCCCATTTTGGCGAACGGCAGGGCAGGTGTTTCGCCAAAGGCAAGCGAGGCGATGAACAGCGACATCGTGAAGCCTATCCCACTGAGTAAAGAAACCCCATAAAGTTGTCTCCAGGAAGTACCGGCCGGCCTTTCCGCTACTCCCGTCTTAATCGCCAGCCAGGAGAAAGCAAATATTCCAAGTTGTTTACCCAGAAATAGCCCGAGGATAATGCCCAGGGTGACCTTGCTGCTCAGCGAGGCAACCAGGTCTTCTCCTGTTAATGGCACCCCTGCGTTTGCAAAGGCGAAGACCGGCATGATGAGCAGGTAGACCCAACCCTGCAGGGCATGTTCGAATCGCGTAAGAGGGGAATCCATGTCCCGGCTCGCCTTTTGGATCATTTGAACCGCTTCCTCTTGCCGCTGCGTTAATGTTTTCTGATCGGGTGTTGTCGACCCCGTAAATGCATAAATCACTCCCCGGCTTTTTTCCATGAATGCAAAAGGGGTTGTGCACCTGGCCGACGGTATGGTGAATGCCAGTAATACGCCTGCCAGCGTAGCATGTACGCCCGACTTCAAGAAGGCAATCCACAAACCTATGCCCAATAAGACGTAGACAGGTGTACTTCTGACACCCAACCGATTAGCGGCTACCAGGCCGATGAACAATAAAACCCCTATCCCCAACGCAGATACAGATAGCTCAGAGGTGTAGAAAAAGGCAATGGCAAGAACGGCCCCCAGGTCATCCACGATGGCAAGTGCGACCAGGAATACCTTGAGTGAAGCTGGGACTCGCTTGCCAAGCAGTACGATCACTCCCAGGGCAAAAGCTATGTCGGTGGCCATGGGAATGCCCCAGCCGTTCATGGCGGGAGTGCCGGCATTGACTGCAGTATAAATTAGTGCCGGTACAAACATGCCGCCGACAGCTGCGGCTGCCGGAAGAGTCGCTTTTTTCAAGGACGAGAGTTCGCCTGAAAGTACTTCACGCTTGATTTCCAATCCTACCAATAGAAAGAAAATCGCCATCAGGCCGTCGTTGATCCAATGAAGCAGGTGCATCGAGACGTGAAGATTGCCTATCTCTATGCCAAGATGGAGGTGCCAGAGTTGATTGTAGGCGCTTGCTAATGGAGAGTTTGCCCAGATCATGGCCAGGAAAGCACTTCCCATGAGCAAAATACCGCCCGCAGCTTCTTCTTTGAAAAAACGTTGAACGGCCTGGAGGTGGGATGGAGTGGGGGGGCTTGTGGAGAGCAAAACGTCTTGCATAGACTATGAGCGATAAAGCCAGTCAAAAAGTGAGGGTGTTTTGCAAGAGTCCCGCATCCGTGTATGACCGTTCCGATTCAGGGAAGAAGACCTATGCGTCTTCAAACGAGATCTGCGCAGGCGAGATCAGCATGCGTGTTTTGAGTCCTGAGAATCGATATCGATGGTAAAAGTTGGCCAGTACGGCGGATGGTGAGGCACAGTCGCTCTTGCTCAAACCAGTGCAGAAAAGGGCGTCTGATCGGTGAGTATCGACCTGCCGGTTATCGGAGAGATTGTACGTGGGGATTCTACTCAGGGCGAGTATCGGCCGGGTACACGGCGACTTAAGCATGGATGTGCCTGCCTGGGCCGTGTCTGAATATTCGCCGGGCCCGTTTTTTGGAGGTGATCTTCTACTTGACCGTGTCGATAGATCCAGAGACCGTACTCAATCGGGTTGAGCATGGGGGTCAGGATAATCAGGGAAGCGAATGAACGAGCCTGCTGTTCTCGCCGGGTCAAGAGGGGGCGGTGGGGCGAACGGCAGCGTGTATGACGGCCGTAAGATCAGCGCCCAGCCGAGCCGATACGGCCTCATCAGTGATCCCTTCGATGAGGAGGACTAAAACGTAAGGCCGACCGGAGGCCGGATAAATGATCCCGGCATCGTGATGAATGCCTGTGATTTGTCCTGTTTTGTGGGCGACGATCGATCCCGGGGGTAAGCCAGCGGGAATCATTTCGTTAAATTTCTGGTCTTTCAGAATGTCTTTCATAGACGCATCTAACTCTGGCGAAACAGCCTTCCCGTTCATTAATGCTACGAATAATGTGGCCAGATCTGAAGAAGTTGCCGTATTGCTTTTGCCTAGCTCGTAAGCCTTGATATCCTCCACGCCCCGGAGCACCCGCATTTTCTTTACCCCAAGTCGTTCCGCAGCAGCCTGCACGGAATCTGCAGTCAGGTAGTCGATGAGGAGGTTTGTGGCCAGATTGGAGGATACAGTGATCATCTGATAAGACAGATCTCGCAACGTCATATACTGGCTCAGCCGTTCATAAATCGCATCGTCGGAGTCGTCTCCGATAGAGTAAAGAGAGCCATCGATGATGGAGCGAAACTCGTTTTTCACGAGCAGGCTGTCCTCAAGAGAGATTCTATTCTGGTACACTCGCCTGAATAGTTCGATCAAAACCGGCACCTTCATCGTGCTGGCAGCATGGAAGATCCGATCCTGATTCAGGCCATAGCGTATCCCTTGACTGATATCCCTCAGTGAGATGCCTACAGTGGCGTCAGGATAGTCCGCCAGAATGGCATCAATGGCTGTAGGGAGTTCATGTTCGATAGAACGGGGTTCCACGTCGTAGGGCCTGTTACGATTGAGTAACCGGTGTTACGGGAACTGTGCACAGCAGGACGTAAATATCTGTTGCGCACGCGGAGGGCTTCTTGTTATTGTGCAAAGATATGAATACTTTGCCACTAGTTCTTTCGCATATGTGCACTGGTTCTAACCTTTCGATTACGAAGGTAGATTAAAAGGGAATCCGGTACTTTTCTTCCAGCATGGTGGTCTGGTATGAAGGAAGCCGGAGCTGTACCCGCAACTGTATGCCGTCAGGCCCTATTCGTTCATTGCGATGGGTCATACACAATAAGGTGTTGAGACTGTGGTCACTGTATCGAGTTCGATATGGGAAGACCTGTCAGAGGAGCCTATGTGTTTTCGGTGAGCCAGGAGACCTGCCAGTGTGTAATAATGCCGAAGACCTCCGGGAATTGAGGTTCGAGACGTCAGCATTTCTTCGTTTTTTGGAGTTTTCCTCGACCGCAATCCTGGAAAGATATACCTGCAAAACAATCGTGGTGCTTTAGCTCGAATCACACAACATGAGGTTCGGGTTTTTTTATGCACAATTGTGTCCTTTTGATATGGGGCTTTCTTATCGTCTCACCGGTGTTCAGCCAGAGCACGGAACAGGTTGCCCATGATACGGTGTATGCGCTGCCGGGTATAGATGTGCATACGAACAGGTATGCAGAATTTCTAGAATTCATGCCGGCCAGGTTGACACACATCAGTCAGGCCGAATTGAGTACCACGGGTGCACGGACTCTGAGTGAAGCCCTGGTGAGATCGAGCCCCTTGTTCTTGCGCCGTTATGGGGCCGGGCTTTCCTCCCCCTCTCTGCGGGGATCGAACAGTTCTCAGACCCTGGTTCTTCTAGACGGAATTCCGCTTGTCGATCCACAGCTAGGGCAAACGGACTTCTCTCTGGTCCCCTCCGCCCTCCTTCAAGAAATATCAGTCCTCCACGGTCCCGGCGCCTCATTGTACGGGTCGAACAGCCTTGGAGGAGTGGTGATGCTTGAAAGTAGGCATCTCCCCGATGCGTCTGTTTATGCACAGGCGACCGCTACTGCCGGACCCTTTCGGGAAAGAGGGGGGGAATTAACGCTAGGCGCGCGCTCCAGGTCCGTAACTGGTTTATTTACACTCTTGCACGGGGGAGCAGAAGGCGATTTTACGTTTACTCATCCGTCGCTTATTCCCGAAACGACAGTGCGTAGAAGGGGGGCGGATCGAACCTACACGTCGTTATTCGCTAAAGCAGACGTACGGCAGAAGAAGGGAAAAACAACGCTCTCATTCTGGCACAATCATGTAGAACGCGGGTTGCCAGGACCGTCTGCACTGCCGCTCAGGGGAGAGAGGCAGTGGGACAGGTGGAGTCGTTGGATGCTCAACCACGTCCAGGTGTTCGGAACGAGAACGCTGAGCTTGCGTGCAGGGGCCCATCGTGCCTCCCTAAGATACAAGAACCCGTTCCTGGAGCTGGACGATACGGGCAACACCACGACGTTTACGATTCACTCATTATATACCTCTCCTCTCCCAGAATCCGGAGGACACTGGCAAGTAGGGGCCGAGGGAGCGCTCGGGACTGCTACTCACCCGAGCCTCTCGACATCCGCCAGGGAATGGCAATCGAGCCTGTACGCGATGAGCAGCTATCCGTTAGGCAGGCTGACGGTATTGCCGTCGGTACGCCTCGACTATTTTGCCTTTCCCGACGACAAGAACCTCGTGGCTTTGAGTCCCAACCTGGGGGTCAACATGCGGCCTTTCCCGGGTGCCGGTTTGTTTGTGAAAGCCCAGGGGGGGAAGGCTTTCAGAAAGCCCACCTTTAACGATCGGTTCTGGCAACCCGGCGGTAATCCAGAGCTTGCTCCGGAAATTTCCTGGTCTTACGAAGCAGGAATCTCGTGGCGTCCCGAACGGAATCAGAAAAACCTGGGCGTTTTATCAGAGGTCACCTTTTTTTCCAACCATATTCAAGATCAGATCTCATGGCAACCCACCCCCAGGGGATACTGGGCGCCTGGCAACGTGGCCCATGTCTCTTCGAGGGGAATAGAAGCATCGCTCGAATGGCAGCGATCTCTCTCAGGGGATGTGAATGTGGGGGGACAGGTAATTTACGTCGCTTCGGAGAGCAAAGATCGTTCGGATCGTTCGGCTCCCTCGTATGGCCAACCTCTCCGATACACTCCCGATCGGCTGCTCAAGGTTCGGTTCAGCACGGAGAAAGTGTGGAGCCGGCTGCGGGTCGGTATTGACCTGTTTACACGATATACAGGCAGGCGTTACGTCACTACAGATGGCGCCGATTATCTGGAGCCCTACTGGATAGTCGACAGTCAGTTGCGGGTAAGCCGGCGAGCTCCCAGCGTCAAGATTACGCTTCAGGCTCTGATCGAAAATACAACAGATCGAGAGTACGAGGTGATTAACGGATATCCGATGCCGCCCAGGATCGTGCGGATCCGGTTGATCCTGGAAGTGCCAGGAATATGAATGTTACGTCCTCCATCCATCCGAAACAGATACCCATGAATACTTATCGAGCTGTCATTTTCAGTGTTTTTTTCAGTGTTTTTTTCAGTGTTTTTTTCAGAGGCATTTTAAAAGGTGCAGCACCCGTCTCCTGGATCTTCGTCGTAACGGTTCTCCTGTTGCCAGGTACGCCTTTGGGATCGCTGCATGCTCAGGATATGCCCTCCGAATTGATCGTCAGCAATCAAGGAAACTTTTCGGATGCCAACGGCACTCTGTCTCGATACTCAATTCTTGATGGGACGGTCGATCAGGATATCGTATCCGGCTTGAATACGCTGATTCAGAGTACGACCGTGCATGAAAATACCCTATACGTTATGGCGAACACTTCAGATCGAGTAGATCTCGTCGATCTTCGCACGAACGAACGCTTCGGTCAACTTACCGGAGTAGGAAGCCCGCGGTACATGACAGTGGTCTCGGAAGAAAAGGCCTACCTGTCCAATCTCTTTGCCGGTACGGTCACGATAGTCGATCTGGAGGCGAATGAGGTCGCTGGAACCATTTCGGTGGGATCTAACCCCGAAGATATTGCCGTCATTGCCGGTAGAGCGTACGTGGCCAACTCGGGCTTCGGGGCAGACAGCACGCTGAGTGTCATCGATGTGGAGTCGGATCAGCGGGTGGGCACGATCGACCTGATGTGTGACGGTCCCCGGTTCCTCGAAGTTGATACAGACGGTGAACTTTGGGCCTTTTGCAATGGAAACACAGTGTTCAACGATGACTTCACTGAAATACTGGAAGAAACAAACGGCCAGGTGGTTGTCCTCGATGGAGAAACGGGTGACATTCTGGACCGCATAGAACTCGATGAACAGACCGGCGCTTCTTCGCTGGGCCAGGATGCCTGGTACGATCCGGTTACGGGGCAGATGTTTTTGATTCAGAGCAACAATATTCTGATTTTCGATGCTGGATCGAATACGCTGGCCTCCATGGTCGAAATACCAGGTGACGAGAGCATCGGGGCTGTTGCATACAATCCGGCTTCGGATCGGCTTTACCTCGCTCGAATCACAGGTTTTACGACGTCGGGATTCGTTTCAATACACGATGTTTCCGGCGTCGAAGTAGATCGGTTTCCGGCGGGTATCGCGCCGTCTCACATGGCATTCCTGTTCGACGAGAACGCGGGCAACGTGGCTATCGAAACGGAAACCCTGCCCGGCAGTCGCTCTTTCCAGCTGGATCCTGTATACCCCAATCCTGTTCAGGCTGCCGAAGTGGGTATCGTTTTCCAGGTGCAGAACCCTACACCGCTCACTATGGTGATTTACGACGTCCTGGGAAGGGAGGTGGAGCGGCTTTTCGATTCAGCAGCCTACGGACCGGGCACGCATCGTGTGAGGTGGGACGCAGGGGGGATGCCGGCCGGGACGTATTTTTACAGCCTATGGTCCCAAAACGAGGTTGAGACCAGGATGATAACCCTTGTTCGGTAATGCGAACCTGAGTACTGTTCATGAAAATCGATCGTTGTGTCTGTTTCCAGGTGACGTTCTCGACCTTAAAAGGCGTAGCTCGTGAAGTGTCATGCTCTAGGCTCGAAGAACTGCAACGTCACATTACGTTCGGGCAGAATTGCAAGCTGTGTCACCCTTACGTTCGGCGTATGCTCGAAACGGGGGAGACCACGTTTTCGGAAGTTCTCGCAGAAGAGGAAAAATCCTGATCAGAACGCTTCCCCGAGCGTGAAGTAGAAACTGCCGCCGTCGCGCCCGATTCCGTAATCGATGCGAAAGTTGAGGCCTTCGTCGTTAACCAGGAACCGGAGGCCGCCGCCCCCGGTCGCCAGGAGTTTGCCGCCAGCAATTGTTTCTACTCTCCGCTGGACGTCGCCGACGCTGCCAAAGAGGACAGCGCCAATGGGGCCCCATATGTAGGCCCTGAACTCAGCCTGGACAACGGACAGCACGTTTTCGCGAAAGCGCCCCTCTGGGTATCCGCGCATCAGCAGTCGTCCGCCGATCTGGGGTAGTAGCTGGAAGGGCGCTTCACCCGTAACGGCTTGATTATAGGATCGTAGCGCGATCACGTAACGCCAATGGATCGGAATAAAACGACGTACGTCGATAGTTGCACGGCTGAACGAATAATCGCTTCCCAGGGTCGGGGTGAACGACATCCAGGAGCCACGGACGTATGTCCCGAATAAGGTATAGAAGAAGTTGTTGCGGGTGTCCCATCGAAAGAATACACCGATTCCGGTGGCAAGACCGGACGTCCCACCCCGTAAAGCATCCCGCACGATCAGCCCGTCTTCTTCCGTTTCCTTCACCCGTTCGTGGCGAATCCAGGTTTGCAGCCCCAGGCTGAGATTTGGGATAAATTCTTGCTCTCCGCTCAATAGAAAGCTGGCAATTTGAGACGTATAGGACTCACTGTCGGCCAGCCTCGTGTCGTTTCCAATCCCATAGAATCGATCGGGAAAATCCAGGTAAAGCGCACTCAAGAACAAGCGCCGTTTTCTCTTCTGAAAATAAATATCCGGCACCAGACTCAACACCATCTGCCGGCGAGCAGTGTAGATGGCTGACAGTTGAATGTTTGTAGGACGAGCCCCGGCAGGCCTTTTGGGGAAATACCGAACAGACCCCCCTCCGCCTAGTTTGGTTCTCGGGGAATAGAACAGGCTGGGCAATGCCGTCCAGCTCGATTCGATCCACTGCGTCGTATCGGGTGGAGAGGAAGGCGACTGGGCGTTACTGGTTCCCGGCAAGGCAAGAACAAACCCTAACGTAAGCCTAACGAGGAAAGTCCACAGGTGTGCTGATTCCCTGGATGCGCGTTTTTGCGGGTTCGAACTCATTAATATTGAGCTGTAGCTAAGATGATGTAACGAAGTCAGGTGCATGAGGAGACCGGGTACATTGGCTGATAAAGGATATGAACTCATGGGGCGAGAAACAAAGTTCCGACGCACTGAGCCGCTGCGTTCTGAGCAGCTTCGTCGCAACCGTGTTCATCTTAAACGAACACGTTTTATTTGTCATGGATGGAACCCGTATGCGTTCCCTTTTTTCAATAGGCAAAATAACCTGTAAGTCCGCACTCGATTCGATTGGTTTAGGCAGCACGACATACTAGCAATTATCGTCTTGTCTCAAACCATTCTTAGTGATATCTTCCGGGACCATGAACCATGGTGGTCCGCGTCTTACACGGTCCATTGTTCCACCAACATCAATAGTACACCAGAATCTCATGATAGAAAACATGAGCACGTCCTTATCAACGTCTCCTGACACGGTTCCTGACAAAGCTTCGACAAAAAAACGGTTGCCTGATACCTTACCGCAATCTCGCAAAGCGAGATTGTGGCGGCGTACGTTCATTTTGTTTATGACGGTTACTCCGTTCCTGGTTTTTGTTATAGCCTCTATTTACTACTGGGATAAAGGGATCTCTTTGGCCTCTTTTATTTTGCTCGGCGTGTTTTATGCAATCACGACGATTGGGATCGGGGTCGGTTATCACCGTCTTTTCACCCACAAAGGGTTTATGACGAAGCCCTGGCTCAAGGCAACGCTTGCTGTAGCAGGTTCGTTTGCTCTTCAGGGGCCAGTAACACACTGGGTGGCTGACCACCGTAGACATCATGCATATAGCGATCGCCCCGGAGACCCCCATTCGCCCCATGTTCATGAGGATGAAAGCTGGTGGGGCATGTTCAAAGGGTTCATCTTTGCGCATGTCGGTTGGCTCTTTACCAAGGACGAAACGAGCGTTCGTAAATTTGCGCCCGACTTGATGAACGATAAATTAATCGCTTCCCTTGACCGGTATTACGGGCTCTGGATACTGCTCTCTTTTCTATTACCTGCGGCATTGGGCTATCTGATTGTGGGAACCTGGCAAGGAGGGCTCGAAGGGCTGATCTGGGGAGGTGCGGTCCGTATCTTCTTCTTGCATCACGTAACTTGGAGCATCAACTCGATTTGTCACGTGTTCGGTCAACGTCCTTTCGATACACGGGATGAGAGCCGCAATAACTGGGTCTTTGGAATTTTCGCTTTCGGTGAAGGTTGGCACAATAATCACCATGCGTTCCCGGCTGCCGCCTTCCACGGCTTCAAATGGTGGCAGATCGACGTGAATGGAATGGTGATCTGGCTGTTCGAAAAACTGGGCTGGGCCTGGAACGTAAAGCGAGCGACACTTACCCAGAAAGATCGGTTCTGAATCTGGTTGAAAAGCCGCCGGCTGTTATGTGGCTCTGATCAGGCGGAAAATAAATAGAAAGTTGTCTTGATGTTTGAAACAGCTGTACACGGCAGCAAGCAAGATGAGTAAGAGAGGATTCGTAGAAACGGCGAGCACTGTGTGAAGGATATTGGCCCGGCAGATTGCCAGGTAATCTCTGAGTGTTGCTACGAATCCTCCTACGCCGATTACCAGCACGGCCAGGCAAAAAAGAACGAGTGTGGTCGAATTCAGCGTCGTAGATTCCGTACCCAGCACGCCTGCGATCACCATGGCCAATAGCATGGGCCACTGGGCCCATACTACGAGCGTAAATGACTGCCCGGGCAGCAGGGGGGTGCGGCTTCTAGATGACAACACTGCCATCGCTGAGGTCCAAATGGATAGCGTCAACGCATAACTGCCTCCAATGACGACAAACAGAAAATGTGGCTGCGCCAGCAGGGCAACGATGGTATACTGTACCGATGTTGGGGCCCAGCGTAACATCAGGTTAAACACCTCTGTAATGCGGAGTTGATCCAGAATCACCATCATGCAAACGGCAAATGCCGTCGAAATGCAAAGAAAAAACAGGGCATTGGGGCCGAGAAGCTGTTCGCGCCCTTCGCCGACGGCGTTGCGGTAAAAATTGTGGGCTAGAAAATAGCGCCGCAGGGTTAGCCTGAAGCGCGGAAAATATGCGTAAGCGAGGCCGAGGATGAAGAGGTTGACCCAGATGAGAAGAACCATCCAGTACCGCTGGCTGGCCGACTCCTTGCCCGCCGAGAAGGCGAATACGAACTGTTTGCCCAGATAGAAGCCTCGAACGACCTGCAAAGCACTACGCGGTACGTCGCGATCCGAAAGTAGGCCGTAAGTATGACTGAAGGGGGCCTCCAGATCGTGTGCAGCAGAGGGGTGATCCATGCGAAAGTCTCTCCAACGGTATACAAAGATCGCATACAGATCATTAAAAGCGGGGCTGGAGAGCAGCGTCGACAGCTTTTCTTCGAGGTATCTGGCCTGATAAGCGAGCGAGTATTTGCGGAGATAACCATCAGGATTGGATTGATCGTATCGTAAATCCTTGATCCACATACCGAGGGCGCCAAACCCCATAGCAACATCGGGGTGGGCCTGTCTCCATCGATCGTATAGAGAAGAAACGTTGCCAACCGTTCTGGCCTCGATCAGCACGAAGTCCACGAACGTGCTGCACTGGTCCTCTTCGATGAATGCCGTCTGGTAATAAAAGTGGATAGGTGCCGAAGAAGCTGCCGCACCTGCTCTGGTGAGCTCGTCAAAATAGCGGCAGGCCAACGCTACACTGGTATCGGTGTGCCGGGCGAGGCCAAAATGGCGAGCCGAATGGAAACCGGAAGCGAGCTGAATAGATTGTGCGAGAAGGTCTCTGGCGTAATCGAGCGTGTCGGCCAACTCGCTCGTGGTGAGATAGTCGAGGGGCAAATCTTGATAGAATTGAATCTGCAAAGAATCTCCCAGGCGGAATAACGCCGGATCGGATATCAAGGGCGTGCGCACGGCCTCTATGCCAACCCGTTTCATTTCGATCAGATCGCTGAGGGCTTTTGACCGCTGAGCGGGAGGATCCCAGACGATCCCCTTTACTACCGTCTGATTTAATATGGATTGACCGGGGACTGGCTGGCCGAGTAGGCCCTGGAGCCCCTGGCACATCAGTAATAGGAACATGAATATGTTTAATTTGACGGTCAAGATCGTTGACTCTCCTCAAATTGTTGGGTCTGGTCCTCGCCCATTCGTGTTTTGCTTTGCGTAACATGACTAATGAAGCGTCTTGTTTCGGGAGGGACCGAAAATAAAAAGCCTCACTCGTAGGGTGGGCAAACGAGTGAGGCAACGGCCTTGCTCAGGGGCCGAGTACGGACCGGAGGGCCCGAATACATGGAAACGAGGGCCAGGAAGATGCACAGGCAAATCCCCCTGCCCCGAGTGCAGATTACGGAACGGAGGCTCTATTCGAGCCAGGTGAGTTTTATTGCGAAGCCGGGGCTGTGTCTGATGCAATCCGCATCTATGTACCGCGCTGTTAATCGATCATCTTGCGGAGGAAGGCTGGCACATCAGAGTTGCCTTTGCTGATGCGCTCTCTCACCTGATCGCTCTGCAAGCGCTTGACTTTGCCCGGGTTCTCGTCGTCCTCGTCGTTGTTCTTCTCGGTATTGTCCACGAGATTCAGCGAAGACTTTCTGCGTTCAAATGCGGGAATGTCAAGCTGGCGAAGGCTGTCTTCTCCCTTGTAGCTCGGGTAAGACAGGGGCATATCCTGGTCCAGTTCTGTTTTTTTGCGGGCGGTTTGTTTCGCGGCGGCTTTATTCGACTTCTCGAATCCGGTCGCGATGACCGTGACCCGCAGGCTGTCCCCCATGGAGGGATCGATGACCGTTCCGAAGATGACCTCCACGTCGTCTCCTGCTTCCCGCTGGATGATGCTCGTCGCCGTTGTGGCCTCGTGAATACCCAGGTTGGCGCCGGCTGTGATGTTGACGAGCGCATTTCGGGCTCCAGCGATAGATACACCGTCCAGCAATGGGCTGGATATCGCTTCGATAGCGGCGCGCTCAGCGCGGTTCTCTCCAGAAGCTGTAGCGGCTCCCATCAGCGCGGTGCCTCCGTTTTTCATCGTAGTTTCCACGTCGGCGAAGTCCAGGTTGATCAAGCCGTGAACGGTGATCAGGTCGCTGATTCCGCGAGTGGCATTGTAGAGCACCTCGTCCGCCTTGGAAAACGCCTCGATCATGCTGGTGTCGGGTTCGGCGATGTCAAGGAGACGCTCGTTGGGGATGATAATCAGGGTATCGACTTGCTCGCGGAGCAATTCGATGCCCCCCATCGCCGCATCCATGCGGCGTTTTCCCTCACAGTCGAACGGTTTTGTGATAATCGCGACAGTCAGTATGCCCATCTTTCGTGCGATCGCGGCGACGACCGGGGCTCCGCCCGTACCTGTGCCGCCACCCATGCCGGCCGTGATAAAGATCATTTCGTATTCCTTTATCAACTGTTCGATTTCCTCACGGCTTTCCTCCAGCGCCTCCGCGCCCTTGACGGGTCTCGCACCAGCGCCGAGTCCTTTGGTCAGGTTTCTGCCGGCCTGTACTTTGAAATGGGCCTCGTTGACGTCGAGCGCTTGTTTATCCGTATTGATAGCGACAAACTCAACGCCATTGATGCCTTTGTCGACCATGTTAGTGATAGCATTTCCTCCGCCACCGCCAACACCTATAACGGCGAGCTTGGGGCCGTTATCTGAGTCGTCTTCGAATGTAAATCTTGAGCTAATTGGTGTTTCCATGGATCCCTCCAGTGATATCGCGAACGTAATTCGCGTCCGTTTGACCCGGTTGAGCAGACCCGGTCGTATGAGTCATATATGTAATTGATGAATTCCTTGAAGATGATGTGGCGCTAAAAGCTGGATAATGAGTGATGTTACAGTTCCTGGAACCAGCGCGTCATGCGCTCGACGATGTTTCGAGAGCCCGATTCGTCCAGGTCTCCGTGCGGCCCCGTCCACTTTTGATTCGTATTGAGAAACTCCTTACGAACGATTTCCGGGTTGAGGCCATACAAGACGAGGCCCACTGCCGTAGAGAACTTGGGGTCACTCACCTCTTTGACCATGCCCCCACCCAGACCTGTAGGCAAACCGACGCGGGCTTCGACGCCGAGGACCTCTGCGGCCAGCTCAGCCGTCCCCGGAATAAGCGATCCTCCCCCGGTTAACACGACCCCCGTACCCAGGTGGCGGGCGTACCCGCTCCTTTTGATCTCGATGCCAGCGATTTCGAGGACCTCTTCCAGCCTGGGCTGGATAATTTGTGAGAGTGCGCTGCGGCTGATCGTCTTTTCCTGCCGGCCTCCAATGCCGGGAATACTGATGACCTCGTCCGGATGGTTGACATCGACGAGCGCCATGCCGAACTGACGCTTGAGCTGTTCGGCCTGGTCCCGCATCAACCCGAGTCCTTTTCGGATGTCATCCGTTACCTTGTTGCCTGCCACTGCAATCACCCCGGTGTGTCGTATCGTGCTGTCTTCGAAAACGGCGATGTCGGTTGTCCCACCGCCGATGTCAATCAGCGCAACACCGACCTCCTTCTCGTCCGGGTGAAGCACCGAGTAAGAAGAAGCCAGGGGTTCGAGCACGATATCCGAGACGATGTATCCGGCCTTTTCGACGCACCGATAGATGTTTCTTGCTGCCGATACCAGGCCCGTGACAATGTGAACGTTGGCTTCCAGGCGAACACCGCTCATCCCGACCGGGTCGACGACGCCGTCTTGCCCGTCGACGATGTACTCCTGCGGTAATACGTGCAGTATTTTCCGGTCGGCTGGCATGGCGACGTGTGTGGTGTCCTCGAGAAGACGTTGGACGTCCTCCTGCGTGATTACCCCCTCTCGGTGGGTCGTGATAACCCCTCGGCTTTGAAAACTCTGTACGTGATCGCCGGCAATGCCCACGATAACGCGCTCGACCGTCACACCGGCTGCGCGCTCCGCTTTTCCTATTGCTTCCTGAATCGCTGAAACGGTTTTGTCGATGTTGACAACGACACCACGGTTCAGGCCTTCGGATGCGGCAATTCCTACCCCGAGGATATTGATACCCTCGAGTTCATCTTCGGCAGCAACGACGGCGCACACCTTTGTGGTGCCGATGTCCAGGCCGACAACGATTTCTCCATCCATGGCTTTCCTGTTTGTTGTTTATTGGCTTAAACGAACTTCTTTGGTGATGATCTGGCTGTCAAAACGAAGGTCAATGGACTCGAAATTCGAGTCCTGTTTCAGAAGCACCGTGCGGTGCCAGAACGTGTACAGTTTCGATAGTTTCTGGTCAAAATGTTTCTTCCCCAGGCGGACGGGAATCGAACCCCGTCCCGGCCGGGGTATCGTGTGTAGTGTTATATCGCCGTTGGACTCCAGGTGAAACGTCGAGAGCAATGCGTCAACCTCTACAGGCACATGCTGCAGGTCGATCAAAAGACGCTTCACAACGGCGTTCTGGATAGGCGATGGAGCATACGGTTCATTCAAACCGGTAATAAGCGGTATGTCAAACAGGGCCTGAGGGTGATAGGGCATCTGATACCCGTCTGCGTCGAGAAAGCGGTCCGGGCGCCCACGATCGTCGAGGACAAGCATCGCGGGCATGCGTTCGCGAACGTGTACGCCGAGCACAGCACGGGCCTGGCGAAGGACGTCAGCAGACTCGACCCAGGGATCCTGACTCACTCTCTGAGCGATGACATGAGGGACGACGTCGTAAAACAAGAGGGTGGTATCGACCTCAACCCGTTCACGAAGGCTATCCGAATTCGCGTACCGCGCACCGCGTATCTCGACCCCTTGCCAGTAGATCTGACTCCGCCAGAACAAACCAAAGGCTCCCATCACCGCGATAAAAGCAATCGCAAACACGGCACGTACCTGCCAGACGTTCGCTCGTGTTTTTGTAGCGGATGTTTGGGTCTTCATGTTAGCTCGTCGACCATTCATGGTATTTCCCTTTTTGCATTCAACTGCTCCCAGTAGCGCCTGCCCATCCTCCAGATATTTCCCGCGCCCATCGTGATCACGACGTCACCAGGCTGCACGATTTCTTCTAAAAATGCAGGAATATCTTCCAGATTCTGTACGTAATGAACCTCGCGGTGGCCGTATTGAAGGGCGAGTTGTGCTATCGACAGGCCATCGATTCCGGGAATAGGTTCTTCGCGAGCGCCGAAAATATCGGTGACGATCAGCGAGTCCGCATCGAAAAACGCGCGCGCAAACTCTTGCTTGCAGTCCCGCGTCCTCGAGTACAGATGGGGCTGGAAAACCGCGATGATGCGTCGATCCGGCCATCCCTCACTGGCTGCGGCGAGCGTTGCCCGTACTTCTGTAGGGTGGTGGGCGTAGTCGTCAACGACAGCGATATCGTTGAACTCTCCGATCATCTGGAATCGCCGTTGCACGCCTGTAAAACGATGCAGTCCCTCAGCGATGCTCTCGAAGGAGATATCGAGTTCGATACCAATCGCTATGGCTGCGAGTGCATTGTAAATGTTGTGTTTTCCGGGGGTGTTGAGTTGGACGGCGCCCAGCTTTTCCCCTTCCAGATAGACATCGAACCGCGCGCCGAGGCCGAGCGGTTGGATGTTGTCCGCCCTGATTTCGGCCTGTCGGGTGGTGCCGTAGGTCCTGATCCGGCGGTCGATGCGGCCGATGATGGTTTGCACATTTTCGTCGTCAAGACAAAGAATGGCAGCTCCGAAAAATGGGACGCTGTTCGCGTACTCGACAAAGGCCTCCTTGATGTCCTCCAGGTCCTCGTAGATGTCCAGGTGGTCCGCCTCGATGTTGGTAATGACAGCCAGAGAAGGAGTCAACCGTAAAAAAGTCCGATCGTATTCGTCGGCTTCGATGACAATGATATCTCCTTCGCCGGCGACGGCGTTCGAGCCGAAGGAAGCCACCTTGCCACCGACAATGATAGTCGGATCAAACCCCCCCTCGGAAACTACCAGGCCAGCCATGGACGTGGTGGTTGTCTTGCCATGCGTGCCAGCGATCCCGATGCCGAATTTCATTCGCATCAGTTCGCCGAGCATGACCGCCCTCGAAATCAGCGGAATCCGTTTTTTCTCCGCCTCGAGGGTTTCAGGATTTTCTTCGATGTCGATGGCCGAGGAATAAACGACAACGTCGACTCCTTTGATGTGCGCGCTGTCGTGGCCGGCATGAATGACGGCGCCGAGGGATTCGAGGTGATCAGTGATTTCGCTTTTTTTGATGTCCGATCCGGAAACCTTGTAGCCCCGATGGAGCAGCACCTCGGCAATTGAACTCATACCGATGCCGCCAATACCGACCATATGGACGCGCTTGATGCGTCCCATTGAAGGTTGCCTGCGCCGCGTTGCCTTTTCTATCGTGTCGGTGCGTTTCAAAACGATTGTAGTGTGTTGGTTTATCGACCTGGGAGGATCTACATGATTTCAATCCCCGGTCAGGCGTTTAGTAATTGCAGGGTCGATTTCGCAATGTGTTGTGCAGCATCGGGGCGGGCTAAACGGGCAGCCGCTTCGCTCATCCCGGCCAGACGCTCTCGGTCTGACAGAGTTGCGAGCAGTGTGTCGTAAAGTGCATCACCCATTTCGCGCTCCGGCACGAGGATGGCCGCTCCTGCGCGTTGCAGGCTCTCCGCGTTCTTCGTCTGATGATCTTCGGCCACGTTGGGTGAAGGGATCAGGATGGATGGAGTGCCAGTTGCCGCAAGTTCGCTGCAGGTGATAGCTCCCGCCCGTGCAACGACCAGGTCGGCCATCGAATAAGCCAGGTCCATACGGTCGATGTATTCCAGCAGCCGGAGGCGCGGGTGATCGGTCACACGGCCGGCGAGGTCCTTATAGTATATGGACCCGGTTTGCCAGATAACGTGCAGGTCGGAGGAAGATAGAATCGGTTCGATCAGTTCTTCCATGATACTGTTTAGTGCGGCGCTGCCGAGCGACCCACCAAATACCAGCAGCACGCGAGCCTCGCCCGAGAAATCGAAGTGAGCAGCGGCTTCCCTGCGGTCGGCTTCGCAGAGGGATTGTCTTATCGGATTGCCGGCCAACACGCACTTCGTCTCGTTGAAGTGAGAGGATGCGTCGTCGAATGCGATGAAGATCGTACTCGCATATCGGCTCAAGATTCGGTTCGTGATGCCGGGGAATGCATTCTGCTCCTGGATAACGACCGGCCGGCCTCTCCGGTGCGCCGCGTATAAGACCGGTCCAGACACGTAGCCTCCCGTTCCGATGACAATGTCCGGGTCGAAGGCTCCGATCAGGTTCCAGCTTTGCCCGAGGCCGGCCAGCAGCTTCAATGGAAACAGGGCGTTTCTCCACAGATTTGCCCTGTGAAATCCCTGGATCGTTATCGGGTGGATAGGATACCCGGCCTTAGGGACCGCCTGCCATTCGATTTTATCCCTCGTGCCGGCGAAGGCAAGAACGGCTTCTGGCGCCTCGTTCCGGAGGGCATCGGCGATCGCAATGGCCGGATACACGTGCCCTCCCGTCCCTCCACCGGCAAGCAAAATCCGCGGCGGGCGCTTCGTCCTGATTTCTCGTGCAGCGTCCTGGTTCATGACAGAGGTGACCTGATGCGTTGCCTGGATATATTCAAGAGTATACCAACCATAATCCCATTAGCCAGGAGCGAAGTACCTCCGTATGAGACAAAGGGCATGGGTAATCCGGTGACCGGCAATAGCCCACAGGCTACAGCGGCATGCACAAAACCGTACACACAGATGCTGGTTGTCAGGCCCACCGCGAGTATGAGACCCAGCGGATCCGGCGCCCTTCGCGCGATGCTGAGAAAACCTCTCAGCAGCAGGATGGCGAAGAGTGAAAGGAGTCCGAGAGCCCCCAGCATGCCGTATTCCTCAGCGATAATGGCAAATATGAAGTCGTTGTACGGTGCAGGTAAGAAGTCGCGCTGCGTGCTCTTCCCCGGTCCTTGACCGGTCAGGCCGCCCATAGCAAATGCTATGCGGGCCTGCCGAGCCTGATAGGGGTCGCCGTGGATCTCTTCAGTGGCCTCCTGGACTTCCGTCAGGTTTTTGCCCAGATACTGTTCCAACCGCGCCATTCGAGCCGGCGAAGTCAGCAAGAACAAGGAAGCGAGGAGAACCATCAAAATGCCCAGCCCGGAAAGTTGAGCGATATGCACTCGACCCACAAAACACATTGCGATGGTCGACAGCAGCACCATCGTGGCCGTCGACAGGTCCTCGATGCCGATGAGCACAACGATGAGCAAAATCCAGAATAACAACGGGGTAAAAGCCCTGCTGAAACTTTCGATGTACGTCTGTTTCTTCGCAATGAGCAAGGCGACGTAGAGCAGTAATGCCACTTTGGCCAGTTCTGCAGGTTGAAACGAAAGGATGCCGATCTGAAATGCTCGCTGCGCACCGCCCGAAGTGATCCCCAGGAACTGCACGAGGATCAGCATGGCCGACGTAACGATCAATGCCATCCGGCTGAATCGGACGAGGACGTGGTAGTCGATCCGACTGAAGCCGATCATGGCGCACAGGGAGACGACCACGTAACCCATATGCCTGAGCAGAAAACGTTCTGTATGGCCGTCGGCTTTCGTTTCGGCCAGAAAGGCGATTGCGCTGTAGACCGCTACAACGCCCGCGGCAGCCAGGACGAGGACGACCCAGACTACATACTTGTCGGGGGACAGGGTGAGCGCTTTTTTACTCGATGTTTTAGATGCTTTCATGGTTGTGTCAGTACCGTGCAAGACGGACCGGGCCAGCAGCTGTGAGCCGGTTCATAGATCCATCACATGTTTTTTGAAGGCATTGCCTCGTTCTTCATAGTTGTTGAACATATCGAAAGACGCGCAGGCCGGGCTCAACAGGACCACTTCGCCGGGAACGGCCGCGTCGTGTGCCACGCGTACAGCCTCCGCGAGGGATTCCGCCTGGGTGTGCTGTTCGGCCAGGACACCCAGTTCCCGGCCTATCTTGGCCGCACTTTCGCCTATGGCAATAACCATCCTGACATTGCGTCGAACGAGCGGTTTCAAGGTAGTGTAATCATTGCCCTTGTCGCGCCCTCCGGCGATGAGCAGGATGTTTTGTTGATAACTCTCCAGGGCGTACCAGACGGCATTAACGTTGGTCGCTTTGGAGTCGTTGATATATTGAACGCCGTTGAGCTCTCGCACGAACTCCAACCGGTGTGCTACACCTTCAAAGCTCGAAAGACTTTCGCGTACCACCAGGCTGGGAATTTCCATGACCCGTGCTGCGATTGCTGCCGCCAAGGAGTTAACGACGTTGTGGGGACCCTTGAGGGCAAGTTCTTCCTTGCGCATTAGTATCTCCTCTTCTTGATTCAAACGGATTACGATATGGCTTTTTCGCAAAAAAGCGCCATCGCGAACCTCCTGTTTTAGGCTGATGCCGTATATCTGTATGCCGCGTTGCGTTGCAGGTGGTCGGGCGCGGTCGTTCAACAATGGGTCGTCGACATTGAAGATCAGTGCGTCTCCTGCACGTTGTGATTCAAAGATGCGCAACTTGCTGGCTATATAATTTTCGAAGTTGTAATCATAGCGATCCAGGTGGTCGGGCGTGATGTTCAGAATAACGCTGCAGGCCGGCCGAAACGTCGAGACGTGATCCAGCTGGAAACTGGATACCTCCAGGACTACAAGGTCTTCTTTGGTTGTCTGCCGGGCAATTTCTGAAAACGCCAGGCCAATGTTGCCCGCTACATACGTAGGGCGGCCGGATTGTTTGACTACGTGGCCGAGCAGGCTCGTGGTCGTCGTCTTGCCGTTGGTGCCTGTGACGGCCACGATAGGCGCTTTGCAAAACCAGAACCCAACCTCGATTTCGGAAAACATCGGTATACCCCGTTGCCTGGCTTCGAGCAACAGAGGGATCGTGGAAGGAACCCCCGGGCTCACCACGATGCAGTCAGCGTCTAGCGCTCTGGATGTGTGCCCCTCGAATTCATGGGGGATGTTTCTTTCAGCGAGCAGGGTGTGCGCGGCCGGCCTTCCCGAACCGTACTCGGAGAGAAATACAGAGGCGCCTGCCTCGTCAAGTAATTTCAGCGCAGCGAGGCCGCTACGCGCGCCTCCGACGACGGTTATGCGCTTCTTTTCAACGTATGAAGGATCCATATACGAATGAATTCAGATGCAGCGACGGCACCTCCCCGTAGCAGACGAATGGGTTCAGGGCAACGCTAGATGGGCTTCACTGTACACCCTCGAAAGAGAGCATACCGGGTCAATAGAATGAGGGCAACGACTCGGTGGTGCTAACCATCAATGCAGCCGAAGTATGAGAAATGTAGCCAGCACGGTGATCGCCGTTACAATCCAGAAGCGTACTACAATTTTTGCCTCGTGGACTCCTTTTGCTTCATAATGATGGTGCAGAGGGGCCATCCGAAAGACGCGTTTCCCCGTGCCTGTCTTGCGACGGGTGTATTTGAAATACGAAGTCTGTATGATGACCGACAGGGTTTCCAGGAAATAAACCGCACACAAGAGCGGAAGCAGCAGTTCAACCTTGGCCATCAAAGCCAGGGCGCCTACGGCTGCTCCCAGCGATAACGCTCCGGTGTCTCCCATGAAAACGGCCGCCGGATACCCGTTGTGCCATAAAAAGCCAAAACACGCCGCCGCCATAGCGATGGCGAACACAGCCAGTTCGCCGGCATCCGGCAGAAAAATCAGATTCAGAAATTCGGCGAAGTCGCTGCGGCCTGCTGTATAGCAGATGACCGAAAGCCCGAGGGCGATAATTGCTGTGACGCCGGTCGCCAACCCGTCGAGACCGTCCGTGAGGTTGACCGCGTTGGATACTGCCGTGACAAAAAACACGGAGATACCGATGTAGATGGTCCAGCCCAGATCTATCCCGCCAAACCATCCGTTCAGGAAGTTGTAGTCGAGCACGTTGGCGTCCAGAAAGGGAAAGTAGGGCAGATACGTGAGCGTGCGTACGTCTTCGAATTGGGGGTGGAAATACAACACGGCCCCCAGTATGATGCCTATGCTAATCTGCCCGATGACCTTGATGCGTGCGGGCAGGCCGCTCTTGTCTTTTTTGATGACCTTGATATAATCGTCAGCAAAACCGAAGGCCCCCATCCACGCGGTAACCAGAACGATCAACCATACATAGACCTCCCCGATGGCCCCCCATAATAAGGTTGCGCCGAGCAGAGAAATCAGAATGATGACGCCGCCCATAGTCGGTGTTCCGGCTTTATGCGAATGATCGACAGCGCCGGCCCGTTCGCCCGAGCGGACCTGCTCGCCGATTTGTTGCTTCTTGAGCCACTGGATGAGGTGCTTCCCTGCAAACAGCGAGATAACCAGCGCTGTGATGGCAGCAAGGGCGGCCCGGTTGTTGATGAACTGAATCAACTGAAACCCCGGGGGTTCGTAGACGCGCTCGAGGTATTCAATCAGATAATAAAGCATGTCGCATGTACGAAAATAATAACCAGTAATGCCGCTCTGGAGACCTGAAGAGCAAGCACGGTCTTCGAGTTTTAGTGTAAATTACAAGGGTGATCTCATGTCGTTCGTAATAATCTTGCACCAAACGCATCAAGAGCTTCTTTTTTGTCATCGAACGGCCGTCGATCGTTTTGTATGATCTGGTACTGTTCGTGTCCTTTACCGGCAATGAGGACGACATCATTGGGACCTGATCGCGACGCCGCTTCGAGGATGGCCGTCCGGCGGTCTGAGAATGAAAGGGCCAATTCAGGTTTTGATAGACCGGACTTGATGTCGTAGATGATTCGCTCGGGATCTTCAGTACGCGGATTGTCGCTCGTAACAACGATGTGATCTGAAAGTTGCTCCGCGATGTGTCCCATCAAGGGCCGCTTTTTCTGATCCCGATCACCGCCGCATCCGAAGAGGCACCAGAGGCGGCCTCTGGGGTCCATTGTTTGCCGTAGGGTTCGTAGAACATTGTCGAGTGCATCGGGGGTATGCGCATAGTCGATGATCACATACCGATTCTTGGTCGCTGGCACGATTTCGAAACGACCGGGCACGGGTCCAGCGGTCTGCAGTGCGTCCAGGACCCGAGTCGCGGTAAACCCTGAGCTGAGCCCTGTAGCGTAGGCAGCCAGCAAGTTGTACGCATTAAAATAGCCCACTAGTTTGAACTGGCAGTCTACACCATCGATTCGTATTCGAATACCGGATAATGTGTTGCTGCGCACCCGCCCTCGAACTGCAGCCCTCTGGTGGAGGCTATAGGCGACTTTGGAAGCCGCCGTGTGAGTGACCATATAAGCGCCTGCCGCGTCGTCGACGTTGTAAATCGCGTGCGCCTGACCGGTCAACCCGTCGAACAACATCTTCTTTGCTTCTCGGTAACGCCGCATCGTGCCATGATAGTCCAGATGGTCCTGGGTCAGATTGGTGAAGATGCCGGCCTGGTAGGCGATAGCTTCGACTCGCCGCTGCACGAGCGCATGCGAGGACACTTCCATCACGCATGAGTGACATTTCCGGTCTGCCATGCGGCGAAGAACACGCTGTAGGGCGAGCGCATCCGGTGTCGTATGGGTTGCCGCTTCCCGAGTTGCTCCGAATCGATATTCGATCGTGCTGATCAGTCCGCACTTTTCGTCGAGTTCCGAAAGAAGATGATGGATCAAAAAGGCAGTGGTTGTTTTGCCGTTTGTCCCCGTTATGCCGATGCTCCGGAGGGAATGGGAGGGATACCCATAAAAAGCCGAGGCCAGTTCGGCCAGTGCCGTGTGCGCGTTCGTGACTCGAATGAAGGCAATGCCGGAGAAGTGCGAGGCACCTACCTCCGGCATTGCCTCGCAAACGATGGCAATGGCTCCGTTTTTAACAGCCTTTTCAATGAACATGTGGCCGTCGACGCTCGTGCCTCTCAAGGCTACAAAGAGATCGCCAGGCCCGACCTTCCGGCTATCGTTAGCCAGTCGTTCGATATTCTGTTGTCGCATTGGACCCTCCCAGGATATGGCGAGGCGTTTGGCCTGCAGTACCCTGAGAAGGCATGTTAATTCTATCATCGTGAATTCTCCGTACAGCATTCAACGTTGTTGTCAAACAGTCAACGCTGCAAGAAGATCACTGACACCGCAGAACGGCGGTCGCCATGAGCGGCTCGCCGGGTTTGGGTGTCTGGCTTACGACCATTCCCGTGCCTTCGACTTGAACGTTCATGCCTGCGGCGCGGGCCCAATGCACGGCCTGGCGAACGCCGAGGCCGGTCAGGTCGGGCATGAGCTCCAGCTCAGCCGCAGTGTCGTCGATCGTCAGCTTGACACTCGCGCCGGGCGAGGTATCCGGTTGGTCATGGCCTATGACGGGTAAAAATGTATGGTTGTCCTTGTTCGACTTGCCGTTGGATTTCACCTGGTATCCCGCTGCTCTCAGCCGTGCCGCCGCAATAGCGACAGGTTGACCGGCCAGGTTTGTCACGCGATGTCTATTGAGTGCGAGCTCAGGCCTGTCGGCCGGACTCGTAGGAATGAGGTCAGGTCTCGCACTGATCCATCGTCTGGCAATACGATTAAAAATGGGGGTCGTGATGGCGCCGCTATTTCCCCGTACCTCAGGCCTTGCCAGCATAATCAATATAGCCAGCTTCGGTTGATCGGCAGGGAAGAAGCCGACGAACGAGGCCCGGTGCAGGTTGGTGTCATACGACCCATCGATAATGACGCGGGCCGTGCCCGTTTTTCCTGCGATACGAATGCCGTCGATTCTTGCCCGCTTTGCCGACCCTGATTCTACGACGTCGACGAAGGCAGGGAGCAGCGCGTCAGCGGTTTCCGGTTTGAACGCTCGCCGGATTGAGTCAGGCAATGCCTTCCAGAGAATTCCCCCATCCTTGTGTCGTCGCTCGGCAACCACATACGGTTTCAGGAGCAATCCGCCATTTGCCAGGGCGCTGTAGGCCGTAATCATTTGTAGAGGCGTTACATCCACCTCATACCCGATGCTCATGGTAGTTTGCGACGTGCCGCTCCATTCCCGGGGTTTTTTTAGCGTTCCATCGACTTCGCCCGGCAGGTCGATCCACGTTTTTTGACCGAAGCCGAGGTTGCGCGCATACTGATACATGATCCCCTTGTCCAGCTTCACCGCCGTTTTCGCAATGCCGATATTGCTCGATTTGGCGATGGCCTCTGCGAAGGTAATCGTACCGTACCCGTGCAGGTCGTGAAGGCTTCTGCCGCTCACCACGGCGAACCCGTTTCCGGTATCCAGAGAGTCGGCCGTCGATACCACACCCGATTCCACAGCGGCGATGGCAGTAACGAGCTTGAATGTGGAGCCCGGTTCGATCTGATCTGTGATGGCCCTGTTGCGCCGGCTGGCGCTCTTGAACGCATAGAAGCGGTTGGGATCGTAAAAGGGCACGTTAGCCATACCCAGAATTTCGCCGGAGAAAGGATCCATGGCAATGACAGATCCCCACTCGGAGCGAGTCTCCGAAACACCTCTCAACAACTCATCCTCGAGGATCGTTTGAAGCTCCAGGTCGATGGTCAGAATGAGGTCTTGCCCGTCGACAGGCTCTACCGTGTGGCCGGCTACATAGGCCTTGATTTCTCCGTTGCGATCTCGCTGAACGGCTCGATGGCCAGGCGTTCCATCCAGATAGGATTCATACTGGAGCTCCAGGCCATCGATGCCGCGCCCATCCCGGTCTACATATCCGATGACGTGCGACGCCGTTTTTCCGTAATTGTACCGCCGCGTATAGGTTCTCACCAGCAGGGAGCCGGGTATATCCCAGTTCTCGATAACGCTCCTGTCCGATTCGCTGAGTCCCTTCCACAACAGGACGTATTTGGGGCTGACTCGATTCGCTATCTTATCTTCGAAATAGGCAACGGGCTTGCCGGTCAGTGTGGACAGGTTTTCCAGGAAACGCCTTTTTTCGCTGCTTGTGAATCGCTCTACGGTAGGATCGAGTGCGAGGTGGTAGCTGGCCGTGTTGATGACCAACTCTCGGCCGTGCCGGTCGTATATGGATCCTCGGAGCGCCGGAATAGAGACCATCGTATTAGCCTGCCGTTCACCCTGTTCAACGAGGGCGTCACGCTCGTTGACATGGATGCTGAGCATCTGCCAGGCCACACAGACCGGCAGCAGACCGGCGAGTGCCAGCGCGATATACAGCCTGCGTTTTATGTCTTCTAGCGGTTCCATGTGGAAAACGGCGTTGGTTAGTCCCGAACGGGAGATTCCCATTCGATGGTTGGCCCGTAGTCGGTGCCGGCCGAGAGCCCCATCTCGGTAGCCCTCCGGTACACATCGGTTGGATTTACGAGCCGGTCGAAGCTGGCCTTTTTCTGGTCATATTCGAGGCTGAGCCTCAAGTTGTCCCGTTCGAGGGCATCGCGTCGCGCCAGCGTCTCCTGCGTTGCAAACACGTGGCTTACATATGCGCCTAGCAGCACGGCCGCCACGAGAATCCCGAGCGCAAACTGACGGGTTGAGATCTGGTCGATTCTGGAAGCGGATTTCTTGAAAGCGCCGGGTTGTTTTTTCGACGTTTTCCCTGTGGACAAGGCCTTCCATCCGGGCAATGGATCTGCCGGCAGCGTTTCCCGGAACCCCCATTTCGTAAACCGAAGAGAAGGCGCTGGTGAGGCGTCTCGTTTCGAACGTTTCGCAGGCCTGCGGCGAGACTTCGAGGTTGGGACGCTCTTTCGCGAAGATAAATATGTCGTAGCCGCTTTACTCATGCGATGAACGGTTCGGTTCAGTCAGGTGATTCGGAGGTGTATTCTTGTGTGCGCTCAGCAATACGCAAGCGAGCACTTCGAGCCCTCGGGTTATGTTCTATTTCAATCGAGTCTGGTTGAATCACTTTGCGATGCAACATTCGCCAGGGAGTAACCAGGTTGCCGTAAAGATCATGGACGGGTTCTCCCTCCAGATTTCCGTATTTCAAATAGCGTTTCACGCGTCGATCTTCCAACGAATGGTAGCTGATGACCGCGATGCGGCCGCCCGTATTCAGGAGATCCACGCTGGCCGCCAGGGCGGCCTCGAGAGCGTCGAGCTCCCGGTTTACCTCGATTCGCAGCGCTTGAAAGACGCGTGCCAGCGTCTTTTCCGCCTGTCGAGACGGCACCGTAGAACGAACCAGGTCGGCCAGTTCCGTTGTTGTCCGGAGCGGTCGCCGGTCTACGATCTTGCGAGCGATTCTGGCAGAAGCGGGGTCTTCACCATACGTTTTGAGCACGCGTTTGAGCTCTTCGGCCGACCAATGGTTGACTACGTCGGAGGCTGAGAGGCGCTTATCGCGGTTCATCCTCATGTCCAGGGCGCCCGTGCTTTGGAAACTGAATCCTCTCTCTTTTTCGTTCAACTGGTGCGAAGAGACGCCCAGGTCGAGCAATATCCCATGTACGTGGCGAATCCCGATGCCTTGCAGCAATTCGGTCATATCCGCAAAGCTCCCATGAATCGCCGTAAATCGCTGCTCCGACAGGGGCTGGCTCAACCGCCTCTTGGCTTCCTCAATGGCCTCGATGTCCTGGTCGATGCCAATCACCAGGGCAGGGTCGGCCAGTTCATCGAGTAAAGCAGCGCTGTGCCCTCCACCGCCTAACGTAGCGTCAACGTATATGCCGGTACGATCCGTAACGAGCTTTTTTACAACAACATCGCAAAGAACGGGAGCGTGGTAAGAACTCGCGTACCGAAGCGGCTTACGGTTCTGGTTGGATGTATGGTTTTGATCTGATGGCATGGTACGTCATCGGTCCTCCAGTGCTACCCCTGTCCCATCACGCGTTCGGCCAACGAGTCGTATTCATCCACATGATCGCTTACATATCTGTCAAAGGTGTCCGGATCCCAGATCTCGATATGGTCCAGTGCGCCGATGATAAGCGCACTCCCACCCGGTGAGATGCCGGCGAATTCCATGAGGCTTTTCGAGAGCGTTACGCGACCCTGACCATCCAGGGTTACTTCATCGGCCCACATCAAAATCGTGCGGAGGAAATTCCTCGACTCACGGTTGTACATGTTGAGCCCTCGCATCTCGTTCTCCATCTCAGCCCAATGGTCGAGTGGATACAGAAATACGCATTTCTCGAATCCCCTCGTGATTGTGAATGTGTTTTTGGCTTCTGGATTCAATGCCGAACGCATCTTGGCCGGAATCGCGACGCGACCCTTCGTATCTACCGAATAGGCTGCCTGTCCCTTGAAACCGGTCATGTGCGTATACAGTCATCGAGTCGTTCGAAGCATTCAAGACACCCACGTATGCTGGGCATGTTCCCCACTATTCCCCACTATCCCCCCAAACTTACAGTATTTATGAACAATTTCAAGTGATTCTAGAACTAAAAAAGTATTTTTTGGAAAAAAAGTTGAATTAACGGCACTTCTTTCCTCTGGCACATATACATTTATATGTATGAGGTAACGCGAATGAACTACATAAAGCGTTTCTTTAAATCATTCCGATTAGCCCAAGTAGCAGAATTTACTACGTCTTGGTCAGGCGCTAAATATCTAAGGAATATTATTTTACGAGGGGAATTCGGAAACGAGTGACTCCACCGTATTGAAGGGGATGGGGTAAAAGTGGGGAATTGTGGGTAGAGCTGTTTGGTTCAAGTAATCATTCACGTCGCCAGGGGCTGATCGACAACGCGGTCCGCTCCGGGGGCATGCGTGAGCTGACCGAATCCAGGCTTCGGATCGTCTTTTGGCTTGCCTTTTATTGCAACTCCCAGACCCGGTAACGATAATAGGGTTGACGTCGCTTTCTCACTGTTATCAAATCCATGGAATCTCCAGAAGAATCCGAAAATAGCTGGCCTACTCGAATCACCTCGCTGAATTGGGAGATGGTTAATGAAGTGATGCAAAAGGCCCGCACCATGAATGAGAAAGAACGGGAGTCCATGTTGGATGAACTGTTCGGGGATGCTCCAGCGCTTCGCGCCGAATTGGCAACGTGGATTCGAAGGAGTGAAAAGTCACAGATGGATACTGACCATTTGCTGAACAAGCTGCTGGGGCAACCTCCTGCTGCCGTCGAGGGTGCTCATGCTTATCCACCCGGGTACCCGGTATTGCATTACGAGATCATTGAAAAGATAGGCGGCGGTGGCATGGGGGTCATATACAAGGCGCAGGACTTGCGGCTGAAACGAATTGCAGCGTTGAAATTCTTGCCGGCCTACCTGTATCAGGACGATGATTCTCGCGAGCGTTTTCTGCAAGAAGCGAGGGCCACATCGGCACTCGATCACCCCAACATCTGCACCGTTTACGAGATTAATGATCTGCCGGATGGGTCCAGTTTCATTGCGATGGCCTATTACGAAGGGATCACGTTGAAGGAGCTGATCGATAAAGGTCCGATAACAGTAGAAAAAGCGATTGATGTAGCCATACAGGTAGGCGCCGGCTTGATGCAAGCTCACAAGCATGGCATCATACACCGGGATATCAAGCCAGCCAATATCATTTTGACGGAACAGGATCTGGTCAAGATTCTGGATTTCGGTATTGCAAAAAGTCCAGGGCTCGACCTCACGAAAACGGGGGCGACCCTGGGAACGATAGCGTATATGGCCCCCGAGCAGGCTAACGGCGAAACGGTAGATCACCGGGCCGACCTGTGGGCGCTCGGAGTGGTCCTGTATGAGATGTTAACAGGGCAGCGCCCCTTTGAAGGAGACCATGCTGCTGTTGTGCTTTACAACATCGTCCACCGGGAGCCTAAGCCGGTCACGGGTCTGCGAGCCGGGATCCCCTTTCAACTCGCTCACATCGTTCAGAAATTGCTTTTTAAGTCGCCCGCGCAACGGTATCAGAACGTAGAGCACGTGATTTCCGATCTGGAGGCCATTAAGCACCGCAAGGCGGCACGTGTATCGGCCGAGGAGGCGATGTTTTCCCGGGAAACACCCGGGCCGAACCACGGGGATGAGGCCGTAGCCGGATTGTGGGACGAAGGGGCCATCAAAATACTATTCGTTGACGATGAACCTGAATACGAACTGCTTATTCGGACGTTGTTCAGGCGCAAGGCTAAAACGCACAATTGGATCATGGAGTTTGCTTCCAGTGGCAAGGAAGCCCTCGAGCGGTTGGCGAAAAATCCCGACATCGCGCTGGTCCTGACAGATTTGAAGATGCCCGAAATGGATGGGCTGACTCTGCTGGATCGAATGCATGATCTCAATATCCCGTTGAAAAGTATCGTGGTTTCGGCGTATAGCGACTTGCCGAACATTCGCGCTGCAATGAACCGGGGCGCCTTCGACTTTGTGGTTAAACCGATCGACGCTGATGATATGGAAGCGACGATCCTGAAGTCCTCTCAGGAATGGTTTAAGGAACGCAAAGCAGCACGCTATGAGCGTCAACTGGTAGCTCTACAGAAAGAGTTGGATGTGGCACGTCAGATCCAGGAAGCGATACAACCCGTCGATTTCGATGCGAACAGCACGCTGGATCTATACGCCTTCTCTTCGTCGACGCATGAAATCAACGGCACCTTTTACGATCATTACTGGGTCGACGACCATCGAGTTGGATTCCTGGTAGGGGACATAGGAGGTAAAGGAGTTTCGGCCGCTGTTTTTATGGTAATGATTCAGATGTATTTCAAAAGTGTCGCCCTGCAGGGCCATCTGCCCGGGCGTTGCATGACCCTGGTGAACCGGTTGCTGGTGCCTGAAGGGTTTCCTGAGCTATCGGTTTCGGCTTTTTACGGCTTGTACAATACGGCAACGGGCTCTGTACAATATTGCAATGCAGGGTTGCCCCCGCCTTATATCTTGTACGCCACGGGAGCGGCCAATCCGTTACAGGGAGCGCCTGAGGTGCCCGTCTGGAGTGAACACGGCCACGAGTTCAGAACACACCATGCGGTCTTGCACTCGGAGGAGAGCCTCATCGTATTCACCCGGGGCGTCATCACGGCGCGAAGCCCGGATGGCACATTGTTTTCGCTGGAACGGCTAGCCCAGACACTTCATGCCAGTAGAGCCTCCTCGTCAGCGGAATTGATTCGCACTATCATACGTACCCTCCTCGGGTTTACAGAAAACGGGACACAGGAAATGGATTTGACATTACTGGCGCTGCAGAACAAGGCAGCGCTTGCAGCAGATTGAGGGGTGTGGACGTACGTACGCCGTAATCTACAAATGAGGCCCATACGGCTGAAGGCAGCGCCGTTGTAGAGGGAGTCTGTCGACGATATCGTCTACATGGTTCATGGAAGGGCCTCCTCAGATTTTCGTAAGATGAAAAGACCTTCGTTGATGCTGCTGACCAGAATAGTACCGCTCTCAAAATAGGGATAATTGCTCCAGGACCCCGCGAAGCCTGGTGCGTTCATCCCCTGAGGTACGGTGTCGAAATGTCCGACCTGAATCGGATGTAAAGGATCAGAGATGTCGAGAATTTGCAAGCCGCTGACATAGTTGGACTGATACATGAAATCGCCTTTGATGTACAGGTTATGGTCGCTGGCGGAAGTCGTCCCCAGGTGGGCTTTGAGGAAAATGGGGTCGTCCAAATCAGAGACATCCCAGATGAGCGTTCGTGTAGACGCTACGAGGCCGCCAATTTCGTCCCCCTCGTCATTGATGTAGAAGTGTCGGTTGTCCTCTGAGAGCCATCCCTGGTGTACGTAAGCGACTTTGGGGTATTCGAGCGCAGCTATCGTACTGGGGGCAGATTTGTCGGACACATCGGCAATTGAAAAGACAGATGCGTTAGCACCGAAGCAGATTTCATGCCCCCGGTAATCTTCATCGGGGCCGTCGTAGAGGACACACTGGGCATCGTGGATATGGTCGCCGCCGGCTCCAGACGAGGGGTCGCTGAAACAGCCCGCGAAAGTCGGGTTTTTCGGATCACGAATGTCGACCATGTGGTATCCTCTGCCGCACGTCTCGCCCCCACCGCTGGCGGCAACGATGTAGGCAAATCCGGTATCCTCGTTGATGATGATATTGTGCGCGCTGTAAATCGGGTCGTAGATGGTCGTAGGCTCCACCAGCATCGGGGGGTCAGTGATATCACGCAGTTGCGTGAGGTCATATACCTGCATGCCATGTTTGCCCACATTGTCTGCAACGATGAACACATGGTTGTTGTAGACTTTTACGTCCCGCCATGCGTTCGGGGTCGACCCTTCGGTGGCAGGCAGGTCGGCTACGAAGACCGGATAGGAGGGAGAGGTCACGTCGACGATAGAGGTGCCGTCTGATCGCCCTACGATGGCATATTCTCTGCTGGTTTCCGGGTCGGTCCAACCCCATATATCATTGACGATCACGCCTCTCGCCCCACCGACGTCTTTGACGGGGAGAAAAGAAAGCAAGTCGACGCGGTCACAGTCAAACTGGCGGGCCTTTCCATTCTCGCAGCGAACTTCTTCTCCCAGGAGAGGGGCCAGGTCAGGTCCTGGGTCCGCAATGTGATCGCTCTCGGTCCATTTTTCGCCGGCTCGTTCGAACACAACAGCGCGTCCCTCTCCGAAGTCGGCTCGAATGATGCCCGCCACGCCGAGAGCGCCCTGCACGGCGAGGGATGCGCCGAATCGAGCCCCGGAAGCCAGGGGCCGGACCGTAATCGTCTGTGTGTTGGACCAACGGTTTGAAGACCGGGAATAAATATGAACCGCGCCTGCGCCGGCTCCACCGAGAGGGGCCCCTATCCAGGCTTCCTGTCCATTGAGAGCGACGGCGCTGCCAAACCCGTGAGCGGCAGATGCCGGCAGGTTTTCGTTCCGGGGAAGTGTGATTTTCTGAGACGGCGTCCAGGAAGTGTCGGCCCGGTGGTATACGAATACCGCACCGGGTCTGGAAGGGGAATACCCGGAGTTATCCACCCCCGGTGCGCCGATCAGGACGTAGCGTCCGTCGGCTGCCACGTGCTGCCCGAAGTAAGTCGCCTCGGCGTCGGGATTTGGAATACGGGTGGGTGTTGTGCTGCCGGCTCGATACAGATAAACAGTCCCCTCGCCGCTGCCCTCGCGGGGCGCGCTGACAAAAAGGTGCGAGTCCAGAGCGAGAACGTGTTCACCGTATCCGCTATTGCTTTCTTCGCCCGTATAGGCCTGGAAAGACTGCCATGCGTTTAGGTCGTCTCGATCGTAGCGGTATACGACCCCTGCCCCACCTGCAGCTCCCGGCGCACCCACAAAGAGGGATTGTCCGTCGACGTCGACAGACCAGCCGAAGCGCTGATCCTGCTCACAATCGATGGGTTCGACCGTATCCTGGTGGGCCCAGGTTGCGCGGGCTTTGTCCCGTTCGAAGACGAACACCCGTCCGCACCCTTTGTCGGCTCCAGGGGCCGATACAACAAGAACGTTTCCGGACAGCGCCATTGCATGCCCGAATTGATCGCCGATTCGAACGCGCTCGGGGGTAATACCGTGTACGTGCGTCCATGTATCATCCAATTTGCGAAACACGTAGAGGCTGCCTTTCTGGCTGGCGGGTGAAGGAAATAGAGCACTCTCTCCGGTGCGGGTCGCAAGGAGGTCGCTGCCGTCTACGAGCAAGGTCTGGCTGAATCCGGCCAGCCGGGAGAATTCAGTGTCGCCGAAATCCCAGGTCTGGGCCGGGGAAAGGCGCGGTGATGCCGCCAGAACAAACAGCATCATCAAGGGAAAAAGCGGACGATTCATGATGGGTCTCAAAGCATGAATTATGCAACAAATTAATGTACGAATTCGATACCATTAAGTCATATTACACGGTGATGTTATGCGAACTATGCACAGCAGGACGGTTAACGTGGCTTTGCACACGCGTGCAAAGCCACGCTGGCAGGTCCTATGCGCATCCGGCGCGTAACATCTGTTGTGCTATTTGTGTCCGGAACTCACGGCACAAAAACCCACTACATAAAACACGCCCCACACATCAAAGCTGTTGCACGACTTCGTGCATACAGACTGCTGAATGGTTGTCGGATTGCTTTTTTTAGTCCCTACAGATATATATATGGATTGGAGCCAACACCGCGCACAACTGGATCCTGGGAAAGATTGCGTAACACATACAAATCATGGGATAAGAAGGTGAGTACACAATCGAAACGCGATCTAGGGCGTGTGGACATTCATCTGCATCCGCTCTTTTTCGCCGATGTTGTGCATCGCTGCGTACCATTCCTCGCGAGATACCCCGCATCGCGTCTCGGAATGCGCCTTGATCTGCTCAACATCCATCAAAAAAGCGCTGGCCGCCGCTAAATGTCCACACGCCCTAAAACGAACGAAAATGAATCAATTGTTGATGATTGGCTTCTCTGTTGTCCTTCTGGGGTCATGCACCTCCTGTACGTTGCGTGTCCGTGAACCTTCGGCGGAGCGGTCGTCTGAGATCCGGGAAGAAGTGCTGGAACTGACGCAGCAGATTCAGGCGGCGGCGGAACGCGCCGATCCGGAAGGGCTCTTCCTGTATCATAGCGGCTCCCCCGAAACGATGCACATCCACAATGGAGTTCGATATTCGAAGGACGAACTCATAGCCAATTACCGATCTATCTACCAGAATGTGGAGAAGCAGGAGATTAACTTCGGGACGCCCGTAGTCTCTGTGCTCAGTGAGAATCTGGTCCTGGTCGCCTCACAGGGAACGTTCCAAACGACGATGGTCAGCGGGGCGACTTTGTCCGGAGAAGTCGCCTGGACCTATCTGTGGCAACGACAGGGAGAAGCCTGGATGCTGCTTCACGCTCACCAATCGTTTCCAGGTCCTATCGGCCGCTCTGGACGTTGATCCTCTCGAAGAATACCTCTTCACAATGACGTCGGGACTTCCCGCCCGAGAAACTGGAGGCCGTTCCTATCGTTTACGCTATTTTCCCATCTACTGTCGAAAATCAATGATATCGCTCAATACCAGCTTTAAAACGATTGCCCTGTGCATCCTCACTGTAGTATTCCTTCAAGGTTGTATGAACAACGAAGCCACGCAAGCCCAGTCCGAGCCGGAAGTTCAGTTGTTCAGGGTAAACGATTTTGCAGGGTCTCATATCTTGATAGCTTACGCGGGTGCCGCCCGAGCCAGCGAAGACATTGTTCGTTCTAAGGAAGAAGCGCTCGCCAAGGCCGAGGACCTCACCGCTAAAATTCAGGTGGCGCCCACCATGTTTGAGGAGTTCGCCCGCCAGGAGTCCGATGGTCCGAGTGGTCCTCAGGGGGGAGATCTGGGATCCTGGGACAAGGGACGCATGGTGCCGGAGTTCGACGAAGCGGTCCAGGGGCTTGACATAGGCGAGATTACCGAGGAACCCGTCGAAACGGCGTTTGGATACCACATCATTCGCAGAAATGAAGTCGAGGAGCTGCCCCACTATGCCTCGGACGCCTTCGTTGTCGCCTTTCAGGGGCCTCGCACGCCACCCAACGTGACCCGGGATTCTGCTGCGGCCAAAGCACTCGCCGACAGCATTGCTGCGGTACTCAACACGGACAACTTTGAGACGCTGGCGGAGCAATACAACGATTTCGGGGAGGGGCCGGCCATGCTCCAGGTATTTCCTGAAGGCGGCAGCGAACCCATACAGGGCCTTTCCGAAACCTTGAAAACCATTTCGTTCGGAGAAACGGGCGGCCCCCTTGAAGTTCCGGTGGGATTTGCGTTCGTTCGCCGGCTCGAAGTGGATAAAAGAGCCGGTGCGCACATTCTGATTTCCTACGATGGGGCACAAAACGCCGGGGAAGAGATCACGATGACCAAAGAAGATGCCCTCGCGGAAGCACAACGCATCACGGCACTGGCCAAAGAGAATCCCGCCCAATTTGCCGAATTAGCCGTCGAACATTCCGATGGCCCCAGCGGGCCCAACGGAGGAAACCTCGGTGCCTGGTTCAAAGGTATGATGGTTGCCGAATTCGACGAGGCGATCGATGAACTGCAACCTGGCGAAATTACCGAGGAGCCCGTCGAAACGATCTTCGGCTACCATATCATTCAACGACACGAGTTGCCCGAATAAGGGGTGTTGATACGCCGGAGGGGCGTGTGCGAAAGATGGAGTTTCACCCCTTCCGGTAGGCTCGCTCGCAAATCCCAGGAGGATCAGGATACTGAAAGGCATCGAAGCGAGTCACGAGTATCTTTTGCCGACAAGATCGCCGATATGTGTTTGATTGCGTTGCTGGGCGAGGTGGACTTGACGCTGTCGCTCCCTGAATCGCTGGCGCTGGTCCTCGCTCAACGCGTCGTAGCATTTCGGGCAGGATACGCCCAGTTCGTAGGTGGGCGATTCGAGGTCCTCGGCAGAAAGCGGCTTCCCGCAACCGTGACACATACGGTACGATCCCGGCATAAGGTGGTGGTCCACCGAAACGCGGTCGTCGAACACGAAACATTCGCCTTCCCAGGCGCTCTCTTCCGGAGATACTTCTTCCAGGTATTTCAAAATGCCTCCTCTCAGGTGGTACACCTCCTCGAATCCCCGGTCCAGCATGAACGCAGTCGCTTTCTCGCATCGGATTCCGCCCGTACAGAACATCGCCACTTTTTTGTGTTTTTGTGGGTCGAGATGTTTATGAACGTATTCCGGGAATTCGGTGAATGAAGCCGTACCAGGGTCGACAGCTCCTTTGAAGGTCCCCATTTCGACTTCATAGTCGTTCCGCGTGTCGATCAATATCACCTCCGGGTCAGCAATTATGCGGTTCCAGTCCCGAGGATCGACATAGGCGCCTACTCTTTTTCTCGGGTCGGCGGTGGGATCCCCTAACGTGATCAGCTCCGACTTGAGGCGGACCTTCAATCGTTTGAAAGGTATGGCTTCACAGTATGACTCTTTGTGTTCGAGATGGGCAAGGTCCGGATAACTCCGGATGTGGGCCAACAGCGCATCGATCCCCTCGCGTGAACCTGCCACGGTGCCGTTGATGCCTTCTTCCGCCAGCAGTATCGTCCCGAAAATGCCGTTTCTTCTGCAGATGTGCTGCAGGGGCTGTCGCATGCTTTTGTAATCGGGGAGAGTGGCAAACTGATAAAGCGCAGCCACGACAACCCGGTGAAGTTCCTTTTTCTGCACAGCTCGTCGAAAGTACCTGAATTTTACATGGGCAACTTTATATTACACCCTCATCGAAGTTTCGTGTTCTGAGATTTCGAAAGTCGACGTAAGTGCGCCGGCGCCTTCAGGACTCAACCGCTCTCAACCGCAGATATGTTATGATTCAACGCGCTCAGTCTTTCATGCATTCCCAGGTAATCGATGGGTGGTTGCTGTACGACTTCAGAGGAAGTAATCCGGTGTTCTGGAAGCTGCTCGAAATACAGGGCTCCACCTCGCGGCGGAATTTTTTCTGGATCCCGAAAACAGGAGATCCCACCTTGCTGATTCACGATCTGGATAAACAAGAGTTTACGGACACCAGTTTCCCGAGGAGGAAGTACGTGACCTGGCACGAACTGACGGAGGCCCTTTCGGACTTGATGCAAGGCCATGAACGGGTAGCCATGGAATATTCCCCTGGCGGGTCTATTCCAATGCACTCGTTTGTTGATGCCGGCACCATTGAGCTGATCCGGTCGCTTGGCGTCAACGTGCTCTCTTCGGCGAATGTGTTCCAGTTTTCCGCTACCGCCTGGTCGGAGCATTCGGTGCAGCTGCACAAGAAGGCGTGCGCTGCAGTCAACGAAGTGAAGGACGCCGCCTTTGCCTTCATCGGGGACGAGCTTCGATCCGGGCATGAACTGACCGAGTACGATGTGCAGCAATTCATTCGCAATCAGTTCGACCGAAGAGACCTTACGACAGATCACGGGCCTATCGTTGCCGTTAACGAGCATAGCGGAGATCCTCATTACGAGCCCTCCGCGGCGTTGCACGCACCAGTGCGAAAGGGCGACTGGGTGCTGATCGATCTGTGGGCTAAATATGCCGATCCAGATGCGGTATACTGTGACATCACATGGACCGGGTACGTCGGGTCAGAGGCGCAACAGAAGCACCAGGAAGTTTTCGAGACCGTCATCGGCGCCCGCGACGCGGTCGTAACAGCCCTCGAGCGGGCCTGGACTTCCGGGGAGCGCTTGCAGGGCTGGCAACTGGACCGGGTAGCAAGGACCTACATCCAGGATCGTGGATACGGCAAGTATTTCAGGCATCGCACCGGCCATAGCATGGGGGTCGGCCCTACTGCGCATGCACTCGGGATGAATCTGGACGACCTGGAAACACACGACACCCGGTCCGTTCTACCCGGCATCGGCTTCTCCGTTGAGCCGGGAGTTTATCTGCCGGAATTCGGCATACGATCCGAGATTGACATGTACATCGACCCCGAGCACGGGCCGAAAGTAACCACCTCGATCCAGCGAGACATCATACACATTCTGCCCTGAAGACGTCTTTTTCGCCCTGATTTTTCGCCCTGTGTCGATCCACTGCAAAGGAGAGCCGATACGTAGTTCCAGCAAAACCCCGGCAGACGGGCATGGAAACCCCGCAGAAGAACATGGAAACATGGAAACACCGAAAATGCCCCATATCGTCGTTGTAGGTTCGATCAATATGGATCTGGTGGCTAAGGTTCGGCGGATGCCGGTCCCCGGCGAGACGATCAAAGGAGAAACGTTCGAACTGCTTCCGGGAGGCAAAGGAGCCAATCAAGCGGTTGCGGCCGCCCGTTTAGGCGGAGACGTCGCGTTCGTGGGATGTGTCGGCACTGACCCTTTTGGAGCAGCGCTCCTGGAAAATCTGGAGCAGGAAGGGGTCAAGACAACCTCCGTCCGTACGGTGCGGGACGCGTCGAGCGGTGTAGCGCTCATCCATGTCGACGCCGGCGGCCAGAATGCCATCACCGTAATTCCAGGGGCTAACGAACAGCTTACTGTGGAACACATCCGCGCTGAAAAAGACCTGATCCGGTCCGGGGATGCTGTACTGCTTCAACTAGAGATTCCTCTGGAGGTCGTCGCCGAAACGATCGCTCTGGCCAGTGGACAGGCGGGGCTCATCGTGCTGGATCCTGCACCGGCCCCGCAGCAGCTGCTTCCCGAGCCATTGTATACGGTGGACATACTGACGCCCAATCAGGTCGAGGTGGAGATGCTCACCGGGATTTCGGTGCGCGATACCGAATCGGCAAGACGGGCTGGCGCTGTTTTGATCGAACGAGGGGCGCGGAGTGTGGTGATCAAGGCGGGGGAACAGGGGGCATACCTGATTGAAGATCCGCCAAAGGTGGCGCACCATGTGGCGGCACAACCCACGAAAGTCCTTGACACAACGGCGGCCGGAGATGCATTCACGGCTGCGATGGCGCTGGCGTACACGCAGGGGCACGCTCTAGAGCAAGCCGTCCGCGTGGGATGTGAAGCGGGCGCGATAGCCGTATCTCGGCGGGGCGCACAGCCGTCCATGCCGTTTCAGGCCGAGGTGCCCGGGGTGCAGCCTCGCTCAGGTCAGGATGTCTGAGACGACCTCGCCAGCAATGTCGGTCAGGCGGAATGGCCGGCCCTGGAACGGATAGGTCAGGCGCTCGTGATCGATGCCCAGTTGGTGCAGGATCGTTGCCTGGAGGTCGTGAACGTGCACCTTGCCCTTTACCCCGAGATAGCCCAGGTCGTCGGTTTCTCCATAGGTGATGCCGGGTTTGATGCCGCCGCCGGCCAGCCACATCGTGAATGCTTCGCTATGGTGATCCCGGCCGTTGTAGGGGGCCACCTTGCCGCCCCGATTTTCGCGCATGGGCGTGCGGCCAAACTCTCCCCCCCAGATAACAAGGGTCTCTTCGAGCAGCCCCTTTTGCCGCAAGTCTTTGATGAGTGCGGTCATCGGCCGGTCCACCTCCTTACAGCGTTCCAGAAAACCGCCCTCCAGCGCTTCGAATCTGTTGCTGCCGTGCGAATCCCAGCCGCGATGGTAAAGCTGTACGAAACGGACCCCGCGCTCGACGAGCCGGCGCGCCAGCAAGCAATTGTTGGCGAAGGACGTCTGGCCGGGCTCGGTGCCATACATCTGATGCGTCCACTCAGGCTCCTGGGAGATATCCATCGCTTCGGGTACGGTCATCTGCATCCGAAAAGCCATCTCGTACTGAGAGATGCGCGAGAGAATCTCGGGATCACCCACCTGCTCGTGCTCGAGCTGGTTGAGGGCATTAATGGTGGCGATCGTTTCTTTTCTGACGGACCGATCGACGCCGGCCGGGTCAGAAATGTACAGCACCGGGTCGCCCTGAGAACGAAGCTGAACGCCCTGGTAGACAGAAGGCAGAAAGCCGCTGCCCCATACACTTTTGCCAGCGCTCGGAGCGGATTGCCCCGAAACCAGCACCACGAAGCCGGGGAGGTTCTGATTTTCCGAGCCGAGCCCGTACGTCAGCCATGCGCCCATGCTGGGGCGCCCCGGTCGAGGAGCACCCGTGTGCATGAAGAGTTGAGCCGGCGCATGGTTGAACTCGTCGGTATGAACCGCTTTCAGAAAAGCCACCTCGTCGACCACGTTCGAAAAATGAGGGAACAGGTCAGACACCCAGGCGCCCGACGCCCCATGCTGTTGGAACGAGGCCTGAGGCCCCAACAATTTGGGGACGCCTTCAATGAAGGCAAATCGCTTCCCCTCGAGGAACGACGAGGGACAATCCTGCCCGTCGTGTGCATGCAGCGCCGGCTTGAAGTCGAATAACTCCAGCTGCGAGGGCGCCCCTGCCATATGCAGGAAAATGACCTGCCGCGCTTTCGGTGCAAAGTGGCCCGTTCGTAATTCCAGGGGGCGGCTCAAGTCGCGCCCCGCCTCGGAGAGAGCCTGTCCCGATTCGCATCCCATCAATGAGGCGAGGGCGATGCCCCCGAGTCCCAGGCTGCAATCCCGTAGAAAATGCCGGCGGTTGAGGTAACGCTGGTGCTTCTGGATTAATTCGTTGATGGAAGGGGTCACGATTTGTTCAGGAAGGCGTCTAGGTTCATGATGACATTCGCGCTGTTGATCAACGCGGCTGTTTGGGGGCTTGCCGAGAGCGAGTCGGGGACGAGCTCACGGATCGCCTCTGGATGATCGCGGTAATGGGCGAGGGTCGTCTCGTAAAAGGCAACGAGGCGGGCGAGCTGTTGTTCAGAGGGGTAGGACGCCAGCGCCAGGCGATAGCCGTGTACGAGCTGTTTTTCAGAGTTTTCTGGTGCTGATCGCTGCATCCGATGCGCAAGCCCGACGGCGGCCTCGATGAATACGACGTCGTTCAGGGACACGAGCGCCTGCAAAGGCGTATTCGTCCTGATACGCCGGGATACGCAGTATTCTCTACTGGGCGTATCGAAGGTAATCATGGATGGGTAGGGGCTGGATCGGCGCCAGAAAGTATACAGGGCCCGTCGAAATCGGTCCTCATCGCGGGCCGTTTCCCATTTCATCACCCCGCGGATCACTTGCCATGTTCCCTCGGGCTGTGGAGGCATCACACTGGGACCGTACTGTTTCCTGTTGAGGAGCCCTCCTACGGCAAGCGCCTGATCGCGGAGTTGCTCTGCCGAGAGGCGAAACCGTGGCCCTCGGGCGAGCAGCCGATTTTGAGGATCGCGGTCTATCAGGCCGGGCGTGACAATGGATGCCTGACGATACGTCGATGAAAGCACGATGCTCTTCAAGAGCGACTTGACGCTCCACTGGTGTTCGTGCATGAACTGAACGGCCAGCCAGTCGAGCAGCTCAGGATGGCTGGGCGGTTCGCCCTGCGAGCCGAAGTCTTCGAGGGTTTCGACGATGCCGATGCCGAAGAGCTGTTCCCAGAATCGATTGATGATGACTCTTGCCGTGAGGGGATTGTCCTGGTGTACGAGCCAGCGGGCCAGGCCGAGCCGATTCCTCGGGTAAGACGCCGGCAGGTTGGGTAAAGACGCTGGCACGTCCGGCTGAACGGTATCCCCATGGACGAGCCAGTTGCCGCGCTCGAAGATGCGGGTGATCCGGCTGCTGTCGGGGGGGAAGTCCTGCATGATGGGTGTGCCTGGCGGTTCGAGCCGCTCCAGCTCCCGAACATGCGCTGTCCAGGCGGAGTCGCCCACAACCTTCGCGCAGGGCCCTGCCTTCCGTTTCAGGTCGCCGAACAAAGCGTCGCGAGCGGCTTCCAGAGTGCCGTGATTCTCCAGATACTGGGCGCCGCACTGCTCGTCGAACCAGCGAAGGGTTTCTCGCACCTCATCCTCCTGCATAGGGCTATACGACCTGAGGACAGGGCGTTCGTGGGGTTTATCCTCGTCCTTCGTGTTATTAAAAAAGGCGAACAACTCGTAATACTCGTCGTGCATGAAGGGGTCGTAGGGATGGCTGTGGCATTGTACACAGCCGATCGTCGTGCCCTGCCAGACTTCAAAAGTGGTGTTGACGCGGTCCAGCACAGCGGCTACCCGAAACTCCTCGTCGTCCGTCCCTCCTTCGTCATTACTCATCGTATTCCGGTGGAATGCGGTGGCCAGGAGCTGTCGTCTGTCGGGGTCGGGAAGCAGATCGCCGGCGAGCTGCTCGATCGTAAACTGGTCAAAGGGCATGTCTTCGTTCAGGGCGTTGATGACCCAGTCCCTGTACGGCCATATGGTGCGGCCGGGATCTTTCTGGTATCCTTGCGAATCGCCGTACCGGGCGAGGTCCATCCACATAGATGCCCACCGTTCTCCGAAATGGGGCGATGCGAGAAGGCGCTCGACAAGGCGTTCGTAGGCTCCGGGCGCGGTGTCGTCCAGAAAGCGCTGTACTTCCGCCAGGGTCGGCGGAAGGCCGATCAAGTCGAGGCTGAGCCGGCGGATTAATACGTCCCGAGAGGCTTCCGGAGAGGGGCTCAGCCCTTCTTCCTCGAGTCTGGCCAGAATGAAGGCATCGATGCCGTTGCGGACCCAGTCGGAGCGCTCATTCGGCGGATGCAACGTCGGCTCGGGCTTCAGGTACGCCCAGTGGGTTTCCCATTGCGCCCCTTCGGCTATCCACTGCTCGAGCCGATCGATCTCCCGGTCGTCGAGCGGCGGATGGTCCAGTGGCATGCGTTCTTCGGGATCGTCGTGGGCGATTCGGCGGATGAGTTCGCTTTCTTCCGGCCGGCCGGGGACGATTGCGTACGCGCCGGATTCCAGGGGGAGCAGTGCCTCCTCGCGGAGCAGCAGGCTGAGACCCCCCGACTGCTTGACGCCTCCATGGCAGGCAATGCACTTGCTGTTGAAGATGAGCCGGATATCCTCATTGTAAGCGATGGGCTCTGTATACGGTACCGTTATGGCCGTGAATCCCCACCCTGCTGCCAGTGCGCAGGCAAGCACGAAAGCGGCTAGATATGTAGCGTTGATGCGGTTCATACTCATTGTATCAGATACAGGCGCCGTGGACTGGATTCGTACTCCCATCCTTCTGTTCCAATATCGAAGTTTTGCGACTCAAATTCGAGGACTTCTATGAAGATTAGATGCTACGCGTCGGATGCGCATAGGTCTTTTCAGGGCGGCTTTACACGGGGGCAAAGCCGCGTGAACAAGCCTGCGTCGCACAGTTCGCGTACCACCACTGAAGAAGAAATGTGTGAAGAAGAAAAGGGCGAGTTATAAATCAGGTTAGATTTCGTACGCGGATCTGTCTATAAGGGCGAATGTCACTCACCTTACGGAGGATTCAGCTATGCACGTCATACCCTATATTTTTTCCAGCGTCATCGAGAGCGTTATCAACCGTTTCGCCGTAGGAAGGCCGGGCCGTATGAGAGGCCTACCGGTAGAGGAGAGCCTCAGGTGGACCGGCCTGATGATCCTGCTCCTCCCCATGTTATCGGCCTGCGGCGAAGTGCAATTCCCGATGGGGCCTGCTCCCACAGGGCGTCCCCTGATCACTATTATCGAGCCGCCGATCGGGGCGACCCGGGTTGCGGCCTTCGGGCAGCCGGCTACGACGAAGGTGCGCACTTCCCAGCCATACAAGACGATCCAGGGGTATGTGCAGTCCCCCGACGGGCGACAGATCGGGCACGGATCGTTGCCCCCGGCAGCGCCAGAGATGTATTACTGGGCCGAATTCGGGGTCGCCTTCGTGGCAACGATCTCCGGAATTTATCAACACGAGTATCTGGCCGCGAATGAATACGGAATCGACTTTGCCCAGGGCCTGTTTACGATCTACGTCAACCATACGTTGGCCGCTAACGCCCAGAAGTCTTTTTTCCGCACCTGTCCCGAATCGTGTGACGACAACACTTCTCCGCCTCCGAGGACCCCGTCCGTTCAATACGTAGAAGCCCTACTGACGCCCGATCCTTACTTCGTCCAGTCTTTCGCGGCTACAGCCGATGAGCGGGACCTCAGAGGGATCGCGAACCAGGCCTCCCTGGCATTCCTTGACTATGTCGCGGAACAGTACGGGCCGGATATCGAAGGGTGGTTGGTCGAAAACGGATTCCTGAAAACGGCCTCGAATGCTTCAATCGATTTCGAGGAGCGCGTCGATCTCTATGTAGACATGGTTCATCAGTCTACCGATAGCCACGTTCTTCCGAGTACATCCATGTTTGGGCTGGAGAGTCGGCAAGAGATCGTAACGTTCTTGTATCGATTGAAGGACATCTACAAGCGCAAAACGTATGAATCCGGCAAGACCACGGAGCCAGGTCTGGTTTCCGAAGAAGAGCCCGCACCGTCGCTTTCTTTCGACGCCTATCCTAACCCGGCGAAGGACCGCGTGTCGTTTTCGGTGTCGGACGTAGAAGACATCGCCGGCCGCCTTGCGGTCTACGACGTCCTCGGTCGTGTCGTGCGTTCGTGGACCATCCCGCCGGATCGGAAGCGGGTGTTCTTCGACTGGGATATGACGGCCGAATCGGGGCTCGAAGTGCCGGCGGGGCGGTATTTCGTCGTGGGTCACCTTGGTCGCCGCTTCGTCTCACAAGCCCTTACAATCGTACGATGACGGTGAAACGAAAAAGGTGCAATCGATCCCTCTGGATAGTATTCCTGGTCCTATCTCTTAGCACAGGTTGTATGGAAGAAAGCAATCCGGTAGCCGATCCAGGCTCGCGCTCACGCGCGGGCCTGGCAGCTTCAGGCGATCTATTCGTATTCCCGGTACCGGCGCGATGGAAAAAGGGGACAACCGAAGATCTGGTATTGATGGATGACGACGGCATTCGAGGACAGGCTTTGTCAGGTGAGATGACCCTGGTCTGGAATATCTTCATGCGATTCGATCGAAGCAACGATGAGGTATGTGGAGTATTCCGCGCTGCTGAACAATTACCCTTGATGTATTCGTGCTACCGCTTTGCCGCCCGTACATGGAGACGGCTGTCGCCCCCGGGGTACTCGATCATTCATACCGCCTGGGATCACTCTGGCCGTACCCTGTTTCATCTCGCCACCCGTTCGGAATATGTGCCGGAAGCCCCCTGGTATTACGTGCTTCGTGTAGATGCGTCGACCGGAGTCGTGTTAAAAGAGTGGTCCGTTGACCCCGAAACGGTGCGGGGGAATCCGCAGTTCATTGCGCTTTCTCAAGGCGAGGATATACTGATGATCGTGACGGCGCCCTTTCAAGAAGGGAATTACGTGGTCGATACGTCGCTACCCTACGTATTGCAAGTGTTCGATCTTCGTAAGGAACAGGTAATTCGTGAGAAAAGAGTGGCTTCGGGAATACTGGAAGGAGTATTCGACTCGACTGGAGCCCGATTTCATTTTTATGCCTGGGGAGACAACACGGTTTATACGTACGACCTGTACACAGATAACGTCTCGATCACACTCCCCCTGGAGAGTGCGGACCATATGCTCTACAACGCTACCCTCCACCGCAGTGGAAACGGCCTTCTGGTGGTCGACCAGAACGAGACGCAGACGGTCGTTCGTTTGCTCGCCGAGGACGGTCGATTGCGGGAAACGGTACGGTACGATTTTTTGAGTTTCTATGTGCGCACTACAGATGATGGCCGGCTCATGTTCAGAGAGTTCCAGCTGGATCTGAAGGATTTCGAGACCGAATGGCTGGAAGACCGAACGGAAGTGTTTCATACCGTAGATCTCGAGACTATGCAGGTTGTCGATACGAGGACCGTTCGGCTTCCCGGCCCCGTCTTTCGAAACGGGGTATTTTATCTGCTCCCAGCCCTGGAGGATCCGTAATACGTCATCAGTCGGTTCGCTGCAGCAAATAAATATCTTGCCTCAGGTGCTCCGCATCACGGCCTTCGATGAAGTCTACCAGGGTGAAGCGGTCCAGCAAAACGTGTTCGACATAGGTGCGCGACCCATAGCTGGAACACAGGTTTTCTCCCGCCAGAGAGGAATATGTGACCACAAGCTGCCCTGCGTCGAAGAGGCTGCGTTGTTCCGGGGACAACCCCCGGGCGAGCGGCTCGCCATGCATGGTGAAGTAGAAGTACCCACCTGGCTTCAGCACCCGATGCATCTCCGTCATCCACAACTCCTGTATTTCACGGGTGAAATGCGTGAAAATAGACCGCGCGTATATGAGATCGAACGATTGTTCGTCGAATGAAAGAGGTGGGAGCGGTCCGTTGGTCGTAAATTGGCCGAACGGAAGGTGCTCGCTGCACCATCGGACCAGCCTCGGGTTATAGTCGCTCCCTGTGAGACGGGCTTCCGTACGATGAGCGAAGTGCCGGATCAGCCGGCCGCACCCGCACCCGAAGTCCAGGATAGAGGTTAAAGCCTCAAGAGTGATGTCGTTATCCTCCAGAATCTGGAAGAGATCCTCCGCAATATGCCTGCCGGAGTCGAGGTAAACTGCACGCCAGTTGCAGGCTATGATGTCGTATATCAGATCGGGGGGTGGGGTGGGTATGCCTTTCGGAGACCGGGATCCGAAAACCTCGCGATAGACTACGGAGGGAGACGCCGTTTTCAGGTTAAAGTACACCCGCTGTACTGGCCCTAGCAGCCCTGCACGATGCAAAAACGATTTAGCGCTCTTTTTCATCAATACGTTTGCTATTATTTACAGATGTTACGCGCCGGATGCGCAACCGTGCAAAGCCGCGTAAACAAGCCTGCTGTGCACAGTTCGCGTAACATCACTTATTTAACAGATGTTACGCGCCGGATGCGCA